>NZ_JBHUEQ010000003.1:0-577929 GCF_042680945.1 Affinirhizobium helianthi | reverse complement strand
CGCACAGAGACTGAAAATGGCCGCGTGAATTCTACCGCGGAGCCCCGTTGAAAATGGGGGGATTACCGAAACACTGCATCAGCATCGAAGTGCGTTTTGCTTGATCCATCGGCTTTAAGTTGAGCGCTGGCGCTATTACATGTTTGCAGCCACTGTTTTGGAAGGAGCCACATTGCTTTCACTGACGGACTTCATTGCTTACCTTCAGGGCGTAAAGCCTAAACTGGCCCGACCGCGATCCTTCAGGGCGGCATCCTCAACAAGGAAGAGCGGGGAAGCATCATCTATCGCAACGCCTACTTGGCAGACGACGTCCTACTTGTCGGCCCGGATGCGGCGGCCGCCATTTTGGCGGCATACCAGGCAGGCAAATTGTCCATGAACAAGGGGGCGGGTGTCGCCGAGGCCCCGCAGGCAGCTGAGTACGTCAATGACCAGGTCGTGAAGGAGCAATTCCGGGAGCGCCGGCGCAAGGAAGCCTGTTTGAGGGATATCTCTTTGGTGAAGGAACGCGATTTCACGGACAGCCGTCTGCTCGATAGAATCTTTTTCGCCCACGCTCCGAAAGGTACTATGAGGCTGACGCTGGATGGCATCGACGTCACGAAGGACGTCCATGGCTACCGAAGCAACAGTCGGAAGAACACTGGGTACGAGGTCACCTTCTACTGGACCGGATCGGACGGTCAGCAACGGAGCTGCGGGACGGGGAAGCCGCCAGAAGCGTTCAATCGTGCAAACGATCCGGAGAGAAACTGGGGATTTTATGAGTAGGCCGATTTACCGATCTGTAGGCACTACCAGCTGATTGATACGTTAGGGTATATGTGCCCTATCCTCGACGTTCAATCAGGTAGTTTTGCGATAGAATATCGCGACATGTGTATCGGCTAACCAGCGGCAAACACGATAAAACCAGCCACTGAGAGCAAGGCGCACACGCCCCAGAATATCGCCGTCTTCACACGTGTGGGGGGAGGGGAAGCATAATCGTTATCTGGACCCGGTGATTTGTCCCATCCACTTACCATGTTGACCCTGTTATTAAGTGTATAGAGATTTAATTATGCATAGATCGAAAACCCATAAGCATCTATGCATCTACAATTCCGTTGAGTAACATATGATTGTGCCAGTCGCATTTATTTTTTTGGGGTGCAATCCCAAGCGACGGACATGTAATTTAAAGATTGTAATCAGTTGTGTATTCTGCGTCGCCAGTTGTGAATTATCCGCTGTAGCGACGAAGGACGACCAATGATTCCGGAAGGCAGTGCTCAAGCCACCCATTTAATGTTTGATTACATCGTTTCGATGAAAACGGCTCAATCTTCATCCGAAGTTCTGGGTCATCTGCGTGATCTTTCGACTACGCTTGGTTTCGACAGCTTTGCAGTATCCGGCATCCCGTTAGCAAATGAGAATATTGCCCCCTACGTATTATTGAGCGGTTGGCGACAGGATTGGTTTGATCATTATGTGGCTGAGAACTACGTTCACATCGATCCCGTGATCCGACAGGCCAAACTGTCGGATGAAGCTTTCGTCTGGAGCGAAGTGATCGCGGGGCAGCAGCTAGGTCCTCGGGCCAGGAAGCTGATGAACGAAGCAGCTGACGTAGGCATGCGAGACGGATTTTGCGTCCCGCTCCACCTCTCTGGCGGGTTCCAAGCTCTGGTGACATTCTCCGGACAAAGCGTCGATCTTCCGATCGGACTTCAGAGTGTTCTACAGATTATAGCCATCTATGCCCATAACAGGCTTCGGTTTTTCATGCCTGCAATCAGACCTGATCGACAACGGCATGCGGCAAGCATCACCCAACATGAACTCGACGTCATTCGGTGGTGCGCGGAAGGTAAAACCAACTGGGAGATAGGAGCGATTCTGGGGCGCAGCGAAAAAACCGTCCAGCACGAGCTACATAACGCACAACTTAAACTTTCATGTGTCAATAGAGCGCAACTCGTTGCCGAGGCTTTTCGGGCTGGCCTCATTCGGTAAATAGGCGATTTTGCCTATCGTCTGCGATTTTGCGGCGTGCGAATAAACGCCAGCAGATGAGAGGGGCGACATGTTAACGTATATTCCAGGTTATATTTTTGAAGATCACCGTCTAAAAAAGGATGTACTCAAGTTTCGGCACCGACATTTCGTTGAACGGTTTGGTTGGGAAGCCTTACGAAAACCCGAACTCCTTGAAACAGATCAGTTCGATACCGATGAAGCAATCCATCTTGTCCTCATAAAGGAGGGCGTTATTCTCGGTTACAGCCGTCTTTTACTGACCATGCGTCCACATTTATTGTCTGACGTATATCCCGAGATTGCAGCGGGAAATCCTTACCCAATAGGACCTGCGATCTACGAATGGACACGCTGTGTGGCGGAGCCTGATACCAAGATTGCAGGTATCTCAACGTCCAACATCCTTCTAACCGGCGTGCTGGAATTCTGCCTGGTGAAAGGAATTGAGGCTCTGATCGTCGAAACCCATCCAAAACTCATGAATCTGCTGGTTTCCACTGGATGGGATGTGGAACCGTTCGCTGCACCATGCACATATGCTGAAAGCCTCGTTGTTCCGATATGTGCGAAGCCTTTGCATTCAGCCTTGGAAATTCACCATCGGCTGTACGGAATTGAAGGCTCTGTTCTCGATCTAAGTGCAGGCGACGAACTCATCATTGATCAGACATTGGCTATGGTCGACGTAATGTGCCCTGGACGTATCGCGTGGGGAACATCTCATGCTTGAGCAAAGTGGCAGCCAAGAGCCTCTCCTTGAAGTTATCGACAACGTCGACAGGCTCCTGAAACGGCTCAGTTTAGAAAATGAAGGAGAAAAGTTTTCATTCCTTATGTACCTGCTTGCGATGACCAAAGAGGAAGCCAGCAGCGCGATGGTCAACTACGGAACATCGTCACAGCACTAGCTTCGGGTTTGCTGCTTCACGGGGTAATTAAGTGAAGCTAGGATGTGGCGGCCAATGCACCAAATACTTGATTCATTATATCCGATGGATCAGCCGCTGTGGCCGTCCACGCTATCCTAGACCTGCAAAGTCCATCCGGTTGGACCCAGCGTCTGCATCACTCGGATGCTCACCTCGTTTGTAAATCATTATAAACAGCGTCAGGTCGCGCGCCTCCTGCCTTGAGCTTGGGTGACTGACTAGACTTGCATGCAAGCCGACGGGCGTGTGCGCCCTTCCTATTGGCTTGCTGTCGCTTGACCCTCTTCCACAACGCATCGGAGACGATACGTAGTTGCGGAATCTCCTGGATGATATGCTGCTCTGGCGAATTTAGCCGGGATACCCGGCGTTCGCTTACCGGGTTCTTTCGGTATGCGAGCCTATTGAACACCAAGCGACCTATGTACAACTCGTTGTTCAAAATTCCGGTTCCTCTTCGCCTGTGGCCCCGGATCGCCGTTCCTCTCCACGCTTGTCCGCGAGGGCCTGCTACACCCTTCGTATTGAGCCTGTCGGCGATTATGTCCGGACTAGAGCCCTTTGCATATTGTTTGAATATCCAAACAATGACATCGGCTTCATCGGGATTGATATCCCTCAGGCCTCGGATGGGCTCACCGTCTGCTCCAAGCACCTTTTTGATCGCGTAACCGTAGCAAATGCCGCCGGGCACTCGTCCCTTTTTCGCTACTGTCTTCATTCCTTCTCGTGTGCGATATCGGACCTGTTCCAGCATCTCACTGTTGAGGACGGCCCTGAGGCCAAGCTCCATTGATGACACCTGCGAGCTGCCATGAACGGTCCAGAGTTCGATTTCATGAAAGTGCAGCAGCTTCAGCACTTTCGCACTATGCTCGAGGTCGCGCGACAGGCGATCAAGGGTCAGGCAGAGAAGGACGTCGAATGCGCCTTCTCGCGCCCCCTTCAAGGCGGCCTGAAGACCCGGCCTTGTATCGAAGCTAGCGCCACTTACCCCCGCATCTACAAAGGTCTGATAAAGCGTCCAACCCCGCTCTTGTAAAAATGAGGTTCCTAAATCGATCTGTGTTTCGATGGACGCTGGGTTCTGCTGATCTGTTGAGTAACGCGCGTAAATAGCCACTCTCTTACACATTTAGTCCTCCCAAGACGATGGAGGTGAACGGTACCATGAACCGCGTGATCAGCTTTCGGCAGAAAACAGGCTAATGGGAGGGCAACTTTGAGGAAACAACAGTACTTGCGTTAACCATATCTGTGAAAGTGCACTATTCCGGCACGTTCGAGATTAAATTCTACCTTTACCGACAGAGACCGACACAATATAACGCCGGAACTGACGCAGGGAGCAATGCATGAACCGAATAGGCATACGCGCAAAGTAATCACACGGACGGAGGACCGTCTCGGTGACATGCGTATGTCGTGGTGGTGTCGAGCCGAAGGAGGGCTTCATGCATTTTGCACGTCAGGTTTCCAAACATATCTCGTTGCACAAGGCTGGTCTCGGGTTTCTGAGCATGCCCGCGATCAAACCACGCACCTTCGGTCATGCAAACCGTATGGGCGAGGGCGGCTCGGCTAATGACGGGGAAAGCGGAATAACACGGTATCGTCGTAGTTTCGACGACTGAGACCAAGTTCTGGAACGAACCTGTTGCCGAACTCGCAGTGCGCAAACCGCCGGCTACGCACGCCAAGACCCTGCGCGGCTTTTCGATCTTCAAGGAAACGGTGGTCTTTCACGAGAGTGATCTCGAACGCCGAGCCTCGAAGGTCATTCAGGTCCGCAAGGACGTGGAGGCCATCTACTCGCAGTTCCCAGTGCTTCTTTACCGTGACGCCGAGGGAGTTTGGCGCGAGCACATTTGCGACTTTTGTGTAGTTTTCCAGAACGGTGAGACCGTCGCTGTAGCAGTGAAGCACGCCCGAAAGTCGGATGTTATGGCGGACCTGCTGAAACGCATCAAAGCCGAAGGCTTCCTCAGGAAGAACCGAAACGGCTCCACGACCCGCGGCGCAGTCCATGACATTCGCCTGATGACTGAGCGCGAGGCGACTTACGGTGCCTACGAGAATGCAGAACGCATCATGCGCGCACGTCGCATGCGTGATGATGCGGACTATGATCGCGCCCTTGCGCTAGTCCAGAAATTCAGCGGCCGGTTTCGATTTGGCGAACTGCTGCGCGGCTGCGAAGATCGCGCCGCGCGTCGGGCCTCCATCTTTCTTCTGATCGACAATGGAATGTTGGTCCCCGAAACCCAGGGCCGGATCGATGATCTGACTCTGCTCGTGGTTCGTCGCTGAACACTCTCCCTCTTCCTAACTGAGCTGTGCCCTTGAAAGGAGCCCGCGATGCTGACTGCCCTTACTATGCCGAAAATCCTCGACCACGCCATCGTCAAGATGCGTCACGCCGATCGCTTCACTGAAGGCGAGGTCCACTGGAAACCGAAGAAGCGGGACGAAGACGGCTGGACCTTCAGCAACGAAGCCAACCCCAACGACGAACGATTCCTGTTGCACCGCGAAGTCTACTCCAAGCTCCTGAGCGGTGCCGTGAAAATTCGCCACGGCTACAACGCACCGGAAAACCAACGGCTGCGGGCGATCTTCGGCGAAGAGACGACAATCGACGACATCAAAGGAAAGCGGCGGCCCTTGGCCTTGTTTCGGGAGAAGCTCATCAAGCGATACGATCACGAATGCGTTGCGCTCGGCAAGAAGCCCCGCTGGTCGAAGGAAAAGTTTGACGCGAAGCTGCGCGCCTGGCGGAAGGAGATTATCTCCGAGATGCTGGGCCTCGATGACGAGGGCACGAACGAGGACGATCCGCGCGCCGACACGGTAATCGAGCTGCAGGCTTTCCCCACGCCTTCCATCAAGACGTTCCGTCGCGATTACAAGCGCTATCACGCCTGTGGTGCGGAGGTGCTCGGTATCGTCCACCGCCACCACGGTCCTGGACTTCATCTTAGGAAGGTGGATGCCGACTCGATGGCCTTTGCCCACAAGGAGGCGCTGAACTACATGACGGACCGAAAGCCGAGCATGGCACAGGTCTACCGCAACTACGTCGCCAAACTGGCAAAGGTGAACGCAGAGCGGATCACGCCGCTCCTCAAGGTCAAGAGGCATAAGTTCGAATCGATCATCTCGAAGTTCGACGCTTTCGATAAATGGGACGGCCGCCATGGCCGGGCCTCGGCTCTCAAGCGCTTCGGTATGGTCAAGCGCGGAATCAACGCGCTGGCGGTCGGAGAACGCATCGAAATCGACTTCTGGAACGTTGATCTCATGACCCTCTTTGTTGAGACGGGGATGTGGGACATCCTGCCGCCGGCGTACAAGGAAGCGGTCGCTGGAAAGCGAATCTGGTTCGTGGCAGCGATCGACGTGGCCACGCGGTACATCCTTGCCTTCAGAGCGAGCCTGAACCCCAATGCGGTTTCGGCGGCCGCGGCTATCCGCATGATCATGTCCGACAAGCGTCACATCTCCGATTTCGTCGGAGCCGAGACGCCTTGGATCGGATTGGTCCAGCCTCGTGACATCTTCAGCGACAACGGCACGGAGTTCGCCAACGAGGTGATGGAGAGCATCATGCGCGCCGCCAAGATCACCTTCAATCGCCCCCAGGCTGGAAATCCGAAGGCGCGCCCTTTTATCGAAAGCCTCTTCCATTCGATCGGCCCCCTGATCGCTGCGTACTTCACGGGAAGAACCTTTGGTTCCGTGGCTGAGAAGGGCGACTACATTCCCGAGCATCAGATCAGCCTGCAGGTGGACGAGATGATCCGTCTCTTCACCTTTGCAATCTGCGACATCTACCATAACAAGCCACATAGTGGGCTTGGCGGCGGCTCCCCGCACAATGCCTGGCGGCGAGCTGTTCAGGAAGACGGGATCGAATTCCCGAGCCAGGACCCTGAACAAATGCTCCACATCTTCGGTGTGAAGTTCAAGCGTCGCATCGGACAGTACGGCATCTCCTTCATGGGCATTCCTTACGGAAACGAAGAGCTGCATCGCCAGCGGACGAAGTACGGCCAGATGGAGTTCGAGATCAAGGTTGATCCCGAAAACCTGGAACACATTGCGGTGCGCGGCGACAAGGGTTGGTTTGTCGTCAGAAACCTGGTCGATATTGGTCCCGATCTTTCTCTGGCTGAATGGATCGTCGCGCGGCGCGATATCCGCGCGCAGCACGCGTCTGAGGCTGAGGCTGGTCTGGCGGCGATGAACCGCGCCATCAATCGTCTCCGTGAAACGGGAACGGCGGCGGCCGTTCGGGCCAATCTGACACCGCGCAACTTCACCGCAGAGCATTATCTGCTTGCCGAGGCCGAGCTGTTTGGAGCGTGGGAGGCCGTTCTGTCGGCCGACACGCCTAAGGTCACGCCGTCGTTTTCTCTTCCCGATGATCCTCTGCGGCAGGGTTCTGTCTCCGCATCCAGTGCCGTGCCGGCGTTCCACGAAGAGCGTGAGAAGGATGCGAGGAAAAAGAAGCGTGTGGACGCTGCCGCTGCCACGGCGAAGCCGCCTGAAGACACTGCAGCCTCCGAGCCTAACAACAATTACTACGAGGAGTACTGAGTATGGATACCTTGACCATCGGACTTGATAACGGCGGCGGCAAGAAGCCGGATGTTTACGACTACATCGAAAACCCGGGCGACAAGATGTTGACCGAGATGTTGCGGGAACTGATCGATAACGTCGAGCTCTGCCGTAGCGGAATCGGATCACGACGTCGCGCCCTCTTTTTGGTGGGAGGATCAGGCACTGGAAAATCGACGGCGTTGAAACACCATTTCCGTTTGATGCCCGAATTCCAGCCGCGGGTGAACGAGTATGGCGAGGAGGTACGGCCGCTCCTCAGCCTGGAAGCGCCTAAGCCCTGTGGGACGAAGGATTTCGCCGTGGCTATCCTGGATGCGATCGGAGTGCCGTCGAAGGCTAGACAGACCGAAGCCGAACTCTATGCGACCGTGAAAACCCAGTTCCGGGAGCGCGGGATCATCTATCTGCACGTCGACGAAGCTCAGCATCTCCGCCGTCACTCAAGTAGCCAAGCGATCCTTGATGTTCAAGACCGCATCAAGAGCCTGATGCAGATCGCTGACTGGCCGTTGCATATGATCTTCTCTGGCGTCCCGGACCTTGCCGATCTGCTGAAGGGCGGCGACGGTCAGGTGAAGAACCGGTCGTTGATCATGCGGTTCGTGCCTTTGAGCCTGCCCAACAACCGAGCGGACGTCCAACGCGTGCTTACAGATATCGTCGAAACCAGGTGCGGGTTGGTCCTCCCTGACGAACTCCTCACTGATGATTTCCTGGGGCGTCTGTGCTGGGCCAACAGCGGCAGCTTCGGTGAGATTGTCACGGCAGTCCAAGGAGCGTGCTTCCTGGCGATGAGCAAGGGCAAGGATACGGTCGACCGCCGCGCTTTCGCCTTCAACTACTCACGCACCAGCGGGTGTCTGCCGAACGACAACATCTACACGGCTGCCCGATGGAGTGAGATCGATCCCGCAAACTCTGTCGCCGATCTCTGGACCCCTGCAAAGAAGGGAAGCAAGTGATGGTCCTGCCTGTAACCCTCGAATACCACGCCGATGAGACTGCGATCGATTTCGTAGCACGTCTTGCCGCGGCAAATGGGTTCTCATCCTTGCGGTCGTTCCTTGGCCACACGGATGTCACGGCGAGGGCTATCGAGCAAGGTGATGCCGACGCCTTGGCTTTGGTCACCGAGTGGTCGGGTGTTTCGGTGTCGCGCCTTCAGACACTGGCGGTGGTGGCTTCCGGTGCCGGGGAAACCTGGCGAATGGGTCATGCTACCCTGAGCAAGGAGATGCGGCTCGGACGGAGGCACCGTCTCTGTGCACGGTGCGTCATGGAGGATAGGGAAAGGAGGTCGGGGCGTCATGTGTCCCGAGCCTATCGCCGCGCGTGGTGGAGTGTTCGGGGAATCGAAGGCTGCCACCTTCATGATTGCGCTTTGCTTGAGGTGTCGGTGGGTTCTGAGGATGACGTCCATGACTTCCCTCGGTTCGTGGAAGCCAACCTCGCACAAATTGAGGCTGCGGGTGCCGCTCCCCTCCCTAGCCGACAGCCTATGCTTGATCGATATCTGCGGGACCGGGTGTTCCTGGGTGCCGGAACCAGCTTCCTGGACGCGCTCCACGTGCACGTCGCGGCCGAATTCTCACGCTATCTCGGTGACGTGCTTGCCCTTCATCAGGTCCGTGAATGGATGTCGGAGGACACCGATCTGCGTGAGTGGGGATTCTGTCTCGCAATGAAAGGTGAAAATGAAATTCGGCGCGCTATTGCGCAGGTGATTGATCGTGATCGTCCTATGGCAAAGTACGTGGGACAGGTGTTGGGTCCTATGGCCCACTGGCTCCGTCGAAACCTTTCCAAGGACGCTTATCAGCCGATCGTGGACCTCATGCAGGATATCCTCGTGCGCAATATGCCGTTTGGGGAAGGTCAGACCATCCTCAAACCTGTCGAAGTCCGCTACTTGCATAGCGTGACCTCTGCGCATGCTGAGTATGGTCTTACCCACAACCGTATCAGAGCCTTACTGAAGGCGAACGATCCTGATTTTCGTGACGGCTTCTCTGACGCATGCACATACTTCGATGCGGCCGTGTTACGGCCCATTCTCCTCGCGGCCCGTGAGACGGTGAATAGTAGGGAGGCCGGAGACCTCTTGGGCGTCAGCGAAGAAATGGTGCATGGCCTCTTGAGCGTAGGCATCCTGACTCAAGTTGAGAGGCGTGCCGACGGAGAGCGGGCATTTGCACGAATCGAAATGAGAGCGGTGGACGCTCTGATTCAATCTCTGGCAAACAGATCGGCAGTTGCAGTCTGCACGAATGGGTTTACGTCGCTTGCTTCGGCGGCTTCTGTTTTCCGACAGCCGTTCAAGCAACTCGTAGGAATGGTATTGGACGGAAGTGTCGAGGCCTTCATCGAGCATGGCGACAGACCGATCTTCGAACGGGTGTACCTTGCTTCACCGACCCCATCGTCCGAGGAGGCGCGCAAAGAGCAAAGAAAAGGCAGCCCCTTCGCTGGCGGCGACGGCGATCTGATGCGACTGAAGGAGGCCGAACTCGCGCTTGGTACCACGACCATCACTGTCGCTGAGCTCATTAGGCGCGGATATCTCACTGTGAAAACTGTTCGTCGGGACACTGGGCGAGTAGTAAAGTTCATTGAGAGGACGTCGCTTGAGGACTTCAAAGTGACCCATGCATCGCTGTCCGAGATCGCGAAGTCTCGCCAAGGATATAGGGCGGCTATCAAAGCGGAATTGGATTCTGCCGGCGTCGCCCCGATCTTCGAACCAGAGGGTTTCATCGCGCGCTTCTACCGGAGGACGGACCTTACCCGGTCCAGGTAGCCTCGTACCCAATTCGGGTAGACTTCAGCTTTTAACCCGCTTCTGCGGGTTTTTTAGTGCCTATGCCCAGAAGGTGCCCACATCAAACGCCGCGATATGCCCACGTCATTTTGGAGGCCCCGAAAAAAGCGCAGTCTTTTCAATGAGCCATATGCGAAGATGGACAAACCATCACCGCGTAATCATCTGGTGTCACTGCCGTGAAGATGGACCTCCGCTCCTGTGACCGCAGCATTGGTCTTGCCATCCGCAGGTCCGCTATCGAGGTATGAACTGCTCTAAGGTTCTGTCAGCGGCAGGTGCTCTGGGAAACAGCTCAAATGTGACTTCCAGGCGGCCATCAATGTACACGTTGCCTCCGTTATGCCAGATGCAAAGGACACGGTCTCCGCAGCTCGGACTGGAACGTCGGAGGAGGCATTTTCGCTGGCACGGGAAAAGGAGGGCGGCACTATGATTGCGTCGCCAAACTCGGGATGCTCACCCGCCGGGTTACACCTGTCCATTCTCCGCCGCCACACACGGTTTTGCAGAGTGATCTGCTCTTGACCAATGAGTTCCGTGCTTCGGATTGCTCGAGTGGGCCTTTTCTGTTCTGACCAATGACATAGAACTATGCTGACATGCGTGTTTTTGTACCGCACCCGTCACCATGGAATGCAATTGAAGAAGCGGCTGTCACCAATAACGCCAATAGCTTGATCGGATGATTCATCCGCCGGTTTGCCTCTCCGCTCTCTGTGAAGTCTCAATGTGAAGGGCCAGGCAATCCGTTTATCGGCCAATGGCGTCGATACATTTGATGACTTTAGGGGAGCGCAGGAGGGAAGCCAGCCTTGCCTATTTTACTCTGTTGAAAGTCTGATATTTTTTGCTTTTCGCGACTTGACCGCGGGCAGGCATCTGAATATGTTCCGCCCACTTTCAAAGGCGCGACGCGCTGCCTGAGGGAGAGCGTAGCTCAGCCGGTAGAGCAACTGACTTTTAATCAGTAGGTCCAGGGTTCGAATCCCTGCGCTCTCACCACTTTCGCAAATTCTTATCCGGATTTTTGAAGCCCCATTGGTTGGGTCGTTAGTTTCGACCATGTGTGGCCAGGTGCACGCACGGTCTGCGTAGCTGCATGGATGTATAGAGGGTCCATCAAAAGTGCTTAGGCGGTTTTGCGCCCGGACTGCACAGCAATAAAAGCTCGAACATTTCAGCTGCCCAGTCCGAAAATGCGCTGGTCTGCTGACGTTGGCGATCTCTTTAGCCCGGACGTGAATACTTGAAGCGCGTAACCAGCCTCACCGTGTGGTCAGGCTGGATCTCGTAGAGTTCGGAATAGCGATCTCCGAACTGGTCTCTCACCTCATAGCTGAAAGAACTCCCGACCCGTCCATTTACAATGGGAGAGCGACCGCCATAGGTTAAGCTCGATGGAAAGGGTTCGATCGCTGAGGATGTTGAGCAGCCGCTCTGCCCAGCACACAACAAGATCGCTGTTCCTATAAGCCACATCCGGGGGTAAGCTACCGTCATCTGCTGTATTCCTTGCTCCCGCAGTCGAGATAGAAGATGCGATTTTGCAGCCGGCTGACAAGCTATGCCGCAATGCTCTGGCGATGATTTTGGGCACGGGAGTTGGCGGTCCCCGCGGCTCGCAACTGTTGCGACGATTGTAGCTGTGGTGCTGCTTTCAAGCCTTTAAGGGGCATGAATACAGACAAGAATCTTCCTCAGCGCTCATGTTTCTGTTTCAGCCCTGTTAGTTCGATCAACATATTTTGTTCATCTGCGGTTCAGGTTTGTCCCTTCTCGGCCATTTTGGTGCGGTAGGTGCAGAGTGAATAGATGTTTTGATTCGAAAGGAGAGCGTGATGCGGGTCCTCCCTCTCATTCTCGCCGGATCTCTCGGCATATTTTTAGCGTCAACTGCATGCGCAGATGAACCCGCTTTGATTTGGGCGCCCAGCAAGCTTTCGGATACGGCATACAACGCACGGCTCGGTTTGCGCATTCCAGGCTATGACTATGCGTCCACAGGTGTGGATATAGGCGTGCAGTCCAAGGTAAAGGGCGGACCGGCCGAGGCGCCTGTTAAGGTATGGGGGAAGCTAAAGGCCGCGTCCCTGCGCACCCCTGACTATCAGTTGAACCGCGACGTCAGTCTGGACATGAATGCTTTGACAGGCGGGGGTACGGCGCGGATGAGCCTTTCATCGAAGCGAATTCTCAACTCGGATCTTGATCTTGAGCTGGAAAGGAGCATCGCGCTTTCCTACGGCGGCATTCACGGCAGTTGGGGGGATTTGAACGCTATGCAGAGCATTCGCTGGTCTAACCCGGCTTGGGGAAGTGCTGTGCTGATCAATGCCGGGAGTGTGGATAGCCTGAGCCATGTCACAACGGGAGTGGCGATAGAGCAGAAGATCGGAAAGAGGCTGAAAGTGACCGGGCGTCTGGATTCCATCACCGGCCCAGCGCCAAGGCCTGCGGTCAACGCTCGCTATTCGATCCGCTGGTAGAGGCGCGAGAGGCATACAGAACTGAAGCCGTGACCATTTGACTTGTAGAGACAAGGAGGGGCGCCGTAGCGCCCCTCTGTCGGTTTAGTGCAGGATTTGGCTCAGGAAGAGCTTGGTGCGCTCGTGCTGCGGGTTGTCGAAGAATTCCGCAGGTGAATTCTGCTCGACGATCTGCCCTTGGTCCATGAAAATGACTCTGTTGGCGACCTGACGGGCGAAACCCATTTCATGTGTTACGCACAGCATGGTCATGCCTTCTTCGGCAAGACTCACCATGGTGTCGAGAACTTCCTTCACCATTTCCGGGTCGAGTGCTGAGGTTGGCTCGTCGAAGAGCATGATCTTTGGCTTCATGCACAGCGACCGGGCGATCGCCACACGCTGCTGCTGACCGCCGGAAAGCTGTCCTGGATATTTGTTCGCCTGCTCAGGGATCTTGACGCGCTCGAGATAGTGCATCGCGATCTCCTCAGCCTGCTTCTTGGGCATCTTGCGAACCCAGATTGGAGCAAGAGTGCAGTTTTCCAGGATGGTCAGGTGGGGGAAGAGGTTGAAGTGCTGGAAGACCATGCCGACTTCGCGGCGGACTTCATCAATCTTCTTCAAATCGTTCGTCAACTCGATGCCATCGACAACGATTTGACCCGTTTGATGCTCTTCCAGACGGTTGATGCAGCGGATCATTGTTGATTTACCAGATCCGGATGGTCCGGCGATAACAATGCGTTCGCCTCTCATGACCTTGAGGTTGACGTCACGCAGAACGTGAAAATCGCCATACCATTTGTTCATATTGGTAATTTCAATAGCGACATCGGTCTGGGATACCGTCATGGCGCTGTTGTTTGCCTTTTGAGCGGACATAGAAAATTCCCTTCTTATCGCTTGTGACCGGTGTCGAGATGACGCTCCATGAAGAGCGAATAACGAGACATCCCGAAGCAGAAAATCCAGAACACGAAGCCTGCGAATACATAGCCGGTTACAGGTGTGACAGGAGTTGCCCAGTTGGGGTCGGCCTGGTTCAGGTTCACAATACCCAAGAGATCGAACATGCCGATGATCGACACCAGCGAGGTGTCCTTGAACAGTCCGATGAAGGTATTCACAATACCAGGAATGACCAGCTTGAGGGCCTGGGGCAGAATGACAAGACGCATTTTCTGCCAGTAGCTGAGGCCGAGCGAATCTGCGCCTTCATATTGACCGCGAGGCATAGCTTGCAAGCCGCCGCGGATGACTTCCGCCATATAGGCGGAGGAGAAGATTGAGACGCCGATCAAGGCACGCAGCAACTTGTCGAAGGTCCAGCCGTCCGGCAGGAACAGCGGCAGCATGACGCTTGCGAAGAAAAGAACGGTGATCAACGGAATGCCGCGAACGACTTCGATGAAAAGCACGCACAACATTTTGATGACCGGCAGATTCGAGCGTCGGCCCAAGGCCAGCAAGATACCGATCGGCAGCGAAACCGTTATGCCGAAGAACGACAGCACCAGTGTCACCATGAGGCCGCCCCAGAGCTGCGTTTCGACCGTTGGAAGGCCAAAACCGCCTGTAAGCAGGAAGAAGGAGATAACTGGAAGCACCACGAAGAGTGCAAGTGCGTTCAAGCCTTTCGCCGGTGCCTTCGGAATCAGCATCGGGATCAGCAGGATGGTAAACATGACCATGACCAGAATCGGCCGCCACCGTTCATCCAGCGGATAACGTCCGAAGATGAACTGCTGGAATTTGGCGGACACGAAGGCCCAGCACGCGCCTGACTGTCCGTCGGGCAGCGCACCACCCTGTGCAACGGTCAAGCAAGCTGTACGATCGCTTCCCGTCCACACAGCGTCAATGAAAAGCCACTGAATGATGCTGGGGATAGAGAAGGCCAGAAGGGCAATCGCCAGAATTGTCATGACGACATCTTTTGGCGTCGCGAACAGATTGACGCGCAGCCAATGGATGATGCCCTTCTCACTCGAAGGTGCCTCACGCGCCGCAGTCATTTGCTGGCGCACATACGTAAAATCGGTGTTCGACATCTTATCTCTCCACCAGCGCCATTTTTGCGTTGAACCAGTTCATGAAGAGGGCCGTCGTAATCGAAAGCGACAGGTAGATTACAAGCCAGATCGCAACGATTTCTACCGCCTGTCCAGTCTGGTTAAGCATCGTGCCGCCCACTGCGACGACGTCCGCATAACCCACGGCAACGGCGAGCGACGAGTTCTTCGTGAGGTTCAGGAACTGGCTCGTCAGCGGTGGAATGATGAGCCGCATGGCCTGAGGAATGATGATCAGCCTGGTCGTGATGTTGGAACGCAGACCAAGAGCATTCGCGGCCTCTGTCTGGCCCTTCGGTACAGCTTTGATACCGCCACGCACGATTTCTGCAATAAACGACGCTGTATAGAAGGAGAGGGCAAGATAGAGTGAAATGAACTCAGGTGCGACGACCGAACCGCCCGTCAAGTTGAAACGGCTTGCGACCGGATACTCAAAGGTCATCGGTGCGCCGAGTGCCAGGAATGTCACAAGCGGCAACAGCACAATAAGACCAAAGCCAACCCAGCCGGAAGGAAACTGCTGTCCAGTTTGTGCCTGTCTGCTTCTGGCCCAGCGGGAAATAATGATTGCCGCGACAACTGCAATCAAAAATGCCAAGCCGACAAGCCAGGTCCCTTCACCCCAGATGGCCTTCGGAAAGAAGAGACCACGGTTGTTCAGGTAGGAGCCGAACGGTAGCTCCATCGATTCCCTAGCTTGTGGAAGGATGGTGATGACACCCTTATACCAGAAGAAGATGACGAGAAGCGGTGGAATGTTTCTGAAAAGCTCGACGTAGGCTTGCGCGATCTTTGCGATAAGCCAGTTACGGGACAGACGTGCAATACCAACCAAGAACCCAATAATCGTGGCAGTAATGACGCCAGCAATGGCGACCTGCAGGGTATTCAGCAGGCCAACGAGTAGTGCGCGCGCATAAGTTGAATCGCTGGAATACTCGATAGAACGCTGACCGATATCGAAGCCGGCGCGGCCCTGCAAGAAGCCAAAACCAGATGCAATATTTGCCCTTTGAAGATTGTGGATCGTGTTCTGCGTCACGATCCATACGAACAGCACTACCAATGCTGCTGTTACTACTTGATAAAAAATTCCGCGCGCTTGCGGGTCGTATATCAGCGAAGAAAGCGTCTTACGAGGCTTCCCCGGGCTGAGCGCGTCGCCTGCCATGGGCACTTTCCCTCTCACATGCTCTTTTGAGCGTTTTTTTGCCCTTCCGGGTTTTGTTTATGCTGAAGGCGGAGATGACCCCGCCTTCAATATCTTCATAGATGAATTTTATGTATTAGCGTGCTGGTGGAGCATACTGCAGGCCGCCCTTGGTCCACAGTGCGTTCAGGCCGCGCTGAATTTTGAGAGGCGTGTTCGGGCCGACGTTGCGGTCAAACACTTCGCCGTAGTTACCGACCAGCTTTACAACATTGTAAGCCCACTCATTGGTCAGACCAAGGTCCGTGCCAAGCTTCGTACCTTCTTCCGAGCCGAGCAGACGCTTCACGTCCGGGCTGCCGTTGGTCTTCATCTCATCGACGTTCTTGGAGTTCACGCCAAATTCTTCAGCGTTGACCATTGCATAGTGAACCCAGGAGACCACATCGAACCACTGGTCATCGCCCTGGCGAACGGCCGGGCCAAGCGGCTCCTTGGAGATGACTTCCGGCAGAACTTCGTTCTCATCCGGGTTCTTCATCTTCAGACGAATGGCATAGAGGCCGGACTGGTCGGTCGTGTAGACGTCGCAACGGCCGGAATCGTAGGCACCAGTCGCGTCAGCTTCCTTTTCGAAGACGACCGGGTTGTACTGCAGATTGTTTGCCTTGAAGTAGTCAGCCAGGTTGAGCTCGGTGGTGGTGCCCTGCTGAACGCAAACGGCTGCGCCGGACAGTTCAAGAGCCGACTTCACGTTCAGAGCCTTCTTCACGATGAAGCCCTGGCCGTCATAGTAGTTTACGGTGCGGAAGTTGAAGCCGAGCGAGGTGTCGCGGCTCAGTGTCCACGTCGTGTTACGGGTCAGAACATCGATTTCGCCGGACTGGAGCGCTGGGAAGCGGTCCTTTGCGGAGAGGGCGACAACTTTGTACTTGGAAGCGTCACCGAAGACAGCTGCTGCGATGCCGCGGCAGTAATCAACGTCGATACCGGTCCATTCGCCCTTGTCGTTCGGGTTGGAGAAGCCCGGAATGCCGCCGCTGACGCCGCAGGTTACAAAGCCCTTCGCTTTTACATCGTCAAGCGTGGCAGCGGATGCAGCCGAGGCGGCGCCAAGGACTGCCGCGCCGATCGCGGCTGACAGGATCGTCTTTTTCATTTTCCCAACCTTTGTCTGTTTGTTTTTTAGAATAGAATACTCACCATGCGTGATTTTCATGGTGAGTTGCTCGTAAGGCCTCCCGAAACGAGCCGGGCTTATCACAGTCGCAAATCTTCGCGCCGGTCAAGACTTGCCTTTTATATTAGCGCCCAAAATTCGACAAATTTCGGTGCGTTGATGATATATAAGGCAGGGTGTGCAATTTTGGGCAGCCCCGATTGTGCGTGAGGTCTGTTTTTGGCCAGTTGATGCATAGCTTGCTTAAGCGTTTTGGCATCCTGATGATCCGTGATAGCACCGCTTTGAATCGCGATCTTCACGCAGGAACCTTCAGCAAATGAAAAAAAAGACCTCTGGTCACTCTGCTCTTGGTGAGAACACACGGCTCGCACATCTGGGCCATGACCCCGGCAGCTTTCACGGATTTGTAAACCCGCCGATCACGCGCGGTTCGACCGTACTTTTTCCTGACTCCCATACGATGGCGACGCGCGGACAGAAGTATAGCTATGGTACGCGGGGAACGCCGACGACCGACGCCTTGTGCGAGGCGCTTGATGAGTTGGAAGGATCGGCAGGCACCATTCTGGTGCCGTCAGGGCTAGCGGCCATTACGGTGCCATTTCTGGCCTATCTCTCCGCAGGTGATCACGCCCTGGTCGTTGATTCCGTTTACGGCCCCTGCCGCGAATTTTGCAATACAACCTTGAAGCGGCTGGGCGTGACAGTCGACTATTACGATCCGGCTATCGGTGCGGGGCTCGAGGCATTGATCCGTCCGAACACAAGGCTTGTTCATACGGAGGCGCCAGGCTCCAACACCTTTGAGATGCAGGATATTCGCCTCGTCTCCGACATCGCTCATAGGCATGGCTGCGTCGTGACGATGGATAATACGTGGGCTACGCCACTTTATTTTCGTCCACTGGATCATGGCGTGGATGTTTCCATGCATGCCACGACGAAGTATCCCTCCGGCCATTCTGATATCATCATGGGATCGGTATCGGCCAATGCAGAACATTGGCCAAGACTGAGGCAGGCGCAACTTTCGCTTGGCATTTGTGGAGCGCCAGAAGATTCATACCTCGTCCTGCGCGGTTTGCGCACAATGGGCGTGCGATTGGCTCATCACCAGAAGAGTGCGCTGGAAGTTGCCCAATGGCTGGAAGGTTTGGAGGCTGTCGACCGGGTCATGCATCCGGCGCTGGAAAGCTTTCCGGGACACGCGCTCTGGAAGCGGGATTTTCGCGGCTCCAGTGGTATCTTTTCTTTCGTTTTGAAGGTTGACGGTAAAGAGCGCTTCAAGGCAAAGGCCCATGCTTTTCTGGACGCTTTGAGCCTCTTTGGTCTGGGTTATTCTTGGGGTGGGTATGAAAGCCTGGCGCTTCATGTGGATTTGAGTGATCGAACCATTTGCAAGGCACCTGAAACTGGTCCGGTTATTCGATTGCAGATCGGTCTTGAGGACGTTGCCGATCTGAAGCACGATCTGGAGGCCGGTTTCACCGCAGCCGCCGCAGTTTAACGGTCTTCCGATTGGAATTCGTGGCCGTAAAGCCAATCAAGATCCGCCGCGAGTGATTGCGGCGGACGAAGGGCCAGGATCAGATCACGGGCCACACGCAATGGGCCTCTTGCATGATAGGCTAAGCGGTTAAAGTCACCCCGGCGTCTCACCATGGATGCGCGCCGCTTGCGTGAGGCTTCGTAAGCGTGAAGGGCCGAAGGCAGGTCGTTGGCGGAGGCAATCCATTCGGCCAGCTCATAAGCGTCTTCAATGGCCATGGCCGCGCCTTGGGCCGCAAACGGCATCATGGCATGCGCAGCATCTCCCACCAGAACGGTGGATTGTCCATCCTGCCATGCTCCATCGCTGACCTGATAAAGAGGCCAGAATCGTGGATCCTCCCGGCGGCGGAGCATCTCCGTGATTTCGCTGTTCCAGCCGGAAAATTGTTGCAGCAGAAGCCGTTTTTGCTCGGCAGAGGCATGAGCATCCCAGGTATTACCGGGATTGATCCCGGCGGCGATGGCCACGATGTTGAATGCTTCCACTTCCGCCAAGGGATAGGCCACCATATGGGTGGATGGCCCCAGGAAGGCTGTCACGCTCTTTGGATTGAGGAAGGCAGGGCTTTCCCTGAAGGAAAGAGTGAAGCGCCAGGCTACGTTTCCTGAGAAATCCGGCTCCGGTGCATTTGCTATGGTGTTTCTGATGCTGGACCATACGCCGTCTGCGCCAATTATGAGGTCCGGAGCGACTCCGGTCAGCGCCTCGATCCGCACTTTATCGGCATGCTCCAGTCTGCGTCCGAGGCGTATCTGGCAGTTGGGGTTGTTTGCAACGGCATTGGCCAGGACTTTTTGCAGTGTCGAGCGGTGCAGCACACCATAAGGTGCCTGCCAGCGTTGCCTCGCACTCTGCCCCAGTGGAAGCGATGCCAGCTTGCGAAGGTCACGGCCGGAAACCATCTCAACCGAGACCGGCTCTGTCCACACTTCTTCCAGATCAGCCAGAACGCCAAGCCTGGAAAGGACCCGTGAGGCGTTGGGTGAAAGCTGTAAGCCTGCACCCACCTCTGCGAGGTAGGACGCCTGCTCAATGATTTGAACCTGTATTCCCCGCCGCGCCAGCGCAAGCGCAGCGGTGAGCCCCGCCATGCCGGCGCCGATAATCGCTGCGGTTTTTATGGTCATGAGTGCGCTATTAGGCGGCCTTCACGTGGAAGACACAGCCGGGAGGATTGGTTTCCTCTGCCTTGAGGGAGGCATTGTAGCGATAGAGCGTGGAACAGTAGGAGCAGACCTTTTCGTTGTCGTCGCCCATATCGATGTAGATGTGGGGATGGTCGAAGGGTACGTTTGCGCCGGTGCACATGAATTCCTTGACGCCGACTTCAATCAGGCGATGCCCACCGTCGTTCTGGAAATGAGGGATACCGTGACCGGCCATGGAAATTCTCCAATTGCTTTGTTATGGCGCGACATTACTCATGCCGCTGCGGAATGTGTAGAGGTCCGGCGCTTTCGCCAAACGAAAAAACGCAAATTCCACCGTGGAATGATGCCGCACCTTGACCTATGTTTCGCCCGCAATAGGAAGTTTTTCGATGAATCTCAATACGCCTGAATTTTCGCGCTTTACGCATGATGGCTTGTCGCTGGCCTATTTTGATGCCGGTGAAACCACAGGTGAGCCGGTTCTGCTGATCCACGGCTTTGCTTCAAGCGCAAACGTGAACTGGGTGCATCCGGGCTGGCTGAAAACGCTGGGTGATGCCGGTTACCGTGTAATCGCGATCGATAATCGTGGTCACGGTGCCAGTGACAAGCCGATGGAGGTGGATGCCTATCGGCCCTGGGTTATGGCAGATGATGCCATCGCTCTGCTCGATCACCTGGAGGTGGAGACGGCCCATTTCATGGGCTACTCAATGGGGGCGCGCATTTCCACTTTTGCGGCACTGAAGCATCATGCCCGCATGCGGTCGCTGGTCCTGGGCGGGCTGGGAATTGGCATGACCGATGGGGTGGGGGACTGGGACCCGATTGCAGACGCCCTGCTTGCAGAAGACCCTGAAGCCATTACCCACGCCCGCGGCCGGATGTTTCGGGCATTCGCCGACCAGACGCGCAGCAACCGGACGGCGCTTGCTGCCTGCATCCGTGGTTCGCGCGACCTTGTGGCAAGAGAGGCTATGGCATCCATAGAGCTTCCCACATTGATTGGCGTCGGAACCAAGGACGATATTGCCGGCTCTCCGCAGGAACTGGCAGCTTTGATGCCAAATGCGCGGGCACTCGACATTCCCAATCGCGACCACATGCTTGCCGTGGGTGACAAGGTATTCAAGACGGCAGTCCTGGATTTCTACCGGGAGCTTGGTTGAATACACCGCTGGCCGTCCGGGAGATTTTTGGGCGGTCATTGGTGTTTCACCAATTCTGTTCTATATCTTGAGTTCGTCGAGCAAGAGGATACCGCCATGGTGGCACGCAGTGATATTCGAGTTCAGGAGCCCTTTGCTGCGGTCGATCCTATCTGGGATAGTCTGCGACAGGAGGCGAGAGCCGGGGCAGAGCGAGATCCGGTGCTTGCCGCCTTTCTTTACTCCACGGTTCTGAACCACAGATCTCTGGAAGACTGCGTGATACACCGCATCTGCGAGCGGCTCGATCATCCCGATATGCAGGCTGTTCTGTTGCGCCAGACCTTCGAGGAAATGTTGCTCGACTGGCCGGAATGGAGTGCCATTTTGCGGGTGGATATTCAGGCCTATTACGATCGTGATCCGGCCTGCACCCGTTTCCTGGAGCCTGTTCTCTATTTCAAGGGCTTCCATGCCATTCAGACGCACCGGCTTGCACACTGGTTGATGAAAAAGGATCGGCGGGATTTTGCGCTTTATCTGCAAAGCCGATCCTCAAGCGTCTTTCAGACCGATATCAACCCGGCAGCTCGCATCGGCAAGGGCATCTTCCTGGATCACGCGACGGGGTTGGTCGTCGGCGAAACGGCGGTTATCGGTGATAACGTATCGATCCTTCATGGCGTTACGCTCGGTGGGACTGGGAAGGAAGGCGCTGATCGCCATCCGAAAATCAGTCACGGCGTTTTGATCGGGGCAGGGGCCAAGATCCTCGGCAACATTGAGGTTGGCCATTGCTCGCGGGTGGCCGCAGGTTCGGTGGTGCTGAAATCCGTGCCGCATAATTCTACGGTGGCTGGCGTTCCGGCCAAGGTTGTAGGCGAAGCCGGGTGCACAGAGCCCTCGCGCCTGATGAACCAGATGATTGCCAGTGAGGATTGAGCATCCGGCCCCTTCGCTCCGATTGCGTGGGGGAGAATGGCGGAAGCGCCTTTACTTTCGCCGCTATCCCGTGCCAAAAGCCGCGAACCATAAAGAAGACGGAGAAACACCGGTGAAAGCTGAAGAAATCAAGAAACTGGACGCCTATTTCAAGCGTGTGTTCAATCCGACAATGAGCGTTAAGGCGCGCCCTCGGAAGGACGATTCCGCAGAAGTCTATGCTGGCGATGAGTTTCTTGGCGTTGTCTACGTAGACGATGAAGACGACGAGCGCTCGTACAACTTCTCGATGGCCATTCTGGATGTCGATCTCTGATACAGTCGAGATAGTGCGAATGAGGCGGACCTTGCGGTTCGCCTTTTTTGTTTGCGCAACACCCTGAAATTAAAGTGGCTTCGCATCTGCGAATAAAACCCGCTTGACTTTCGCAGTGCGAAATAATTCTATCAGGAATTGAATACACTCAGGAGGTGGAGAATGTTCAATCTTGATGATGCAAACCGCAAGACCAAGGAAGTGCTGGACGGTATGTTGAAGAACTATTCCGATGTGGCAAAGGGCCTTCAGGCTATTGCAACTGAAAATACGGACTACTCCCGCAAGGTCTTTCAGGACTTCACGGCGCATATGGAGCGCCTGATGGGCGTTCGCAACATCGAAAGCGCGCTTGAGTTGCAGACGGGCTATGCCAAGTCTTCCTATGAAGGCTTCGTGGCGCAGAGCACGCGTCTTGGCGAATTGTACACGGATCTTGGCAAGACGGTTACCAAGCCGTTCGAGGCTGCAGTTGTACAATCCACGGCATTGGTTAAGCGTTCCGCCTGATAGGCAGCTTGATGTTTCTATTGAGGCCGTCTGCATCCGCGGGCGGCTTTTTCTATTGCGACATGTTCCGGGCAAGCCTGTTTTGCGATGCTGATCCATCGCTTCGAGCAATAGTGATTGCGTACGGCAGCGAGGGGCTTAAAATCGCTTCCTGACGAACTAAATAGAAGTGACTGATGTTCGAGCCATGCGGACGATGAAGGAAGCGGTCGGACAATGGGGAATGATGAAAGATGATCGCGAAGCCGATCTTGATGCAAGATGAAAAGAGTGACGATGGTGACCAGGCCAATCGCGGCACGTCGGTCATAACCCGTACGAAGCCGAAGACGAAACGCCCGAATCTCTATCGCGTTCTTTTGTTGAATGACGACTACACGCCGATGGATTTCGTCATCCATATTCTGGAGCGTTTTTTCCAGAAGGACCGTGAAGCGGCCACTCGCATCATGCTGCACGTTCACAATCATGGTGTGGGCGAATGTGGCGTCTTTACATACGAGGTGGCTGAGACCAAGGTAAGCCAAGTCATGGATTTTGCCCGCCAGCACCAGCACCCGCTGCAATGTGTCATGGAAAAGAAGTGAGGAACCCACGTGCCAACATTTTCGCCTAGTCTCGAAAAGGCGCTGCATCAGGCACTGACCTTCGCCAATGAGCGGCACCACGAATATGCGACGCTGGAGCATTTGCTGCTGGCGCTCATAGACGACGCCGACGCGGCGGCGGTTATGGGGGCATGCAACGTCAATCTGGAAACGCTTCGAAAGACCGTTTCCGATTATATCGATAATGAACTCGCCAATCTCGTCACGGGATATGACGAGGACTCCAAGCCAACTTCCGGATTTCAGCGTGTCATCCAGCGCGCGGTTATCCACGTGCAGTCTTCCGGTCGGGAAGAAGTGACCGGCGCAAACGTTCTGGTCGCAATTTTTGCCGAGCGCGAAAGCCATGCGGCTTACTTCCTGCAGGAGCAGGAAATGACCCGCTACGACGCGGTCAACTATATTTCTCACGGGATTGGCAAGCGTCCCGGCTCCTCGCAGGTGCGCACACCGCGCGGCGCTGAGGAGGGGGAATCCGAGGCCAAGACCGGGCGCGAACAGGAAGAGGGGGGCGCAAAGAAAGCCCAGGATGCCCTTACAGCCTATTGCGTCAACCTGAATGAGAAGGCCAAGAACGGGCGGATCGATCCGCTGATTGGACGGCACTCTGAGGTTAGCCGCACAATTCAGGTTCTGTGCCGCCGCTCCAAGAACAATCCTCTCTATGTCGGTGATCCGGGTGTCGGTAAAACCGCAATCGCGGAAGGTCTTGCCAAGCGGATCGTGGAAGGCAAGGTTCCGGAAGCACTCGCCGATGCGACAATTTTTTCGCTCGATATGGGTACTCTTCTTGCAGGCACCCGCTATCGCGGCGACTTTGAAGAGCGCCTGAAGCAGGTCGTGAAGGAGCTTGAGGAATACCCGGGCGCTGTCTTGTTCATTGACGAGATCCATACGGTCATCGGCGCTGGCGCGACCTCGGGCGGCGCAATGGATGCGTCCAACCTGCTGAAGCCGGCTCTTTCGTCGGGTGCAATCCGCTGCATCGGCTCGACGACCTACAAGGAATACCGTCAGTTCTTCGAAAAGGACCGTGCGCTTGTGCGGCGCTTCCAGAAGATCGACGTCAATGAGCCTTCAATTGATGATGCCATCGAAATCATGAAGGGCTTGAAGCCCTACTTCGAAGAGTATCACAAGCTGCGTTACTCGAATGAGGCGATCAAATCGGCTGTCGAGTTGTCCGCGCGCTACATTTCTGACCGGAAGCTTCCGGACAAGGCTATCGACGTGATCGACGAAACGGGTGCGGCACAGATGCTTCTGCCGGCTTCGAAGCGCCGTAAGCTGATCACGGAGAAGGAAATCGAGGCGACAATCGCAACGATGGCCCGTATTCCGCCGAAGACTGTTTCGAAGGATGACGAGATGGTTCTCGCCAATCTCGAGAAAGAGCTTCGTTCGGTTGTCTACGGACAGGATAAGGCGATTGAAGCGCTCTCCACCGCGATCAAGCTTGCTCGTGCGGGTCTTCGCGAACCGAACAAGCCCATCGGCTCCTATGTCTTCTCCGGTCCGACCGGGGTTGGTAAAACCGAAGTGGCAAAACAGCTTGCCTCGTCGTTGGGTGTCGAGCTGCTGCGCTTCGACATGTCGGAATACATGGAGCGGCATACGGTTTCCCGTCTGCTCGGAGCCCCTCCCGGTTACGTCGGATTCGATCAGGGCGGCCTGCTGACCGACCAGGTGGATCAGCATCCCCATTCGGTTGTGCTGCTGGATGAGATCGAAAAAGCACATCCGGACATCTACAACATTCTGTTGCAGGTCATGGACCATGGCTCCCTGACAGATCACAATGGCAAGAAGATCGACTTCCGCAATGTGATCCTGATCATGACCACCAATGCAGGCGCGGCAGAAATGGCCAAGGCTGCCATTGGCTTTGGCTCGTCTCGCCGCACCGGTGAGGATGAAGAGGCTTTGAACCGTCTCTTTACTCCGGAATTCCGCAACCGCCTGGATGCAATCATTCCGTTCGCGCCTCTGCCCACCAAGGTTATTCATCAGGTGGTCCAGAAGTTCGTCATGCAGCTGGAAACGCAGCTCTCAGAGCGTAACGTTACCTTCGATCTGCATGAGGATGCGATCTCATGGCTGGCGGAGAAAGGCTATGACGAGCGCATGGGGGCACGCCCGCTGTCTCGCGTCATTCAGGAACATATCAAGAAGCCTCTGGCGAACGAGATCCTGTTTGGTGCCCTGCGCAAGGGTGGCGTGGTCCAGGTTACTGTCGGCAAGCAGGAGGATGGCAAGGAGGACGGCCTTGTGCTGAAATGCATCCCGGAGGCTGCCCCTGTGAAGCCTAAGCCCGAGGCTGAGGTCGAGGCAGCAGAGGACGATGCAGGCGAACAGAAAGCATCGCCCTCCAAGGCGCGGAAATCCAAGCCTAAGGATCAACCGAAGGCGGGCGGGAAAGCCAAGGATGTGAAGGCAAAGGCCGATGCCGATGCCCTGACGGAAGAACAGCCGAAGCCCCGCAAAGGCGCGACCGTTCCACGGGTCCCGAAAAAGAAGTGATCATCGCAAATCAATGCTATGCCGGAGGTGTTCTCTGGCATAGTTTTGTCTGGTTCGGTGTTGCGCCGGGCAGTTGCGGAAGCGGACTGCTTCATCCGCAATCAAAGTGAGCCTGTTCTGCTCCATCTCATGCGGATGTTCCTGGCAGACGTGGACGTGGAATTTCTGATGCCGACAACCGATGTGAGCCAACGCACCAATCTGACCTGGTTTATGATTGGCATGCGGGGCATTTTTTCCATTCCTGCCATCATATTGATGACATCCTTCGTCGGCTTCAGTGCTTTTGCGCTTGAATCCGGCATCACGAGATCGCAGGCGGTTTTCATGACGCTTGCGGTGTGGGCGTTACCAGCCAAGATGATACTCGTTGGCACAATGGCAGGCGGCGCACCTTTGGCGGCGAGCTTTCTGGCCGTGACACTCTCCTCCATTCGCATGATGCCCATGGTCGCATCGATCATGCCGGAAATGCGCACAGACAAGAGCCCGACGTGGCTGTTGTTGTTTCTGTCTCACTTCGTGGCGATCACATCCTGGGTTTTCGCCATGCAGCATGTGCCCAATGTGCCGAGAGAGCGCAGGCTGGCCTATTTCGGTGGTTTCGCCATCACGCTCACTCTCATCAATGGCATCATCGTAGCCATTTGCTACGGCATCGTCGCTCAGTTCCCGCCTGTCGTTGCCGGTGCACTGTTCATGCTGACACCCATCTATTTCTTTGCGTCCATCTGGGCGAGTGCGCGTCAATCGGTTGTAAAGGTTGCCTTCATTGCAGGCGTGGTCCTCGGGCCTTCCATGGCGCTCGTCGAGCCCAAATTCGATATCCTCTACGCCGGGATTGGCGGGGGTACGCTCGCCTACCTGTTCGACAGATATTTCATCCGTAAAAGACGTCAGGTTTCCCAGAGCCCTGCTGTTGAAGAGGAGTTCCCATGAGTGACGCCTGGTGGTGGACCTATCTTGTCATTGCGCTTGCCGGTTGGCTTGCAACAGATATCTGGCGTTGGCTGGGTGTGCTGGCCGGAAACACGCTGGATGAGGATTCGGAAGGGCTGCAATGGGTGAGGGCGGTAGCAACGGCCCTCGTGATGGCTGTCACAGCCAAACTTGTGGTCTTTCCAACCGGGACAATTGCGGATGCACCACTTTGGTTGCGTGCAGGATCTGTCGCGCTTGGTTTCGTGGCATTTCTGCTCGCTGGGCAGCGGGTTATCGTCTGTGTCGTGGTGGCAATTTCGACTTTGCTTGCCGGGTTGCTGCTGCTGTGAGTGCACGGAAGGGAAGCTCCGTTTGCTTGCCGGAGCTTCCTGCGCAACTTTACGCCAGGGCGGCGCGAATTTTGTCTGCGTTAGCCGCAAGAACCGCCTGATCTTCCATCTGTCCGCTATGCGGCTTCAGTGGCTGGCCTTCATGGCGTGGGATCACATGAAAATGCAGGTGAAAAACGGTTTGGCCGGCCGCCGGTTCGTTGAACTGCGCAATGAAAACACCATCCGCAGCAAAGGCTGTCTTGGCAGCATTGGCCAGCTTTTGAACGACCGGCATAAGCTTCGATAATACCGCCGGATCGGCATCCAGAAGGTTTCTCGAACCTTGTTTGGGAATAACGAGCAAGTGACCCGGTGCCTGGGGCATGACATCCATGAATGCCACCGTGTCATCGTCTTCATAAAGCTTGTGAGATGGGATTTCGCCTTTCAGGATTTTTGCAAAGATATTGCTGGGATCATAGGCCGGAGTGCTCATCGAAATGACTCTTCCTCTCTTCGAATTCGGTTATTCCTCACCCTTTCTGAAAGGGCTGTGTTCAGTCAGATATTCGCCAGCATAGGCGACCTCTCGGCGTTCGCGCGCAAGATAGTCCTCGACCGCACGACGCAGACCCGGATGGGCGATATAATGCGCTGAATGAGTTGTGACGGGCATGTAGCCGCGCGCCAGCTTGTGCTCTCCCTGGGCGCCAGCCTCAACTCTCTTCAGCCGGTGCGCAAGGGCAAAGTCGATAGCCTGATGATAGCAGACTTCGAAATGCAGGAACGGGTGATCCTCAATGCAGCCCCAGTGACGACCAAACAGGCAATCTTCGCCGATAAAATTGATCGCCCCGGCGACATATCTGCCTTCTCGCTTGGCCATGACCAGGAGCACGTCATCTGCCATTCTCTCGCCGATGAGCGAATAGAAACTGCGGGTGAGATAGGGGCGTCCCCACTTTCGGCTGCCTGTATCCATGTAGAATGCGAAGAACTGATCCCAGATGTTTTCGGTCAGGTCGCTGCCTGTCAGCCACTCGATGGAGATGCCGTTTTCCAGCGCCGACCGTCTCTCCTTCCGGAGGTTCTTGCGCTTTGACGAGGAGAGTTCGCCGAGGAATTCCTCATGGTTCGCGTAACCCCGGTTGATAAAATGAAACTGCTGATCCATTCGATGCAGGAAACCGGCTTCCTCAAACGAGGAGAGTTCTTCATCCGGCAGAAAAGTGACGTGTGTGGATGAAATGCCAAGCTGGCGTGTAATCTCCGTGAGGCCGCCTGCAAGGTTCAGCCGCACGCTTTCAGTATCCTGCGCGGACGCACTCAAAAGCCTTGGCCCCGTTGCAGGCGTGAAGGGGATACAGCATTGCAGCTTTGGATAATATTGGCCGCCTGCACGCTCGAGCGCGTCTGCCCAGGCATGGTCAAACACATATTCGCCCTGGCTGTGGCTTTTCAGATAGGCGGGAACCGCGCCTAGAAGATCACCTTTCTCGTTTTCCATGAGGATATGATGGCCAAGCCAGCCAGTTTTCGCAGTCGCGGAACCAGACTCCTCCAGGGACGAGAGAAAGGCGTGAGATAGGAAAGGATTGTAGGCCACATCACCCCCGCGCCGCGTGCCGGACAAGCTTGACCATCGGTCAATGCCAATGGACTTGAACGATTTTTCGACGCGGAGGGTGAGTTGTTCCGTCATGCAGATTTTGTCTCTCTGGGATCGAACCCTTCGAAGGTCATTTGATCGGCATGAGTATAGGTATGCGTGCGTGCTTTTTCATCCCTGACGGTCCAGGTAATCACCGGAACGCCCTTTGCCCTCTGTGCCTCAATAAAGCTGTTGGGCAGGTGAGACCAATGGTAGGAAATGAAATCGAGACCCAGTTGCATGGCTTCATCATGCTCGAAGAAGGTCTCTGGCTTGGCGCCTTCGGCCGTTAAGCCGACGGGGTAGGGTGCCTCAAGCCGTTTCAGCTCGCGCAGCAGGTGATGATCGAAGCTCATCAAGGCGACTTTGCCCTGGTAGCCTTCCAGCACTTCCAGCACCGCTTCAACAAAGCCGTCATCTTCTTCCGCATTGCGGCCTTTCAGCTCAATCACCAGCGGAACCTTGCCCTGAACCAGGTCAAGCATCTGCCTTAGCCTCGGAACGCGATCAGCTGTTCCGCCAACGGCCAGCAAGCCCAGCTCGGAGGCCATTTTCTCACGGACATCGCCTTTGATCCCACACAGCCTCTCCAGCGTATCGTCGTGGAAGACCATGGGAATGCTGTCTGCCGACAGCTGGATATCGCATTCGATTGCGAACCCGGCTTCTACAGCGCGAGCGAAGGCGGAAAGGGTGTTCTCCCATACCTTCTGGTTCATGTCGTGGTAGCCGCGATGGGCGACTGGCAACTCCTTGATCCAGGATGCTGCGATGCTCATGCTTCGACTTCCAGGATTGCATCCACCTCGACGGCAGCATTGAAGGGCAGTGCGGCCATGCCCACCGCTGCGCGCGCGTGTTTACCTGCCTCGCCAAGAACGTTCGCAACGAGGTTCGATGCGCCGTTCATCACCACATGCTGCTCGCTAAAGCCGGGGGCGGATGCAATGAAGCCGTTCAACTTCAGAACGCGGCGGACCTTGCCAAGATCGCCGCCGAGGGCGGCCTTGACCTGCGACAGGATATTGATGGCGCACAATTCTGCAGCCCGTTGCGCCGTGGCAACATCGACATCCGATCCGACCAAACCCGTCACCGCAACTTTACCGCCTTCCATCGGCAGCTGGCCGGAAATGTACAGGGTATTTCCGCTTAGCGTGTAGGGTACGTAGTTGGCGGCTGGTGCGGCTGCCACTGGCAGCTCAATCCCCAGTTCCTTGAGTCGGCCATCGATTGCTGCAGACATTTCGTTCTCCTGTTTGATTGTAAAATTGACGCGATTCCGTCACAGATGAAGCAAGCATCGCCTGATGGCGTTCTTATAACATCATGGGCTGAGTCCCATAGGAGATTGTGGATGGTCCGTTACGGCCTTGCAGCTGTGGCTTTCTCCAGCAGCATCATGCTTCTCGCAAACCCGGTTTGGGCCGGGCCCGAGGCAGCTCTTTCACTTGTGCCGCATCGCGCAGTCTATGACCTCAAATTGAAGGATGTGTCCGACCGTTCGGGCATTGAAGGCATGTTTGGCCGAATGGTCTATGAATTCACCGGATCCGCCTGCTCCGGTTTCACAACGAATTTCCGGTTTGTCACGAAGATCGATACGGGCGAAGAGCAGAGAGTGACCGATCAGCAAACGACCACGTTCGAGAACATCCGTGCCGGCCAGTTCCGCTTCGATACGAAATCCTTCACAGACGAGCAGATGGACAAGCAGGTTGTGGGGGAAGCGAAGGATGATGCCGAGGGGGTGAAGGTGGAGCTGGCCAAGCCCGATCGGCGCGAAGTGCAGCTTACCGCATCACAATTTCCCACGGCACACATGCTGGACGTCATAGAGCGAGCGAAGAAAGGAGAGCGCTTTTTCGAAGCGCGTCTGTTCGATGGCTCCGAGGACGGCGACCAAACTCTGCTGACATCCACTATTGTGGGGCCGCAGCAGGGACCGAAGCTGGACGACGCGGAGGCAAATAGTGCCGGAGCGTTTGCCAAAAAGCCCTATTGGCCAGTGACGATTGCCTACTTCAACGAGGATGCGCAAACGGATTCCACACCAGTCTACCGAATGTCCTTTAAGTTGTATGACAATGGCATCACGCGGGATCTCATCATGGATTATGGTGATTTCGTGCTCTCCGGCACGCTATCCAAGCTGGAAGTTCTGGGGGAGCCGGACAAGCACGCCTGCAAGTGATTCTATTCATAAATGCACGCATAATTGCCGATATGACTTGCAATTCGGTCGATTGGCGTTTATGCGCACCATCATTCCACACGTGAAGCTTGGGATTGGCCGGGAGAAATCCGGTCCGTTCCGCCGGTGGTTGGCTTGTCCAACTGTTCGCTTCGCGGGGGTTAAACCGGAAACAAGGAGAAAAAGGCATGGCATTGCCTGATTTCAGCATGCGTCAGCTCTTGGAAGCTGGCGTTCACTTCGGTCACCAGACGCACCGCTGGAACCCGAAAATGAAGCCGTACATCTTCGGCGATCGTAACAATATTCACATCATCGACCTCGCGCAGACGGTTCCGATGCTGTCCCGCGCTCTGCAGGTGATTTCCGACACCGTCGCACGTGGTGGCCGCGTTTTGTTCGTTGGTACGAAGCGTCAGGCGTCTGAACTGATCGCCGATTCGGCAAAGCGTTCCGCCCAGTACTACGTCAACTCCCGCTGGCTCGGCGGTATGATGACGAACTGGAAGACCATTTCGAACTCGATCCAGCGTCTGCGCAAGCTCGACGAAATCCTTGGTTCTGAAGCCCAGGGCTTCACCAAGAAGGAGCGTCTGAACCTTGAGCGCGAGCGTGAAAAGCTTGAGAAGGCTCTTGGCGGTATTCGCGACATGGGCGGTACTCCGGACCTGATGTTCATCATCGACACGAACAAGGAAAAGATTGCTATCGACGAAGCAAAGCGCCTTGGCATCCCGGTCGTTGCTATCATCGACTCGAACTGCGATCCGGACCTGATTGACTATCCGATCCCGGGTAACGACGATGCTTCGCGCGCCATCGCTCTCTACTGCGATCTGGTTGCCCGCGCTGCCATCGACGGCATTGCTCGCCAGCAGGGCGCTTCCGGCCGTGACGTCGGCGCTTCTGCAGAAGCTCCGATTGAGCCAGCTCTGGCTGACGAAGCTCAGGCTTAATTTTTCGGGATTGCCCGAAACCTCGAAGGTCGCCACTCGGCGGCCTTCACTTGAATGGGCGGGACCGTCTGCGCGGTTTTCCTGCGCATGGGGCCCAACGGCACCATTCATGACGCTGTCATACTCCGGGGTACACTCCTGCCCCAATTCGGCGCCTGGCTTTAGATTCCCTGCTGGCGCATCCGACAATCGATAAGAGGCAAAAATGAGCGAAATCACAGCCGCAATGGTGAAGGAACTGCGCGAGAAGACCGGCGCAGGCATGATGGACTGCAAGAAGGCGCTCGCCGAAACCAATGGCGACATGGAAGCAGCGATCGACTGGCTGCGCGCCAAGGGCATTGCCAAGGCCGACAAGAAGTCTGGCCGTACAGCGGCTGAAGGCCTCGTCGGCATTGCCAGCGCCGGCACGAGCGCTGTTGTTGTCGAAGTCAACTCCGAAACCGACTTCGTTGCACGTAATGACGCCTTCCAGGATCTGGTGCGCGGCGTGGCATCCGTAGCTCTTTCTACGGATGGTTCCGTAGACGCAATTGGCGCTGCTACCTATCCGGCAACTGGCAAGTCTGTTTCCGACTCGATCAAGGACGCGATTGCGACGATCGGCGAAAACATGACGCTGCGTCGCGCCGCCAAGCTGTCTGTCGAAGATGGTGTTGTCGCGACCTATGTTCACAATGCTGCTGCTGATGGCCTCGGCAAGCTCGGCGTTCTCGTTGCTCTCAAGTCTACCGGCAACAAGGATGCACTGGCTGCCATCGGTCGTCAGGTTGCCATGCACGTTGCCGCGACGAACCCTCTGGCAGTTCGCGCTGAAGAAGTTGATGCCGCTGTCGCCGAGCGCGAGCGTAATGTCTTCATCGAGCAGTCCCGCGCTTCCGGTAAGCCGGACGCCATCATTGAAAAGATGGTTGAAGGCCGCATGCGCAAGTTCTTCGAAGAAGTTGCTTTGCTGTCGCAGGCATTCGTTATCAATCCTGACCTGACGGTTGCTGCCGCCATCAAGGAAGCTGAAAAGGAAGTCGGCGCTCCGATTGAAGTGACTGGTATGGTTCGTCTGCTTCTCGGCGAAGGCGTTGAGAAGGAAGAGACCGATTTTGCTGCTGAAGTTGCAGCCGCTGTGAAGCACTAAGCTTCCGGCTCTCAAAACTTGTGAAAGCGAAGGGCATCGCGTGACAATGCGATGCCCTTCGTGTATCCGGCATTCGGTGCGATCCTCGAAGGAGTTTCCATGTCTTCCACCCAAACCATCTACAAACGTGTTCTGCTCAAAGTGTCTGGTGAGGCGCTGATGGGCAGCCAGGGATTCGGCATTGATGTCGCCGTGGCAGATCGGATTGCCTCAGACATTGCCGAAGCGGTAGGCATGGGCGTAGAAGTTGGCGTCGTAGTCGGCGGCGGCAATATCTTCCGCGGCGTGGCTGTAGCCTCCAAGGGCGGCGACCGCGTGACCGGCGACCACATGGGCATGCTCGCGACCGTGATCAATGCTCTGGCGCTAGCCACATCTCTGCGGAAGCTGAACGTCGAGACCGTTGTGCTCTCAGCGATTGCAATGCCAGAGATTTGTGAGAGTTTCTCGCAGCGTCGCACCTTGCATCACCTGGCGCAGGGCAGGGTGGTGATTTTTGCTGGCGGAACCGGCAACCCCTTCTTCACGACCGATTCCGCCGGGGCGCTGCGCGCTGCGGAAATTGGCGCGGAAGCCATCTTCAAGGGTACGCAGGTGGATGGCATCTATTCCGCCGATCCGAAGAAGGATCCCAACGCCACGCGCTTTGAGCAGCTGACCCATAGCGAAGTCCTGGAGAAAGGGCTTGCGGTTATGGATGTCGCAGCTGTAGCGCTGGCGCGTGAGAACGCAATACCTATCATTGTATTCTCAATTCATGAGAAGGGCGGCTTCGGCCAGATCTTGACCGGCGGCGGTCGCCGGACCATCGTGACGGATAACTGATAGATTTTATGCAGGTTTTGGACAGCCTGCAGAGAAACGGAGTGCAAGATGAGCGGAACTGATCTCAACGATCTCAAGCGACGCATGGACGGCGCGATTACAGCCTTCAAGAGCGATATAGCTTCTCTTAGAACGGGTCGTGCATCGGCTAACATTCTGGATCCGGTAACGGTTGAAGCATATGGCTCCCGTATGCCGCTGAATCAGGTTGCCAACATCACCGTCCCAGAGCCACGCATGCTTTCCGTATCGGTATGGGATAAGCAGATGGTTGGTGCCGTGGATCGTGCCATTCGCGAATCCCACCTCGGTTTGAACCCCATCGTTGATGGGCAGAACCTGCGTATTCCGCTGCCGGAACTTAACGAGGAGCGTCGCAAGTCGCTGGTGAAGGTTGCCCACGATTACGCGGAAAAGGCAAAGGTTGCTGTTCGCCACGTTCGTCGCGATGGCATGGATGCACTCAAGAAGGCTGAAAAGGATGGCGATATCGGCCAGGATGAAAGCCGCGCCCTGTCGGAAAAAGTGCAGAAGATGACTGACGATACGATTTCCGAAGTCGATCGCTTGCTTGCGGAGAAGGAAAAGGAAATCATGCAGGTCTAAGGCCTGGCACGGCGCATAAACGCTCAACAATACACGGAAAGCTCATGAACAACGGTTCGACGCCAAATGTGCCGAAGCACGTCGCCATCATTATGGATGGAAACGGTCGCTGGGCGAAGGAGCGGGGTTTGCCCCGCACCATTGGGCACACGAAAGGCGTCGAGGCGGTCCGTCGCGCTGTTGAGTATGCGGGTGAGGTGGGGATTGAGTTCCTCACCCTCTATGCCTTTTCTTCTGAAAATTGGAGCCGGCCGGAAGAAGAAGTATCCGATTTGCTGGGGCTTCTTCGTCGCTTCATCCGCCGCGATCTGGCGGAACTGCACCGCGCCAATGTGCGAATCAAGGTTATCGGCGAGAGGCACAAGCTGCGTAGCGATATCCTGCCGCTTCTTTTGGAGGCGGAGGAGACAACCCGGCAGAATTCCGGGCTCACACTGATCATTGCGTTTAACTATGGGGCCCGCGACGAGTTGACGCGCGCCATGCGTGGCGTTGCTGCAAAAATTCGTGACGGGCTTCTGCAGCCGGATGAGATAACGGAAGATCTGATCAGTAGCCACCTCGATACGGCAGGCATTCCGGATCCTGATCTCATCATCCGGACCAGCGGCGAGGAGCGGCTTTCGAATTTCCTGCTCTGGCAGGCCGCCTATGCGGAATTTGTCTTCCTGCCGGGCTTCTGGCCGGATTTCGGACGTGAGATGTTTGGCGAGGCCCTGAAAATCTTTGCTTCGCGCGACCGCCGCTATGGTGGCTTATCGGCGGCTCCAGCTGCGGTGGTGGGCTGATGTCGCCCGAGCTGAGAAAGCGCATCGTATCAGCAATCGTTCTGGCTGCTTTCGCGCTTACGGCCACATGGCTCGGAGGCTTCGCTTTCAGGCTGTTGTCTTCGGTAATTGCATTGACGGTGTACTACGAGTGGTCGACGATAACCCGGCTTGCCGAAAAGGATTTTGCAGGGAATGCGTTCGGGTGGCTGGCAATTGCCGTGATTTGCCTCAATCTGCTGTTCGGCGATCAGGGCATGGGTGTTCCGTTTCTCGGTGGCTTGACGATTACCGCGGTTCTCCTGGTTTTGGTACGAAAGAGCAGCTGGTGGCTGCCGGGTGGCATATTCTACGCAGGCTTGAGCGGGATTGCGCTTGGTGCCATTCGCGGGGCTGATGAGCCCGGATTTGTTGCTGCCCTGTTCGTTTTCGCAGTGGTTTGGGCGACGGATATTCTCGCCTACTTTGTCGGCCGCGCCATTGGCGGGCCAAAACTGGCTCCTCGTATCTCTCCCGGAAAGACCTGGTCGGGTGCCATTGGTGGCACAATCGCGGGTGTTGCCGCAGGGGCAGCCATCTTCACAGCATTCTTTCCGAATCTTGGGCTGCGCCTTTTATTGCTGGCATTTTTGCTGTCTGTCGCGGGGCAGATCGGGGATCTTTTCGAATCCTTCATCAAGCGGCGCTTCGGTGTCAAAGACTCTGGCAGGCTGATTCCCGGCCATGGCGGCGTGATGGACCGCGTTGACGGCCTCGTTTTTGCCGGCTTTGCAGCCTTCTTTCTGGCTATCATAAACGCAGCATGGATGCAGGATGGCTCGGCATCAGTTGCCGCATTCCTGTTCGGGCTGTAAAAGCGGGTAAAACCCGGAGGTGGGAATGGCGATACTTGGCTTCATAACGGGATATCTGGTCCCATTTATCCTGGTTTTGTCATTGCTCGTCTTCGTGCACGAAATGGGGCATTACCTTGTCGGTCGTTGGAGCGGTATCCGGGTCACGGCCTTTTCGATCGGTTTCGGACCTGAAATTGTCGGGTTCAATGACCGTCATGGCACGCGTTGGCGGCTGTCGCTGATTCCCTTGGGAGGCTATGTCCGCTTTTATGGCGATGAGGACGCTGCCAGTCGCCCGGACTCCGAGGCATTGTCACACCTCTCGCTAGCAGAACGCAGTCAGACATTGGCGGGAGCCAAGCTGTGGAAGCGTGCGGCTACAGTTGCCGCTGGACCGATTGCCAACTTCCTTCTGGCAATCGCCATCTTTGCAGTTCTTTTCGCGGTCTACGGCAGGTCCGTGGCCGATCCTGTTGTCGCAGAAATTCGACCCGACAGTGCGGCGGCGGAAGCAGGAATACAGGTTGGCGATCGTCTCATCGCTATGGATGGCTCTCCGATCAGGACCTTTGAGGATGTTCGCCGCTATGTGACTGTGCGCCCCGAGACGCAGATGACTGTGACGGTGGAGAGGGGTGGCAACACGATTGATTTGCCGCTGGTGCCCAAGAGAACCGAGATCACCGATCAATTCGGTAACAAGGTTGAGCTTGGATTGATCGGTGTCGTTACAAATGAGCAAAGTGGCAATTTTCGGCACATAACCTATACGCCGCTTGAAGCGCTGCAGGAAGGCGTGGTCGAGACCGGCCATATCATCACTGGCACATTCCGATACATCGGCAATCTCGTTACAGGCCGTATGAAGCCGGACCAGTTGGGTGGCCCCGTGCGTGTTGCCCAGGCTTCTGGCCAGATGGCAACCTTGGGAATCGCTGCGGTCATTCAGCTTGCTGCTGTCCTTTCTGTTTCAATTGGGCTTTTGAACCTTATGCCGGTTCCAGTACTTGATGGCGGGCATCTTGTGTTCTATGCGATTGAAGCTATTCGTGGAAAGCCACTGGGAGCAGGCGCACAAGAGATTGCCTTTCGCATAGGACTGGCTATGGTGCTGAGCCTGATGGTATTCGCGACGTGGAACGACATTTCGAACCTGATCGGCTAATGATGTGAATAACCATCTATTTACCTTGTTCACAAGTCGTCGTGGCGATTGGGTCACGCCTTTGAAGGAAGTAAATAGAAATTAACGGGATACCTTGCTTGTAGGGTAAAAGCAGGTAAAACGACACACGTGGCCGGAGTCGGGTTCCGCCCGCCGAGGGACAACGGGAAAAGGTAAGATTTGAAAATGAAAGCTGGTTCAAAGTTTTTGAACGCAGTGTCGGCGTTTGCGCTGTCTGCTGGTGTTGTCGTGTCGGGCGCAAGTGTTGCTGTCCTTGCATCGCCATTCACCGCTGAGGCTGCGGTCATTCAGCGTATCGACGTGCGTGGTGCGCAACGTACCGGTCAGGAAGCAGTTCGTTCAAACCTCACGATTCGTCCGGGCGTCAGCTTCTCAAATGCGGATATCGATGAGTCGGTGAAGCGTCTGTATGCCACCGGCTATTTCTCCGATGTCAAAATCTCGGTCTCGGGCAGCACGCTTGTTGTGTCGGTCAATGAGAGCCAGCTTGTTAACCAGGTGGTTTTTAACGGAAACCGCAAGATCAAGGACGACAAGCTTCAGTCTGTCGTTCAGACCCAGCCACTCGGTCCTTACAGCGAAGCTATCATTCAGGCTGATATTCAGCGCCTGAAGGAGGCCTATACGTCGATCGGTCGTAGTGATGTGCAGATCACGACGCAGGTTGCTCCTGTTGGGCAGGGGCGTGTGAACCTCGCTTTCGTGATCAATGAAGGCGATCGCACGAAGATTTCGAATATCAACTTTGTTGGTAACCAGGCCTACAGCGACAGCCGTCTTCATGATGTTCTGATCACCAAGGAATCGGGTCCGCTGTCCTTCCTGACACGTAAGGATGTCTTCTCCGAAGACAAGATGCGTGCCGACGAAGAGGCGCTCCGTCAGTTCTATTTCAGTCACGGTTACCCGGACTTCCGTGTTGTGTCTGCCGATCCTGTTCTGGATGAGAGCAAGAACGAGTACACGATTACCTTCACGGTCGAGGAAGGTCCTCGCTACAGGTTTGGCGACATCAATGTCGAATCCACGGTTGAGGGCGTGAGTGGTGAGAGCCTCCGTGGTCTTGTGGAAACCAAGAGCGGCGACACCTACAATGCCAAGGAAATCCAGAAGACGATGGAAGCGATCTCCAAGAAGGTCGCTGAAGCTGGGTATCCTTTCGCGCGCGTAACGCCTCGTGGCGACCGCAACTTCCAGACCAACACTGTTGGTGTGACCTATCTGGTTGACCAAGGTGAGCGCGCCTATGTCGAGCGGATTGAGATTCGCGGTAATACGCGCACCCGTGACTATGTTATCCGTCGCGAGTTTGATCTCAGCGAAGGCGATGCGTTTAACCAGACAATGATAACGCGCGCCAAGCGTCGCCTTGAAGCTCTCGGATATTTCGCCAAGGTGAATATATCGACGCAGCAGGGTTCTGCACCTGACCGTGTTGTCATCGTTGTTGATGTTGAAGATCAGTCCACGGGCTCTTTCGGTATCGGCGCCGGTTATGCCGGAAACGACGGTCTTGTCCTGGAGGCTTCGGTCGAGGAAAAGAACTTCCTGGGTCGTGGTCAGTATATCCGCGTCGCGGCTGGTGGCGGTCAGGATGATTCCCGGACCTACTCCTTGAACTTCACCGAGCCGTATTTCCTCGGTTATCGCCTTGCTGCTGGTTTTGATGTCTTCAAGAGCCAGACCTCTTCGAACAACAATTACAAATACGAAGAGCAGGGTTTCTCGCTTCGTGTCACCGCTCCGATCACGGAACAGCTAGCGACGACGTTCAAGTACAATTACAAGCAGATCCAGTATTCTCCGGATGGAGCGTTTAGCAATCTGTCAGCGCCCTATCAGGATCTGGTGAATGGCGGCAAGTATCTGCAGTCGTCTGTGTCGCAGACTTTGACCTACAACAGCTTGGATAGCCTGACGCTGCCGCGTGAAGGTATCTATGCAACTGTGACGCAGGAATATGCGGGTCTTGGCGGTGACTCTGATTTCTACAAGATCTATGGCCGCGCCCGGTACTTCCACCTCCTTTCCGACGAGTTGGATATGATCGGTCAGATCGCAGTTGGTGCTGGTCATGTGGTTGCTACTGGCGACAATTTGAACGTGTTCGACCAGTTCACCCTGGGTGGCCGTCAGATTCGCGGCTTCAAGAGCGACGGTATTGGTCCACGCATGCCGAATGGCGATACGATTGGTGGCACGACTTACTTCACAGCTTCGGCAGAAGTAAGTGTACCTATGCCGGCAGTGCCTGAAGACTTTGGTCTTCGTGCCTCGGTATTTGCCGATGCGGGTTCGCTCTACGGTAACAAGGTGACAAACACAGCTGGCATCCTTGGTACGGACAACTCGCTTCGCGCTTCGGTAGGTGCTGGTATTACCTGGGCCTCTCCGTTTGGAGCGCTGCGGTTCGACTACGCTGTGCCGGTTGCCAAGGAAGATTTCGACAAGGAACAGCGGTTCCGCTTCAGCATGGCCAACCAGTTCTGATGTTATCGGCCCTCGAAAGAGGGCCGAATGCTCTTCTGGAGCCTACTTATGGATCATCATCGTTTCTTCCCTCTCCACGAGGGTATAGCTCTGCGCGATCTGGCTGATCGCGTTGGAATGCAACTCGTGTCTGTTGAGGCGGGTAGCAAGCTGGTGCGTTCGGTCGCGCCGGTTTATCGTGCTCAAGAGGGCGATATTTGTTACCTCGTGTCCCGCAAGTATCGTGACGAGCTTGAGACCTGTCAGGCAACGGCAATCATTTGCAGTGCCGATATCGAGCCGTTTGTGCCGGATCATGTGGCCGTTCTGCGCACCAAGACGCCGCATGCAGCCTTTGCGACGGTTGGCGGTTTGCTTCACCCGGAAGCGCTTCAGCCCCTGAAGGTAACGGAAAACGGTATATCACCGAAAGCCTGCATTCACGAGACAGCGAAGCTTGAAGCTGGCGTTGTCGTTGAACCCTTTGCTGTCATTGGTGCGAATGCCGAAATTGGTGAAGGCAGTCACATTGGTGCCAATACTGTCATAGGCCCGGACGTCAAGATTGGACGCAACTGTTCGGTCGCATCAGGTGCGACAATTTTTTGCGCTTACATCGGTAATAATGTGATCATTCACACCGGGGCACGAATAGGCCAGGACGGCTTTGGCTTCGCTCCCGGTCCTGCGGGCATGATCAAGATGGTGCAGGTTGGTCGCGTCATCATCCAGGACAATGTGGATATCGGTGCCAATACCACGATCGACCGTGGTGCAATGGATGATACGGTTATTGGTGAAGGCACGAAGATAGATAATCTCGTTCAGATTGGACACAATGTTCGGATTGGTCGGCACACGGCTCTGGCAAGTGGAGTTGGCATTGCTGGTTCGACGCGTGTTGGCAGCGGCGTCCAGATCGGCGGGGCTGCAGGTATAAACGGTCATATCACGATTGGTGATGGTGCGCAGATCGCTGGTATGAGTGGGGTGGTGACGTCAGTTCCCGCCGGTGCACGTTATGGCGGCTTTCCGGCGAGACCGCTTCAGGATTTCTTGCGCGAGAGCGCTGATATTATGAACCGCGCCCAAGCGCGGCGTAAGAAGAAGGATGCTCATAATGGTTGATGATACGCCGACGGTGCTCGAATCCGCCGACATCATGGAAATCATGGAGTTATTGCCGCATCGGTATCCATTCCTGTTGGTGGACAAAATCATCAACATCAAAGGTGATGATAGTGCGGTTGGCATCAAGAATGTTACGGCCAACGAGCCTCAGTTCATGGGGCATTTTCCCGCGCGGCCTATTATGCCTGGTGTGCTTATTGTGGAAGCAATGGCGCAGACGGCAGGTGCTATTTGTGCACGCAAGCAGGGATCTGCCGGAAACCTCGTTTATTTCATGACGATCGATAATGCGCGATTCAGAAAGCCGGTTGTGCCAGGCGACCGCGTGGAAATCCATGTTGTAAAGCAGAAGCAGCGTGGAAACATTTGGAAGTTTCACTGCGATGCGCTTGTGGATGGGGCGCTGGTCGCGGAAGCAGATATTGGCGCAATGATGATGCGCCCTAAGGAAGATGAATGAGTACTGTTGCATCGAGCGCCATCATCCATCCATTGTCGGTGATTGAAGAAGGCGCCGTGATTGGTGAAGACGTCAAGATCGGCCCATTTTGCCGCATAGGTGGGCGCGTCACTCTGCATGAAGGCGTGCAAGTAATTTCGAATGCCGTAGTGGATGGTTTCACGGAAGTCGGCCGCGATTGCCATATCTATCCTATGGCTGTCATCGGTGGCGTTTCGCAAAGCCTTCACGAGGCTGGCGAGGACTCAAAGCTGGTCATCGGCGAGCGCTGCACCATGCGGGAAGGCGTCACCATGAACACCGGCACTGTGGGTGGCGGTGGAATCACCAGCATCGGCAATGACTGCCTCTTTCTGGCAAATTCGCATGTCGCTCATGATTGCCGCTTGGGTAACAATATTATCCTGTCGAATAATGTGATGCTTGCGGGTCATGTGATTGTCGGCGACAGGGCTATCTTGAGCGGCGGCTGTGCGGTGCATCAGTTTGCGCGCATAGGCAGGCAGGCCTTCGTCGGTGGTCTTTCCGCGGTGAATTACGATGTGATTCCCTATGGCATGCTGAACGGTAATCCAGGCATTCTGGGCGGGCTTAATGTGATCGGAATGAGCCGTGCCGGAATTGAACGCGCGGTTATCCATCAGGTAAGGCGGGCCTTTAAACAGATCTTCGATGCGGAGGGTTCTGTCCGCGCAAATGCGGCAGCAATCCGGGACGAATATCTGGATTGCCCTGAGGCGCTGGAAGTGATCGACTTCATTTGCGCCGAAAGTGATCGGGCGATTTCATCGCCGTATCGGGGAAAAGCCTGACGTGGAAAGCTCGGATACCTCCGGGCGCCTGGCCATTATCGCCGGCCATGGCTTCCTGCCGCTATATGTGGCAGAGGCCGCGCGTGAACGAGGAGAAAATCCCTACATCATCGTTCTCAAGAACGAAGGAAACCGGGATTTCTCCCAGTTCGACCATTCTTTCGTCGGTGTCGGCGATGCATTGCTAATCCAATCCATCATCAAAAAACACGGAATTGCACGGGTCGTTCTGTCGGGCGGTGTCCATCACCGGCCGGAGGTGTCGGAAATCCGGCCAACCTTTGGTGCCCTCCTGCGGCTTCCAGGCATCCTTCGTACGTTAATCAGCGGGGGTGATGACGCGGTTTTGCGGATGGTGATCAGCCTCTTTGAAAGCATGGGCTGCAAGGTCTATGGTGTTCACCAGATCGCTCCCAATCTCTTGGCGGAAGTCGGCGCGATCAACGGCAGCCCGCTTACGGAGTACGATCGGCGGGACATCCGGGTCGCTGCACATGCCGCAAAAATTCTCGGCGAGCTCGATGTGGGGCAGGGTGCTATCTGCGTTGGCGGCCGCGTAGTTGCGCTTGAAGGGGTCGAGGGGACAGATGCCATGCTGATGCGCGTGGCCGAGTTAAGGGCTGCTGGACGGATCTCGCAACGCAAGAAGGGGGTTCTCGTCAAGCTGTGCAAACCCCAGCAGGATCTGCGTGCCGATCTTCCTACCATTGGTCCGGCAACCATGCGGGGCGCGGCGGCAGCTGGCCTTGCTGGTATAGCAGTGGAGGCTGGACGTGCATTGGTGGTGGAGCGAGAAGAGTGTATAGCCATCACCCAACAGGAGGGGCTATTTCTGTATGGCCTCGATCTCGCCGCGAAAAATATGGGGCTTGAATGAACACACGTCCTCTGAGGCTCGCTATTGTAGCTGGTGAAGTGTCTGGCGACCTTTTAGCTGCGGATCTCGTGGACTATCTTCAGCGCATCCACCAAGGGCCTGTCGAGTTAATCGGGGTCGGGGGCGACGCGCTTGAAGAGCGCGGTTTGAAGTCTTTTTTTGATTTCTCTGAACTTTCCATCATGGGAATCACGCAGGTTCTGAAGCGTTTGCCACAGCTGTGGCGTCGCATTCGCCAGACGGTCGATCAGATTGTTGCCGCCCGACCTGATGCGCTTATTATCGTCGACAGTCCTGACTTTACCCACCGCGTCGCGAAGGCCGTACGTGAAAAGCTGCCCACACTTCCAGTGATTGATTATGTCTGCCCCAGCGTCTGGGCCTGGAAGGAGTACCGGGCAAAGAAAATGCTTGGCTATGTCGATCTGGTGCTGGCTCTGTTGCCATTCGAACCGCGTGTCATGGCAAAACTCGGTGGGCCAGAAACGCGGTTTGTCGGGCACCGCCTGACGGTAGAGCCGAATGTGCTACAAGTTCGCAGCGCCCGCAGAAACGGCGACAAGACGCGTGTTGGTGGGCCACGGGTATTGTTGCTTCCCGGCTCCCGTTCCACCGAAATCAATGCGCTCATGCCTGTCTTGCAGGAGAGTGCTGAGCTTATTCTTTCGCGCCAGCCGCGCGCGACTTTCCTGCTTCCGACGGTGCCAAGGCAGGTTGGCCGGGTAACAGAGCTTCTTAAAACCTGGCCTGTTCAACCTCAACTTACCTGTAACCATGAAGAGAAATGGGAGGCATTCGCCCAGGCTGATGTCGCTTTGGCCGCCTCAGGCACCGTGACGCTGGAGCTGGCGCTGTGCGGCGTGCCGACAGTTTCAATTTACAAAACAGATTGGCTGATGACGCTGTTGACCAAGCGGATCAAGGTGTGGTCGGCAGCCCTGCCAAACATCATTGCCGATTACCCGGTGATTCCGGAGCAAATAAACGTCCTGCTTCGACCTGGCTATCTCGCGCGCTGGGTGGATGTGCTCTCGGCTGATACGCCGCATAGACGCGCCATGCTGTCGGGCTTTGATTCTCTATGGGACGCTCTTTCTACCGATGGAGCGCCAGGTGAAGTCGGTGCTCGTCACGTCCTGTCTCTCTTGAAAAACAGAGGAATCATCTAGCTACGTCTCCGGGCGCAAGGCGCTAGAGCATTTCCGGTGAAAACGGGGTCACCTGGAATCCTCTATATCTTTGTTTTTACGCAGTCCGGACGCAAAACCGCTAACGCACTTTTGCTGGACGCGCTCTAGATGCAGTATTTCAGGCGCGTCCGACCGTCTGGTTTCATGAGCAGAACAAGTTTGGCGCGTGGCCCGATACGCCCATTCCCGTCAAAAATTCTGTTGTTCAGTTTTTGGCCGTTGTCCACATGGTATGGTTTTACCGCGATCAGCGGACTTCGGATCAAGCGTTGGAGAATCAACACCGTCTGACGCAGTGCAAGCATCCCAGGGGCGCGACCTGATTGATCGTGCAAAAGCAGAAGGCCCGGTTTGAACCGGGCCTATGTGTCTTTACCTGTTAGCGCTTGGAGAGCGGTACGTAGTCCCGCTTCGGAGCGCCTGTGTACAGCTGGCGGGGGCGGCCGATACGCTGCTGCGGATCTTCGATCATTTCAGCCCACTGCGCGATCCAGCCAACGGTACGCGCCAGTGCGAAGAGCACGGTGAACATCGTTGTCGGGAAGCCCATCGCCTTCAACGTGATGCCGGAATAGAAGTCGATGTTCGGGTAAAGCTTCTTCTCGATGAAGTACGGGTCCGTCAGTGCAATCTTTTCCAGCTCCATGGCGACCTGTAGCAGCGGGTCATCCGTGTGGCCCAGTTCGGCAAGCACCTCATGCGTAGTTTTCTGCATGATCTTCGCGCGCGGATCGTAGTTCTTGTACACGCGATGACCGAAGCCCATCAGGCGGAACGGGTCGTTCTTGTCCTTCGCGCGCGCAATGAATTCCGGAATACGGTCCGGCGTGCCGATTTCCATCAGCATGTTCAGCGCAGCTTCGTTTGCACCGCCATGCGCCGGGCCCCAGAGGCAGGCAATGCCAGCAGCAATGCAAGCGAATGGATTTGCGCCGGAGGATCCAGCAAGACGCACGGTAGACGTCGAGGCATTCTGCTCATGATCGGCGTGCAGGATGAAGATGCGATCCATCGCACGAGCGAGAACGGGGTTCACCTTGTACTCTTCACAGGGAACAGCAAAGCACATGCGCAGGAAGTTGGACGCGTAGTCCAGATCGTTCTGCGGGTAAACGAATGGCTGGCCGATGTGGTACTTATAGGCCATAGCGGCAATCGTCGGCATCTTCGCGATCATGCGAAGAGAAGCAACCATGCGCTGATGCGGATCGGTGATATCCGTTGAGTCGTGATAGAAGGCCGAAAGCGCGCCGACAGTGCCGACCATAACGGCCATGGGATGCGCATCGCGGCGGAAGCCGGTGAAGAAGCGGCTCATCTGCTCATGAACCATCGTATGGTGCGTCACGCGATAATCGAAATCCTTCTTCTGTGCGGCTGTCGGTAGCTCGCCGTAGAGAAGCAGGTAGCAGGTTTCAAGAAAATCGCCATGTTCCGCGAGCTGCTCGATCGGATAGCCACGGTGCAGCAGAACGCCTTCATCACCATCGATGAAGGTGATCTTGGATTCACAGGAGGCCGTAGAGGTGAAGCCCGGATCGTAGGTGAAGGCTCCGGTGTTCTTGTAGAGCGCGCCAATGTCGATGACATCCGGCCCGATAGTGCCCTTTCGCACCGGGAGGTCTACTTTCTTTTCTCCCAATCCAAGGTGTGCGTTCGTGTCCGTCATACTGATCCTCCGATAGGCGGAATGGCGCAGGACGCGCCAGAAAAAACAGAAGCGTTGGAATTAGCTATATGATCTAACGCGCCCTGCCAAGCGTTCCAGACCATGTTTTGTGCGCCGCGAAAGTGAGGTGTATCTGCTGGATGCAGATACAGTAAAGGCGGCCCACGCAGATTATGTTGGATTAAATCGATCCAATATACGAAAGGATAGGAACCAGCTTTGTCAATGCGTTGACCAATGCGCAAGGCGCGTGTCAGTGCTTGCCAGAACATGTGTGATCGGCGGGCGAGGGTGGGCACCGATTGACAGAATCGGCACATCAGGGTCGGGGCAATCGGGCTGGCGGCGGAACGGCAAAAGAGCTCGATTGGCTTCCGGCCGAGCGTGCCGACGCGACACCCCCCATGTTGCCACCACCGAAGCTGAATTTCGCTGCGGAGCCGGATCACCTATCAGAGCCTGCAGGGAAGGCGCGGCTGTCCGGCTGGATCGAGCAGGAGCTGGACCAAGGTGCAGGTTTTCTCTTGCTTCCCGTCGCCTTGGGGCTTGGTGCGATCCTTTGGTTTACGGCAGCCTCCCGGCCCAGTCTGTTCTTGGTGGCAACTGCACTGCCCCTGCTGCTCGCCAGCCTCATCTTGCGCTGGACGATGCGGCGCTGGTTGTCGGTAGCCGCGTTTTTGACAGGGAGCATCTTTCTGGGAATGGCAAGTGCCGCCTGGGAGGAGTGGCGTCTTTCGACAATCATTCTGGACAGTGCGGTGACCACAACGGTGGAAGGCGTTGTGGAAAGACGGGAGGCCACAGGGCAATCACGTTGGCGTTATGTCCTCGAAATTCGTGGGACAACCGACCCGGTGCTGACACGCCCGCCGACGCGGGCCACGCTGACGGTGAGGGGCAAGAGAGAGCCTTTCCACATGGGAGATGTTCTGCAGGGCAAGGCGCGCCTCTCACCGCCATCAGGACCACCATTGGCCGGGCTAGGTGATTTTGCTTTTGCCTCCTATTTCGATGGGATTGGCGCGACCGGCTTCTTCTTCGGCACGCCGCAGAAAATCGGTATCGCTGAGGAAGCGGGCCTTCAGTACGGTTGGCTCAACTCCCTTTATGACTTGCGAAGCTATGTCGGTGACCGCATCCGCACATTGGTGGAGGGGGACAAGGGCGCATTCGCGGCAGCCATCATCACCGATGAAAGAAGGGCAATCTCCGGCCCTGTTCTCGATGCCCTTCGAGAAGCAGGGCTCGCCCACATCGTGGCGATATCGGGATTGAACATGGCTCTTGCTGCCGGGATTTTCTTCGTCGGTGCCCGCGCGCTGCTGGTTTTGATTCCGGGGATTTCCCAGCGCATTTCCGTCAAGAAGGCGGCGGCCTTCGGTGCGCTTCTGATGGTGACAGCCTACTACCTGATTTCCGGTTTCGGGGTGTCTGCGGAACGCGCCTATATCATGATGGTGGTCATGCTGATGGCGGTTCTCGTCGACCGACCTTCGATCAGTCTCCACAACATCGCGCTCGCAGCCATCATTATTCTCGTGCTGCATCCTTCCAGCGTCATGGGCGCAAGTTTCCAGATGTCCTTTGGAGCGACTGCCGCCTTGGTGGCAGGCTACAATCTCTGGTCAAAACGCAAGCAGAATGAAGACGGTTTTCAGATTAAAGGCCCTCAGGCTGCAGTTGTTACATCGGTTGCAGGCTTTGTAGGCGGCACGGTCATGACTTCCTTGATCGGCGGCTTGTCCACGGCGATTTTTTCCATAGCGCACTTCAATCAGCTGAGCGCCTATGGCCTCGTTGCCAATCTGGCAGCCATGCCTTTCATCTCTGTGATTGTCATGCCAGCGGGTCTGCTGGGGATGCTGGCAATGCCATTCGGCCTCGACGCTCTTTTCTTTGCTATCATGGGGTGGGGTCTGGACGTCGTTATCAGTGTCGCAACAGTGGTTGCCTCCTGGGACGGAGGCACGAGCATTGGACGGGCGCCACCTTACTTCCTTGCCATCACGTCCTTCGGTCTGATTCTCTTCATTAGCCTGAGGTCTCCGCTGCGGTGGCTGGGCGCGGTTCTTCTCACTGCTGGATTGATCTTGCTATTTTCTGGTGCGGGAAGAGCCCGCCCGGAGATGGTGGTAGCAGAAGACGGGGAAGCCATCCTCCTACGGCGCGGATCTGTAGCGTCGACCAATCAGGCGCGGTCGTCGGGCTTTCTTTTCGAACGATGGCGCAACGCCTTGCAGATAACCGATACGATACTGCCCGTAAGACGCAGCATTGATCTTGCGGGTGATGACGAGCCGTCCATCAACGCGCTCGCTGATGGTGACGAGGAAACGCCAGTGCTCTCAAACATCCGGAGTGACCGGAAGCGCTTGACGACGGCGCAGATCAAGTCCGTCGAAGCGGCCATGGCAACGGGGCTCAGTGAGATCAAACCAGATCAGTTTTTTTGCCTCACGCGTTTGATCTGCATGACAATAACGGCCGAAGGATCAAGAATCGCTGCAGTGAGCGATAACCGCTTGCTGAGCTTTGCCTGCGACCATGCGGATTTCGTTGTATCGAGCCGGACACGGTTCTCCAGTTGCCGATCAGGCGCGCGGCTGCTGACAGGCACAACACTTCGAACAACCGGCACAATGGAAATTGTGTTTGGTGGCCACTTTGAGCCCGGCAACTGGGCCTATCTACCATCGCTCAATTCAAGTGCCCGAGCATGGGAAATACACCGCACCTATGACTGGCGAGCCCGAAGCTTCGCGATAGACGCGCATGATGACCCCATCCAGCGATGGCTCAATGGTAACGGCGAATAAGACCGACCAGGCGGCCTTGAACCTTCACGCGTTCCGGCGGAAAAATCCGCGTTTCGTAAGCCGGATTGGCGGCCTCGAGAGCGATGGATGCTCCCTTGCGGCGAAAACGCTTGAGCGTTGCCTCTTCATCATCGACAAGAGCGACAACGATATCGCCCGGATTGGCTGTGCTGCCATTGCGGATGATCACCGTATCGCCGTCGAGAATTCCAGCTTCGATCATGGAATCGCCCTTCACCTCAAGCGCATAGTGCTCGCCCGGACCCAGCATTTCGAGAGGTACGCTAATGGCATGGGTGTTGTTCTGAATCGCTGAAATCGGCACACCTGCCGCGATGCGACCCATGACGGGGACGGAGACTGAAGTGCTTTCCTCAGCCGCTACCTTCACCGGCTGTGGTGCAGGGACAGGTTGCGGATTGGGCTTGCCCAACGAACCCTCGATAACGCTTGGCGAGAAGCCGCGCTTGGGTGCCGTACTGGTTCCAAAAGGTTCCGGAAGCTTGATGACTTCGAGTGCACGAGCACGATTTGGAAGGCGTCGGATAAAGCCACGTTCTTCCAGCGCCGTAATGAGGCGATGGATGCCTGATTTCGACGCAAGATCCAGAGCATCCTTCATCTCGTCGAAAGAAGGGGGAACCCCCGATTCCTTCATGCGCGCATGAATGAAGAGAAGTAGTTCCTGCTGTTTGCGTGTTAGCATAATCGGCACCCCGTCCGGAAACAAATCCAGAACGGACACTATATGTTCCAGTTGTGTTCCGCAAGGGGCTCGAAGCGCACTTGTACAAAACGAATAATCGGTTCTAAACCATTTTAACGCAGCGGATGGAGATCGTCGTGTCCAGCAGTCTAGATCATCTCGTTCTGCCAGTTGAAAGCCTTGGTAGATCGAGGGGCATGTTTAGCCGGCTTGGTTTTACGGTTGCGCCTGATGGGCACCACCCTTTCGGAACGTCGAACGCTTGCGTTTTCTTCTGCGACCAGACCTATCTGGAACCACTGGCGATTCGAGACATGGAACGCGCTGGTGAGGCAGCCGGGGCCGGGAATGTCTTTGCAAAGCGGCATTTGGAGGTGGCCATGGACGAGCGATGGCACGCGCCGTCTGCCTTCGTTCTCGCTTCATCCAATGCCGATGCAGATCATGCTCGGTTTGAGAGCCGTGGAATTTCGGCGGGACCAGTTCTGAATTTTTCGCGAGAGGCGCAAGGCGCCGATGGCAGCAAGAGAACCGCGAGCTTCCGGCTGGCCTTTGCGGATCTTGGCTCGAAGGAATTGCTCGGCTTCACGTGTCAGCGAATCAACGCGGCTCTGCCCGGCGGATCGCTCCTGAATCACGAAAACACGGCGCAGGGTATCGCTGAAGTCCTGTTAATTGCCTCTGATTTTGCCAAGGATGCTGACAGGCTGGCATTGGTCCTTGGAGATAAAGGCTGCCAGGGTGAGGCTGAATGGACGTTTCAGTTGCAAAACGGTGCTCTGCGTCTTTTGGCCTTCAGTCATGCCCTGACTGCTTTCGGCGCCTCCTCATCGCGCAGCCAGATGGTCGGGCTGGGCGTGACGATTGCCGTGAAGAGTTTGGCTGCGGCAGAAGCCTGCCTTATTGGCAACGAGATCCCTCATACAAAACTTGGCCGCATGCTTGTGGTTAGTGCGCAGCCAGGAGTTCATCCGATGCTAGCCTTTGTTGAGATTCCGTGACGGTCGAAAACTGCTCGCGCAACGGGAGGTCGGCGCCAGAATGGGTGTGTGGTGAAATCAGAGAGCAGGGACATTCATTGCACATGCAAGAGAGGCAATCCTTGTTTCTCGCTGAACGCCATAGACGGCTCTTGCGGCTTAACGATCTGCTTTTGCGCAGCGACAGCGCAACGCGCACGCTGAGTGCATGGTGCTCCGCTGAGCATACGTGCGAGGGTGAGCTGTCCTCTATTCGTATGGGCGATGATTGTATCTCCGCTGGGCCGGAGGTCAGGCATGCTCTTTGCATGGCGCAGGAAGGCGAGATTGTGCATCGCCGGGTGCTGCTGGTTTGGGGGCAAACACCTATAGCGGAGGCGGATAACTGGTATCTGCCTCATCTGCTCACCGCAGATATGAACACTTCGCTTCAAACCACAACAGTGCCGTTTGGACGGGTGGTGCAGTCGCTAGCGTTTCGCCGGCAGAGCTTATCCTGCGAAGTGCTGTGGCTATCGCCCCAGCAGTTTCTTCCGCAGCAGGTTCTGCGCCATACTGCGCTTCTGAGAAACAGAGAAGGTGCCGCCTTCAGCTTTGTAACGGAAACCTATTTGCCCGGCGTTCTCGAATTTTCCTCAGACCCGGACGGGCTTCACGAAACAGGTTGCGGTTCGACGTGACAGATGGCGAACCGGCTGTTATGGACGTGCGAGTTTTCGGCAGTGCGCTGCCCGGTGAGAGACGGAGGTTCCCATGACTGTTCGCGCCAATGCCATTGTTTCGGTGGGCGAAGGGGCCTCACAGGTTAACTTCGGCAACGACAAGCGGCTTTCCCTCATCTGTGGACCGTGCCAGATGGAGAGCCGCGAGCACGCCTTCATGATGGCAGGTGCTATCAAGGAGATCTGTGACAAGCTGGACATCGGTTTGGTCTACAAATCGTCATTCGATAAGGCCAACCGCACTTCTCTCTCCGGCAAGCGCGGCATCGGGCTGGAAAAGGCGCTCGAAGTCTTCGCCGACCTGAAGAAGGAGTTCGGCTTTCCCGTCCTGACCGATATCCATACGGAAGAACAGTGCGCAACTGTTGCGGAAGTGGTGGACGTTCTGCAGATACCCGCATTCTTGTGCCGCCAGACGGATCTTCTGGTTGCTGCGGCGAAGACCGGACGCGCAATCAATGTCAAGAAAGGGCAGTTTCTGGCACCCTGGGACATGAAGAACGTTCAGGCGAAGTTTACCGAAAGCGGCAATCCGAATGTCATGCTGTGTGAGCGCGGCGCCTCCTTTGGCTATAACACGCTCGTTTCGGATATGCGCTCCCTGCCGATCATGGCCGCACTTGGCTCTCCAGTCATTTTTGATGCCACACATTCGGTGCAGCAGCCCGGCGGGCAGGGCGGTTCAAGCGGCGGTCAGCGCGAGTTCGTTGAAACCCTGGCGCGTGCGGCTGTGGCGGTGGGCGTCGCTGGCGTTTTCATCGAAGCGCATGAGGATCCGGACAATGCTCCCTCCGACGGCCCCAATATGGTGAAGCTCGAAAACCTCCCCAGGCTCCTCGAAACGCTGCTCGCATTCGACGCGGTGGCCAAACGATCGAGCTGATTGAGGCCGGGCGGGAGCTGTCATGTTCCCGCCATTGTATTTTGCGTTTCTTCGAGTAAGACAATCCCATTCATTCCATCCCTCCACGTAACAGGATAGGCTCATGACAGCTATTACCGATATCATCGCGCGCGAGATTCTTGACAGCCGCGGAAACCCCACGGTTGAGGTGGACGTGCACCTTGAAGATGGCAGCATGGGTCGGGCGGCGGTTCCGTCGGGTGCCTCCACCGGCGCGCATGAGGCAGTAGAGCTGCGCGATGGCGGTAAACGGTATCACGGCAAGGGTGTCGAGAAGGCAGTTGAAGCCGTCAACGGCGAGATTTTTGATGCGCTCGGTGGCCACGATGCGGAAAACCAGATTCTCATCGACAACCTGATGCGTGAACTGGATGGCACCCCCAACAAGTCTCGCCTGGGCGCGAATGCCATCCTTGGCGTTTCTCTCGCCGTGGCAAAGGCTGCAGCAGAAGCATCTGGCCTGCCGCTTTTCCGTTATGTTGGCGGCCCTAACGCGCGCCTTCTGCCGGTCCCGATGATGAACATCATCAACGGTGGTGCGCACGCTGACAATCCGATCGACTTCCAGGAATTCATGATCATGCCGGTCGGTGCGGAGAACATCCGCGAGGCTGTTCGCATGGGTTCGGAAGTCTTCCACGTTCTGAAGAAGGAACTGGCAGCACAGGGCCACAACACCAATGTTGGTGACGAGGGTGGTTTCGCACCTGGTCTTGAAAGCGCTCCGGCTGCGCTCGATTTCATCATGAAATCCATCGAGAAGGCAGGCTACAAGCCGGGCGACGACATGCACATCGCTCTCGATTGTGCGTCCACCGAATTCTTCAAGGACGGCAAGTACGTGCTGGAAGGTGAGGGCCGCACGCTGGAGCCTGAAGCTATGGCTGAGTATCTTGCTGAACTGGCTGCAAAGTATCCGATCATTTCCATCGAAGACGGTATGGCCGAAGACGATTGGGATGGCTGGAAGGCGTTGACGGATAAGATCGGCTCCAAGGTGCAGCTGGTTGGCGATGATTTGTTCGTCACCAATTCCGCCCGCTTGCGAGATGGTATCAAGATGGGTGTGGCCAATTCGATCCTGGTCAAGGTCAATCAGATTGGCTCTCTGACTGAAACCCTGGATGCTGTCGAGACCGCACATAAGGCACGCTACACGGCCGTCATGTCGCACCGCTCCGGCGAGACGGAAGATTCCACGATTGCCGATCTGGCTGTTGCCACCAATTGCGGACAGATCAAGACCGGTTCCCTGGCGCGTTCTGACCGGCTCGCCAAGTACAACCAGTTGATTCGTATCGAAGAGATGCTTGGACCGCAGGCCGCTTTTGCGGGCCGTTCGATCCTTCGCGCCTGAAACGGACGCCACACTTGACCAATTGAGAGGGCGGCAACCCATGCGGGGTTGCCGCCCTTTTTCAATGCTCGACCTTCCAATCATGTGGCGCGGGTCAACCATTGATTAAACAAGTTCTGTCAGGTTTCGCATGTTGTGCGTAACAGGATTCTCGTATGTGGACGAAGCATCATAAAGAGCGGAAGCTGGGCCGATTTGTCCTTCCCGCGATAACCATCGCATTCGTTTCCTATTTCAGCTATCATTCCATTCATGGTGAATTAGGCCTGATCGCAACGGAGAAATTCGAGCGCACGCGGCTTGAGCGTGTGGCAACGCTGGAAAAGCTCGTGACAAAGCGTGAGGCTCTGGAACGCCAGGTTCGGCTTCTGAGTGATGGATCGCTGGAGCGGGACATGCTGGATGAAGTCGCGCGCTACCAGCTCAACGTCTCGCGTGATGACGAGATCACGATTTTCCGCAACTATTTCTGATTAACCGAAAACAAGTTAATATCAGTTTTATTCAGTGATATCATGGTGTTGGATATCATGTTAGCCATGCAAATATAGCATTGCTGGCGCGCTTAAACTTCCCTATGGTACGCTCAACCAATCAAGCACGCAGGGAGGTTATGAATGGCGCCGAAGCAATCCGCGTCCGCATCCGGTCGCAAGACGGCGGCGAAGCCTGCAAAGAAGGACTTCAACGGCGGTACTATTGTTGAGTTCACCAAAGAGCAGGAACTCAGCGCGTATCGTGAAATGCTCCTCATTCGCCGATTTGAAGAAAAAGCTGGCCAACTTTATGGCATGGGCTTCATCGGCGGATTCTGTCACTTGTACATCGGTCAGGAAGCTGTCGTCATCGGCATGCAGATGGCGATGAAGGAAGGTGATCAGACCATCACTGGCTATCGCGATCACGGTCATATGCTTGCAACGGGCATGACTGCACGGGGCGTTATGGCTGAGTTGACGGGACGTCGTGGCGGCTACTCCAAGGGTAAGGGTGGCTCCATGCACATGTTCTCCAAGGAAAAGCACTTCTACGGCGGTCACGGTATCGTCGGTGCACAGGTCTCACTGGGCACTGGTCTTGGCTTTGCCAACAAGTACCGTGGCAATGATAATGTGTCCGTCGCCTATTTCGGTGATGGCGCAGCCAACCAGGGTCAGGTCTATGAAAGCTTCAACATGGCCAACCTGTGGAAGCTGCCGGTTATCTACGTAATCGAGAACAACCGCTACGCCATGGGTACGTCTGTTGCCCGTGCCTCCGCGCAGACGGACTTCTCCCAGCGCGGCGCTTCCTTCGGTATTCCGGGCTTCCAGGTGGATGGCATGGATGTGCGCGCCGTGAAGGCTGCGGCTGATGAGGCGACCGAGCACTGCCGTTCCGGCAAGGGGCCGATCATCCTTGAAATGCTGACCTACCGTTATCGTGGTCACTCCATGTCCGACCCTGCGAAGTATCGTTCTAAAGATGAAGTGCAGAAGATGCGGTCCGAGCATGATCCGATCGAGCAGGTGCGTGCACGTCTCCTTGAAAAGGGCTGGGCAAGCGAAGAGGATCTGAAGGCAATCGACAAGGATGTTCGCGATATTGTCGCAGACAGCGCCGATTTTGCACAGAACGATCCGGAGCCGGATGTATCCGAGCTCTACACCGACATCCTGCTGTAATCGGGGAGGGAACCCATGCCAGTCAATATTCTTATGCCCGCCCTCTCTCCGACGATGGAAGAAGGCACTCTTTCCAAGTGGCTGAAGAAGGAAGGTGACAAGGTCACTTCCGGCGATGTCATTGCGGAAATCGAAACCGACAAGGCAACCATGGAAGTGGAAGCCGTTGACGAAGGCGTTATCGGCAAGCTTCTGGTTGAGGCCGGCACGGAAAACGTGAAGGTCAATACGCCAATCGCAGTCCTGTTGCAGGATGGTGAGAGCGCCGATGCCATCAGTTCTGCGCCGAAGGCTGATGCCGATACCCCGGCCGCCACAAGCGACGCTGCCGGTGGCAAGGCTCGCCAGTCCTCGGAAGAGCCGACCTCTGCAGCTGACACGAAGGTTCCGGCTGCGCCAAAGGTTGATGTGGCTTCCGACCCGGATATTCCGGCGGGCACGGAAATGGTGACGACGACTGTTCGTGAAGCCCTTCGCGATGCAATGGCCGAAGAAATGCGCCGTGATCCGGATGTGTTTGTCATGGGTGAAGAGGTTGCCGAATATCAGGGCGCCTACAAGATCACCCAGGGTCTTTTGCAGGAATTCGGTGCGCGCCGCGTGATCGACACGCCGATTACCGAACATGGTTTTGCAGGCGTTGGCGTTGGCGCGGCCATGGCCGGGCTGAAGCCGATCGTTGAGTTCATGACCTTCAACTTCGCCATGCAGGCGATTGACCAGATCATCAACTCCGCAGCCAAGACGCTGTATATGTCCGGTGGCCAGATGGGCGCTCCGATGGTGTTCCGTGGTCCGAACGGCGCGGCTGCCCGCGTTGCGGCACAGCACAGCCAGGATTATGCTGCCTGGTACAGCCACATTCCCGGCCTCAAGGTTGTCGTTCCGTACACGGCGGCAGATGCCAAGGGCCTGCTGAAGGCTGCGATCCGCGATCCGAACCCGGTGATCTTCCTTGAAAATGAAATCCTCTACGGCCAGTCTTTCGAAGTGCCTAAGCTGGATGATTTCGTGCTGCCAATCGGCAAGGCGCGCATTCACCGCAAGGGCAAGGATGTTACGCTGGTTTCCTGGGGCATCGGCATGACCTATGCGGTCAAGGCGGTGGCTGAACTGGAGCAGGCTGGCATTGATGTCGAGCTGATCGATCTTCGCACCATTCGTCCGATGGATCTGCCGGCAATCATCGAGTCGGTGAAGAAGACGGGTCGCCTGGTCACGGTGGAAGAAGGCTTCCCGCAGTCTTCCGTTGGTGACTTCATCGCCAACACGGTTCAGCGCGAAGCGTTTGATTATCTGGATGCGCCGGTCATCACCATCGCTGGCAAGGATGTTCCGATGCCTTATGCGGCGAACCTTGAAAAGCTGGCTTTGCCAAATGTTGGCGAAGTCGTGCAGGCTGTTAAGGCTGTTTGCTACAAATAAGCGGAGGGCAGGCTCATGCCGATCAATATCACCATGCCCGCTCTCTCTCCGACCATGGAAGAGGGCAACCTTGCCAAGTGGCTCGTGAAGGAAGGCGATAAGGTCAAGTCCGGCGACGTTATTGCCGAGATCGAGACCGACAAGGCGACCATGGAAGTGGAAGCCGTCGATGAAGGCGTTGTTGCCAAGATTGTCGTTCCTGCCGGTACGGAAGCGGTCAAGGTGAATGCCTTGATTGCTATCCTTGCGGAAGAAGGCGAAGATGTTTCTGCAGCGGCTTCGGCTGGCGTTTCCGGTTCTTCTGTCGCGAAGGCAGAAGCAGCCCCGGCACCTGCTAAGGCGGAGCCCGTTGCTGCAGCGGCGCCTGCACCTGCCGCAAAGACGGAATCGGCATCGGCTGCTGTTTCCGGCGAGCGGGTGTTTTCGTCGCCTCTGGCACGTCGCGTTGCCAAAGAGGCCGGCATCGATATCTCCAAGGTGGCTGGCTCCGGTCCGAAGGGCCGTGTTGTAAAGTCGGATGTCGAAAAGGCCGTTGCCGGTGGCTCAGCCAAGCCTGCAGCAGCAGCGTCCCAGCCTGCTTCGGCAGCGCCTGCGCTCGCCAAGGGCATGTCTGAAGACGCAGTGCTGAAGCTGTTCGAACAGGGCTCCTACGAGCTTGTTCCGCACGACGGCATGCGCAAGACGATTGCCAAGCGTCTTCAGGAATCCAAGCAGACCATTCCGCATTTCTACGTGTCTGTAGATTGCGAACTGGATGCGCTTCTGGCGTTGCGCTCTCAGCTGAACGCAGCCGCGCCTGAAAAGGACGGCAAGCCGGTTTACAAGCTGTCGGTCAACGACATGGTCATCAAGGCGCTCGCGCTTGCTCTGCGTGACGTTCCGGATGCCAACGTCTCCTGGACGGATAGCGCAATGGTCAAGCACAAGCATGCCGACGTGGGTGTCGCCGTGTCGATCCCCGGTGGACTGATCACCCCGATCATCCGCAAGGCCGAGACGAAGAGCCTGTCCGCAATCTCCAACGAGATGAAGGACTACGGCAAGCGCGCCAAGGAGCGTAAGTTGAAGCCTGAAGAGTACCAGGGCGGTACTACGGCAGTCTCCAACATGGGCATGATGGGCGTCAAGAACTTCGCGGCGGTCGTTAACCCGCCGCATGCAACCATTCTTGCCGTCGGTGCGGGCGAGGAGCGTGTTGTGGTCAGAAAAGGCGAGATGAAGATCGCCAACGTCATGACTGTTACGCTTTCCACTGACCACCGTTGCGTCGATGGTGCGCTGGGTGCTGAGCTGCTCGGAGCGTTCAAGCGCTATATCGAAAACCCGATGGGTATGCTGGTGTAAAGCCTGGAAGGCGGGAATATGCGTTCCGTTCTGGCTTACGGCGATAGCCTGACCTGGGGGTACGATCCGGACAGACTGGGTCGTCACGCCTATGAAGACAGGTGGACCAGCGTACTGCAGAAGTCGCTGGGCCATGGTGTTCGGGTTATCGCTGAAGGCTTGAACGGCCGCACCACCGCCTATGACGATCACTTGGGTGACTGTGATCGCAATGGCGCCCGGCTTTTGCCGAGCGTTCTTGCAACGCACAAGCCGATTGATCTAGTCATCATCATGCTTGGCACCAATGACTTGAAGCAGGGGATCGCGGGTTCCGCGATCCTTGCGACCAACGGCATGAAACGGCTTGTCGATCTGGTGCGCCATCATGTCTGGGGCTTCGATTACGATGCCCCCGATATTCTCCTCGTTTCGCCTCCGAAGATTTGCGAAACGGCGAACAGCGCCTTTGCTGCGATGTTCAGGGACTCGCTGGAGGAGTCGGCAATGCTGGCGACGCTCTACCGGGATTTGGCGGATGAGGTTGGATGCGGTTTCTTTGATGCGGGGTCGGTAGCGCAGACAACGCCTGTCGATGGCATTCATCTGGACGCTGATAATACCCGCTCGATCGGTCGCGGTATCGAGCCGATAGCAAGAATGATGCTGGGCCTTTGAGGTCCGGAAAGATTGATCAGGGTCAAGGAGTTATAGCTGAGGATCGCGGTAGCATGCTTCCGAAGTCATAAGACGGAGGTCGATCATGTCACACACGCCACACCAACTCGCAGAAGATTTTCCTGAACATTTGGTCAAGATTCGTCATCTGCGTGAAAAGGACGGGCACTTTCATCGGATCTCGAAGGAGTATGAGGAAGTGAACCACCGCATACACCTTGGCGAAACGGATATTGAACCCTGCGACGATCTTCACATGGCTCAGCTGCGAAAGCAGCGTATGGCTTTGAAGGATGAAATATACGGGATGTTGATGCGCGCAGAGCCGCTCGCTGCGGAAGCTGAAGTCTAAGCTTCATTGCGCTTTCACTCCCTAGGATAAAACAGAAGACGGCATTAGCCGGTTCGCTAGTTTCTGAAGGAGTGGAAGCGCCTATGGCTCAATCCTATGACGTTATCATCATCGGCTCCGGTCCCGGCGGCTATGTAACAGCCATTCGTGCAGCCCAGCTGGGTCTGAAAACCGCGATTGTCGAGCGTGAACATCTGGGCGGCATCTGCCTGAACTGGGGTTGCATTCCGACAAAGGCACTGTTGCGGTCGGCTGAAATTCTGGATCATGCCAATCACGCCAAGGCTTACGGCCTGACACTCAACGGCACCATGACGGCCGATGTGAAGGATGTCGTTGCCCGTTCGCGTGGCGTCTCAGCCCGCCTGAATGGCGGCGTCGCCTTCCTTATGAAGAAGAACAAGATCGATGTGATCTGGGGCGAGGCCAAGCTGACCAAGCCCGGCGAGATTGTCGTCGGTCCATCGTCCAAGCCTGCTGTTCAGCCGCAAAACCCGGTTCCCAAGGGTGTTCTCGGCGAAGGCACCTACACGGCCAAGCATATCATCGTTGCCACTGGTGCCCGCCCACGTGCGCTGCCAGGCATTGAACCGGATGGCAAGCTGATCTGGACCTATTTCGAAGCCATGAAGCCTGACTTCATGCCGAAGTCCATTGTGGTCATGGGGTCTGGCGCCATCGGCATTGAATTCGCCTCCTTCTACCGCTCCATGGGCGTTGATGTAACGGTGGTCGAACTGATGCCGAACATCATGCCGGTGGAAGACGTCGAAATTTCCACCTTCGCGCGCAAGCAGCTAGAGAAGCGCGGGATGAAGATCATCACCGAAGCCAAGGTGTCCAGGGTCGAGAAGGGTGCAAACTCTATTACGGCCCATGTTGAAACCAAGGACGGAAAGGTTCAGCAGATCACCGCCGACAGACTGATTTCCGCCGTTGGCGTGCAGGGTAATATCGAGAATCTTGGCCTTGAAGCGCTGGGTATCAAGACGGATCGCGGCTGCATTGTCATCGATGGCTATGGCAAGACGAATATCCCTGGCATTTATGCCATTGGCGATGTTGCAGGTCCGCCAATGCTTGCACATAAGGCCGAGCATGAGGGCGTTATCTGCGTTGAAAAGATTGCAGGTGTTCCCGGAGTTCATCCGATGGACAAGGGCAAAATCCCCGGCTGCACCTACTGCAACCCGCAGGTTGCCTCTGTCGGTCTGACGGAAGCAAAGGCGAAGGAAGCAGGCCGCGACATTCGTGTTGGACGTTACAGCTTCGGCGCTAATGGTAAAGCCATTGCCCTGGGTGAAGATCAGGGCATGATCAAGGTCATCTTCGACAAGAAGACCGGTGAATTGCTTGGTGCTCACATGGTGGGTGCGGAAGTGACGGAACTCATCCAGGGTTTTGTGGTCGCCATGAATCTGGAGACCACCGAGGAAGAGTTGATGCACACCATCTTCCCGCACCCGACACTTTCCGAAATGATGAAGGAAGCTGTTCTGGACGCCTATGGCAAGGTTCTGAACGCCTGATCAATCAAGTCCGGTGTCCCGCTATTGCGGCGGGACACGGCAACCGCCATATGTGCTGCAAAATGGAGTGCGGTCTATGGAAGGCTTGGGTTTCTTCGGAACGATTATCATCGGCGGTCTGGCAGGCTGGTTGGCTGGCATGTTGATGGATTTACGCTTTGGCGTCTTCATGAACATCGTGCTCGGCGTGGTAGGCGCAGCGCTTGCAACAGCCATATTGGAGCGTGCTGGAATTTGGGTCGAACCCGGTGCATGGGGCGGCTTGATCAGCGGTTTTCTCGGAGCGTGCGCTCTGTTATTTGTCGCGAAACTGGTAAGACGCTGATCCGTACCCTGGATTAAGGAAGCATATTGTCATGGTAACAATCCTCGACCGCATGTCATCCGACGATGCGAAGCGGGTCCGGCATCCGGAGAAGGCGCATCGCCCCGATACGGAGGTCATGCGCAAGCCGGAATGGATCCGCGTGAAGGCGCCGACTTCGAAGGGGTACCAGGAGACGCGTGAGCTTGTGCGTAGTCACAAGCTGGTCACGGTTTGTGAAGAGGCTGGTTGCCCTAATATCGGCGAGTGCTGGGACAAGAAGCACGCCACCTTCATGATCATGGGTGAAATCTGCACGCGCGCCTGTGCCTTCTGCAATGTCGCGACCGGCAAGCCGAATGCGCTCGATCAGAACGAGCCGGAGAATGTTGCCAAGGCCGTCAAGCAGATGGGCCTTAGCCATGTTGTCATCACCTCTGTTGATCGTGACGATCTCGACGATGGCGGCGCCGAGCACTTCGAAAAGGTAATATGGGCGATCCGTGCGGCATCCCCGCAGACGACCATCGAGATCCTGACACCGGACTTCCTGAAGAAGCCCGGAGCATTGGAGCGTGTGGTTGCGGCAAGGCCGGATGTTTTCAATCACAATATGGAAACGGTCGCGGGCAATTATCTGACGGTGCGTCCCGGCGCTCGCTACTTCCACTCCATTCGTCTTTTGCAGCGGGTCAAGGAACTTGATCCCACGATGTTTACCAAGTCCGGCATCATGGTTGGCCTTGGTGAAGAGCGGAATGAAGTTCTTCAGCTTATGGACGATCTGCGCACTGCCGATGTCGACTTTCTGACGATTGGCCAGTATCTGCAGCCCACCCGCAAGCATCACAAGGTTGAGAAGTTCGTTACGCCGGAAGAATTCAAGTCGTACGAAACCGTTGCCTATACCAAGGGCTTCCTCATGGTGTCTTCGAGCCCTCTGACCCGCTCATCACATCATGCCGGTGATGATTTTGCCCGCTTGAAGGCGGCGAGGGAAAAGAAGCTGATGGCAGCGGAATAAGCTGATCGCTCAACGGGTGCGAACAAGCACCCGTTAGGCTTTTGTCGCCGCCAATGCTTGTGCGATTGTCATCTTGAATGTAAGGGCGCGGCGAACTGTCTCTTGCCATCGGCACGCCGCATGACTAGCTGATATTCATGCCAAAGTTTGAAAATCATAGACCTGTAAGACACTCGCCGGCGGACATGTTCGCTCTAGTGGCAGATGTCGAGAAATATCCGGAATTTTTGCCGCTATGCGAGGCTTTGACCATTCGTTCGCGCAAGGAGCGTGACGGCAAAACCCTGCTGGTTGCGGATATGACGGTAGGTTACAAAGCTATCCGCGAAACCTTCACCACGCAGGTCTTGCTCAATCCGGCTGAACTGGCGATAGACGTCAAATACATCGAAGGGCCGTTCAAGTATCTGGATAATCAATGGCGCTTCCGAGAGTCCCCGGAAGGCTGCGTCGTCGATTTTGTGATCGATTACGAGTTCAAGAGCCGAATACTGGGTGCCCTGATGGGCTCCATGTTCGATCGCGCTTTTCGTATGTTCGCGGAGGCGTTCGAGGAGAGGGCGGACAAGGTCTACACGTCAGCCAATTCTGCTAGCAATTGAAGTGCTGTCTCCACGGTTGCGAGCCGCACTTTTTCGCGTCCGAGATCGCCATAGCGCATTTCACGGTGCAGGAGGCGACCGTTGCGGTGTATCGCCGCCAAATGAACAAGACCGACAGGTTTTTCCGCCGATCCGCCGCCCGGCCCGGCAATGCCGGTGACGGCGACAGATAGATTGGCATTGGATCGCCACAGAGCGCCCTTTGCCATCTGCAAGGCGGTTTCCCTTGAGACTGCGCCATAGCAGGCAAGTGTCGATGGCTGAACACCCAGTAGTTCCTGCTTTGCCTCATTGCTATAGGTGATGAAGCCTCGATCCACCACTGCGGAGGAGCCTGCAAGCTCGGTCAAGATGCCGCCGATCAGACCGCCTGTGCAGGATTCTGCCGTCGAAATCCTGAGGTGACGCTCCTGGCAGACCCTGATGAGGCGTTCAGCTTGTTCCAGTATCGCCTGGGGAAAAAGGCTCATCGCTGAAGTTCCCCATAGATGACGGTGGCCGTTGCAATTGCTGCAATACCCTCCTTGCGCCCAATGAAGCCAATCTTCTCGTTGGTGGTTGCCTTGACCGAGCATCTATCGACGGAAATGCCGAGGATCTCGGCCAGTGTCGAGCGCATGGTGTCGCGATGCGGAGCGATTTTCGGCACTTCCGCAATAAGTGAAATATCGGCATTGGTAATGATACCGCCTTTGGCGCGAACGATTTCTGCCGCATGGGCGAGGAATATACGCGATGCCGCACCCTTCCACTGTGGATCGGACGGGGGGAAATGGTCGCCAATATCGCCAGCACCACAAGTGGCGAGAAGGGCATCTGTCAGCGCATGCAGCGCCACATCCGCATCGGAGTGTCCGTGCAGTTTCAGATCATGTGGGATGAACACGCCGCAAAGCGTCACACCGTCACCCGGCACCAGCTGATGAACGTCATAGCCATTGCCGGTGCGTACGTCTGGAAGCGAATTTCCGGTGAATTTGGCATCAGCCATGGCAATATCCTGTGCTGTCGTGAGTTTAACATTCTGAGCCGAACCCGGCACCAGCAAGACCGGCATCCCGGCCCATTCGGCAATGGAGGCGTCATCTGTGAAATCGCTGCGCCCACTTGCGGCAGCCTTTTCATGCGCTTCCAGGATCTTCTCATAATGGAAGCTTTGCGGCGTCTGTGCGGCAAACAGCCGATCCCGCGAGACCGTTGCCTCCACCAAGCCATCTGCGGAGCTTCGCTTGAGGGTATCTGCTATGGCGACTGCCGGCAGCACCGCATCATGGCCTTCGTGAAGGCGTACAGCAATTGCTTGTAGAAGTGAGCGATCGACAAAGGGGCGCGCCGCGTCGTGGATCATCACATGGTGAGGCCCTGCAGTGCCAAGCGCACGCAGACCGCGAAGCACCGATTCCTGTCGAGTTGCGCCGCCCATAACAGACAGAACTCGTTCTGCACCGGGAAGATCACGGATCGATTCCGAAAACTGGGCTTGATCATCCGGATGGATAACTGTGACAATTGGGCCGCTGTCGGGCCAGTTCAGGAATGCCTCAAGCGTGCGGCGGAGCACGGGCTGCCCACCGATCAGACGATACTGCTTGGGACCCCGTTCCGGCGAGCCCGCTCTTTCACCACGCCCTGCAGCAACAATGACCACACCCGTCGACATACACCAAATCCTGCTTGGAAAGGCCCGATTCTCAGCATCGGGCAATTGACAGCCGAGAACTATAGACTCAAAAACACGTTTTCCAGTGCAGCGCCTATAATTCGCGCATTGCTGGAATCGCTCTTGGCAAAATGAATTTGAATGAATAAAAATAGGGCAGTTAATTTGTGTGCCCGAAAGATGATCAATTGGCTCTTTTCGATCCGTCCCAACCCTTTGCCATAGGCTCCGTCTGTGTGCGTAATCGAATGGTTCTCGCGCCCATGTCCGGCGTGACGGATTTGCCGTTTCGCCAGATTGCCTGGCGCTATGGGGTGGGGCTGGTGGTGACGGAAATGGTTGCCAGCCGGGAGCTGGTGCATAACCGCGGTGAATCCTGGGAGCGCCTGAGGAGTACCGGCATCAAGCCACATATGGTGCAGCTCGCCGGACGCGAGGCGCATTGGATGGCGGAGGCGGCGAGGATTGTCGAAGGCGAGGGCGCCGACATTATTGACATCAATATGGGATGCCCTGCGAAGAAGGTTACAGGTGGCTATTCCGGATCGGCTCTCATGCGTGACCCTGATCATGCGCTCTCGCTGATTGAGGCGGTCGTCAAGGCTGTTCGTGTTCCTGTCACGGTCAAGATGCGACTTGGCTGGGACAGTGAAACCATCAATGCTCCGGTCATTGCGCGGCGAGCGGAAGAGGCGGGGGTGGCGCTGATCACAGTTCACGGCCGCACCCGGATGCAGTTTTACGAAGGCAAGGCTGATTGGGAAGCCATTGGTGCTGTTCGTGAAACAATCAATATTCCACTCATCGCCAATGGCGATGTGTTGTCCGCAGCAGATGCACAAGAGATCGTGCGGTGCTCGGGTGCGGATGCTGTCATGATCGGCAGAGGTGCACAGGGCAGGCCCTGGTATCCTGGCGTAATGGCCGGTGCACTGGAGCCGTCTTGCATGGAAAAGGCCAAAGTGGCCTGCGAGCATTATTCCATGATGCTGGATTTCTATGGGCGTGAGGCTGGTTTGCGCCACGCACGAAAACATGTCGCCTGGTACCTTGAACAGAATGCGCCTGATACTCCTGCAGAGATGAAAGCGAACCTGATGACCGAAAAAGATCCTCAGACAGTTTTGCGTGTTCTTGAGGAGGCACTGTTAAACGGTGCGGATAACAGCCAGAGGGTGGCCGCATGAGTGCCTCCGTGCAGGATAGTGTAGCCATGGCTGTTCTGAACTCGGTTCAGAATCCGGTCATCATGGTGGATAATGAAGGGCAGATTGCGTTTGCGAACTGGGAAGCGGAAGCCTTTTTCGGGGCAAGCGCAACCCATCTTGCCCGTAACAAGATATCCACCTTCATCCCTTTCGGAAGCCCGCTTCTGGCGCTGATCGATCAGGTGAGGGAGCGCCGAGCTCCTGTCAACGAATACCGGGTGGATCTGTCCTCTCCACGATTGGGACAGGAAAAGCTTGTAGACCTCTATGTGGCGCCTGTCGTCAGCGAGCCGGGTGCGGTGGTCGTTGTCTTTCAGGAGCGCAGCATGGCGGACAAGATTGACCGTCAGCTGACGCACCGTGCCGCAGCGCGCTCTGTCACCGGTCTGGCATCCATGCTGGCACATGAGATCAAGAATCCGCTCTCCGGCATAAGAGGAGCAGCGCAGCTTCTGGAAACCTCGGTTGCGGATGAAGATAGGGCGCTCACGCGCCTCATCTGCGATGAAACGGATCGTATCGTTTCTCTTGTCGATCGCATGGAAGTCTTCTCGGATGAGCGTCCGGTAGATCGTGTTCCGCTCAATATTCATGCGGTGCTGGATCACGTGAAGGCGGTGGCGAAGGCTGGCTTTGCACGCGATCTGAAGATCCTTGAAAATTACGACCCTTCATTGCCGCCGGTATTCGCCAATCGCGATCAACTGGTGCAGGTTTTTCTCAATCTCATCAAGAATGCGGCCGAGGCCATAGGTGCGCAGCCGGATGGTGAAATCATGCTGACTACGGCGTACCGGCCCGGCATCCGCCTGTCGGTCGCTGGCACGCGTGAGAAGATTTCGCTGCCGCTGGAGTTCTGCGTAATCGATAACGGTCCCGGCGTTCCCAGTGATATTCTTCCTCATTTGTTTGACCCATTCATCACAACAAAGACGAACGGCTCCGGCCTTGGCCTTGCTCTTGTTGCCAAGATAATTGGCGGACATGGCGGTATCGTTGAATGCGATAGCCAGGCCAGAAAGACCGTTTTCCGTGTTTTGATGCCCATGCATAAAGGCGACGGCCTTCAGGATTGAAGGCTGCTTCCGAACCCGACAGGACGTTTGAAATGACAGCTACCATCCTTGTCGCAGATGACGATGCCGCCATCCGCACAGTGTTGAACCAGGCGTTGACGCGCGCGGGATATGACGTTCGGATCACATCCAATGCCGCAACACTTTGGCGTTGGATCTCCGCCGGTGATGGGGATCTCGTGGTGACGGATGTCGTCATGCCGGACGAGAATGCCTTCGATCTATTGCCACGCATCAAGAAGGCACGACCAGACCTGCCGGTACTCGTGATGAGCGCGCAGAACACCTTCATGACGGCGATCAAGGCTTCCGAAAAGGGCGCCTACGACTACCTGCCAAAACCCTTCGACCTGACAGAGTTGATTGCCATCATCGGCCGCGCTCTGGCGGAACCGAAGCGCAAGCCGGCGAAGCTGGACGATGATATGCAGGATGGCATGCCGCTGGTCGGCCGCTCTGCCGCGATGCAGGAAATCTATCGCGTTCTGGCGCGTCTCATGCAGACGGATCTTACGCTGATGATTACCGGGGAATCCGGTACAGGTAAGGAACTTGTGGCGCGGGCGCTGCATGATTATGGCAAGCGTCGCAACGGGCCATTCGTTGCGATCAACATGGCCGCCATTCCGCGTGACTTGATCGAATCTGAACTGTTTGGCCACGAGAAGGGTGCCTTTACCGGGGCTCAGAACCGCTCCACCGGACGCTTTGAGCAGGCAGAAGGCGGCACACTGTTTCTCGACGAAATCGGCGATATGCCGATGGATGCGCAAACCCGTCTTCTGCGTGTGTTGCAACAGGGGGAATACACCACTGTGGGCGGTCGAACACCGATCCGCACGGATGTCCGCATTGTTGCAGCAACCAACAAGGATCTGAAGCAGCTCATCAATCAGGGCCTCTTCCGCGAAGACCTGTACTATCGCCTCAACGTGGTGCCGCTACGATTGCCGCCTCTGCGCGATCGGGCCGAAGATATTCCGGATCTTGTCCGACACTTCATGCAGATGGGCGAGAAAGAGGGGCTAGACGGCAAACGCTTCGATAACGAAGCGCTCGACATGATGAAAAGCTATGCCTGGCCCGGCAACGTGCGCGAGCTTGAGAACCTGGTCCGGCGTTTGATGGCGCTTTATCCCCAGGATGTGATTACACGCGAGATCATCGAATCGGAGCTTCGCTCGGATGTGCCGGACAGCCCCATCGAGAAGATGGCGGCGCGTACCGAAAACCTTACCATCGCGCAGGCGGTGGAAGAGAATATGCGCACCTATTTTGCCAGCTTCGGCGATGAATTACCGCCGCCTGGGCTTTATGACCGGGTTTTGACGGAGATGGAATATCCGCTCATTCTGGCTGCTCTTACCGCAACGCGGGGCAATCAGATCAAGGCTGCCGATCTTCTCGGCCTTAACCGCAACACACTGCGGAAGAAAATTCGGGAACTAGGCGTATCGGTCTATCGTAGCTCCCGCAGCGTCTAGGCTTCTTCTGCTTGACTCTCGCGCAAGCTTCGTTGCATTTTCGCCACATTGCGTTGCTCAATGGCAACGCAGACGCGATGCTCGAGGCTGTCTTTTAAGATTTGCCTGTTCCACCGCAGGGCGTGACGCGATCATCGGAATGTTCTCCTGAATGGCAGGGGGCGGGGAGTAGGGTTAAATGGCAGAGCGGTCTATGCCGGTCGCAGTGGACGAGGCAGCAGCCCTGATTCAGGATAGAAGGGCATCTTTCGCTCTTCCCGGACTGCTGCTGGCTGGCGGAGCGCTGCTTTGTGCTGTCGCGACCCTCTTTATCCTGCTGGGTGCAACACCCATCGCCCCCACCTCCAACGTTGTCATCGCGTCGGCGGTGGTCAATACGCTTTTCGTGTTGGGCCTGATCTATTTGATCGCACGCGAAGTGGGGCGTCTCGTCAAGGCGCGCAAACGTGGCCGTGCAGCCGCACGCCTTCACGTGCGCATTGTTGTGTTGTTTTCCATTGTGGCCATCACGCCTGCTGTTCTTGTTGCCATTTTTGCCAGTGTGACCCTGAATGTGGGGCTCGACAGATGGTTTTCCTTGCGCACGCAATCGATCGTGCAATCGTCGCTCGATGTCGCTCGCGCCTATATGCTTGAAAATGCCAGCTATCTGCAGGGCCAGACGGCTTCCATGGCCAACGATCTCGAACGAAATCGTGCCATGTTCTATCTGGACCGCACAGGCTTTGTTGACCTGATGACGCGACAGGCAAAGGGCCGTGCCTTGCTTGGCGCCTTTCTCGTTCGCGATGACGGTGAGGCGATTGCGCAAGCGGATATCAAGACAGAGAAGCCACTCCCGGCAATCCCGAAGGATGCTTTGGCAAGCTCTGCAGCGGGCACGCCAACACTGATTCCTCCGGGCATCACCAACCTCGTTGGCGCAGTGATCAAGCTGGATGCCATTCCCGGCTCTTTCCTCTACACCATCCGTGCAGTCGATCCGAAGGTGATGGGCGCTATGCGCCTGATGGAGGATAACAGGGCAGAGTATCAGGCGATGGAGGCTGGCCGCATGAGCCTGCAGGTCGCCTTCGCGGTGCTTTATCTCGGTTTTGCGCTGATCGTGCTTCTCGCTGCGATCTGGACAGCCATTGCAGTTGCCGACAGAATCGTTCGTCCTATTCGCCTGCTGATCAGCGCGGCTGATAATGTCGCGACAGGCAACCTGAATGTTGTGGTGCCGGTACGCTCGGCGGATGGCGACGTGGGCAATCTTTCCCGCACATTCAATAAGATGATTTCGCAGATCCGCAGTCAGCGCGACGAAATTCTTGAGGCTAAGGATGAGGTGGATGATCGTCGTCGCTTCATTGAGGCGGTTCTATCCGGCGTGACGGCAGCGGTTATCGGCGTCGAGGATGATCATCGTATCGCCATCGTCAACAAATCTGCGGAAGAATTCCTCGGTGCTCCGGCAGAAAGCCTCGTGGGACAACGATTGGAAGAGGTTGCTCCGGAAATTGAGCAGGTGCTTCGAGAAGCAACCGGGCGTGGGCGCGGCGAATTCCGCAAGGAAGTCAACCTCATGCGCAACGGCAAGGAACGGACCGTGAGCGTGCAGGTGACGCGGGAAGAGCAGCGGAGCGCCAGCGAATCCTATGTCATTACGCTGGATGATGTGACTGATCTGGTGATTGCTCAACGCTCTACCGCATGGGCGGATGTTGCCCGCCGCATTGCCCATGAAATCAAGAATCCATTAACGCCGATCCAGCTTTCCGCAGAGCGCCTGAAACGCCGTTACGGGAAGCAGATTGACGAGAACGACCGGGCCGTCTTCGACCAGTGCACAGACACAATCGTTCGCCAGGTTGGCGATATTGGGCGGATGGTGGATGAATTCTCGGCTTTTGCCCGCATGCCCAAGCCATCCAAGGAAATTGCCGATCTGCGCGATATCTTGCGCGATGCGATTTTCCTTCGTGAGATGGGCGCAAGCCACGTTACCTTCCACCGTGAACTTGGTGATGAGCGGCTGGAGGGACTGTTCGACTCGCGCATGCTGGGTCAGGCCTTCGGTAACCTCATCAAGAACGCGGTAGAGGCCATTGAGGCAGTGCCGAGCGACGAGCAACGGGACGGACGCAAGGTCCTCGTTCGCTCCATCTATGATGCTGCCAAAGACCAGTTTCAGGTGGATATCATTGATAATGGCAGCGGGCTTCCCGCCGAGAACCGTCACAGGATCCTCGAGCCGTATATGACGATGCGCGAGAAGGGCACCGGTCTCGGCTTGGCGATCGTCAAGAAAATCATTGAAGAGCATGGTGGGCAATTGGAGCTGCACGATGCGCCGGCGGATTTCGATCATGGCAATGGCGCCATGATTCGGGTTGTTCTGCCGCATGCGCAGTCCGCAGTTCTGCCGCACCTAGAGAAGAACAAGGAAATGTCCTATGGCGTCTGATATTCTTGTCGTAGATGATGAGGCTGATATTCGTGATATCGTTTCAGGAATTCTGTCGGACGAAGGCCATGAAACCCGCGTGGCGCACGATAGCGACAGCGCGCTTGCTGCGATCTCGGATCGTGTGCCTCGCCTGATCTTCCTGGACATCTGGATGCAAGGCAGCAAGCTTGATGGACTGGCTCTGCTGGATGAAATCAAGGCTCGCCATCCCGAGCTGCCGGTGGTGATGATTTCCGGTCACGGCAATATCGAAACGGCGGTGTCCGCAATCAAGCGCGGTGCGTTTGACTTCATTGAAAAGCCATTCAAGGCTGACCGTCTCATCCTGATCGCTGAACGCGCGTTGGAAAACTCAAAGCTAAAGCGCGAAGTTACGGAGCTGAAAAAGCGCACAGGTGACGCAGCAGAACTGGTTGGCACCTCGGTTGCCATATCGCAACTGCGGCAGAACATTGAAAAGGTCGCCCCGACCAACAGCCGCATCATGATCCTCGGTCCGTCCGGCTCCGGTAAGGAACTTGTTGCCAGGATGATTCATCGCAAATCATCACGCGCAAACGGCCCCTTTGTTGCGCTGAATGCCGCGACGATTACTCCGGATCGTATGGAAATTGCCCTTTTCGGCACGGAGGGCGGTCCGGGGCAGGCCCGCAAGATCGGAGCGCTTGAAGAGGCGCATCGCGGTATCCTCTATCTTGATGAGGTAGGGGAAATGCCGCGTGAGACGCAGAACAAGATCCTGCGCGTTCTGGTGGATCAGCAATTTGAGCGGGTCGGCGGTTCCAAGCGGGTGAAGGTGGATGTGCGCATCATCTCCTCGACGGCCTATCACCTGGAGAGCTTGATTGCGGAGGGCATATTCCGTGAGGATCTCTATCACCGCCTGGCGGTGGTGCCGGTCAAAGTGCCAGCCCTTGCCGAACGCCGCGAGGATATTCCGTTCCTCGTTGATATGTTCATGCGGCAAATTTCCGATCAGGCTGGCATACGCCCGCGAAAAATTGGCGAAGACGCGATGGCCGTGTTGCAGGCCCATGATTGGCCGGGCAATATTCGCCAGCTGAGGAACAACATAGAGCGCCTGATGATTCTGGCGCGTACTGATGGGCCGGACACGCCTATTTCCGCAGATATGCTGCCAACTGACCTTGGTGACATGCTGCCGAAAATTTCCACCAAGGGCGATCACCACATCATGACACTGCCCCTGCGTGAAGCACGGGAAATGTTCGAGCGGGATTACCTCGTCGCGCAAATCAACCGCTTTGGCGGCAACATCTCCCGCACCGCTGAGTTTGTTGGCATGGAGCGATCAGCACTGCACCGCAAGCTCAAGTCGCTCGGCGTGTGATTTGCATCTGCATGACATGAAATGCGGGACCTGCTAACGGCCCCGCATTCCGATTGGGCGTCGTGATATCAGCCGCCGCTTATTGACCGATTCTGCAAGCTACTGAAATCTTCTGTGGATGAAGAGGGCCGTTACACGCCATCTTCACGCATGCAAAGTGTCAACACTCCGCCTCCTATTTCATCCTTCTGATATATAACAGTAATTTCAACGTGAAGCGGCGCGATCTGTGCCTGCGGCAGACGCCAAGATTGGGCGTTGCGTTCAACACGGCTATTTGATAACCAAATAACCGGACAGCGGATGCAGGAGAGGGTTTGCCGCTGGCTTTTCCGAGCGTGATCAATATCCCCCGGTCTTGAAGACCGGCAAAAAAGAAAGAAGCGGCGCTATGGCGGAACGTTCTCAAAATTTGCAGGATCTGTTTCTCAACACGGTTCGCAAGCAGAAGATCTCACTTACAATTTTCCTGATCAACGGTGTCAAACTTACGGGCGTCGTGACCTCCTTTGACAATTTTTGCGTTCTTTTGCGCCGGGATGGGCATTCGCAGCTGGTTTACAAGCATGCGATTTCCACCATTATGCCCGGCCAGCCGATGCAGATGTTCGAAAGTGAAGAGGCGGCGGGCTGATATCGTGCGTCGCTGGAGGTTGAAACCCCACGACTGGCAACCCATATCGCTCTTGCACCCTGCTCAAGCATGATGAAAAGGAACCGCCGAACTCTTCGGCGGTTTTCGTGTTTGTTCACGGGAGTTAGCTTGCACAAAGCTGCTCTGTGTGCACGATCATGCATGAGGGTGCATTTCGACCCATTGAATCGGAATAGCTCTCTGGGCTTCTCATTTTTGAAGCATAATCTGACCCGATCCTCGCTTCGCTCCGGTTGGATTAGGCTCTAGTTTTACGAAGGACGACGATCATAGTCAGCCGCGATACCTCGAATGAATCCCTTGTTCCAGATGCAGAAAAGCGCCGTGATGACATGCGCGCGCTGGTGCTGGTTCCTGTTCTGAAGCAATCCAGATATTCCCAATCGCCTGGCTCCGAGGGCGCCGTGCCTGTTCCGAGACGGTCAGACGAGGCGCGTCTTGAAGAGGCAACGGGTCTTGCCCGCGCGATTGACCTGACTATTGCGCAGGGGCTGATTGTGCCAATCAGCCAGCCGCGCCCCGCCACGCTGATGGGCACCGGAAAAATCGCTGAAATCAAACAGATGCTGGACGATAACGATTGTGGTCTCGTTATCGTGGACCATCCGCTGACACCGGTTCAGCAGCGCAATCTGGAAAAGGAATGGCATTGCAAGGTCATTGACCGTACGGGCTTGATCCTTGAGATCTTTGGTCGGCGCGCCTCCACGAAAGAGGGCACGCTGCAGGTTGACCTGGCGCATCTCAATTACCAGAAGGGGCGGCTTGTCCGCAGCTGGACCCACCTGGAGCGCCAGCGGGGTGGTGCAGGCTTCATGGGTGGCCCCGGTGAAACACAGATCGAAGCAGACCGCCGCCTGCTGCAGGAGCGAATCCTGAGGCTGGAGCGTGAGCTTGAGCAAGTGGTAAGAACGCGCCAGCTTCATCGCGCCAAGCGACGCAAGGTACCTCACCCCATTGTTGCACTGGTTGGTTACACCAATGCTGGCAAATCTACGCTGTTCAACCGCATCACCGGTGCAGGTGTGCTGGCGGAGAACATGCTCTTTGCAACGCTTGACCCGACTTTGCGCCGGATGAAGTTGCCGCATGGCCGAACCGTGATCCTCTCTGACACGGTCGGCTTCATCTCCGATCTGCCCACGCATCTCGTTGCGGCCTTCCGTGCAACGCTGGAAGAAGTGCTGGAGGCGGACCTGATCCTGCATGTGCGAGATATGTCCGATCCGGACAATCCGGCACAATCCGCGGATGTTTTGCGCATTCTGGATGATCTCGGCATCGATGAGAAAGAGCGCAGCGAACGCATCATCGAGGTTTGGAACAAGATTGATCGCCTGGAGCCAGAGGCGCACGAAGCTGTGTCGGAAAAGGCGAAGGGCCGCGAAAACGTGCTGGCGGTATCAGCAATCACGGGTGAGGGGATTGAGCCACTCCTGGCGGAGATTGCTGAACGTCTTGCCGGTGTGGTGACCGAAACGACTGTGGTGTTGCCACCGGAGAAATTGTCGCTGATCTCCTGGATCTATGACAATGCCATGGTGGACGGACGCGAAGATCGCGAAGACGGCTCGGTGGCGTTTGATCTGCGTCTCTCCGAGCAGCAGGCAAACGCCCTAGAACGCAAACTGGGCGTGCTCCAGCCGGTCGAGAAAGAAGACTGGGAGCGCTGATCGCTGACGGTGGCAGGCGCATTGCGTGCTGCCACCGTGCCGCCGCTCACTCCGCGGCTTCGGTCTTTTCCACCTGCTTGGCGTGCTGCCAGAGTTCTTCCATCTCTTCGAGAGAGGCTGCTTCCAGCGATGTTCCCTGTTTGGAGAGCTCGCGTACAATATGGCCGAAGCGCCTGCGAAACTTCGTATTGGTTCCTCGCAGTGCCTGTTCGGGATCGCTTTTGACATGCCGCCCAATATTGACCAGCGCGAATAGCAGATCGCCGAGTTCATCCTGGATCCGCTCGCTGCGCCCCTCCTTCATGGCCTGCCGCAGTTCTGCGATTTCCTCTTCAACCTTATCCAGAATGGGTTCCGGCTCCGACCAATCGAAACCGACCTTCGCCGCCTTTTCCTGAAGTTTAAGGGCTTCGCTCAGAGCCGGTTGGCTCCGCTGTACAGCGCCGAGGAAGCTTGACTTGCTGTCCTCCACAAGTCCGCGCCTTGCCCGCCGTTCCGCCCGGTCCTTCTTCTCTGCGGCTTTGATCTGGTCCCATTGCAGCTTGACTGCCTCGGGCGTGTCGGCATCCGACTTTGCGAAGACATGCGGATGTCTGCGGATCATCTTGGTCATGACTGCCTCGACCACATCCGCGAAAGAGAATTCACCGGCTTCCTGCGCCATCTGTGCGTGGAAGACGACCTGGAAGAGAAGGTCGCCAAGCTCGTCCTTCAGGTCTTCCATATCGTTACGCTCTATGGCGTCTGCGACTTCATAGGCTTCCTCAATCGTGTAGGGCTTGATTGTCTCGAAGGTCTGCTCAACATCCCATGGGCAGCCCGTCTCACGGTTGCGCAAGGCGGCCATGAGGTCCAGAAGGCGGTTGATGTCTTTCGATGGTTGCATGAAGCGCACTTTCCGGTTTGCAGGTCAGTTCAGCGGAATGCTGTTGCTGGATTTTGAGCTCTGATAGCTGCTCGAAAGCCGATCGTAGCATTGCTTTATACGCTGGACTTGCGCTTGCAATTCCAGCTTTGTCTGCCCATTGGTGTTTTCCACCAGATCCAATATGGCATAGGCATTCCAGAAGCCGTTTTGGCGGCGATAGCCACCCGGTTCAAGTGCGAAGACTTCCTTCATGATTTTCAGGTCGTGAGGAATGGAAAAGGCATCGCGCGAATCCTCGTGACTGAAAAAATAGTAGAAATTGTCAAAGCCGGCCCAGGTAATCGCAGACATGCACATGGTGCAGGGTTCGTGCGTTGAAAGGAAAATGAGGTCTCGCGTATCGGGCTTCTGCGACATTTCGTAGAAGCGTTTGAGTGTATGAACCTCGCCATGCCAAAGCGGATTTTCCAGCTCGTTATTGGTCTCCGCCAGCACCAGCGACAGATCCGATTTTCGAAGGATTGCCGCACCGAATACCTTGTTGCCAAGTGCGACACCTTTCTCAGTCAAGGGTAAGATATGTTGCTCGATAACGTTCAGCAGTCGGGATGGATCAACGGGAGCGGTCACGCGTGGTCCTCATATTTAAGCGGTTACTGCTATGAGCATAGAAGGTCCGCTCCCCTGTTGGAACCGGGAATCCGTCAATGCAGGATTCGCGAAGAACCATGCTCGCGCTTGAAGGCTCCGGAGGGGTTTTCTGCGCTCACGCATAGTTCAGGAATGAAAATGTCCTCAGGTGAGAAAGCGAGAACAGGCATTCCTTCATCTTTCCTCAACAGTCTGCCATACTCTATTCCATTATCTGACTGCATCCATGTCGGTGCGATGTTGAACCGGGAATGAGAAATGGCTGACAAGGTATTGACTGCGAACCGTCTGACGGATGGCATCGCTGTCTGGCTTAATGCTGGAGGGCAGTGGACGGAGAATCTGCAGGAGGCTCTCGTCGCGCGACATGCCGAGGCGGCCTCTGCTCTTGAGGAGATCGGCAAGCGCGATTTTACCGCAAACCTCGTTGTTGACGTCAATGTCATCGACGTCGAAGAGGTTGATGGGCTGATCCGCCCGTTGCGTCTGCGCGAGCGCATCCGTGCCGCCGGTCCGACCATGGAATATGCGAGCGGCTACAAGCCCGCCGATCCCGCCTTTATTGCCGCCTGAGGACTGAAATGTACCGTTATGATGAGTTTGACCACGCCTTTGTGGCAGGTCGTGTTGAGCAGTTTCGTGATCAGGTTTCGCGTCGTCTCTCGGGCGAACTGGCCGAGGATGCTTTCAAGCCTCTGCGATTGATGAACGGCGTTTATCTGCAGCTACATGCCTATATGCTGCGCGTGGCCATTCCCTATGGCACGCTGAACAGCCGGCAGATGCGCATGCTTGCGCACATCGCGCGCAAATATGATCGTGGCTATGGCCATTTCACGACAAGGCAGAATATCCAGTACAACTGGCCGCGGCTTGCCGATACGCCGGATATTCTGGCGGAGCTTGCCAGCGTGGAGATGCATGCGCTGCAAACATCCGGCAACTGCATTCGTAACGTTACGGCAGATCATTTTGCTGGCGCTGCAGCCGATGAGGTTGCTGATCCCCGTCCTTACGCAGAAATCCTGCGTCAGTGGTCCTCCGTTCATCCGGAGTTCTCGTTCCTTCCGCGTAAATTCAAGATTGCCGTGACCGGAGCCGAGCGCGACAGGGCGGCGATCCAGGTTCACGACATCGGCCTTCATCTGAAGCGGAATGAGCAGGGCGAAATCGGCTTTGCTGTTTACGTGGGTGGCGGCCAAGGCCGCACGCCTATGGTAGCCAAGAAGATCCGCGATTTCCTGCCTGAACAGGATCTTCTTTCTTATACAACCGCCATTATGCGCGTTTATAACCTGCATGGCCGCCGCGACAACAAATACAAGGCGCGCATCAAAATCCTCGTTCACGAAACGGGTGCTGAAGAGCTTGCGCGTCAGGTTGAGCAGGAATTTGCGCATCTGCAGGAAACCGAATTGAAGCTGCCGGAAGCTGATATTCAAGCCATCACAGCCTATTTCGCACCGCCAGCTCTGGAGGCTCGCCCCGAAGGCTGGGCGCAGCTTGCGGGCTGGAAGAAGGCCGATGCGAACTTTGCCCGCTGGGTCGATCAGAACGTCCAACCGCACAAGCACCCCGATTACGGCATGGTGACCATTTCGCTGAAGCCGATTGGCGGTATTCCCGGCGACGCAACCGACGTTCAGATGGAGGCGATTGCTGACATCGCGGAGGAATATGCTCTGGATGAAATTCGCATCAGCCATGAGCAGAATGTTATTCTGCCGCATGTGGCGCTTGCGGATCTTGAACCCGTTTATCGGGCACTGCTTGCGCAGGGTCTTGCCACAGCCAATTCAAATCTGATCACAGACATCATCGCCTGTCCTGGGCTTGATTACTGCGCGCTGGCCAATGCCCGCTCTATTCCGGTCGCCCAGGCCATTTCCGAGCGTTTCGGTTCCGCTGAACGGCAGGCGGAAATCGGCGAGTTGAAGATCAAGATATCGGGCTGCATCAATGCCTGCGGGCATCATCATGTCGGGCATATTGGTCTCCTCGGCGTTGAAAAGAAGGGCGCAGAACTCTATCAGATCACACTTGGCGGATCGGCTGACGAGCACACCTCGATTGGGGAAATCATCGGTCGCGGGTTCGAGCCGGAGAAGGTAACGGACGCGATAGAAACGATTGTGAACACATATCTGGGCCTGCGTCTTTCGCGTGAGGAAACCTTCCTGGAAGCCTATCGTCGCGTTGGGCCGCAGCCGTTCAAGGATGCTCTATACGGTCAGACAGCGGAAGCTGCGTGAGGAACTGGTGATGACACGTGTTTGGAAAGAAGCCGGTTTCGTTGAAAATGATCCGTGGGTCATCGAGACCGAAGAGCAGAAGGCGGGTGAGGGGCAGCAAGCCCTTCTCTCCATCAATGCCTTGATTGAGCTTGCCGATAGCAGCAATGAGGTCGGCTTTGGCGTCGTCGTCAATCCTGCCGACGATGTGCGGCGGTTGGAGCCTTATCTCTACCGGATTGAAGTCATCGCGGTGCAGTTCCCGGCTTTCAATGATGGGCGGGGTTTCAGCCACGCTTCACTGCTGCGCGAACGTCTTGGCTATGCCAACGAGCTTCGTGCGGTCGGCGATGTTTTGATTGACCAAATTCCTTTGATGCTTCGTTGCGGCTTTGACAGTTTTGCTGTTTCGAATGAAACCGCATTGAAGAGATTGGCGGAGAAACGCCTGCCGGGCATTAGCGTTCATTATCAGCCGACAGCACGCCCGGCTGAAGCAGGCGAAGCCTATAGCTGGAGACGCCGTTCTGCCTGAGGAGGGTTTGGGTGAAAGGCACTGTCAGGGGGATAATTTTTCCGCCTGCGGCGAAACAACCTGCGCCTCCTGCCTTCAACTACCCACGGTATTGGTATATTTGAGTGGCGCAAAGCCAGCCTTTGGAATGAGATCAATATAATGAACGCTCCTGCCAAGAATGACGATTTTGCTCAGAAGCCTGCCGCCATCCCGGATGGTGTCTACGCAGAAACCGTATTGGCGGTTGAGCATTATACCGACCGTTTGTTCCGCTTTCGCATGACGCGGCCCGCCGGCTACCGTTTCCGCTCGGGTGAGTTCGCGATGATCGGGCTGATGGTCGGCGAGAAGCCGATCTATCGCGCCTATTCTATCGCAAGCCCTGCCTGGGATGAGGAGCTTGAGTTCTTTTCGATCAAGGTTCCAGACGGTCCTCTGACCTCGCACCTCCAGAAGATCAAGCCAGGCGATACTGTCCTGATGCGCAAGAAGCCCACAGGAACGCTGGTTCTGGATGCACTCACCCCGGGCAAGCGGCTCTATATGTTTTCGACCGGAACGGGCATTGCTCCCTTCGCCAGCTTGATCCGTGACCCGGAGACCTATGAGAAGTTCGATGAGGTTATCCTCACCCATACCTGCCGCGAAGTGGCGGAGCTGAAATATGGGTTCGGCCTCATGGAAGAGATTCGCAATCACGAATTCCTGGCGGAAATCGTGGGCGATAAGCTAAAGCATTACCCAACGGTGACGCGCGAAGACTACCCGTTTCAGGGCCGCATTACCGATCTCATCGAGAACGGCAAGATGTTTACCGATCTAGGCGTTCCGCCACTCGATCCGGCTATTGATCGCGGGATGATCTGCGGTTCCTCGGCCATGTTGAAGGACACCAAGGAACTGCTCGAAAAGGCCGGTTTGACGGAAGGCGCAAACAACAAGCCTGCCGAATTCGTTATTGAACGCGCCTTTGTCGGCTGATTGGGCCTATCGACTGAAACGAAAGAGGGGCAGCAGCGGCTGCCGCTCTTTCGTTTGTCACTCGCAATGCGTGGCTGTCTTAATCGTCTTTGACAATTGTGCTGAGAAGTTCCCACATATCGGCGCCCGTTTCGAACACGGCTGCATTGGCTTTGAAAGTGCTCTCGGCCGTCATCAGCGTAGTCATGTCCGACAATAGGTCCGGCTGCGAGCCTCCGCCTGAGGTGTCAGCATCGCGCGCTAGCCTGGCTTCCACGCCGCCGTTTGCCGTGGACGAAAGGGATGCATTCAAACGCGTGTAATCGGGCGTCAAAGCATTCGCTATGTTGCTCGCCGCAGCCTCAACGCGCCGGGTCTGCGCCTGCATGCCGGATTGGGAAATTGCCATGATGGAAGAGATGCTCATCGAAGCTCCTTTTGGCCCAATTGCTCGACATTCTAGCAGAGGCTCTGTCTCTCCACGGAGGTTCGTGAAAATAGCGTTGCTTAAACGTTAATGAAGGGAGCCCACAGGAAACGGCAGGTCCGGCTGACTTGGCCGTGTATGAGAACGCGTGTTTCGGGCTCGCACCAGGTTCGTCATGGCGTGAGGAAGCTCGTCATGCTTCTGACTTTCTTGACACAGCAAAAAGAAAGCCCCCGCAGCGCAATAGGCTGCGAGGGCTTTTTCACGTCCAGGCCGCGGGCTTATTCAGCGGCTTCGGCATATTCTTCCATCGGAGGGCAGGTGCAGACGAGGTTGCGATCGCCATAGACATTGTCGATCCGGTTCACGGGCGACCAGTACTTGTCTACTCGGAAGGAACCGGGTGGGAAGCACGCCTGCTCTCGGGTGTAGGGGCGCGTCCATTCACCCACCAGATCTTCCACCGTATGAGGTGCATTCTTGAGCGGGTTGTTCTCCCGGTCCATCTTGCCCTCTTCGATTTGCCTTGCCTCTTCGCGAATTGCCAGCATCGCATCGCAGAAACGGTCGATCTCTGCTTTTGTCTCCGATTCTGTCGGTTCGATCATCAAGGTTCCGGCAACCGGCCAACTCATGGTTGGTGCATGGAAGCCGCAATCGATCAATCGCTTGGCAATGTCATCGACGCTAACGCCAGCAGACGCATTCAGCGGTCGCGTGTCGATGATGCACTCATGAGCAACACGGCCAGACGCGGACTTGTAGAGCACATCATATGCGCCGGAGAGGCGAGCCGCGATGTAGTTTGCGTTGAGGATGGCAACTTTGGTGGCCTGGGTCAGACCTTCGCCGCCCATCATCAGGCAGTAGGACCAGCTGATCGGCAGAATGGATGGTGAACCGAAAGGTGCGGCAGACACCGCGCCCTCACGACCATCCCATTCCACGTGACCCGGCAGATAAGGTGCAAGATGCGCCTTCACACCAATGGGGCCCATGCCTGGCCCGCCGCCGCCGTGCGGTATGCAGAAGGTCTTGTGCAGATTGAGATGGCTGACATCGGATCCAATATCGCCCGGTCGCGACAGACCCACCATGGCGTTCATATTGGCGCCGTCCAGATAAACCTGGCCGCCATGCTGGTGCGTGATCTCGCAGATTTCCTTCACCGTTTCCTCAAACACGCCATGCGTCGAGGGATAGGTAATCATGCAAGCGGAAAGGCTGGCGGAATATTGCTCTGCCTTGGCGCGGAAATCGTCCAGATCGACATCGCCATTTTCCTTGGCCTTGACCGGAACGACCTTCATGCCGACCATCTGGGCTGAGGCAGGATTGGTGCCATGCGCCGAGGTTGGGATGAGGCATACATCGCGGTGAGTATCGCCTCGCGCGATGTGGTAATTGCGAATGGTGAGAAGGCCCGCATATTCGCCCTGCGCACCGGAATTCGGCTGCATGGAGAAGGCGTCGTAACCGGTGATCTGGCAAAGCTTTGCCGAGAGATCGTCGATCATGTCCTTGTAGCCCGCAGCCTGTTCGACTGGTGCAAATGGATGCATGTCGGCAAATTCCGGCCAGGTGATCGGCAGCATTTCAGCCGTTGCGTTCAGCTTCATGGTGCAGGATCCGAGGGGGATCATGGCTCGGTCAAGAGCGAGATCCCGATCCGAAAGACGGCGGATATAGCGGGTCATTTCGCTTTCCGCGCGGTTCATATGGAAGATCGGGTGCGTCATGTATGGCGATGTGCGCAGCAGATCCGTCGGAAGCCGGTAATCCGCTTCGAAATCTGTCACCTTGAAGTTACCGCCGAAGGCGCGCCAGACTGCTTCCAGAGTGGCCGGGCGCGTACGTTCGTCAAGCGACATCCCGATCTTGGTAGATCCGACCTTGCGCAGGTTCACTCCCTCAGCCACGGCGGCGCGCAGGATGAGGCCCTGCATGTGACCAACTTCCACAGTCACGGTGTCGAAGAAGGCTTCCGGCTCAACCGTGTAGCCGAGTTTTTCCAGCCCCTTCGCCATCAAAACTGCCTTGCGGTGAACCTGCTGGGCAATGGCCTTCAGACCTTCCGGGCCATGAAAGACGCCGTACATGGATGCCATCACGGCCAGCAGAACCTGCGCAGTGCAGATGTTGGACGTCGCCTTTTCGCGGCGAATATGCTGCTCACGCGTTTGCAAGGAGAGGCGATAGGCTCGGTTGCCGCGCGCATCGACGGAAACGCCAACGAGACGACCCGGCATGGAGCGCTTATGCGCATCCTTCACTGCCATGAACGCCGCATGCGGCCCACCATAGCCCATGGGCACGCCGAAGCGTTGCGAAGAGCCAATGGCTATATCGGCACCCATTTCACCGGGCGATTTCAGCAGCGTCAATGCCAGCAGGTCGGTGGCAAAGGCGGCAACGGCACCGGTCTGATGCAGGCGCGCAACCAGGCCTGAAAAATCATGCACGTGACCGTGCGTGCCTGGATATTGGAAGATGGCACCGAAGACATCGACCGGATCGAGATCTGTGAAGGGGTTGCCGACGATCACCTTCCAGCCAAGCGGCGCTGCACGCGTTTCGATCAACGCGATCGTCTGCGGATGGCAGCCCGCATCGACAAAAAAGGCACTGGCCTTTGATTTTGCCTGACGCTGGCAAAGGGCCATCGCCTCGGCCGCTGCTGTTGCTTCGTCCAGCAATGAGGCGTTTGAAACATCCAGCCCTGTGAGATCGCAGATCATGGTCTGGAAGTTCAGCAATGCCTCAAGGCGTCCCTGCGAAATCTCTGGCTGATACGGTGTGTAGGCGGTGTACCAGGCAGGATTTTCAAGGATGTTGCGCTGAATGACAGGCGGGGTGATTGTGCCGTAATAGCCCTGGCCGATCAGCGAAGTCAGGGGCTGGTTCTTGTTTGCGGTCTCCCGCAGTCGATCGAGCGCCTCACGTTCAGTGAGTGCTGCGCCCCAGGCCAGCGGTTCGCGCTGGCGGATGGAGGAGGGCACAGTGGCATCGATCAGGGCATCCAGCGATGGATAGCCCACAACCTTCAGCATTTCCTTCATTTCCGACGGAGAGGGGCCGATATGACGCCGATTGGCAAAGTCATAGGGCTGATAATCGGTGAAGTGGAAGTCCTTTGTATCAGACATTAGCCAACCAGCTCCTTGTAGGCTGCCTCATCCAGCAGTTCGTCTGCGTCTGAAACATTGTTGAGCTTGAGCTTGAAAAACCAGCCTTTGCCCTGCGGATCGGAATTGACCAGGGAGGGATCTGCGGTAATGGCGTCGTTGATTTCGACGATCTCGCCAGCAAGTGGACAATAAACGTCGGATGCTGCCTTTACGCTTTCGACAGTCGCGGCCTCGCCATTCTTCTCGAAAGTAGAGCCAACTTCGGGTAGCTCAACAAAAACCAGATCGCCCAGCTGGTCGGCTGCGTGCTGTGTGATGCCAACGGTGGCGACATCGCCCTCAAGCTTCAGCCATTCGTGTTCAGCGGTGAATTTCAGCATGGTTCTCTCCGGAGGAATTAGCGTTTGTAGGTTTGTGTGACGAAAGGCAGCGAGGAGACAACAAGCGGCAGATACTTGCCGCGCACCTCGGCGAACACGGTTTGGCCGGGAATTGCGAGCGGGGTCGGCACATAACCCATGGCAACCGGGCCCTCTGCGGAAGGGCCGAAAGTGCCGGATGTGACTTCACCGATCTCCTGCTGCCCCTCTGCATCGGCAAACAGTCTGGAATGAGCACGCACAGGTGCCTTGCCTTCTGGCCGCAAGCCCACACGGCGGCGGCTGGTCTTGTTGGCAAGTTCGCCCAGAATTCGCTCTGCGCCGGGGAAACCGCCCTCCCGTTCGCCACCGGCGCGGCGGGCCTTCTGAATGGCCCATTCAAGCGAGGCCTCTATGGGGGATGTCGTCCTGTCGATATCGTTGCCGTAAAGGCAGAGTCCCGCCTCAAGACGAAGGGAATCGCGTGCGCCAAGTCCAATAGGTTCGCAATCGGGGTGTGCCAGAAGTGCCTTTGCCAGCTCTTCGGCCTTTTCGGCGGGCACGGAAATCTCGTAACCATCCTCGCCCGAATAGCCGGAGCGAGAGACAATGCAGGATGCGCCCACCAGCATCACATCACGCACATCCATGAATTTCATGGCGGTAACATCTGGCGAAAGCGCACTCAGCACGGCTTCCGCCGCAGGGCCTTGCAGAGCAATCAGCGCACGGTCTTCCAGCGGCTCCACCGTGCAGCCGGAGAGATTGGCCTGCATGTGACTTATGTCTTGCGCCTTGCACGCCGCGTTGACGACCACGAGCAGATGATCGCCGCGATTGGTAATCATCAGGTCATCGAGAATGCCGCCATTTTCGTCGGTAAAGAATCCGTAGCGCTGCCGGCCTTGTTTGAGACCCAGAATGTCGACGGGAACAAGCGTCTCAAGCGCGATAGCCGCATCTGCGAGCCTGCCGCTTGCTGGCCGAACGATGACCTGACCCATATGCGAAACGTCGAATAGGCCAGCCTTGGCACGTGTGTGGAGATGCTCCTTCAGCACGCCCGCGGCATATTGCACTGGCATGTCGTAGCCAGCGAATGGCACCATGCGTGCGCCGAGTGAAATATGAAGGGAATGAAGAGGTGTGGTGTTCAGTTGGCCGGGTTCGGTCAAGGACGCCTCCAGGTGATGCGCGGCCAGGCCGCACGAGCTCAGTTCATGGCGCGCTATGCGCCGTTCAAAAGAGCCCCCTCTGTCCTTCGCGCCTGAGATTGTTATCCCTTCGGCGAGCCCTTCGCTTCGAAAAGGCTTCTCTCCAGAGTCCTGTCGTTCCTCGCTGGTCCTTTTGCCTGAGAGTTTCCGGGGCGGTTGCTCCTTCGGCGCCGCATTGAAGCGGTTTCTCCCAGCGAGATGCGCGTCATTATGAGAGTGGTGGGGCACTTGGCAAGAGGCAAATGTCGCGATCTGCGCAAAATTTGTCGCAGTCCCCAAGTGCGAGCTTTATTAGCCGATGTCTTGCGCTGGCCTGAATCCGCTTGAAAAGAAGGAAGCGTGGTCATCGGTTACGGACACCAGACTGTGGAGGAGTGAGAAGGAACTGTCAGCGTCTACGTCAGGAGAGCAGGAAATTATGCGAAACAGGAATGCAAAATGAGAGTTAGCCACGCGTGAGCGGTGGGGTCCTTACCGGCATATTGATTCGCAACGGCGCTTATTCGTTCTCGCTGTTTTCGCGATAGGCGTTCTCAACAGCTCGATGGTCAGTCAGTGGCTGCTGCCCGTGATGCAGTGCGAGATCCAACGACATGGGAGTTGCTGGAATGAGCGCCGTGGTTTCCTCTGGGCTTCCGCCACGCACCCGCTCTTCATTTCTTTCCGTATCCTGCTTTGCATCCTGGACCTGGTCACGGGTACTGACGCGCCGCGAAGGCTTCATAGCCTCCATAGCAAAGGCCGCAGTGTTTGCGGACACTGAAAGTACCTGGGTCATCACACACTCCTGTCGCGTTACAGGTAAATATACGTGACCTTTTCTTGGTTCCCCTTTAAGGTTCCACTTCCAATTTTAGTGAATTCAACCGCTTAAGAGTTCTTCCATGTTGAATATCCTTCTGGTTGCCGCAGGTGGCGCATTCGGTTCAATTTGCCGCTACCTCACGGGGCTGCTGATGACGCGCCTTTTCGGAACGGCTTTTCCCTGGGGCACAATCACCGTTAACATTGTCGGCTCGTTTGCAATTGGCTTTTTGACCGAACTGGTAGCACGCAAGTTCAACGCTTCCATGGAGATGCGTCTGTTGCTCGTGGTCGGGATTTTAGGCGGCTTTACAACCTTCTCGTCTTTCTCTCTGGATACGGTTGCCCTGCTGGAAAGAGGCGCAACAATGCCAGCTGTGATTTATGTTCTTGCAAGTGTTCTCGTATCACTGACGGCAACTTTCGCCGGGTTTGGATTGGGGAGAGCCCTGCTCTGATTGCTGCATCAGGTAATTTCGCCTTTCCCTTTGCGCGAAAAATCATCTAAAGGCTGAGGAAATGGCCGTTCTGGCTCTTCCAAATAGAAAGATTTTCGATGGCAGGCATCGAGCATATCCGCGTTGATGCGGACGAGGCTGGCATGCGCCTCGACCGCTGGTTCAAGATTCACTACCCCGGCCTCGGGTTTGGCGCGCTGCAAAAATTGCTGCGGTCCGGCCAGATCCGGGTGGAGGGTGGACGTGTGAAATCCGATACCCGGCTTCAGCCGGGTCAGATGGTCCGCGTGCCGCCCATGGATGTGGACCCGAAGGTTCCAAAAGCCGGTCCAATTGGCGGCAAGGACCTGAAGCACGGCGACGATGGCGAGTTGTTGGCACGTATGCTGCTGCACGAGGATGACAAGGTCTTTGTTCTGAACAAGCCAGCCGGTCTGGCAGTTCAGGGCGGTTCTGGCGTGACGCGCCACATCGACAAGATGCTGGATGCATGGATCAACCAGAAGGGCGAGAAGCCTAGACTGGTGCATCGTCTCGACCGCGACACCTCTGGTGTTCTCGTTATCGCCAGAACGCGCGGTGCGGCACAGAAATTGACGGCCGCATTCCGCGAGCGTGACACCAAGAAGACCTATTGGTCGCTGGTGAAAGGTCTGCCGCGCAAACGTGAAGACAAGATATCGACATGGCTGGTGAAGGAGCAGACACCGGACGGCGACCGCATGCGGGTTGCCAAGCATGGCGAAGAGGGTGCCGATCATGCCGTCTCCTATTACCGCGTTATCGATACGGCAGCGCAACGACTGAGCTGGCTGGAAATGGAGCCCTATACCGGCAGAACGCACCAGTTGCGCGTTCATGCATTGCACATTGGGCATCCGATCATTGGTGACCCCAAATACTTCATTGACGACCCGAACTGGGATTTCCCGGGCGGTGTGCAGAAACGCCTGCACCTCCATGCGCGCCATATCGATATTCCCCACCCATCCGGTGGGCGTTTGAAGATTACGGCGCCGCTGCCGCCCCACATGGTGCAAAGCTGGAATCTGCTTGGTTTCGATCAGGCAGATGGCATTCGTGATGATGAAGAGTGATCTGCGCCTCGTGCTGTTCGATTGCGACGGCACGCTGGTCGATAGCGCCCATCTCATCCATGAAGTCATGCGCAAGACATTTGTGCATTTCGGTCACCCTGAACCTTTGATGGAGCAGACCAAGGCAATCATTGGTCTGACGCTGGATATTGCAATCGCGCGTATCCAGGGGAAGCCTCATGTCGATGACGAGGCAGTGCGGATGATGGCCCATTACAAGTCCGTCTTCCACGAAACCAGACAGGAAACCGGCTTTGAAGAAAAGCTGTTCGATGGCATCCGCGGTGTCATGGATTCGCTTGCCGCTCGTGATGACCTGCTTCTGGGCGCTGTGACCGGCAAATCTCGCCGGGGCCTCGACGTTATTTGCAGGGCGCATGGTTTCGATACGATCTTTACTGTAAGCCGAACCGCCGATGACTGCCCCTCGAAGCCGCATCCTGCCATGGTGACCGAGTGCTGTGACCAAACGGGCATGCGTGTCCAGGATACTCTTGTCATCGGGGATGCGATTTACGATATGCAGATGGCGAAAGCCGCCGGGGCAAAGGCCATCGGCGTGGCTTGGGGTTATGCTTCCGTGGCGGAGCTTAAGGCTGCGGGTGCCGATGCTATTGCTGAGAACCCCAGGGATCTTTTGAGCCTGATTGGCTGAGGATATTCAATGCGAGAACTATTCGATCTTCCGGAAGGGCTGAGCCATCCCGATCCGACGCGGCGGGCGCAGATACAGATGCAGAAGCCGCTGCCCAAGCGCTTTTATTCTGAAGTGACTGTTGCCCAGGAGGGCGCAGTCTTTGCAATTCACTTGGATGGACGCCCCGTGAAGACGCCAGCGAAAAAAGCGCTGGCCGTTCCCACCGCGCAACTGGCAGAGATCGTCCGCGCAGAATGGACATCACAGGTCGATGTGATTGATCCGGCGACGATGCCCGTCACGCGGATGGTCAATACGGCACTTGATGGCGTGGCCAATGATCCGCAATCAGTTTTTGACGACATCCTGCGTTACTCGACCAGCGATATGCTATGCTACCGCGCCGAGGAGCCGATGGAACTTGTCGCGCGTCAGGCAGAGCGTTGGGATCCCGTTCTTGATTGGGCCGCCAACAGCCTCGGCGCTCGTTTCATTCTCATCGAAGGCATCATGCCGCAAGAGCAACCTCAGCAGGCAATTCAGGGACTGTCAGCTTCGCTGCGTCGTTTTGATACGCCTCTGGAGCTTGCAGCTCTTCACACAGTCACCACCCTCACAGGCTCAGCCATTCTGACCCTGGCTTTTGCGGAAGGTTTCCTTTCTGCCGATCAGGCATGGGAATTGGCGCATCTCGATGAGGACTGGACGAATGAATTGTGGGGCATAGACGCTGAGGCCGAGCAGCGCCGGAAAAAAAGACACCAGGAATTGCAGGCCGCAGTTGCAGTTTTTTCGTCGGTGCGCGCCCCGACTTAACTCAATGCTAACGCTGTTTGGCGATCATCGGTGCAAACGCCCCGGTGATCCATGCACGCGTATTTGGCAAGGTTTTCATATCTGGTTCTTGCTTGGCTGATCCTCAGCAGCTTTCGCATTGGCCCGCAGGCCCATGCGCCCGAAATGCCATTGCTTTATGATGTCCGCGGTGCCTTCGTCAGTGCGCCCGCTTCGGTATCGCCGCGCCTGGTCAGCGAGATCGATACGCGTCTTCATGCCTCCATTCGCGCCACATTCCGTAAGACGCTTTTGCCGCGGACCATCATTACCGTGCGCATTTTCGATGTACGGCATGAGAAGTTTCTGGTGGGTGGTCTCGCTTCCGCGCGAATTAGCGTTGAAGCCACAGCAGTGGGCAATGGGGAAAAGATCGCGGCCGGAGGCTTCAATGTCTCTGCCTATAGCCTGAGTGCCACTTCGGGCGAATCTCTGCTGGCGAAACGCATTGCGGAACGTGTAGCGACAGAATTCCGTCTTGAAGACGCGGGTTCTTCGACTTTGGCGACTGCGCTCTTCCCTTGAGCTTTGCAGTTTCATCTCATCATCATACTTCTGCTCTCTAACTCCCCACTTTCGCGAGATTCGTGCGGATGACACATGATTTGGAGGACGGTTCTGATGATCAAACGAATGGGCATTGCCGCAATGATGATGCTGGCAACAAATTCAGCGGGTGCTGAGAACAGGATAGATCAAATCCGCCCTGATGCACCGGAACTGGCTGCATTTGGTGCTCATGCCATTGGAGTTAGGACGCTCAAACTCGTCAATCCTGATCAGATCGACATCAAGAAAGTGGAGCCGGGCAAGGAGTTGCCGCGCTACGATCGTCCGCTCACGGTGGAAGTCTGGTATCCCTCGGAGAAAGGTTCTGCTGGGGGCGAGTACCACACGCTTCTCCGCGATGGTCAAACGGAAGTGACGTTGAAGGGCAGGGCAGTCAGGGATGCCGCGCCAGAGAAGGGTGAGAAGTTTCCCCTTGTCATCCTGTCTCATGGTTATCCCGGCAACCGTTATCTCCTGAGCCATTTTGGCGAAAACCTGGCCAGTAAAGGCTATGTGGTCGCCTCCATCGATCATACTGACAGCACTTACGATGATCGGGGAGCCTTCGGCAGCACCCTGGTGAACAGGCCGCTGGATCAACGTTTCGTGTTGGACGAAATATCGCGCTTGAGCGCGACAAAGGACGGATTCTTGTCCGGTCTGGTCGATACCGAGCGTACGGGCCTCATTGGCTATTCAATGGGTGGTTACGGGGCTGTCATTACCGCTGGTGCAGGCGTGACTGATTCAGCCGTAGCGGCTGGTTGGTCGGCCCCTGCTGGAACTCTCGGCGTGCATAAAGCCGGTACCGAAAGCCATCGAAAGCTGTTTGACCAGAGGTTCAAGGCCATCATGTCCATAGCACCCTGGGGCATGCAGAGGGGTATGTGGGATGGCGCGGGTACGGCGGAAATAAAGGTCCCGATCTTCTTCATGGCAGGTAGCGCAGACGATGTCTCCGACTATGCAAAGGGTATCCGTCCCCTCTTTGAAAGCAGGATGCCAGTTGATCGCTATCTGCTGACCTTTGACAATGCCAACCACAATGCAGCAGCCCCGATGCCTGCACCGGCAGAAAGCTGGAAGAAGAGCGAAAGCCTTGGCTATGCGCCCTTCGATCATTACGCGGATCCGGTATGGGACAGCGTGCGGATGAACAATATCGCCCAGCATTTCGCCACCGCCTGGTTTGACCTGAAGCTGAAGAATGAACAGGGCAAGGCGCGATATCTCGACCTCGTAGAGGATGCAGATAAAGGTGTCTGGGCTGCGAATGCTGAAGGTGGCTTCAAGCCCGAGCACAGCTATTGGGCAGGTTTTCCCAATAGAACCGCCAAGGGCCTGAAGCTGGAGCACCGCGCTCCGGATTGATCATCCGCACGCAGGTACAGCACCTGCCGTCAGCTGGTCACTTTCAACCCGATGATTCCCGCAAGGATAAGGCCAATGCAGAATAGGCGCGCTGCCGTTGCGGGATCCTTGAACAGGATGATGCCGAGGATGACTGCCCCCAGCGTGCCAATTCCGGTCCAGATAGCGTAAGCCGTTCCGATTGGCAGATCGCGCACTGCGAGGCCCAGCAGAACCACGCTTGCAATCATGCAGACGACGGTCAAAACGGTGGGGACAGGCTTGGTAAAGCCTTCGGTGTATTTCAGGCCAATGGCCCAGCCGCATTCCAGTATGCCCGCGAGGGCGAGATAGATCCAGGGCACGATGTCCGCTCCTGCAAGAGAGCGGGGACGGCCCCGCCTATAGTGTTGCGCCCCCAGGAGGGGCGCACGCAGTCGTCTGCGCACGCCGAAGATAAAGCGCCCGACGGCCCAATCAAGCCATTTTTCTAGCCGAGCCGCTCCGCATGCCACCGCAGATGGTCATCCATGAAGGTCGAGATAAAGTAATAGGAGTGATCGTAGCGCTCATGCATGCGCAGCGTCAGCTGGATGTCCGTGTCCTTGACCGCCTCTTCGAACAACCAGGGGCGCAGGCCATTTTCCAGGAAGCTGTCAGCCTTGCCCTGATCAATCAGGAACTCCGGAAAGCGGGCGCCATCCTCCACGAGTGAGCAGGTATCATATTGCCGCCAGGCTTGTCGATCTGCGCCGAGATATTTCTCGAAGGCGGGCATTGACCAGTCTGCCGATGAGGGTGCAACGATTGGTGCGAAGGCCGAGCAGCTCTTGAAGCGGTCGGGGTTCTTGAGGGCGATGGTCATTGCGCCATGGCCGCCCATCGAATGGCCGAAGATGCCCTGACGATCCATATCGACGCGAAAGTGCTCCGAGATCAAGGCGGGCAGTTCCTGGGTCACATAGGTGTACATCTGGTAATGCTCTGCCCAAGGGGCCTCGGTCGCATTCAGATAGAAGCCTGCACCTTTGCCCATCTGCCAATTGGTCAGTTCGTCGGCCACGTCATTGCCTCGGGGGCTTGTATCCGGGCACACGATGATGAGACCAAGTTCTGCCGCCAGCCGCCGATACTCGCCTTTTTCCATCACGTTGGCATGGGTGCAGGTCAGGCCGGAAAGAAACCACAGGACAGGTCTCTTTTCGCTGGTGGCTTGCGGAGGGACGAAGACTGCAAAGGTCATGTCGGACTTGCAAGCGGCTGACTCGTGCTGGAACACCCCCTGCATTCCGCCGAAGGCTGTGTTTTGAGAGATGACTTTCATGGGTTTCTTCCTGTTGTGTTTCGCATTCAGCCAGCCAGCGCAACGGCGGCGTTGACTGTGGCTGCGACCAGAACCGTGTTGAAGAGGAAAGCGACCAGCGCATGCGCAAGGTTGAGCCGCCGCATGGCTGTCGTGGTGATGGCGACATCCGAGGTTTGCGCCGTCATTCCGATGACGAAAGAGAAGTACAGAAAATCAAATCCGGCAGGCTCCTTCGTTTCCGGGAAGGCAAGGCCGCCCTGCGTCACCAGAAGGCCATTCTCATCTGTGCGACGGCGCCAGAAATGATGGGCGTAATGGGCGGAAAACATCGTGTGCAGGGACAGCCAGCCGCCAATGACGGAGAGAAATGCCAGCGCAATTTCGACCGTGCTGACATGGCTTGCGCGGTTAAGTGCGTTGAAGAGTGCGCCGATGGCAGCAATCACCGCACAAACCGTCAGAAGCAAGATGACCGAGGCAGGAGCATCGTCCCGCTCGGGGCTGGCCTTCAGGCGCGCAACAGTCAGGCGCGGAAACCGCACCGCCATGATGCTGAGATAGACGAGAAAGAAAGTGACAGCAGCGCCCTCAATGGCAAGATGCGGTGCGCCATAGACAAGCAGACAAAGACTCGTAGCCCCTGCCATGCCAGCCGCATAGAAGGGACTGTAGCGGCGGCTTCGCCAGCGGGAGCGGATCTTGCGCGGCTGTCCGCTCATGGCGCTTCTTCCGAAGCGGCTGTCTGGTCTATCTGCTTTGCTCTTCGGCACAAGCGGTCGAGTGTTGAAAGGAAACTGGACCTATCGCGCTGCGTGAAGGCTGCGTTATAGCCCTTGCTTTCCCCGGTTTCGCGAAGATGAGCGCCGAGGTCACGCATAGCACTTGCCATGCCAATGTTCGTTTCGTCGAACACCCGTCCCGTAGGCCCCGTTACCTGCGCGCCTTTTGCGACACAACGAACGGCAAGGGGAACGTCTGCGGTCACAACGATATCTCCGGCGGCTGCCCTTTCGGCAATCCAATCGTCCGCAGCATCGAATGCGCCTGATACGATGACATTCTTGACCATGGGATCGCGGGATGGGCGAAGCCCCGAATTGGCAACAAAGGTTACCTCGATCGCGTGCCTCTCGGCGACCTTGAGGATTTCGGCCTTGACCGGACAGGCATCTGCATCAACGTAGATCACTGCACCCCTCGCAACATGTCGATGTGGGGCAGCCCGTCCTCCACATATTCTTCCGATATGGGTCGGAAGCCGAGACTCGTGTAGAATGCCAGAAGATAGCTTTGCGCGGAAATCTCTATCGGTTGAGATGGAAAGGCCAGTTCGCAGGTCGAAAGTGCCTCCGCCATCAATGCTGCACCAAGGCCTTCGCCCCTGTGATCTTTCGAGACAGCCACTCGCCCGATCCGCGGATGGGCAGAGGGCGATGGCTGGAAAATGCGAGCGCAGGCTATAGGCAGCCCGTCCTGCAGAAAGCGCAGGTGCAGCGCGTTCAGATCGTCGCCATCCAGTTCTGGATATGCGCAAGCCTGCTCCACGACGAAGACATCCACCCGCAATCTCAGCAAGGCGTAGAGATCGACGGCGGAGAACTCTTCGAGCCTCCGCACATCGACCGTGTAATGGAGTTGAGAATTCAATAGACGACCACGCCGCGAATGCTGTCGCCCTTGTGCATGAGATCGAAGCCCTTGTTGATGTCTTCCAAGGGCATTGTGTGCGTGATCATGGGGTCAATCTGGATCTTGCCTTCCATGTACCAGTCAACAATCTTCGGCACGTCTGTGCGGCCGCGCGCGCCGCCGAAGGCGGTTCCCATCCACTGACGACCCGTCACGAGCTGGAACGGCCGGGTGGAGATTTCCTGACCGGCACCGGCCACGCCGATGATGACCGACTTGCCCCAGCCGCGATGCGCCGATTCCAGCGCCTGACGCATGACTTTCGTGTTGCCGGTGCAATCGAAGGTGTAGTCTGCGCCGCCAATGAGGTCGCCATTGCGCTTGGTCATGTTGACCAGGAAGGGAACGATGTCGTCACCGACCTCCTTCGGATTGACGAAGTGCGTCATGCCGAACTTTTCGCCCCAGGCCTTGCGGTCGGGATTGATGTCGACCCCGATGATCATGTCGGCCCCTGCAAGGCGAAGGCCCTGAAGGACGTTGAGGCCGATGCCACCCAGGCCGAAAACAATCGCGGTAGAACCGATTTCCACCTTGGCCGTGTTGATGACAGCGCCAACGCCTGTGGTTACGCCGCAGCCGATATAGCAAATCTTGTCGAAAGGTGCGTCAGGATTAACCTTTGCGACAGCGATCTCCGGCAGCACCGTGTAATTCGCGAAGGTCGAGCAACCCATGTAGTGATGGATCTTGTCCTTGCCGATGGAGAAACGGCTCGTGCCATCCGGCATCAGGCCCTGACCCTGGGTGGAGCGGATGGCGGTGCAGAGGTTGGTCTTGCGGGAAAGACAGGAATAGCATTCACGGCATTCCGGCGTGTAGAGCGGGATCACGTGATCGCCCTTCTTGACCGAGGTGACACCCGGCCCGACATCGACCACGATACCTGCACCCTCATGGCCGAGGATGGCCGGGAAAAGCCCTTCAGGATCCGCGCCAGACAGCGTGAAATCATCCGTGTGGCAGATCCCGGTTGCCTTGACCTCGATGAGGACTTCCCCGGCGCGTGGGCCTTCAAGCTGAACGGTCATGACTTCCAGCGGCTTGCCAGCCTGAACGGCAACGGCGGCGCGAACATCCATGGTACAATCTCCTAGGTTCTTGATTCCGAATGTGTTGTTGCATGGCAGGATAGGCCACTCAAGCCTGTTTGCGACATTGCCTCACGCTTCCCGTTTTCGCACCTGTTCTCGCCAAATGATGAACAGGCCGGAAGCAACGATGATGAAGATGCCAACCCACTTAGATGGCGTCGGAAAGTCTGAAAACAGCAGATAGCCGAGCACTGTCGCCGATATGATCTCAAAATACTGAAAGGGTGCCAGCAGCGAGAGTGACGCCATGCGGAAGGCTTTGACCACCAGCAGGTGCACATAGCCGGAGAGGGAGCCGAGAATGACCAGCAGAGTGAGGCCCAGCATGGAGGAGGGAAGCGACAGTTCGAAATCGACGATGTTTGCTTCATTTCCCGCCAGCAGCACGACACCCATGAAAAGGGTTCCGCCAAGCCCGGACATCATCTGCATGGTCAAAGGAGAATCCGCGTCACCCAAGGCACGGTTCAAAAACAGATACAGCGTGAAAAGCGCGGCACAGGCGACGGGCAGCAGGGAGGTCCAGCCAAATATTGCGTAGCTTGGCTGAATCACAACCATCGCCCCGCCGAAGCCCGCCAGAATGGCAGTCCAGCGTCGCCAACCGACCTTCTCACCCAGAAACAGCGCCGACATGATCGTCAGCATGAAGGGCTCGACAAAGTAGATGGCGAATACATCCGCCAAGGGCATATATTTGACGGCGGTAAAGAACATCAGGCTTGCGCCCGCATGAAGGCAGCCGCGCATCAGGTTCATCCAGGGGCGCTTCACGTTACGGAAGCTGCCAACACTCATAAAGAAAAGCGGTGCGAGAACAACGAGCTGGAAGAAAAAGCGATAGAAGGTGACTTGCCCCGGAGACATGGTTTCGAATGTCGCCATATATTTCGCTATGGCATCCATCATCGGCAGTACAATCATGCACAATGCCATGAGGAGCATTCCCTGGACCGAACGATCGGCTGTCGTGGCTGATGTCGCAGTTGTCATGGCGCATTCCTCTTTACATCGGTTGAAGCACGCAGCACGCGAACTCGCAAGGCGGGAGCGCGTCCTTAACCGTTCGGCCATTCGTGAAAAGGATCTGTAGGCGGAAAAACAGCCGGCTGAATCATCGCCCGCGAAGGCGTCTGGCAGTTTTGCGAAATCAGATGCGCCGAAACAGAGACATCAAAAATGACGGGGAGCGTAAAGAGCCAAGCTGACAGGCGCAGACGCCTCAAGTTTTTGACAGGCAACAAAAAACCCGGCCGAAGCCGGGTTTTTTTTGGTGCGGTCGAGAAGACTCGAACTTCCACGGGTTGCCCCACAGCGACCTCAACGCTGCGCGTCTACCAATTCCGCCACGACCGCATCGTGGTAGGCCTTCTTGCGTCGGCGAGGGAGCATCTAGCAAAGGGATTTCGGCAGCGCAAGTGTGCCGTGACAGTTTTTTGAAAGATAAATTGCTGCAGGAATTCCTATATGAGGCGAAGCCCGCATTTGCAGGCTTTTGCGCCTGTGGATATAAGCGGCCAGTCTTGAAAAAAGAGTTTTCCCTCATGCTGACACGAACAGACCTTCAGATTTCCATGATGCCGCAAGAAGGCAGCCCGCCAGTGCGCTGGCGAATCTCGGATGATCTGGTTCCATATGAGCATGCACTGGACATTATGAATCAGGAGGTGGAGGCAATAGCGCAGGGCAGGGCCGACGAGCTTGTCTGGCTGCTGGAGCACCCGCCGCTCTATACGGCGGGAACGAGTGCGGACATGTCCGACCTTATAGAACCCGATCGTTTTCCCGTTTATGCCGCCGGACGCGGCGGGGAATACACCTATCATGGCCCGGGCCAACGCGTTGCTTACGTCATGCTCGATCTGAAGCGGCGCAGGCAGGATGTGCGGGCGTATGTGGCAGCTCTTGAGGAAGTCATTATTCGCACCCTCGATTCCATGAATGTCCGCGGCGAGCGTCGCGAGGACCGCGTTGGCGTTTGGGTTCGACGCCCGGAAAAGCCAACGCTGCCGGATGGAAGCACGGCGGAAGACAAGATTGCGGCCCTGGGCATCCGCCTGCGCAAATGGGTGAGCTTTCACGGCCTTTCCCTGAACGTCGATCCGGACCTGTCGCACTTCTCCGGCATCGTGCCCTGTGGGATCTCCGCCTATGGGGTAACGAGCTTGATGGATCTTGGCCTGCCCGTGTTGATGACCGATGTCGATGTAAAATTGCGGCAGGCCTTTGAAGAGGTCTTTGGCCCGACAAAACAGGAGGTCGGCCGATAATAGCCGCCTGTGTCCGGACCTGACGCTCACTCTCCGCTCGGACAGTGAGCGATTTCGCATATTTATGGAACAATTCTAAAGATGAATATTGTACACAGGTTTTAACGGAAAAAAGTTGACACTCGTTGTCATATTAGTAGTTATCGGCTCCAACCGATATACAGGACGAGCCGGTTAAGCGCATCGAAATCAAAAATGTGCCACCGCTCGGCTGATTCTTCTGTGAATGAGGAGCCCGCCATGGCCAAGATCTTTTCGCCACTTGCGGCAAGCACAGCAAACGCCTCGCACGAATTCCTTCTCGCAACGCCGGACAGGCGACTGCGGACCCAGGGAGCCTTGTGTGAACTTGAGCGCGGTCCACTCATCAGCCTGCGTGAGCGTGTCGAGCGTTTCTTCGCAAGCCGCACAGATGGAATTCCTCTTCTCGTTGGTGCTCTTCCTTTCGATGTCCTTGCTGACGATTATCTGTTTCAGCCAGCCCACGAGGTCTCTGGTGAAAGCAAGTTGAGTGCGGAGGGGCCTGCTGCCAGTTCACGCTGGATCGTCAAGCAGGAGCCAGCCGCGAAAGACTTCGCCGAGGCTGTTTCGCATTGCGTGAAAGCGCTCTCGGAGAATGCAGGCAGTGCTTCGCATGTTCGAAAGGCGGTACTGTCCCGCAGTCTGGTTCTTGAGTCGGATTCAGCGATATCGATTCCCCGCCTTCTGGGAAGGTTAGCGCACGATCCCTCTGTCACGCAGTTTCGCGCCCCCTTGCCGCAGACGAGCGCGCTTCAACCTTCGCTCGTCGGGGCCACGCCGGAGCTGCTTCTGTCCAAACGGGGCGCGACCATCGTTTCCCACCCCTTGGCCGGTTCCTCACGGCGCTCTGCCGATCCTGTTCTGGATCGCCAGGCCATGCGCGCATTGCTGGCTTCGGAAAAAGATCACAGGGAGCACCGGATCGTCACGGAGATGATCCTGGATACGCTTTCACCATACTGCCTGACTGTGAATGCTTCGGAAGGCACGACCATTCGTTCCACCGCCAGCATGCATCACCTGGGTACCCGGATCGTGGGCAAGCTCAAGGATGAGGCAACGCCAGTGGCAGAACTGCTTGCGCTCCTCCATCCGACTCCCGCCGTCTGCGGCTTGCCGCGCCGGGAGGCCGCCGACCTTATCTCACGCATAGAGGGCTATGATCGCGGCTTTTACGCAGGTGCCGTCGGCTGGATCGACGAGGTGCAGAATGGGGAGTGGTATGTTTCCATTCGATGCGCGGAGGTTGCCGGGCGTCATGCTCGCGTCTTCGCCGGCGCCGGGATTGTTGTGGGTTCCGACCCGCAAAAGGAAACGGAAGAAACCTCAGCCAAGTTTGCAGCCATGTTGAATGCTCTGGGAATCGATGAACAGGGCCGCCCGCTGCAGGAGCATGCCGCATGATCCCGTTGCAGCAGAATTTTCCGGCAGAGTTTGCCGATCGTTATCGCGCTGCAGGCTATTGGCGGGGCGAAACATTTCCAGCACTTCTGAAGGATCGGGCAAAGAAGTTCGGCAATCGGACCGCCGTTGTGGGGGCGGATCAGCGCTGGACCTACTGCGAGCTTTTGCAACGTGCGGAGATTGCAGCCTGTGGCTTCCTGTCCCTGGGGCTCAATCCCGGTGATCGTGTGGTTGTGCAACTGCCGAATATCCCGGAATTCTTTTCCGTCGTGTTCGGCCTGTTTCTTGCGCGGCTTGTGCCTGTCTATGCTCTTCCAGCCCATCGGCAGACGGAAATCGTGCATTTCGCGATGCGTGCGGAGGCTTCGGCTTACATTGTAGCCGCGACCCATGATGGCTTCGACTATCGCGAATTGGCGCGGTCCGTGAAATCGCAAGTGCCAGATTTGCATCACGTCGTCGTTGTGGGAGAGGCTCAGGAATTTACGGATTTCTGCGATTTCCGGCTAGATCCCGCAATCGGCTTTGCGCAACCCGATCCTTCCTCGGTTGCCTTTCTCCAGATTTCCGGAGGCAGCACTGGTCTTTCTAAACTCATTCCGCGCACGCATGACGACTACATCTATTCCTTCCGCGCCAGCGCGGAAATCTGCGGACTGACGGAAGAGAGCGTCTATCTGGTCTCGCTCCCGGCGGCCCACAACTTCCCCATGAGTTCACCGGGCTATTTCGGGGCCTTCTATGTGGGCGCAAAAGTGGTTCTGGCTCCGTCTCCCAGCCCCGAGACCGCATTTCCCCTGATCGAGAGGGAAGGCGTAACAATCACCGGCCTTGTTCCGCCCCTTGCGCTTCTCTGGCTACAGGCGGCACAAACCAGGAAGCACGACCTTTCCAGCCTGCAGGTACTGCAGGTCGGCGGCGCGAAATTCATGCCGGAATCTGCCAAGCGGGTGCGTCCCATCCTTGGCTGCACCTTGCAGCAGGTCTTTGGCATGGCCGAGGGGCTGGTGAACTACACCCGGCTGGATGATCCCGAAGAAATCATCGTGGAGACGCAAGGCAGGCCGATCTGCCCCGATGACGAGGTTCTGATTGTCGATGACCAGGGCAATCCTGTTCCTGAAGGGGAACCCGGAAATCTGCTGACACGGGGGCCATACACCATTCGGGGCTATCACAATGATCCCGGCGCGAATGCACGCTCCTTTACGCAGGATGGGTTCTACAAGACGGGCGATGTGGTGAAGCGCACAGCGCAGGGTTACCTCGTCGTGCAGGGCAGGGCGACAGACCATATCAATCGAGCCGGGGAGAAGATTTCGGCGGACGAAATCGAGGATCACCTTCTCGCTCACCCCAATGTTTTCGATGCAGCGGTGGTTTCCATTCCGGATGAGTTTCTGGGAGAGCGGAGCTGCGCTTTTGTCATTCCGCAGGGTGAGAGGCCAAAGGGACCGGCGCTGAAGGCGTTCATGCGCAGCCGCAAGGTCGCGGATTTCAAGGTGCCGGATCAGATCGTCTTCGTCGATTCATTCGATCTTACCGCTGTCGGTAAGGTCAGCCGGAAAGAATTGCGTGCTCGGTTGCGGGCCCAGTTTCTGGCGGAACAGCAAATGAAAGCAGGACAGTAAGAATGGCATTGCCGAAAATCGCACCTTATGCCTTGCCGACCGCGCAAGAGCTGCCGGTTCCCAAGGGCCCGTGGCAACTGGAACCGGGTCGTGCAGCCCTTCTTGTGCATGATATGCAGCGCTATTTCGTTGATGCCTTTACGCCGGAAGCTGAGCCTATCACCCCGGCAACGGCCAATATTGCGCGGCTTATCGAGGCGTGCCGTAAAGCGGGCATTCCTGTCTTTTACACGGCACAAAACGGTGATCAGGATCGCCGGGATCGCGGTCTCCAGGCCGATCTCTGGGGGCCGGGAATGAGTTCCGCACCGGAGCATCAGGCCATTATCGATGAGCTTGAACCGCAAGCGGGTGACATCGTGCTGGTGAAGCACCGCTACAGCGCCTTCCAGCGGTCCAATCTTGAAACGCTGATGCGCGCGCGCGGGCGCGATCAACTGATCGTCACCGGCATCTATGCCCATATAGGCTGCATGATGACCGCCGCCGAGGCATTCCAACGGGATATCGAAGCCTTCTTCGCTGCGGATGCGTTGGCCGATTTCAGCCGCGATCAGCACGATCTTGCGGTGAATTGGGTGGCTGGCCGCTGCGGTGTGCCGATGGCCACCGATACGATTCTGGCTCGTCTGGATAGCTGAGGAGCTGATGATGACCGTTACACTGGAAAGCATGCGGGCTGATGTTGCAGCCATCATTCATGAAAACCCGGAGGATATCGGGTTCGAAGACAACCTTATGGATCTGGGGCTGGATTCAATGCGGCTGATGAACCTGATCCTCGCCTGGCAGGAAGCAGGCGTCGATCTGGATTTCGGAGAGTTTGCTGAAGAATTCACGCTCGCAGGCTGGTGGCGTGCAATCGAGGCCAAGCGGGCAACCAAATGACCGCAGAACCAAAGCGCATTTCGACGGTCTTTGCGGGAGCCCGCGCAGGCGAGATACCCTTGACGGAGGCTCAATCCGGCCTCTGGTACATGCAGCAATTGGATTGCAGCAACCCGATCCTGAATGCCAGCCAATATGTCGAGTTGTGCGGTGATCTCGACCTTCGTCTCTTCCAGGCCGCTTTTGACCAAATGGTGGTGGAGGCCGAGTGCCTCTCCATGACATTCGAGGATACCCCTTTCGGCCCTGTCCAGAAGCTTGCCCACGACAGCAAGCCTTGCCTTCAGGTGATCGATCTGAGTGGATGTGCCGATCCGATGGCTGATGCTTTGGCGGACATGCGCAAGGATACAGCCACGCCGGTCAAACTGGAAAGCGGCCCGATTGCGGCCTTCACCCTGTATCGGCTCGGCCCGCTACATCACGTCTGGTACGAGCGCATCCATCATCTCGCCATTGATGGTTACGGCATCGTGCTGATAACAAACCGGGTGGGCGAAATTTACTCTGCGCTCAAACATGGAGCTTCCACGGGTACACCCTTCGGCCCGCTTCAGGCGGCATTCGCGGAAGATGCCGCCTATTCCTCCGACGAAAAGCGCGAGAAAGACAGGCTTTTCTGGAAAGAGGAGCTTGCGCAGCTGCCGGAGGTTGTCAGCCTTGCCTCCGGGCGCGCCATCTCCAGCCATGTGTTCAATAGGCAATCGATAGATCTTCCGTCAGATCTCTTTTCGGAACTGTCCCGGCGCGCCCAGGAAGAGGGTGTCACCTGGCCCGATCTGCTGACGGTCATCGTTGCGAGTTACTGCCGGCGCTTTGCTTCGGTGCCTGAAATTGTCACTGGCGTCCCGCACATGGGCAGGCTTGGCAGCAAGGCTGCCCGTGTGCCCTGCACTCTGATGAATGTGCTGCCTGTGCGTTTTGAGAACCTGGATGAAATGTCGCTGGGATACGCTGCAAAGCTTGCGGTAAAGCGGCTGATGGCCTGCCGACGCCACGGACGCTATCGCAGTGAGCAGGTGCGGCGCGATCTTGGCCTGATGGGCGGACATCGCCGTCTCTTCGGTCCGATGATCAACATCCAGCCGTTCGATCTTCCTCCGAATTTTTCTGGTCTGGACGTAAGGCTTCACATCATGGGGGCGGGGGCCGTCGATGATATAACGTTCACTTTCCGTGGGGACGCAAAAAAGAGCCTTCTGATGGAGGTGGATACCAATCCCGCCCTCTACTCCATCGCTGAAACGAAGAACCACAGCGAGCGGCTGCATGCCTATCTTGAGGCGGCGCTTTCCGCTGCGCGGCTCGCCGATATTGCCTTGGCCAGCCCCGGCGAACAAAGACGCTACATCTTCGAGGCCAATGCAACGAAGCACGCGGTCACGGATGAAACCCTGACGGATCTCCTAGAAGCGTCCATGCGCAAGCATGCGTCGAGCGTCGCTGTCGTGTTCGAAGGTGAAAGCGTGACCTATGCTGAGCTGGACCGGCGAAGCGAAGCGCTTGCTTCGCTACTGGTAGAACTGGGTGCTGGACGGGATAGGCTGGTCGCCGTCTCCCTGCCGCGGTCTATCGATCTGATCATCGCGCTTTTCGCGGTGTTGAGGGCGGGTGCAGCCTATCTGCCACTCGATCCAGATCACCCTAAGGATCGCCTTGCGCGCATTCTGGATCTCGCACAGCCTGTTACCATTCTCGCCGGGAAGGATCAGCAGGAGCTTTTCGATCGTCCGATCCTGAGTCCACAGGATTGGCCGGGGACTGTTTCGCAGCAGAACTGGCCGCGCGCGACGCAGCAAGACCTCGCCTATGTGATCTATACCTCCGGTTCGACGGGCGAGCCGAAGGGTGTCATGATTGAGCACCGGGCCATCGTCAATCGCCTGGAATGGATGCGGCAGCACTACGGGTTCGGACCGGATGACCGGATCCTCCAGAAAACGCCTGCTACCTTCGATGTGTCGGTCTGGGAATTTTTCCTCGCCGCCTTGTCGGGCGCGACACTGGTTGTCGCGCCGCCCAATGCTCATCGTGATCCTGTTGCAATCGCCGGGCTCATTCGTCGCGAGGCGATTACCACGCTGCATTTCGTGCCCTCCATGCTGTCTGCCTTTCTGGCATCACCGGAAACGCAGGGTCTGGACGTCAGGCGGGTTTTCTGCAGCGGCGAGGAACTGACGGCCGATCAGCGGCAGCGCTTTCACAGCCGGATATCCGGCGAACTCCATAACCTCTATGGCCCAACGGAAGCCGCCGTCGATGTCAGCTTCTGGCCCGCAACGCCGGAGGATCAATCCTCGCCGCTCCCCATCGGCTGGCCCGTATGGAACACCCGGCTTTATGTGCTGGATGACAATCTGCACCCGCTGCCGAGCGGTGTTCCCGGCAATCTCTATCTCGGCGGCGTGCAATTGGCACGCGGCTATCTCGGAAGGCCGGATCTGACCGCGGAGCGCTTTCTGTCGGATCCGTTCTTGCCGGGAGAGCGCATCTACAAGACCGGCGATCTGGCCCGTCTTCGAGAAGATGGCGCGGTCGTTTATCTTGGCCGTTCCGATCATCAGGTCAAAATTCGCGGCTTGCGCATAGAACTTGGTGAAATAGAAGCCGTGATCATGGCCACAGGGCTTGTGCGAGAAACGGTGGTTCTCGCGCGCGAGGATCGACCCGGCGACAAGCGCATTGTCGCTTACCTCGTGGGGGATCACTCCATCGATCCGCAGAGTGTGCGGCAGGCGGTGGCACAGCGGGTGCCGGATTACATGGTGCCTTCTGCCTTTGTGAGCCTGGACGCTTTGCCGGTGACAAGCAATGGCAAGCTGGACCGCAAATTGCTGCCAGCACCCACCTTGGATTTCGCAAAGGGCAGATCCTTGCAGGGTGAGACGGAAAAGCTGGTTGCTCGCCTGTTTCAAGAAATTCTTGAACTCGAAGAAATGCCTGGTCCCGAGGCGGATTTCTTCGCACTCGGTGGCGATTCCCTTTCGGCTGTTCATCTGTGCCTGCAACTGAGGCAGGAGCTGGGGCAGGACCCCGGCCTCGGCACCATATTCGAGCATCCGGTGATTACCGAGCTCGCGCATGCACTGGAAAGCGCAGCCATGGATCAGGGGCTTGGGCCACTCATCGCATTGGCGGATGGTCCTTCGCAGATGCCGCCTCTCTTCCTCATCCACCCGGCGGGTGGGATTGCGTGGGGATATCGCCATCTCGCGCGGGCCTTGGGCAAGCACCGAAAGGTCTTCGGCATTCAATCACCCACGCTTGATATGGCGATCTCTGCGCCAGAGAATTTGCAAGCGCTAGCAAAGACCTATGCGGACATCCTGCAAGATAAGGTGAGGAGTGGACCGATCCATATTGGGGGCTGGTCCGTTGGCGGTATATTAGCGCAGGCAGTTGCCGTTGAACTCGCATCAAGGGGGCGAACGGTCGGTGTGGTGGCGCTTCTCGATAGCTATCCGTGCGATTGCTGGCGCGCCGAACCTGAGCCGGATGAGGCGGCAGCACTTCGTGCTCTGTTGGCGATTGCCGGCTATGATCCGGAAGCGCATCACGAGCTGCGGACACGCGATGAGGTCACGTCATTCTTGCGTCAGGGCGGCAGCACACTCGGCAGCCTGCCGGAAGCAGTGCTCGATGGCGTCGTTCGCTCCGTCATGGACACCAATCGGTTGGTGCGCGGCCACTATCATCAGGTTTTCCGGGGCCCTCTTACTCACTTCCGTGCAGCTCTGGACCATAAGGACAAGGACCTGTGGCCCGAGTTGTGGGCCGCCTATGCGGGCTCGATCGACGTTGTGGATGTGCCCTGCCTCCATTCTCAAATGACTTCTGTTCAGGCCGTAGCGGTTATCGCACCGGAGCTGGATCGTCGTCTTGCCGCCTATGATCACTGAGGAGACCTTATGCAACTCACAGGCCTAGCTGGAAAACTGGCTTTCGTGACAGGGGCAGGCGGCGGCATCGGCAGGGCCGTTGTCGATGTGCTGCTGTGCTCCGGCGCCACCGTTGTTGCGACCGATTTCAGCGAAGATTTGTTGAGCGGGCTGCAGCACCACCCGCAGGATCGATTGTTCCGTCGCGTGCTGGATGTGCGCGACAGTGCGGCGGTGAATTCCGTCATCGAAGAGGCGGAAAATACTATTGGACCCATTGGCCTTGGCATAAATGTCGCCGGCATCCTCTCCACAACCACTGTGACCGAAACGGACGATGCGACCTGGAGAAACGTTTTCGCGGTGAATACCGATGGCGTATTCCATGTGTCGCGGGCGCTTGCGCGTGTGATGCTGCCGCGACGGTCGGGTGTTCTGGTGACCGTGAGTTCCAATGCGGCGGGCATTCCCCGGCACGCCATGGCGGCCTATGCGGCATCAAAGGCTGCGGCCACCATGTTTACACGCTGCCTCGGCCTGGAGCTCGCACCCCACGGCATTCGCTGCAACATCGTCGCTCCGGGTTCCACTCTCACGCCCATGCAGACGGGCATGTGGGCGGATGAACGGGGCGCGGAGCGCGTCATCGCCGGGCTGCCCGAACAGTTCAAGATCGGCATTCCCCTGAAAAAGCTGGCGACCCCGCAGGACATTGCGCAAGCAGTCGTCTTTTTGCTTTCCGATCAGGCCAGCCACATCACCATGACAGATCTCTATGTTGATGGCGGTGCCACTATGCGCGCCTGACAGCATCTCGCTTCATTCACCCATCTTTTTCATTCACCATCCAACAACAGGATAAGCTACATGAGCAGTCTAAAACCATCCGGCACCTTGGGCCTGAATGCGGGCGTTGCGCGTCTTGCCATTCTTGCTGGCGCTATGGCTCTGAGCCTTGGAACGGCAATGGCGCAGAGCTTCGAGCAGCCCGACAAGGATTATCGCGGCCAGGTGCGTCTGGGACCTGCAACGCGCGGCCAGCCGCTGATTGCAGGCGGCGAGGTTTCAGTGCAGGGACAGAATTTCAAGCCCGGCCAGCAGGTGCAGTTGTTGAAGGGCACTGAGAAGGTTGGCGAGGGCGCCTTTACCGCGGACGCTGAAGGCAAATTCACCGCCAAGTTCAAACTGCCAGAAAACGCGGCAGTGGGAACCTATCCACTGATTGTCACAACCGATTCTCCTTATTATGCGGATGTCGTGAAGCTAAAAATCTCCCCCAAAATTCCGCTGTCGGGCCAGGATAAATTCGTTCTTGCCTCAGAAAAGCTTTCGCCCGGCCTTTATCAGGTCGGTTACAGCGAGAAGAGCAATGCGGTATTCGTGACCTCGGCTGCCGGTCGCCCGCCTGTGAAGAACTCGGAAATCTTGAAGCTTGATCCTGAGACGCTGAAGGTTGTGGCACGAGTAAAGCCGCAGGATGCACCTGAGGGCGGCGTCTATGCCGTTTACGGTCTTGGCATCGACGATGCCAACGGGACCATCTGGGTGACCAATACCCGCCAGGATACTGTTGCTGTTTACAAGCAGTCTGACCTTTCCCTTGTGAAGCAGTTCAAGCCAGGTCTTGCGACCCATGCGCGGGACGTGAAGATCGATGAGGCGAAAGGCTACGCCTATGTAAGTCAGGTTGGCGTGCCGGAGATCGCTGTCTTCAACACCAAGACGCTGGAAAAGGTCGACTCCATTGAAATCACGTCAAAGGCACGTGGCGAAAAATTCTCCCCCGCCAGCCTTGACTATGACCCCAGAACTGGGCGCCTGATCGCGGTTAGCCTTTCCACCAATGAAGTAGCGGTTATCGACACCCACTCGCGTGCGGACGATAAGGTATTTCCGGTGAAGGGTGGCTTGTCCACAATCGGTGTCGCTTACGACGCAGCCGATGACCGCATCTTCGTGGCCGGGCAGGGCAGCGACAACCTTCTGATCCTTGATGCAAAATCTGGTGAAGTTCTTCACGATGTGGCTGTGGGTGCTGGATCGCTCAACGTGGCGTTCGAACCGAAGTCGAAGCACGCCTTTGTCAGCAGCCGCGATGCAGGCACGGTTACGGTTGTTGACGCCAACGGCAAAATCGTCGCGAACCTGGAAGTTGCGCCATTTGCCAACCATGTGGTCGCTGACGGGAAGGGCGGCGTCTATGCCGTCAACAAATCCCTCAACCCCGAAGATACAAACGGCGACCGGGTGACGCTGATCACGCCTAAGTAAGCCCGCTGTCGAATGGCTGAAAAGAGAGAAGCCCCGGTTTTGCCGGGGCTTTTCGAATTCAACGGTGCTGCCTGATGCGCAAAGCTGTTCAGAAAGCGCTGTGACGGCGGGCATATTCGCGAAGCCCTGCCTGCTCCCTGCGAAGCTCGCTGATAGTAGATGCCACAGTCGCTACAAACATAGTGCTGATAAGGCCAGCAAGTGCAATCATAGTAACGTACATAGGCATCTCCTTTGCGATCAAGGAGCCCTATGTCTTAGTAATAGGGCTGCTCGTAAGTCGAACCAGTCAGCTGTGTGTATCTGACATTCGACTCGTTTTTGTCTTGGTAGAGAGTCACAGTTGCAGTCATCATGACTGCGATCACGGCCGTCCAAACCAGATTGATGACAGTGATCGTATCCGGCATGGCCGTTTTCTTCTTGGCGAACATCTCCAAATTCCTTCTCGTTTCCAGAACGCGCGGGGCGCGAACGGGTTCCGCACCAGTATGAGAGAAAATTAACCCTTATCCTCTGAAGCCACCCTGAAAGCGCCGTTCATCTGGCGTTCAGGTTTCTGCCAAAGGTTGCCGCTGCGTACGATTTCCAAAGCCAATTCCAAAACAACAGACATCAGGACAGCAGAGAGGATCAGTACGGCCAGCATGGTTTTTCCCTTTTGCCGGATGATAGCGCCACTCGTTCAGCTCATCGGGCATGGTGGCAATAAAACACGCGCCGCATGAAACGGTCTTGAACACCGCATTCATTTGCCGTTCACCTGTGCCGCCTTGCGAAATGGTGCTGTCCGTGACACAAGGCGGACACCGCATCGGAGGTTTGCTTGAGGACTGCGTTCTACCCAGGATCATTCGATCCCATGACCAATGGTCACATGGATATCTTGCTACAGGCGCTGAATGTTGCCGAGCAGGTCATCGTTGGTATTGGCGTCCATCCAGGCAAAACACCACTCTTTAGCTTCGACGAGCGCGCGCAGATGATCAGGGATGCACTGAGCAGCGTTGCGTCTGAAAAGACTGGTGTTCTCCATGTCGTATCTTTTTCGGGACTTGTGGTGGAAGCCGCCCGCGAGCATGGCGCAACGCTCCTTATCCGCGGACTTCGTGATGCTACAGATTTCGATTACGAGATGCAGATGGCGGGCATGAATGGTGAAATGGCACCGGATGTGCAGACCGTCTTTCTGCCTGCAAAGCCAGCTTCGCGACCCATAACGGCCACATTGGTTCGCCAGATCGCGAAGATGAACGGCGATGTGAGCAAATTTGTGCCACAGGTCGTGGCACACGCACTCAGCGACAAAGTTTCCAGCTGAGTGGTCATACAATCAAACGGAGTTCATTCAATGAAGCTTCTTTCCCTTGCATTTGCTGGCCTTGTTGCCGCTGCATCCTTTGCATCGCAGGCACTGGCGGCCGCAGATGATTTCCTCACCATCCAGCTGAAGGACGGTCCGGTTGTTGTGCAACTGATGCCAGAAATTGCGCCAAAGCATGTGGCGCAGGTCAAGAAACTGGCTGCCGAAGGCAAGTACGACAATGTTGCCTTTCATAGGGTCATTGATGGCTTCATGGCACAAACGGGCGATGTGAAGTTCGGCAATCTGAACAAGGGCTACGATCCCCGCCGTGCCGGCATGGGCGGTTCTGATCTTCCGAATATTCCGGCTGAATTCTCTAAGGTTCCGTTTGAGCGTGGCATCGTTGGGATGGCCCGCTCGCAGGACCCGAATTCGGCCAATTCCCAATTTTTCATCATGTTTGACAATGCGCCTTCGCTGAACGGCCAGTATACCGTCATCGGCAAGGTCGTTTCGGGCATGGAAAATGTCGACAAGATCAAGCGTGGCCAGGGCGGCAACGGCGAGGTTTCAGATCCCGACCGGATGATCAAGGTCACGGTTGGCAAATAAGGCGCGGGAAACCGCAAAGAAGGAGAGTGAAAATGGCCGAGATCAAGGATCCGGAAAACACCATCATCATGGAAACCACCAAGGGTAAGGTTGTCATCTCCCTTATGCCGGATCTGGCACCGGGCCATGTTGAGCGTATCAAGGAACTGACGCGCGAAGGTCAGTATGACGGCGTTGTTTTCCACCGCGTCATCGCAGACTTCATGGCACAGACGGGCGACGTGAAGTTCGGCAAGAAGGGCGGCGAAAGCTTTAACCCCGGCCGTGCGGGCATGGGCGGTTCCGACAAGCCGGATCTAAAGGCTGAATTTTCGGCGGTTCCGCATGTTCGCGGCACATGCTCCATGGCCCGCTCGCAGAGCCCGAACTCTGCCAACTCGCAGTTCTTCATCTGCTTCACGGATGCTCCCTGGCTGAACAAGCAGTATTCCGTCTGGGGACAGGTGATCGAAGGAATGGACATCATCGACCAGATCAAGAAGGGCGAGCCGGTTTCCGATCCTGACTCCATCGTTTCCATGAAGGTTGCAGCCGATATCGCGGCCTGATCTTTGCCAGGAATCTCAGAGAAGCGCTCCGGCAGAGCTGGAGCGCTTTTCTTTTTGCTCAAGCGCCGCTATCAGCGGTCTTGCAAGCTTTAGCAACATCATCCACACCGACAACGATCCAAGCGAATGCGTGTAGACCTTTTCGATTTCGACCTGCCAGAAGAGAATATTGCGCTGCGCCCCGCCAACCCGCGGGATAGCGCCAGGCTGCTGCTTGTTCAGCCGCACGGCGAAGAGGTGTTGTCGGATCAAATCGTCCGCGATTTGCCGAAGTTCCTCAAGGCGGGAGATGCTCTCGTTTTCAACGATACCAAGGTCATTCCGGCGCAGCTGGAAGGCATTCGTCACCGCGAAGGCGCGCCGGATATAGGCGTATCGGCCACGCTTCACATGCGCGTGGCACCGGATGCGTGGCAGGCCTTCGCCAAGCCAGGTAAAAGACTGAAGATCGGCGACCGGGTCTCTTTCGGCCACGCAGCAGAAACCTGTGCCCTGGGCAGTCTCGATGCCACGGTCGAGGAAAAGGGCGAGGGCGGTGATATTACGTTCCGTTTCGACCTTTCCGGCCCGTCGCTTGACGAGGCCATCATGGCGGTCGGACATATCCCGCTTCCGCCCTATATTGCCGCCAAGCGCCCGGAAGATGCGCAGGACAGCAAGGACTATCAGACCATTTACGCACGGGAAGAAGGTGCCGTTGCAGCACCGACCGCCGGACTTCATTTTACGCCGGAGCTTTTTGAGGCCCTGGACGCAGCCGGCATAGAACGGCATTTCGTGACGCTTCATGTGGGGGCAGGCACCTTTCTGCCGGTCAAGGCAGATGACACGCAAGACCACAAGATGCACGCCGAAATTGGCTATGTTTCGGCGGAAACAGCGGCCGCATTGAACGCAGTGCGCGCCCGTGGCGGGCGGATCGTTTCAGTTGGCACGACATCGCTGCGATTGCTGGAAAGTGCCGCCAATGAAGACGGCAGCTTGAAAGCCTGGAGCGGCGCAACCGATATCTTCATCACGCCGGGCTATCGCTTCAAGGCCATCGACGCGCTGATGACAAACTTCCACCTGCCGCGCTCGACCCTCTTCATGCTGGTTTCAGCCTTTGCAGGCTTTGAGACCATGCGCGCCGCCTACACCCATGCGATTTCCACGGGCTATCGCTTCTATTCCTATGGCGATTCCAGCCTGCTTTTCCGGAACGATGCACAATGAGCGAGACTTTCCAGTTCACCCTGAAGGCAACAGATGGCAAGGCGCGCCTCGGCGAAATCAGCATGCCGCGCGGGACGATCCGCACGCCCGCCTTCATGCCGGTCGGCACTGTTGGCACAGTCAAGGCCATGTATCTGGATCAAGTGCGTGAGGGTGGCGCAGATATCATCCTCGGCAATACCTATCACCTGATGTTGCGGCCCGGTGCGGAGCGCGTGGCGCGACTTGGCGGCTTGCACGAACTGATCCGCTGGCCGGAACCCATCCTGACGGATTCCGGTGGCTTCCAGGTCATGTCGCTGTCCGGCCTTCGCAAGCTGGATGAACAGGGCGTGACCTTCAAGAGCCATGTCGATGGCTCGCTGCATCACATGTCGCCTGAACGCTCCATCGAAATTCAGGGGCTACTGGATTCCGATATCCAGATGCAGCTTGATGAATGCGTGGCGTTGCCAGCCGAACCCAAGGAAATAGAGCGCGCCATGGAGCTTTCGCTTCGTTGGGCGGAGCGCTGCAAAATTGCCTTTGGCAACCAACCGGGCAAGGCAATGTTCGGCATTGTGCAGGGCGGCGATCAGCCTGCGCTACGCATTCGATCTGCCGAAGGACTGAAGCAGCTGGACCTCAAGGGCTATGCAGTGGGTGGTCTTGCGGTCGGCGAGCCGCAGCATGTCATGCTGGATATGTTGAACATCACGCTGCCTGTCCTGCCAACGGAAAAGCCTCGCTACCTCATGGGCGTCGGCACGCCAGACGACATCATCAAATCGGTTGCGCGTGGCATTGACATGTTCGACTGCGTTATGCCGACCCGTTCGGGACGCCACGGACTGGCATTTACCCGCAAGGGCAAGGTCAACATCCGCAATGCCAAGCACGCGGAAGACGTGCGCCCGCTGGATGAGCAGTCCAGCTGCCCTGCAACGCGGGATTATTCACGCGCCTATCTGCACCACCTGGTTCGCTCGAATGAGGCTTTGGGTGGCATGCTGTTATCCTGGAACAACCTTTCTTATTATCAAGAACTGATGCAGGGCATTCGCAAGGCGATTGCCGAAGGCCGTTTCGAGGATTTCATGGCCGAGACACAGGAAGCCTGGGCACGCGGCGACGATTGAGCGAAGTCAGATGCCGGTGCTGGCGGTCTTCGCCAGCATCCGAACTCCATTGATCTTGTAGCTGCCATCATCTTGCAGGCGCAGATCGTAAATGGCGGTCGCGTCTTTGCCGTCACGACCGGAGAGAATGACCTCCTGAAACACCGTTTCTCCGCCACCAACAAGCTTTGAGCGACCGAAGGCGTAGTTGCGCGCGCCGAACAGGGGTTGATACAGCGCCTGTATCATACCCAGGAAGACCGCTTCATCCTGGAACCTGGATCGAATATCGGGCGAGGCAAAGGAATAGGCCGCCTTTGCATCATTGGCCTGGAGCGCGGCAATTTGCTGCGAGATGATTTTCTGCGCCTCGACCAAGGGGTCTTCCGCACGGGCGAGCGTCAGGGGCAGAAGACAGAAGAATAAGAGCACCATTGCGAATCGGGACTGCATGGGCGTTCTCCCCGGAAAAGGCGAAGCATTCACACCCGCTGGATGCGGCAGGAACTGCGCCTTCCTTCATCAGAGTGACATAAACTGTTTCCTGTTGGCAACTACGTCGTCATTTCAGGAATCGATCACTATCATCCATGCAGCTTCTCCTTGTTTCTGCCGCTGCTGAGTGAGATTCGTATTCGTGATTCCTCCCATCGGTTATGCCCCATGAACATTCTCGCGCCGCCTGCGCTGCTCTTCTTTAGCAACGCGCTGATTTTTGTTTCGCTGTTCACACGCCTGCCTTCAATTCAGGAAGGGCTGGGTGTGGATAAGGCTTGGCTGGGATTGGCTTTGCTGGGTGTTCCGCTCGGCACATTCATGGCCTTGCCTATTGCAGGCCGGGTGGTGAACTATTTGACGCCGCGGGTTGCCGCACCGCTCATGCTGACGATTGCGGCCGCCATCACGCCGCTTCTCACCATCCTGTCGATCTGGGGCTTTTTCGCCTGCTTCGTGCTTTTCGGCTTCTTTCGCACCATCCTTGATGTCGCTGCGAACATGATCTCGACAGGTATAGAGCAGCGGACGGGCAAGAAGGTTCTATCGCGCAGTCATGGTTTCTGGTCCATCGGCTTGCTGGTGGGCTCTCTGGCATCAGGCTTTGTGGCTGGCCATGGTATATCGCCGTTCGTTCATCAGTCCGTCGCGGCTGCTATCGTCGCTGTATGCTGCATTATCGTCTGGCGCATTGCGCCGCGCGAGACGCGCCTTCCCAAAGCCAGTGGAAAGCGGCCTGTCTTCATCCTGCCAGATCGTATCATCGTCCTGATCTGCATCATGGTCTTCGGGATCGGGATCAGCGAAGGGGCTGTCTATGATTGGGGCATCTTCTATCTTCGCGAAGTGCTGTCTGCGGATGCATCGACGGCGGGCATTCTTTATGCCCTCTTCACTGTCGGCATGGGCGGAATGCGGCTGGTGGGAGATAAGCTGCGCGAAAAATTCGGCACGATGACACTGGTCCGCGCCTCTGCCGCTGGGGTGGCGCTTGGCGTGATCCTTCTGCTAGCTGCAAACAACCTTTATCTGGCAGGCTTGGCCTTGTTCCTGATGGGCTGTGGCGTGGCGCTCGGCTTCCCGCTGGCCGTGGCAACAACGATCGAGCGCGGCAGGGGTCAACCAGCCGACAACCTTGCGGCCCTTGCTCTCACCCTGCTCCTCTCCAATATCGGTGTGCCGCCAATGCTGGGCTTTGTTGCCGAACATGCAAGCCTCAGCATGAGTTTCGCTCTGCTCTTGCCCTTCCTCGTCTTGAGCTTCATCATGGCGCCAGTGGCGCAAGGACGCACTCCCCGTTTTCTGGGTCGAATGGCACCTGTTGCTGCAAACGATGGGGAAAAGGTGGCATCGGCCCCTGTTTCGCCACAAGAGGCCGCGAGGGGTTGAGGCTTCCGGCGAAGCACTTTACGAGAGGGTGACCTTGGACAATTTGACACCAGGTGGAACCGTGATCGATCCCTACAAGACGCTCGGCGTAGACAGAGATGCAGATGGAGCCTCAATCAAGGCTGCCTATCGATCTCGTGCGAAAGCTGCGCATCCGGATGCGGGTGGAGATGTGGATGCTTTCTCCAAGCTCACAGCTTCCTACGAACTGCTGCTCGATCCCGTGCGCCGCAAAGTCTACGACGATACGGGTTTTGACCCGCAACTGACGGACACCAAGGATTTGGAGGGCCTGCTGATCCTTGATGCGCTGGTCAACGATTTCATTCTGGACGAGCGAGAGCCCGGCTCATTCGATCCGGTGGCGGCCATGCGCCGTCGATTGACGGACAAGATCGTCAACACCCGCATTCATATTCTCGAACTAGAACGGCACCGTGGACGGATTCGCCACCACATTGACCGAATCGGCAAGCGGCCGGAAAGCGATGTTCTGGGGAGAATGTTGAACGCCCGTTGCGACACCATCGCTGATGCCATCACCAAGGCAGAGAACGAGATCAAGACCATCGAGCAAGCCTATTCCATGCTGGAAGGCTATTCCTACGAGCTTGAAGCGGAATTGCCAAAAGCGGCTGAATAAGCCTCGATGAAATCAGGCGATCCCGGGCTGGACAGGTAAGAAGCTCGCCTGCCAATTCGTTGGCCATGAGAAGAAAGCGGAAAAATACCCATGTTCTCCGTCCCTGTCGCGTCCGCTTGACACAGCCCGGGTTCGAAAGGCAAACCCATCTCTCGCAACAAGGTTCCGCTCAATCACCGGAAAAGAGGAAGCTGGCTGGTGCCCTGTTCTGCGGCCTCACTCAGATTGGAGAGCGTAACGCCAAGAAGGCGAACACCGCGCCTGAAGGGATAGACGGTTTCCAGCAATGCTTCGGCTATCTCCAGCACTTCCGCCTCGCTTGCAAAGGAAAGCGACTGGGTTCGGCTGCGCGTCATCTGCTGAAAATCGCTGTACTTCACTTTCACCGTGACCGTTTTTGCCGAAAGATTGCGGGCACCGCAATAGCCCCAGATTTTCGATACCAACGGTGCCAGCTCCTGCTTTGCCGGCTCCAGGGCGTGAATATCCTCAATAAATGTATCTTCCGAGCCGATCGATTTCCGCACCCGGTCCGGCTTGACCTGACGATGATCAATGCCCCGCGCAATGCCATAGAAATAGGGCCCGGACTTTCCGAAATGCTGGGCGAGAAATGCCAGTGACTTCGCCTTGAGGTCAGCGCCGGTCTGAATGCCAAGCCTGTGCATCTTCTCCGCCGTGGCTGGACCAACGCCATGAAATTTCTTGACCGGAAGTTGTTCGACGAAAGCAGGACCCATGCGCGGTGTGATGACGGCCTGCCCATTCGGCTTGTTCAGGTCGCTTGCCATCTTGGCCAGGAATTTGTTGTAGGAGATACCGGCAGACGCGTTCAGGCCGGTCGCTTCCTTGATCTTGCGACGGATTTCAAGCGCGATCTCGGTCGCAACGGGCATGTTCTTGAGGTTTTCGGTCACATCGAGATAGGCCTCGTCCAGAGACAGCGGCTCGATGAGGGGTGTGTATTCAGCGAATATCTCACGGATCTGCTGGGATACTGATTTATACACCTCAAAGCGCGGCTTCACGAAGATGAGTTCGGGGCATTTGCGCGCTGCAGTCACAGAGGGCATGGCTGAGTGAATGCCGAATTTTCGTGCTTCATAGCTTGCCGCGGCCACGACGCCACGGGCAGCCGCGCCGCCAACAGCGACAGGCTTGCCGCGAAGCTCTGGATTGTCGCGCTGTTCCACAGAGGCATAAAATGCATCCATATCCACGTGGATGATCTTGCGAACAGCCGCCAAGGGCTCTTCCATGAAGATGCCAATCCTTTTATGCTCTCTCAACGGACTGCTCGTTTCAGGAATCACTTAATCAGCCTACGCTTGTATTCAAGGAACATAGATAGAACATAACAGGACCGAAGCCAGATGTGAAGCTGATTGAAGTGCTGGCTGCTTCTCTGACAACTCTGAGAAGCAGAATATTAAATTTGTGTCAGTCGGTATGTTTGTACGGAACCGGACGGCGTATCCAGCATTGGGTCGGGCTTGCGTTTAGGAGACCTATCCTTTGGCTGATCAAATTTCGACCGATGTACGTCGCTCACTTATTGCCCTTGCTACATTGAATTTTTTCCTTGCCGATGCGCGAGATGGGCTTGGTCCGTTTCTGGATGGATTTCTCGCAACGCATGGATGGCAACCGTTCACCCTCGGCGTTGTGGCCACTGTCGGCGGCATATTGGGAATGATCGCAACTCCGTTTTTCGGCGCTCTCGTTGATGCTTCGGATCACAAGCGAACGCTCATCATTATTCCCGTGCTTCTCGTAACAGCGATGGCACTCTGGACATTGGCCACACCCAACAATTTCTCGGTTTTTGGGGGGCAGTCAGCCACCGCAATCGTGGGTGCTGTCATCGGTCCGGCGCTGATGGGCTTAACCTTGGGCCTTGTGGGTGAGAGGCGCTTTACCGATCAAGTCTCGCGCAACGAATTCTGGAACCATGCAGGCAATGTGTTTTCTCTTGCTGCAATCTATCTTGGCAGCATGTATTTCGGACTGAACGGCGTGGTGGGCCTGATGGTGATGACGGCGGCTGCCGCCATCCTTGCGACGCTCGCAATCGATCCGCGCCACATTGATAACCGCGTGGCACGTGGCATGAACACTCACGGCGCTGACGAAGGTCCATCTGGTTTCTCTGTTTTGACGCATAGCAAGGGTCTAATCCTTTTGGCCCTGGTCCTAATGATCTTCCACTTCGGCAATGCGCCGATTAGCCGCCTCATTGCGCAGAATTTCTCAATCCAGCTGGGCAGCCCGTTCCGCACGACAGCCATTACGACGGGCGTTTCTCAGGTTGCCATGATCGTCGTGGCTCTTGCGGCGCCGCGTCTCATTTCACGTTTTGGGCTCGCTTCGATTTTCATCGTGGGTCTGATGGCGCTGCCCATTCGCGGTGCTATCGCGGGCAGTTTTTCAAACTTTGCAGCCATCTATCCAGTGCAGATACTGGATGGCATTGGTGCTGGGCTGATCGGTATCGCCACGCCGCTTGCAGCAGAACGTATCCTTTCAGGTACAGGCCGTTTTAATGTGGGCCTCGGTGCAATCATGACGGTGCAGGGGATTGGGGCTTCATCCAGCAATCTTGTTGCTGGCTGGCTGACGGATAAGGGCGGCTACTCTCTCGCATATTGGGTGCATGGTGGTGTTGCCGCGTTAGCACTGGTCCTTTTCATCTTTGGACGCAAGGCCATTGCTCCCCCATTGAAGAGAGAGCAAGCGGCAACGGGCTAACGTGCATTCCGCCAGTGAATTTTAGCAGTGGCTGACTCGTCTGTTCTTCACGCTGCCCTAGATAGGGCTAAAGTTGCAGGCGGGAACCAAAATCGGGGTTCTCTTTGAGGGCGAGGGTGCTGGATGAAAAAGCAGATCAATTTGATGGGCGCCGCTGTGGTGGCGCTGGGTTTCTCCTTATCGGCTGCTCAGGCGCAGGTGGTCGTTTCCTCTAAGATTGATACTGAGGGAGGCTTGCTCGGAAACATCATCATGAGCATGTTGAAGGCAAACAACATCGAAACCACCGACCGAATTCAGCTTGGCGCGACGCCCGTGGTTCGCAAGGCTTTGCTGGCCGGAGAGATTGATATCTACCCGGAATATACCGGTAATGGCGCCTTCTTTTTCAACAAGGCGGAGGATCCGGTCTGGAAGGACGCCGCCAAGGCCTATGAGGCGGTAAGGAGGCTTGATTTCGATACCAACAAGGTCATCTGGCTTGCACCTTCGCCTGCAAACAACACCTGGGGTATTGCGGTTCGCAAGGACGTGGCCGATGAAGGTCAGCTCAAGACCCTCAGCGAGTTCGGCAAATATGTCAGCGGTGGCGGCAAGGTGGTTCTTGCAGCCTCGTCCGAGTTCGTGAATTCAGCAGCAGCACTTCCTGCCTTCCAGACGACCTACGATTTCAAGCTTCAGCCCAGCCAGCTCATCACTCTTTCCGGCGGTGATACGGCCGCAACAATTGCCGCCGCGGCCAACCAGACCAATGGGGCCAATGCGGCCATGGTCTATGGCACTGATGGCGGCATTGCACCGTCTGGTCTTGTGGTTTTGGAGGACGACAAGGGTGTTCAGCCGGTCTATCAGCCAGCACCTGTTATCCGCGAGGAGGTTTTGAAAAAGAATCCGAAGATCGAGGACATCCTCAAGCCGGTTTTTGCCAAGCTCGATCTCGTGACTTTGCAGGAATTGAATGGCCGGGTGCAGCTTGGCGGGGAGCCCGCAAAGGCTGTGGCTGACGACTTCCTGAAGAAAAACGGCTTCCTGAAATAGGAATTGTCGATGCTCGGTTTCCTGTTTCGCATCGGCCCATACCAACACGCCTTTACAGTGTGGGATTATTCTTCTTGATTGGCAGCCGCTTGGACAAGCTGGGTTTTCTGATTGCCATCCTCAATCTGTTGGGGATGGCATATTTACCCCTGGTGGTGCTTAAGCCAAACCGCATCGTGCAGGGGCAGGCTCTCCCGCTATGGGAGGCTGTCGCAACGCCAGTCGCTGGCTTGACGATTGCTGCCGTTCTGGTTGCCAGCCTCGTGGTAATGGTGAAGCTGCGTCTGTCGGTCAGGCTTGCCTTCGCCTTGCTGGCCGTTGTTGTTCTCATGTTCGCGGCAGGCCTTTCAGCCACGCACCTTGTTGCGCCGGGCAATGGCTTTGCTCGGATTTCCCTGGCCTCCGGCTTTTGGGTTTTGCTTTTCGCCAATACGCTCACAATCTTGGATGCCCTGGCCAAGATCCAGTTGCCGCCTCTATGGCGGCTCGTACTGCTTGCCGCATTTCTAGCAGTCTGTGGTTTGTTTTTTGTCTCTGGCGGCTGGAGCCAGCTCTCTATCCTGAAGGAATACGCGTCCCGTTCTGATGTGTTCTGGAGAGAGGTGAGCCGGCACGTTCTTCTCGCTGCGGGCTCACTTATGGCAGCACTGCTGATCGGCCTGCCGCTTGGCCTTGTCTGTCATCGTGTTCCTCAGCTTCAACGTCTGTGCCTGGCGCTATTGAATACGGTGCAAACTATACCTTCTATGGCTCTTTTCGGCCTGTTGATTGCTCCCATGGGTTGGCTGGCCGTTCATATGCCGGGAGCCTCCGATCTTGGCATTCGCGGTATCGGTGCGGCACCCGCCTTTGTCGCTCTGGTACTTTACTCGTTGCTGCCGGTTGTTGCGAATACGGTTTCCGGCCTTGACAATGTTTCCGCCGTTACGGTGGATGCGGCGCGCGGCCTAGGCATGAGCCGGCAGCAGCTTCTCTGGCGCATAGAAGTGCCGCTTGCCATGCCTGCCATCCTCACCGCAATCAGGATCGTGCTTGTCCAGAACATCGGCATGGCGACCATCGCGGCGCTGATTGGCGGCGGTGGACTGGGCGTATTCGTATTTCAGGGAATAGGGCAAACGGCGATGGATCTGGTGCTGTTGGGTGCCTTGCCCACCGTAGTGTTGGCGCTCTGCGCCGCAGTGGCCATGGACGCCCTGGTCGATGGCGCAAGGGGTCCCGGCAGAAAGGCAGCGCGATGATTGAGATCGAAAATCTCTCCAAGATCTACGACGGTCAGACAGTCGTCGAAAATGTGTCGCTGAAGGTGCCTGCCGGATCGATCACGACCGTGGTGGGAACATCAGGCTCCGGCAAGACCACACTGCTCAGAATGATAAACCGCCTTGTTGAGCCAAGCTCCGGTACCATACGGGTCAATGGTGAAGACAATCGTGCGATGGCGCCACACGAGCTTCGCCGCAGGATTGGTTATGCAATTCAGGGGCATGGATTGTTTCCCCACCGCACGGTGTTTGAGAATATCGCAACCGTTCCCAGGCTGCTTGGCTGGCGGAGGACGCGGATCTACGAAAAGGTGCACAGCCTGCTGGAACTGTTTCAGCTGTCGCCTGCGGATTTTTCCGGGCGTTATCCGCATGAGCTGTCCGGCGGGCAACAACAGCGTGTCGGCGTGGCGCGTGCTCTTGCGGCAGAGCCAAGTCTCTTGCTGATGGATGAACCTTTTGGCGCGCTGGACCCGATCATCCGTGCCAAGGCGCAGGATGATCTGCTGACCATACAAAGGCAACTGAAGACGACCATTCTTCTGGTGACGCATGACATGGAGGAGGCATTCCAGCTTGGGGACCGGATAGCCGTGATGCATGCTGGCCGCCTGGTTCAATATGCAAAACCTGAAGCGATCCTGCGTCATCCGGCAAGCGAGTTCGTTTCATCCATGGTTGGCAGCGTAGAGCGCCCTTTCAGATTGCTTTCCCTTGGAACAGTGAACTCCCTGACAGAGCCCGGCGAGGCGCAAGGTGATGCATTTTTCGAAAGCCTGAGCCAGAGGGACGCATTGGCCCGTTTGCTATGGGAGGGGCGCGACGCTGCGCCAGTTGTGACGGAGAACGGAGAGCGGGCAGGGCGCGTTACGCTGGCGCGCCTCATCCAGTCGGCATCGGAGGCAGGATGAGCGGCAACCGATACCAGCCCTTCACCTTGCTGCTTCTATTGATCTTTGTCGCCTTCCTGTTCGATCCCGCAGCATTCACGCCTCTCTTCAAATGGTTCGCTGACGGCAACGCCCCCGCCATTTATCAGCAGGATAGTCTCGCCTGGCTGACACTTCAGCATCTCATGCTCGTTGTTACGGCCACGGCAAGCTCATCGCTCATTGCTCTTTTTCTGGCGGTTCTCGTTACGCGGCCATTTGGTGCGGATTTCCTACCGCTTTCCCGTAGTGTCGTCGCGATTGGACAAACATTTCCACCCGTTGCCGTTTTGGCGCTATGCGTTCCCATTCTTGGCTTTGGCAATGGACCGACCCTCATCGCCTTGATCCTCTACGGGCTTCTACCCATCTTCGAAAATGCTTTGACAGCGTTGAGCACCGTACCCCCACCCATCGTCGAAGCGGCTCGGGGAAGCGGCATGACGCAGAGCCAAAGGCTGTGGCAAGTCGAACTGCCGCTTGCCTTGCCTTTCATTCTTGCCGGAATTCGAATCTCTGCCGTCATCAGCGTCGCCACAGCGACGATCGGCTCGACTGTTGCGGCAAAAACGCTCGGGGAGGTCATTGTTGCCGGTCTTCAGAGCTACAACTACGCCTTCATCCTGCAAGGCGGTCTGCTGGTGGCGGTGCTCGCATTCCTTGTCAATCAGGCTCTCACGGCTTTGGAAAAGCGGGTGCGCCGGTAAAATATTTCTGGCCATGCGGATAAAAAATTATCCTGAACGAGAAATATTTTCAGATTAAACCTCATTAAAACAGCGGCTTGCGGTATGATTTCGATGAAATATCGGAAATTTCCGATTTCGCTGTTGCAATAAAATTAATAAGGAGTACATTCTCCATATCGACAAATTGCTTGTGACGTCGTTTCAGAGCTTTCACGCTCTCTTCGGATTTCCTCTCAAATATTTCGATCTTTGCCCGCAAGGTATCGCGGGTCCAACAACGGTTTGAGAAAAGGAAATCGTTATGAACATCGGCACAGTTAAGTTTTTCAACGCCACCAAGGGTTTTGGTTTCATTCAGCCTGAAAACGGCAGCGCGGACATTTTCGTGCACATTTCAGCTGTAGAGCGCGCAGGAATGCGTTCGCTCGTAGAAGGCCAGAAGGTGAGCTTCGACATCGTTCAGGATCGCCGCTCGGGCAAGAGCGCAGCGGATAACCTGCAAGCAGCTTAACGTTATGCAGTCACGCTGACCACGGATGTACTGGCAGCGAGATAGATAGCTTGGAGAGGTCGGGTATTGCCCGGCCTTTTTTATTGTTCGCAATACGGAGATATCTCCATGGCCAGACAGAAATTCGAATCCGGCGATCGGGTTATTCTGCGCGTTCGGATGCCAGGTCAGTCCGACGGCGTCGGCAGAATCGTCGCGCTCCAGCCGCAAGGGCAGGGCGGTGTTTCAAAACGTTACCGCGTCCGATTCCCCACGGAAAACTTCGAGCGCAGCATCAGCGAAGATGACCTCGAGCACGCATCGGATGTTACACCCAAGCGCGCGTCAGCCGCGGTACAAACAGAGGCTGGTCCAAGCTGGATCAACTCAAGCAAAATCAGGATCAAGAAGTAAGAAGGATTTCTGTAATCCTTCATTCTGGCGGAAGAGGTGGGATTCGAACCCACGGTACGGTTTCCCGCACGCCGGTTTTCAAGACCGGTTCCTTAAACCACTCGGACACTCTTCCTCTGGAATATGCGATGGCCCGCTGAGCGAAGCACCAAAGCCAGATGTGCAGCGGTTATAGCTTTCGCTACGGCCACGTCAACCACTCCGGCAACCGAGTTTGCAAACTCTTTCATTTGCACTGCACAATTTTCGAAGGCAGCAGGCGTCTGCGTTTTTGTCTCGCCTAGCTATGTGCCTGTTTTGCCAAAGATCGCCAGAGACAATTCCCGGCCTTTGCATGATAAGTTCTGGTGGCAGTGCAGCAATCCTGCCCTATATCGGCCATGGTCCGTTTGTTTGTTCAGCGGGTCGCAGGACTTTTCTGATTTCAGGGTAGACCTCGCAGGCATCCGAAGTCTCAACCGGGGTGGAAGGGATATTGCAGCCCTACCGCCCCTCCAGTTTCTCAGTGGTTCACATCCGGCTGGCGTTTTCGCCCTGATGGATCGGGCCATCCAAAACCGGAGCGTCGTGTATGGCTGCGAAGGGCAAGACGATTACCAGTGTCATCTGGAGCATTTCATCCAAGGTGGCAATCTTCACCCTCAAATTCGTCAGCGTCCCCATTCTGGCCCGTTATCTGTCACCGTCGGAACTCGGCATGGTCGCCAGCGGGATGATTGTGATCACCTTCCTGCTGCTTTTTGCCGGGGCAGGGCTGACTGCCGGGTTGATCCGCGACGCCCGAGAAGATGCCGTCAGCGATGATACGATCTTCTGGACGAACCTGGGCGTTGCAACCACGTTGGGCTTCCTGGTTTATCTGTTTGCCCAACCTCTGGCATCGCTTCTCGGCGCGCCGGAAGCCGCCTGGTTGCTGGAAATCTTTGCGCCGCTTTTCGTCCTTTACCTTGGGCCAGACGTGGCAAGCAGCCAGCTCTCCCGTCGCATGGCCTTCGATAAGGATGCTTTCGTCTCCGTCTTTGCGGAGGCTATGGGCGCAATTGCTGCCATTGCCATCGTCATTGGAGGATATGGAATCTGGGCCCTTATCGGCCAGCTTTATGTCAGCGCGGGCCTGCGCTTCATTGGCCTTTTTCTTGCCGCAGGCTATTTACCCGGCTTTCATTTCGCAATGCCGGAACTGCGCCGTCACATGTCCTATGGCGTGCGCCTCGTTGGCGCAGACTTCGTAAGCTTCCTGTCATTCCAGTCGCCGATTGTCATCATAACTCGTATGCTTGGTCTGCCTGAGGCCGGCACCTTCAATCTGACCAACCGGCTATCCGATCTTCCAAATCAAATTGTCCTTACCGGGCTGATGAGCGTTCTGTTCCCTTCGTTCAGTCGCATGAATGACGATAGCGAGAAGCAGGCTGCCATTCTATCGCGAACTACGCAGGCGACCACGCTGCTGTTGGCGCCCATGCTGTTTGGCATCTGGGCTGTGGCCGAACCGGCCATGACTGTGGTCTTCGGGGAGAAGTGGGCTTTCGCGGCCCCGGTGCTTGGCTTGCTTGCCGTCTCAAAGGGCATCATGTCGCCCTGCGGCAGCTTCATCCCCTACCTCAAGGCAACCGGCCATGCGACAGTCCTTTGGCGCTTCGGCCTCGGACGCGCAATCACGACAATCCTCGCGATGATTGCAGGCGCATGGTGGAATGGGCTTTATGGCCTCTGCGTCTTCCTGTGCATCGCAAACGTCGGTGTCTTGCTGTCCTACCTCTGGGTCGTGCTCAAGGTGGCCGGTCTTCCCCTCATCGCGGGCATGCGCAACACGCTATTCCCTCTGCTGCTGGCGGGCTTGATGGCGGTGACCGTGAGGCTTCTCTTTGTGGGAGGATGGATCCAGGCGGACGGAGCGCTCATGCAATTGGCAATGGGCGTTGCTGTTGGAGGCGCGCTGTATGCGGTACTTGTTTTGCTTACCCAGCGGCGTCTCGTGATGGAGCTGGTGCGGCGATAACGGCATAGTTCTCATCCGTAGAGGCGACAGTATTATTTACTGTATTTTAACCATAATTTCAGCTAATTTTATTTATCCACTATTTCGGATCGCATTTTAGCCACGTTAAGGGCAAAACTGCACGAGCAATGGCGCACGTGAAGTACGAGGCTTCCGGTCGCCTGTGTCGCTGAAAAGCGGCGCTCGGGTCAATTGCGGCGTGGGACTAGAGTATTGAGTGCGGAAAAAAGCAAGCTTCTGCTGGGTGCGAAGTGGATAGGTGTTGCCCTGGTTTGTGCAGGCATGGCGTCATGTGCGTCCACATCCAACACCACCACAGCCAAGAAGAATAAGCCCAAAAGCAAGGAATACTTCGCTGAGAGCGAGTATGGCGTGAAGGCCAGCCCGCGCGTTGTGGCCGAAGGTCAGCCGGTGCCAAAGGGTGGCGGTCGCTACATGGTGGGCAACCCTTATGAGGTGAAGGGCAAGGTTTACGTTCCGAAGGAAGATCCGAACTACAACAAGACCGGTCTTGCTTCCTGGTATGGCTCCGCGTTTCATGGCCGCTACACCGCCAATGGTGAGGTGTATGACAGCGAGCATATTTCTGCCGCACATCCAACCTTCCCGCTGCCGAGCTATGCTCGCGTAACCAATGTGGATACCGGCTCTTCCGTCATCGTTCGTGTCAACGATCGCGGACCTTTCCACCCGGGCCGTATCATCGACGTATCTGACAAGACCGCAGAATTGCTCGACTTCAAGCGCACCGGAACGGCTCGTGTGAATGTCCAGTATGTTGGCAAGGCGGATATGAGCGGTCACGACATGCCCTTCCTGATGGCATCCTATGTCCGCAAGGGCAGCCGAATGCCGGGCATCTATCCTGACGGCCAGATTGCGACGGGCGTGATGGTTGCATCTAACCAGTCGCTTGGCGATCAGCTACAGAGCTATGATCGTTCCAATGCCATTTCCTCCGCTGCTTACGGCAAGTCATCCGGTAAGGGGCAGAAGACTGAAACGCGCAACCCGGCACCTCAGCCGGTTGTTCAGGCAGCTCTTGCGCCCGCACCGACTGCGCGTCCTGCAAGCCTCCCAGCCGCTCGCCCCGCTGCACAGCCAGTTGTTGCTGCCGTTCAGGCAAGGCCAAACATTGCGCCGGTAACAGCACCAGTTGTGAACAAGCCTGTTCACGTGGCTTCCGCGCCGCAACCAAAGGCTGTCGCCCCGAAGCCGTCTCAGGCGCGTCCGGTTGCTGCCCAGGCAGCCGTAACGACATCAGAGACTGCTTATGCAGCACCGGCCAAGCGCCGCACAGAGCCGCAGGTCATCTTTGGCAATGTGATCCTTCGCGATGACGGCATGATGCAGCAGGTGGATGGCGCACCTCAGGGCAAGCCTGCCCGTCGGTAAGCCGCACCAGACAAGCCTGTGCGCCTTGACAGAATCGAGGCGTACAGATGATTTTTGAAGATGCCGTTCGGCGGTTGCGCCGAACATTAGCCACTGATACTCAATGACCGATGCGGTGGACGAGCATTTTCATGTATTTTCCAAGGTTCTCCAGATCGATCGTACCCGGCGTGTTGGCTCTGGCCTTGATCGCGGCCGCGGGCGAAGTTTCAGCGCAGGATAGCGGCCTTCCAGACCTCAAGGCAAAGCAGGCTTATCTCGTCGAATCAAAGACTGGTACGGTTCTTCTGGCTCAGAACGAAAACCAATCCTTTCCTCCTGCGTCTCTGGCCAAGCTGATGACCATGGATCTGGTCTTCGACGCCGTCAGCAAAGGCGAGATCAGGCTCGAACAGGCATTTCCTGTATCGGAAAATGCGTGGAGAACCGGCGGTGCACCCTCAGGCACCACCACCATGTTTGCAGCGCTGAAGTCTGAAGTTCCCGTTGAGGATCTCATTCGCGGCGTCGTTGTTCAAAACGCAAATGATGCTTGCATCATTCTGGCAGAAGGCCTGTCCGGCAACGAGGCCAATTTTGCCGCCCGGATGACGGCGCGCGCCAGGGATCTGGGCCTGACACGTAGCGTGTTTGGCAATTCCACCGGTTTGCCGCAACAGGAAAGCCGCACGACAGCCCGCGATCTGGTCGAGCTTGCTCGGCACATTCACGCCAACTACCCGCAGTTCTACAATCTATATACCCAGCCCGATTTCACCTGGAACAAGATCTTCCAGCGTAACAAGAACCCGCTACTTGGGCTTGGAATCGGGGTTGATGGACTTGGAGCAGGATTTGCGGAGGGTTCCGGCTTTGCGGTCGTCGCCTCGGTCGAGCGCAATGGCACGCGGCTGTTCATGGCGCTTGGCGGCCTTGCCAGCGACAAAGAGCGGACCGAGGAATCGCGTCGAATTCTGGAATGGGGCCTCTCCGCGTTTGAGACGCGCGTGCTGTTCAAGCAGGATGAGGTGGTGGGGCAGGCCTCCGTGTATGGCGGTGAAAAATCGCATGTCCAGCTTGTTTCATCCGAGCCGGTGAACATTTATGTGCGGGCAAAAAACGGCGAGAGGCTGAGCGGCAAGATTGTTTACAAGTGGCCCTTGCGGGCACCCGTGGAGAAGGGGCAAGTGGTGGGCACTCTGCAGATCTTCGAGGGCGATCGTGCTCTGAAGCAGGTGCCGCTGCATGCCGCGGAAAACATTGGCGTCGGGGGGCTCGTTTCAAAGGCAGCGGACGCGGCCCTGGAGATGTTGTTCTTCTGGCTTTGATTTTCTGATCCCGTAGTTTCACATTTCCGGTTTTGTCGTCTAGAACGACCGCAGTCGCAGCAGCAGAACGGACAGCCATACAGTGAGCAAGCGGACAGGCCTATTCGTTACATTTGAAGGCGGGGAGGGTGCGGGCAAGTCCACGCAGATCCGCCGTCTTGCCGCGAGCCTTGAGGAACTGGGAAACGCTGTTGTTCTGACCCGTGAGCCGGGTGGCTCTGCCGGGGCGGAGGCAGTTCGTCACGTTATTCTCTCCGGCGCCGCAGAGCGGTTCGGTGTGCGGACAGAGGCCATGCTTTTCGCAGCGGCCCGCAACGACCATGTGGAAGAAATCATTCGCCCTGCGCTGCTGGCAGGCAAAATCGTGCTGTGTGATCGGTTTATGGACTCCTCACGCGTCTATCAGGGCATTACGGGCAATCTCGATACAGCCTTCGTCAATGCGCTTGAGCAGATCGCAATCAACGGATTGCGTCCCGATCTGACCCTGATCCTGGATCTACCGGCGGAGGAGGGGCTGAAACGCGCACGGACGCGCAGCCTGGAGGCTGGAAGCACGGAGGCGCCAGATCGTTTCGAGAAGGAGGAGATTGACGTGCATGAAAAGCGCCGTCAGGCTTTCCTCGATATAGCGAGCCAGGATGCCGAGCGCTGCCGCGTGATCGATGCATCGAAAGATGCGGATGCTGTTGCCAACGCAGTTCTCGAGGCTGTTCTGGAAAAGCTCAATGCACGCAAGCAGGACGCAGCCAGCCATGAGTGATGCTGTTGCCGGCGTTCTCGACGGCGCCATTCCGCCTCAAAACAATACGGTTCTCTTTGGCCATGAGGAGGCGGAGCAGTTTCTGGCCCGCTTTTACCATTCTGGCCGCAGCCACCATGCCATTCTGATTGAAGGGCCGGAAGGAATTGGCAAGGCTACGCTAGCCTTTCGCTTTGCCAATCACGTGCTCAGCCATCCCGATCCTGCTGCCGCGCCTCTTGAACTGGCAGTTCCTGATCCGTCCAGCAGTGTGAGCCGACAGATCGCCTCTGGTGCATCACATAATCTTCTGCACTTAACCCGCCCGGTGGACGAGAAGACGGGCAAGGTGAAAACCGCGATTACCGTCGATGAAGTTCGCAGGGCAGGGCACTTTTTCTCGCAAACTTCGGGAACAGGGAATTGGCGCGTGGTCATTATCGATCCGGCCGATGATCTCAATCGCAATGCTGCGAACGCCATTCTGAAGATTCTGGAAGAGCCGCCAAAACGCTCGCTCTTTCTGGTGCTGAGCCATGCACCGGGACGATTGTTGCCGACCATCCGTTCACGATGCCTGCCGCTAAAGCTTTCGCCGCTGAAGGCGGAGAGTTTGTCTGCAGCTCTTGCGAACCTCGGCGTTGCTCTCGATGGCGGAAGAACAGCAGAGGAGGTGTTGCAGCTGGCAAATGGCAGTGTCTCCCAGGCGCTTAAACTGCTCAATTACGGTGGCACGGAGATCATCGCAGCGTTCAACGATGTGCTATCCGCAGAAGGGCCGGGCGCACGGCGTGCCATGCACCGGCTTGGAGACGTACTGGCTGGGAAGGACAACGAGGTTATATTTACCTTTTTCCTCGGGCATCTGACGGAATATCTGGAGGGGAGGGCTCGCTCTCTCGCTCTCAGCGGCGAACTCGCCCAGGCGGATCGTCTTTCCCGTCTGGCATCAGACGTGACCGAGCGCATTACCGTTTCTCAGGCCTACAATCTGGATCGGAAACAGACCATCCTCTCACTGCTGGAAGATGTTGCGCGCTGATTCTTCTGAAACTTCTGTTTCGCATTGGCAAAACATGGTTTAAGACGCGGCCAGAGAAATTCACGAACTGAATGCTGGCTTTCATGTCTTCGAAAACGCCCTACTACATCACGACCGCCATATCCTATCCCAACGGCAAGCCTCATATCGGCCATGCCTATGAGCTGATCGCAACGGATGCCATGGCGCGCTTTCAGCGGCTCGACGGACGGGATGTGTTCTTCCTGACCGGCACGGACGAACACGGCCAAAAGATGCAGCAGACTGCACGCGCCGAAGGCATTACGCCGGAGGAGCTGGCCGAACGGAACTCCAACGAGTTCCGCGAGATGGGCAAGCTCCTGAACGCGTCCAACGACGACTTCATCCGCACGACCGAGAAGCGCCACCACCAGACGGTGCAGGAAGTCTGGCGGCGTATGGAGAAGAACGGCGACATCTACAAGGGCGGTTATGCCGGCTGGTATTCGGTGCGCGACGAGGCCTATTACCAGGAAGAGGAAACCGAAGTGCGGCCCGATGGCGTGCGCTACGGTCCCCAGGGCACGCCGGTCGAATGGGTTGAAGAGGAAAGCTACTTCTTCAAGCTTTCCGCCTATGAAGACAAGCTCCTGAAGCTCTACGAGGAGCAGCCGGATTTCATCGGCCCGAACGAGCGCCGCAACGAGGTAATCTCCTTCGTTAAGTCGGGTCTCAAGGATCTGTCGATCTCGCGAACGACCTTCGACTGGGGCATCAAGGTACCCGGCGATGAAAAGCATGTGATGTATGTCTGGGTCGATGCGCTGACCAACTACATCACCGCGACAGGCTATGTCGAAGATCAGAGCGGCCCACGGGCGAAGTACTGGCCAGCCGATGCGCATATCATCGGAAAGGACATCATCCGCTTCCACGCCGTCTACTGGCCAGCCTTCCTGATGTCGGCTGGCCTGCCACTGCCCAAGCGCGTTTACGCTCACGGCTTCTTGCTCAACAAGGGCGAGAAGATGTCGAAGTCACTTGGCAACGTTGTTGACCCGGTCAATCTCGTGAACCATTTTGGGCTCGATCAGGTTCGCTTCTTCTTCCTGCGTGAAGTGTCTTTCGGTCAGGACGGAAGCTATTCGGAGGAGGGGATCGGCACCCGCATTAACGCCGATCTCGCAAACGGTATCGGCAATCTCGCATCCCGTTCGCTTTCGATGATCGGTAAGAACCTGGAAGGCAAGGTGCCGGAACCCGGTCCGCTGACCGATGCCGACAAGGCTATCCTGGCGACGGCTGACGAGGCGATTACAATTTGCCGAGAAGAGATGAGCAAGCAGCAGATCCATAAAGCGGTCGGCGCGATCATGAACATCGTCAATGAGGCGGATCGGTATTTCGCGGCTCAAGAGCCCTGGGTTCTGCGTAAGACCGATGTTGCGCGTATGAGTACGGTTCTCTACGTCACGGCTGAAGTCGTTCGTCAAATTGCCATCCTGTTCCAGCCGATCATGCCGGACAGCGCGGCAAAACTTCTGGATCTTGTGGCTGTCGCGCCGGAAGATCGCGTTTTCGCCAAGTTGGGTGAGGCGGGTCGTTTGAAGCCTGGCACGGAACTGCCCGCCGTTTCGCCGGTTTTCCCACGCTATGTCGCGCCCGAAACGGACAAGGCTTGAATTAGACTGATGCTGATCGATACGCACTGCCATCTGGATTTCGCAGACTTCGAAGAAGAGCGCGATGAACTCGTTGCGCGCGCCCATTCGGCTGGCGTTGGCCAGATGGTGACGATTTCCACGCGCGTCAGAAAGTTGCCTGCACTTCTGGCACTAACGGAGCGCTATCAATCGGTCTTCTGCTCGGTCGGCACGCATCCCAATAATGCCGCCGATGAGTTGGATGTCACTGCAGACGAACTTGTGCGTCTGGCTGAGGCAAACGAAAAGGTTGTGGCGATAGGAGAGGCGGGCCTCGACTATTTCTATGATACGCAGAAGCCGGAAGATCAGCAGACAGGCTTTCGCCGTCACATTGAGGCGGCACGAAGGACACAGCTGCCTTTGGTCATACACAGCCGCAGTGCGGATGATGATATGGCTGCGATCCTGCGTGAAGAAACGGAGAAGGGCGCTTTTCCCTTCATCCTCCACTGCTTTTCCGCAGGTCAGGCCCTGGCGGATGCTGGCGTGGAATTGGGCGGCTTCATCTCGTTTTCCGGAATACTGACCTTTCCGAAGTCGCAGGAATTGCGCGATATTGCCCGCACCGTCCCGATGGATAGATTGCTCGTAGAGACTGACGCGCCCTATCTTGCGCCAAAGCGCTGGCGCGGCAAACGCAATGAGCCTTCCTATGTTGTGAACACCGCGGAGGTGCTGGCGGATGTGAAGGATGTGTCATTTGAAGAAATGGCAGAAATCACGACAGCCAATGCATTTCGGTGTTTTTCCAAAATGAAGAAAGTCGTGTAACTTGTCGGGGCAGGGCTTCAAGCGCCGTTTCACGGTCCTCGGATGCGCCTCGTCTCCGGGCGTTCCGAGACTGGATGGCGATTGGGGTGCTTGCGATCCGCAGGAGCCTCGGAACCGACGCCGTCGGGCCGCCTTTCTGATCGAGCAGATTGCTCCCGACGGCGGCATCACCACTGTGGTGATCGATACCGGACCGGACTTTCGCGAACAGATGATATCCGCCAAGGTGAAGCGGATCGATGCAGTTCTCTATACCCATGCACATGCGGACCATTTGCATGGTATTGACGACTTGCGGGGCTATTTTCATGCGCAAAGGATGCGCATCCCCATATGGGCCGATCCGGTTACGATGGAACGGATCAGGGCGGGTTTCGGATATTGCCTTGAAACACCTGCGGGTGGCAATTACCCGCCGATCGTCCGGCCAAACCTCATCACCCACCTGTCACAACCCATCACCATCGATGGCGCAGGCGGCAGCATCGAAATTCTGGCGCACACGCAACAGCACGGCGATATTCAATCGCTGGGCTTCCGGGTCGGTGATGTCGCCTATTGCAGCGATATCAGCGATTTTCCCGGTGAAAGCGTTGAGCGCTTGTATGGACTGGACGTTCTCGTTATCGATGCTCTCCAGTACAAGCCACACCCAAGCCATCTGTCACTGGATCAGGCCTTGGCTTGGATCGAAAGACTCGGACCTCGCCGGGCAATCCTCACGCACATGCATATACCGCTGGATTATCAAACTGTGCTGGAGCAGACGCCGGACAGCGTCGAGCCAGCTTATGACGGCCTGAGTTTCGATGTCATGCTTTGAGCCTGGAGCGTTTTCGTAGCTGATAGAAACACAACAACGCTCCAACTCTTTGTTTTTACCTATTTATCCGAGAAAATCGATACGCCCTTTATTCAGGTAAATGCTCTAAGAGCCAGATTTTCAAGGGTAGGGCCGAGAAGGGGGATGATCGCTTCTCTGCGGCATCCGCTTCCTCAGGCGCCACGCGGCATTTAGGGGTAAGAGCTTGCCACGGCTGATGGCGATGAAATCAGTCGTCTCAGCCCAAACTCCCGGAATCGGGTGAATGCGGACACGTCCTCCTTGGCCTTTGCTCGAATAAGCGCTCCCTCATATCCCTCCACGATACTTGCCGTCAGATGTTCGATATCCTCATTTTCAGCGAGATCGCCATTCAGCTGAGCGGCGAGGAGTACGCCTTGAATGCTTTTTTCCCAGCGCTCAAACGCTTGGGCGACTGCATCAAGCACAACAGCGCTCCGGCCTGCAGCGCTCTGGGCAATCACCCCGTAAAGACAGCCAGCGTAGGGTGCCTCGGCGCGGAATTCTTGTTCAAGAGCGTCGAAATAGGCGAGGAGGCGGTCTAGTGGCTCTAGCCGGCTGTCTGTGAAGAATCTCTCCCGCAACTGCTGGTACTTTGCCTCATAGGCTTCGATGACCGCTACGACGAAGTCATCCTTGCTCTGGAAGAAATAATAGAAAGAGCCTTTAGGGACGCCGACAGATTTCAGGATTGGCCCAATGCCAACACCTTCATAACCATGCGCCAGCAATTGTCGCATGCCTTCGGAAATAAGACGGTCCCGTGTCGTAGATTGGGAATCCATAACTAGACCATTCGTCTACAACGTTGACTACGCACATCTCTCTCCTTGGAGCGGCCTTTTCATGAGCATAGCACGAAGCAGGCTTATTGGCATCTATCTCGTGGCCGCATCAGCCATTCTGTGGAGTACGGCCGGGCTCTTCGTGAGAATGGCCGACATGGACGTCTGGTCGATGGTGGCATGGCGATCGGCATTTGCGTTTCTAACGCTTGGTGCTTTCGTGTTGCTGCGCCGGAGAACCAGAAAGAAGGACGCCGAAGCGAGTTTTGGTTTACCAGGCGTGGCGGCCTGCGCGGTTTCAACAGTGGCAGCCATCACGTATATCGCCGCGCTGCAATGGACAACCGTCGCAAATGTCATGACGATCTACGCAACACTGCCGTTCGTGGCTACAGCTATTGCTTTCCTTTGGTTGCGCGACCGAGTGACCTCGCGGTTTATCATTGCGGGGTCTCTGGCATTTCTAGGCGTGGCTATTTCGGTTGGCGCCGCAGTGTCGGCAAAGGATCTGCTTGGCGTACTTGCAGCCTTTGTCATGACGGCCGGATGCGCCACTCAGATTGTTATCGCAAAGCGGTTTCCAAGCATGGATTCGACCCTGATGACAGTCTTTGCAGCCCTGGCATGTTTCTGCATTGCTTTACCGCTGATGCAATACACCATGCCGTCTCCAACTCAGCTGTTGGCTTGCGCATTCTACGGGATCTTCACAACTGGCATCGGATACGTGCTCTTGCTGCTTGGTTCGCGCCGGCTGGGTTCTGGTGAGGCCGGTCTGATCTCCATGCTGGACGTGATCCTTGGCCCTATATGGGTCTGGATATTCTATAACGAGGAGATGACTTTGCCAGTGCTTGTTGGCGGAGCAGTCGTTTTGAGTTCCGTCTTCTGGTATCTTTCACCCAAGCGAAAGGTTGCCATGGCCGATACCGGGCCAACACCGGGCTAGGCAGGAGTTTGAGGTTTACCTGTCACCAGATCGGCTTAAGCTAGCTGAAAGGCGGGACGGGACACATATCTCTCACAATTCAGGCCTCAATCAAAATCAGATAAGACAGATTATGGAACACAGCACCCAGAAGGCCTGGATGCGATCATGAACCTAACACCAGAACCGGGGCCCAGAACCTGCTGCCTTGGACGCCTTGTTATGCACCGACGAACTGGAAATACGCCCAAGCCGCGACAAATCCAACGATGATGGCACCAATGACCGCGGCCTTCTTCAAGGCTGGCGAAGGCTGGCGCTGCGGCTTAACCGGCTTGGGTTTGTTGAATTTGATGATATCGCCCATGATTTGTCCTGCTGATGATATGCTCTCATGCCTACTTAATTTTGCCCGAAGTATCCAGAGCAACAAGCTTATGCAGTGATATTGCAAAGCTGAAAGTTCCATCTTTTCAGGCGCTTCATGTCAGCGTCGGTTTTGGAATATACAAAATCTAGATTTATTTGTGGACTTTTGGAACTTTTCCCTATATCTAGATGAGGGTCAGACACGGAAACAGCGAATGCATGATCGCATGTCGCATTCTGGATGCCGTCGTCTCTTCCTGGCAAACATGATGCATTGCCACTTGGGAAGACCAATTCAGCTTGAGTGCGGCTGCAAGGTCAGCGCCGCGAAAAACAATTTGGAACAGACATTCCGCGGCTTACGGTCGAGGAAGAGAGAGTGTGTTCCCGAGGAACAGGAGCGTTCTCCCAGCTGTTGAGCCGGGGGCTTGAATCACTATGACATTAGTTACTGAAGCTGACGTTGCGGATGTCTCTGCGACGCCCAAGATCAGTCTGAAATCCGTCTATAAAGTGTTCGGTGAGCGCCCGGAGAAAGCGCTCGAAATGTTCCAGTCCGGCAGATCGAAGGCCGAAGTTCACGCGGCAACGGGCAGCACGATCGGCGTTTCCAACGCAAGCTTCGATATCCAGTCCGGCGAGATTTTTGTTATCATGGGCCTTTCAGGCTCTGGCAAATCCACCCTCCTCCGCTTGCTGAATCGGCTGATAGAACCAACGGCCGGTGCCATCGAGGTGGACGGCCAGGACATCACAAAAATGTCCAGGCAGGAGCTGATTGCGCTGCGTCGTCGCGAAATCAGCATGGTATTTCAGTCCTTTGCTCTTTTGCCCAATCGCACTGTGTTGAATAACGCAGCCTTTGGCCTTGAAGTGTCCGGCATGGCAGAAGCGGAGCGCAACAAGCGCGCTTTGGAAGCTCTGGAGGCCGTCGGTCTTTCGGGTTATGCGCAAAGCTATCCCGATCAGCTATCTGGCGGCATGAAACAGCGCGTTGGCCTGGCGCGCGCCCTTGCCAGTGAACCCACCATTTTGTTGATGGACGAGGCATTTTCCGCACTTGATCCGCTGATCCGCACGGAAATGCAGGATGAGCTGGTTCGTCTGCAATCCGAGCATAGCCGCACAATTGTCTTCGTCAGCCACGATCTGGATGAGGCGATGCGGATTGGCGACCGTATCTGCATCATGCAGGATGGCGAAGTTATCCAGGTTGGCACGCCGGATGAGATCGTCACACAGCCAGCCAATAATTATGTTCGCTCATTCTTCCGCAACGTCGATATCTCGCAGGTCTTCAAGGCGGGTGACGTGGCGCGGAAAACGCAAGTTACCATTATCGAGCGACAGGGTGTCACTGCCGCTGCTGCACTTGAGCGCATGAAGAGCTTTGACCGCGATTATGCGATCATTCTCGGTCGCGATAAAACCTTTCATGGTGTCGTGAGCCAAACTTCGCTCATCGAGAAGCTACGCGCAAAGGATCCCGATCCATACCGCAGCGCGTTCCTGCCAGAGATCGAACCAATTCCAGCGGATGAACCGCTGGCGAATGTGCTGGGCCGCGTGGCTGGCAGTCCATGGCCAGTGCCAGTGATTGATGATCGCAAACGCTACATCGGTTCCATCAGCAAATCGACTTTGCTCGAAACGCTGGATCGCGCAAGCTAAACGGGGGAATTCCAATGACTCTTGAGATTGGCAGCGGCGTGGACAGCGCCGTGAACTACATTCTTGACAATTTTTCACCCCTTCTGGACACCATTGCGAGCGGCATAGGCTTCGTGACGGATGGCATTCTCAATGCCCTGTCATCTCTTCCCATGCCTCTTGGTATCGCTGTTTTCGTGCTGCTGTCCCTGTGGCGCGTTGGCATCGGATTTGCCGTTTTCACCGGCTTAGCTCTGTGGCTTGTTCAGCATATGGGCCTTTGGCAGGCGACGATGGAAACCCTTTCGCTGGTCATTGCCTCAACCTTCATTGCGATGCTGGTGGGGTTGCCGCTGGGGATTGCGATGGCACGGCGAGACAGTGTGGCGGCGGTGTTGCGGCCAGCGCTCGATCTGATGCAGACGATGCCAGCCTTCGTCTATCTCATTCCTGCAGCCATGTTCTTCGGTCTGGGGGCCGTCCCCGGTACGATTGCAACCGTCATTTTTGCAATGCCTCCTGTGGTTCGCCTGACCAATCTTGGCATCCGGCAGGTACATCCGGAATTCATCGAGGCCGGCCAGGCCTTCGGCTGCACCTCCTCGCAGTTGCTGGTCAAGGTGCAGCTTCCCAACGCCCTGCCCTCCATCATGGCAGGCATCAACCAAACCATCATGCTTTCGCTTTCCATGGTCGTCATTGCCTCAATGATCGGCGCAGGCGGCATCGGCAATACGGTGCTGACAGGTATTCAGCGGCTGGATGTGGGCACCGGCTTTGAAGGCGGCCTCGCGGTGGTCATCCTGGCTGTGATTCTGGATCGTATTACCCAGAGCCTTGGCAGACGACCCGCACTCGTTAGCCGGCTACTGGCCTGGAAGGCAAACACTGGCGAAGCACGTGCTCCTCGCCCTGCCCTCAGCACCTAAGCCAAGCGGAAATTCATCCGCCAAGCCTGCCACGCGCGCAAGCGTTCAGCGTTTCGCCAAGGCGACATGGCTCACCACAAAGACTTAAGGCGTGAACATCGATCTGAACAATCGGGACACGCTTTAATATGCGAACCTTCAAAAAAGGAGCAAGAATGTTCAAGTCAATTGCGTCTCTCGGCGCCACCCTAAGCCTCGCCGCTGCGTTGGTTGCAGGAACTGCAACAGGCAGCTTTGCACAGGAACAGAAGCCGGTGAAGATCGGCTGGGCTGCGTGGTCTGATGCGGAGTTTGTGACTAAGCTCGCCGCCAAGCTCATCAAGGATAAGCTCGGCCAGGAGGTTCAACTCGTTCAAACGGATGTCGCGCCGCTTTATCAGGGTGTCAGCCGTGGCGATATCGATTTTATGATGATGGCCTGGCTGCCGCAAACCCATGCCGATTATTTCGCACGGGTGAAGGATAAGGTGGATACGCTGGGCACGGTCTATGACGGTGCGAAGCTGGGCTGGGTGGTCCCGAAATATATCCCCGAAAGCGAAATTGCATCGATCGAAGATCTCAAAAAGGACGATGTCCGCAAGAAGCTGGGCGACACCATCCAGGGGATCGATCCGGGTGCCGGACTGACACGCCTTTCACAGGAAGCGCTCAAGACCTACGAGTTGAAGGACTACAACCTCCGAATCTCAAGCGAGGCTGGCATGCTGACAACCGTCGACCGCTCATATCGCGGTGAGAAATGGTTCGTGGCAACGTCCTGGAGCCCGCATTGGATGTTTGGCAAGTACGACCTTCGTTACCTGAAGGATCCCAAGAATGCATTGGGCGAGGCCGAACACGTCGATATCCTTGCCCGGAAAGACTTCAAAACGGACAATCCGAAGGTGGCAGATTTCATGTCACGCATGAAGTTGCCGATCGCGGATCTGGAGGCGGCGATGTTTGACGCGCAGGAGACATCCTACGACAAGGCAGTCGATAATTATATTGAGAAACACCCGGACCAGATCAAAGCGTGGTTGGGCGAGCAGGGCTAAATGCAGCGGAGGGTCGGAAAATTTCGGCCCTCCCCTATGTTCACCGTTACCGAACAGTCCGAGGTTAGACATGATATCAGCACGTCAATTACAGCCCGCAGCGTCTGAGGACACGATTGGTGGGCGCATTTCACTCGCACGTGAAGCCCTTGAGATGACTGTCGCGCAGGCAGCTGAACAATTGGGCAGAACAGCTGAGGAATGGGCAAACTGGGAGAGCGACCGTTGCGCGCCGCCACCAGCCTTGCTGCATGAAATCGCAGCCACCTTGCAGGTCACGCTTTGCTGGCTGCTTACCGGCCGTGGCGTTGGCCCAAGCTGGGAAGACCTTCTGGAAAATGTTCCCCCCTACCGCGTCGAACCGGCAACCCTTCGCCTGGTGCGATAATATCGGCGGGCTGCCTGACCGCAATTTTTGTCCCCAGATTGGTTGACTGGCCACCTCGAAAAAGTACATCTGCACGCCCTTGGCCCGCTTTGCGAATCTCCCCTCCTTGTTCCCATCAGGAACTCCGGCAGAGCGGGGGCGTTTCGTTGAGCGGAGAGTGATGTCTGAACGGAGCATGAGGCGCCAGCCAGACGCAAGGATAAACTTATACACCATCCATGCAGCCTGGATGAACCGAGGCGAAGGAAGGGACATGACATGAAGGACATGGATCAGCAGATGGATGCTCAGGAAGCAGCTCTCGCCATCTACCTCGAGCAGAACGATACCGAGCAGTTGACAGACATTCTTGTCGCAGCTCTCGATGATGCTCTCCGCCTTATGCAGGAAGACTTCTTCCGCGAAACAATGCATTGACTGATATGCCGGTTGCGCCGGTGCTCACCGTCAGGCCGGTGCCAGCGGCAGACGAACGGTAACGCGAAGGCCTTTTCCTTCGCGCCCCTGCCCAAGCGTGAGCGCCCCGCCGTGCAGATTGGCAATTTCTTCAACGATAGGCAGGCCAAGACCTGTCCCCTTCTCGTCGCTGCGTTCAGCTCTGTCGAAGCGGCGCAGAACGCTGGAGTGAAGCGATTGCGGAATGCCGGGACCGTTGTCTTCAACTTCGACAACTGCCCAGTCCGCCTCATGCAGCACCCGGACGGTAACTTCCGCACCGCGCCCTGCATAGAGAAGTGCGTTTGAAATCAGGTTTTTGAGAAGCTCGGACAAGAGAAGCGGCTCTCCGCTGATCATGATCTCGGCCTCCCCCTCAAATCCAAGATCGATTCCCGCTTCATCGGCAGGCGGCACCTGTTCACCTGTTACAGTTCGCGCCAGATCCACAAGGTCAAGGCGTTGAAGATGCGCGGTAACGGCACGCGATGTGGCATCGAGGCGTGACATCATGAGCAGCTGCGCCAGGATCCGCTCGGTTTTGGCAATCGCCGCATCCGCCTGCTGGATTGACTCCCGCGCCTGTTTTTGATCGTCAGAGCGCGCGGCCAAAGCCAGTTGCGTTCGCACAACAGCAAGGGGCGTTCGTAACTGATGGCTTGCATTGCCAGTGAAATGCCGCAGAGCATCCAGCGCGAGATTCAGGCGAATCATGAAGGAATTGACGGTTTCTACAAGTCCTTCGACCTCTGAAGGCACGGCTTGCTCGATCGGCTGCAAATCATTCGGATTGCGTTCAGCAATTGCCGCACTCAGGCGGTTCAACGGTCGAAGTGAAAGCGAAACTGCAAACCACACAATCAGCGCGGCCCCCGTCATCATCAGCACCAACCGTGCTGCAGAATGAAGCAGGATCGAGCGCGCCAGTTGTTGCCGCGCAATGGTCGTTTCAGCAACGGTCACTGTGAATGGAACAGAAGAAATGCCGGTCGATGCACTGCGAGCCAGCGTCGCCACCCGAATTGGCTCACCGCGAAAACTGGCATCGTCAAACGCTGTCGACTGCCCCTCTCTGCGATCAATGGCCGGCAAAGCCTGATAGCCGGTGATGAAGGTGCCGGGTGGACCATCCACCCGATAGAATACACGGTCCTGCGCCGCCGAGGTGAGCATTTCCAAGGCAACGTAAGGAATATCGACAGCCAGCGAGCCGTCTTCGGCAACGACCACCCGCTCAGCAATGGCGAGTGCCGAGCCCGCCAGAACCCTGTCAGAGACCTCGTCCGCTGTCTGCTGTGCTTCGCGCCACGTATCTGCAAGCGCAATTGCGCCCAGCACGGCTGTACCGGCCAGCAACCATGCGAGCAACCTTCCGCGAATGGAGCGCACGGCAAATCTCATGGATCCTCGGGCGCAATATCGAGGTAATAGCCGATGCCGCGTGCAGTCTTAACGGTCAACCCGTGGGCAAACAGGCGGCGTCTAAGACGGCTGACATATTGCTCTATCGCATTGGCAGAAAGGTCTTCGTCGAATCCTGTCAGGGAGCCGATGATGGCGTCTTTGGAAACGACCTTTCCAGCGCGCAGGAACAGAAGCTCCAGAAGAGCAAGCTCGCGCGCCGGAATATCGATGGGCCGCCCGCCACTGGAAAAGCTGCGCGACGTGAGATCGAAGGTCAATGCGCCGAACTCTACCCGCGAGCTTCGCAGACCGGCCTGTCGACGCAACAATACGCGGATGCGGGCCTCCAGTTCGGAGATATCGAAGGGCTTTGTCAGGTAGTCGTCAGCCCCGAGATCGAGGCCCCTCACCCGCTCCTCCGGCGCGCCTCTGGCCGTCAGTATCATCACAGCTGCCTGGTTCTGGCGGGCGCGGATGGACCTGAGAACATCCAGACCATCCATTTCAGGCAGGTTGAGATCGAGGATGATGAGATCGAAGCTCTGTGCCGTTGCTGCAGCTTCGGCAGAAAGGCCATCGCCCACCACGTCGACTGTATATCCACTCCCTCGTAAGATCGCGGAAAGCCCCTCGGCCAATGTGCCGTTATCTTCGACCAGCAATATGCGCAATGCATGTCCCCCACGGCTGTTTGAAGATAGATGGGAACACGTCCGCTTGTGAAGAGGCTGGCCATCCGGCATCATGTCATGATGATACGCCTCCTTCTAGCCTCCTGCCTCGCTGCACTCAACACCGCTGTTGCGAAAGCGGATGTCACGCATTTTGCGGCCCTTAACGGTAAACAGGATGCGCCGGAACTGGTGGTTTACTCCTCGCTGGATGAGCCTTTGGCCAAGCCGATGATTAAGGCATTCCAGAAGGTCAATCCTGAGATCGCGGTGCGTTACGAGGACATGCTTACCGGAGCGATTTACGACAGGATCGTCAGGGAGACGGACGGCCCAAAACGAACGGCCGATTTTGCCTTTTCATCTGCGATGGATTTGCAGGTCAAGCTTGCGAATGACGGGTATGCGCAGGCAAGCCATTTGCCGATGAGTGCGCGATGGCCATCCTGGGCCAACTGGCGCGACACAGCCTATGCCCTGACATTCGAACCGGCAGTTTTCGTCTATCATAAACCCAGCTTTTCAGCATCCGCACCGCCTGCAACCCGTGCGGAATTCGTGGAATATCTGGCGCGCGAGGGTGACAAGGTGCATGGCCGCATTGCCACCTATGATATTGAAAGATCGGGCGTCGGCTTCCTTTTTATGTCACGCGACCAGGAACAGTTTGACGATATATGGAATGTCGTGCGTGCCATGGGCAGTGCCGGCGTGAAACTCTATTCCACCAGCCAGGCGATCCTGGAGCGCGTTGCCGATGGCAGGTTTGTGCTGGGTTACAATATCCTGGGCTCCTACGCCGCAGATTGGGCCTCCAATTATCCGGACGTAGGCATTGTACTGCCCAAGGACTATACGGTGGTGATGTCGCGCATCGGCCTTGTTCCCCAAGCTGCGCAATCGCCAGAACTTGGCCGCCGCTTCCTTGAATTTTTCATGTCAAAGGAAGGTCAGACCATCCTGACGGAGCAGCTGCAAATCCCAGCCGTCAACCCCGATGTGGCCGTAGGGAACACCGCAACAAGCATGCGAAACATGCTGGGCGGGCAGCTAAAGCCCGTGCCCGTAAGCCCGGGGCTCATGGTCTATCTGGATCAGGTCAAGCGCTCGAGGCTTATTGCACGATGGAACGAAGCGCTTCGCCTGCAATAGGGCAAATCTCTCTAAAGGCTTAACGTCAGCTAGATGTCAGGATAATGTGGTCGCTTAGTGGCATCCTGAAAACGTGGAGGCGTTTCAGGAACGACTGGGGGGAGACGCCCGCTGCCGAGATTGGCGCGAGTGTATGAAAAACAAACGTCTTCCGCCCGGCACGCCATAACATGCGCTTTGCGCCAACGGAGGACAAACCCTTGAAACATATTTTTCTCGCAACTTTTCTGGCGGGATCCGTAGCTCTTCCGGCATTCGCTGCCGATTACACCATCATGGCGCCCGCTGCCCCCGGCGGCGGATGGGACCAGACTGCACGCTCGCTGCAGACGGCAATGCAGAAGGAAGGAATTTCCAAGAACGTGCAGGTCGTCAACGTGCCTGGCGCTGGCGGCACGATTGGTCTTGCCCAGTTCGCAAGCCAGCAGAAGGGCAAGGACAACGCCCTCATCGTTGGCGGATACGTGATGGTTGGCGCCATCCTCACCAACAAGGCACCGGTGACACTGAAAGATGTGACACCAATCGCTCGCCTCACAGGCGAAGATGAAGCCATCGTCGTTCCAGCTTCCTCACCGATCAAGTCCATGGCTGATCTGGTTGCTGCCCTCAAGAAAGATCCCGGCTCCGTTTCCTGGGGTGGCGGTTCTGCTGGCGGTGTGGACCACATCACGGCTGGCCTCATTGCCAAGGCAGCAGGCGTTGATCCGACCAAGATCAACTACATCGCCTTCTCCGGTGGCGGTGAAGCACTTGCGGCCATTCTCGGCTCACAGGTTACCGTCGGCATTTCCGGCTATGGCGAGTTCGAATCACAGGTAAAGTCCGGCACGCTTCGTCTGCTGGCGACCTCCGGTGAGAAGCGCCTGCCCGGTGTGGATGCACCGACGCTGAAGGAAGCCGGTGTGGATGTTGCTGTTCAGAACTGGCGCATGGTTGCCGCTGCCCCCGGCCTCAGCGCAGAACAGAAGGCAAAGGTAACGGCCGATATTCAGAAGCTTGCAACCTCTGCGACCTGGCAGGAAACGCTGAAGACCAAGGGCTGGCAGGACACCTTCCTGGCGGGCGCTGACTTCGACGCGCAGCTTGCCAAGGATATCTCGGCTACAGAAGGCATCCTGAAGGATATTGGACTGGTAAAATGAGCGATAAGCCTCTGATCAAGGCAGAGGAGCGCCGCCCCGATTGGGCGGCGCTTGTCATTGCCGCTGTACTCGTTGCCCTTTCCGCGACGATCTTCATAGACGCCGCACGCCTGCGCGAAGTTACCGGCTACTCACCCGTCGGTCCGGCGACCGTGCCGCAATGGATAGCCATCGCGCTTCTTCTTCTGGCAATCTGGACAGTCGTCGCAGCTTTCCGGGGTGATTTTCCTGAGCGTGACAGACAGGAAATCAAGCCTGTGGTTTGGGTCATCGGCGGGCTTGCTGCTCAAATGCTGCTTCTCAACACGGCAGGATTTTCCATCGCAACGGGTGTCTTGTTTGCGGCAACCGCAGCTGCATTCGGAAAGCGCAAGATCTGGATCTCGCTTCCCGTGGGCATCATTCTCTGTCTGGTCGTCTGGTTGATTTTCGCTGGCCTCTTGCAGCTCTCGCTGCCCGCTGGGCCGCTTGAGCACCTATTCATGTAAGGGCATTGCCAATGAGCACTTTCGAATTCCTCATGCAGGGTATCGTGGTGGCCATGCAGCCCATGAACCTGCTTTACGCCCTGATTGGCGTAACACTGGGAACTGCCGTCGGCGTTCTTCCCGGCATTGGCCCTGCCCTCACCGTCGCCCTCCTTCTGCCTGTCACCTATCAGCTGGATCCGGCCGGATCGCTCATCATGTTTGCAGGCATTTACTATGGCGGCATGTATGGCGGCTCCACCACCTCCATCCTGCTCAATACACCCGGAGAAAGCGCATCCATCGTGACTGCGCTGGAAGGCAACAAGATGGCCCGCGCCGGTCGCGGCGGACCGGCACTGGCAACTGCTGCCATCGGTTCCTTCGTTGCCGGATTGCTCGCCACGGTCGGTCTTGCTTTCATCGCGCCCTATATCGTGAAACTCGCGCTCGTCTTCGGGCCGCGTGAATATTTTGCGCTGATGGTTCTTGCCTTCATCACCGTTTCTTCTGCCTTCGGCGATTCTACCCTGCGCGGCCTGACCTCGCTGTTCATTGGCCTTGCGCTTTCGCTGATCGGCATCGACCAGCTGACGGGACAGACGCGTCTTGCCTTCGGCGTTCCGGACCTTCTCGATGGCGTGGAAGTGACCACGCTTGCCGTAGCAATGTTTGCAATCGGCGAAACGCTCTATATTGCGGCACAGGGCAACCTTGCGCCGGATAAGGTTGAGGCGGTCAAAGGCTCTATCTGGATGAGTGCAGCCGATTGGGCGCGTTCCTGGAAGCCCTGGCTTCGCGGCACCGTCATTGGCTTTCCCATTGGAGCAATGCCGGCAGGCGGTGCTGAGATCGGCACCTTCCTCTCCTACGCAACAGAGAAGAAACTGACGAAGCATCCGGAAGAGTTCGGCAATGGTGCCATTGAAGGTGTGGCCGGTCCGGAAGCCGCCAACAACGCCTCTGCGGCTGGTACATTGGTTCCTCTGCTTACGCTCGGCCTGCCCACAACGGCGACAGCGGCGATCATGCTTGCTGGTTTCCAGCAATACGGTCTGCAGCCCGGACCACTTCTTTTCGCAACCAATCCGCAGCTTGTCTGGGGCCTTATCGCCTCACTGCTGATCGCGAACTTCATGCTGCTGGTGCTTAACCTTCCGCTCATCGGCCTCTGGGTTCGACTGCTGACGATTCCGAAGCCGTGGCTTTATGCCGGAATTCTGGTCTTCGCGACCCTTGGCACCATTGGCGCCAATCCCTCGGTCTTCGAGCTTGGCATGCTCCTGGCATTCGGTGTGCTCGGCTACGTCATGCGCGTTTTCGGTTACCCGATTGCGCCAGTCGTGGTTGGCCTGATCCTTGGCCCGCTGGCTGAACAGCAGTTGCGCCGTGCCCTGGCGATCAGCCAGGGAGACTTCACGGTTCTCTTCACCTCGCCCATCGCTGCTGTATTGCTCACCATTGCAGCCCTCGCTCTCATCGTACCACTTATTCTGCGCGCGCGCGGCCGTGGCGAAGTGTTGTCGCAGATGGCGGCTGACGAGGACTGATAACGATTTGTCTTCCGCCGGCTTCATTTGGCGGGAGACATCCCCTCTCCAATGGGAACAAAGCGTTGGTGACGTGCGTTAGCGCGGATCATCCGGGGGATTATCTTATGGCCGGTTCGAGACCGCCTTTCACACTGCACTTTCTTCATCGTTCGAATGCTCTGCCAATTCAGGCGAAGGCCACGCGATGAGCCGTTCCAAGCGCATATTCACCTATGGAACGATGATCTTCGGCTTTGCAATAGCAGGCTATCTTCTCTATCGCGGCTTAAGCCAGTTCACCTGGGATGAGATTGTTCAATCCGTTAAAGCCATCCCGTGGAGCAATCTGCTTCTGGCAATGCTCTATTGCGCGGGCTCCTATCTCTGCCTCACCGGATTTGACTGGGCAGGCGTCCGATATGTGAAAAGTGACCTGCCCTACCCCAAGATCGCCCTTGCCTCTTTCGTCAGCCTTGGGCTTGGACAAAGCATTGGCCTCGCAGGCCTCAGCAGCGGAGCGATCCGCTACCGCTACTACGCGCATTGGGGGCTTTCGACGGAAGATGTAGCGAAAATCGTGCTTCTGTCGGGCGTGACCGTCGGCCTTGGCTTGCTGGCTCTTGGCGGGCTTGTGATGGTTCTCAACCCGGCGGACACGGCCAAAATCCTGCGGATTGCGCCATCGGCGGTTCTCATTCTCGGCCTAGCGCTGCTCCTGGCAACGGTCGCCTATGTGCTGGCTGCGGCATTCCTGCGTGCGCCAGTCAAAATCCGCAAATGGACATTCAAGATGCCGACAGCCCGATTGGCCATCGCACAGATCGTCATCGGCACAGTCAACTTTGCGCTCGTCTCCGCATGCCTCATGGAACTGATGCAGGCCAGCGAGAATGTGAGCTACCTGAAGGCCGCAACGGCTTTCGTGCTAGGCAATATCGCAATCCTGGTCACGCATGCGCCGGGTGGGTTGGGTGTGCTTGAGGTAACGGTACGCCATGTGATGGGAGAACAGGCGACTATCGGAGCACTGATAGCGTTCCGTGTGATCTATTTCTTCATTCCCTTCTTCATCGCCCTGCCCATCTCGTTGATCGGGGAGGCAGTTTTCCGCGCAAACAAGGGCAAGAGTGAAGCCAAAAAGGAAAATGATCTGCGAAGGAATGGTGATGTCAGTCCCGTGGCTTGAGCTTCCGCTCGTCAATTTGCCCGGAAGACTGTAGGTCCGCTTCCCAACCGAAAACGCTTCTTCCGCCATAATCGGGTGAATTTCGAAACTCTCCGGCCACGTACTCCTTCAGATCAGGCCCGGTGACATATCGCTCCATCATCCTTGCCTGATGGTCGAGCCGCCGCAATGCCTCCAGCTCTTCCGTCTGCCCAAGCTTGCCCTTTCGCACGGCAGACTTCATGACGCGAATGGTTTCGTCGTAGACTTTTAGCGGGACCGGGAATGGATGCCGATCCTTTCCGCCATGAGCCAACGAATAACGCGCCGGATCGGAAAAACGGCATGGCGCGCCGTGCACAACTTCGGAAACAAGGGCCAGAGCTTCGACGGTGCGCGCGCCCACTCCCGGCGTCAAAATCAGATCGCTGAAATCCTTCGGGCCTCTGTCCGCAGCGGCAGCCAAAGCGCCATGAAGCCGCCGCATGTTCACATCTTTCTCGCGAACATCATGATGATCCGGCATGATCAGGTGCGGAAGGAGCGGCTGCGCCACCGGCACTGCCGTTTCGGCACGAATGGCGGCAATTTCGCGCAAGAGCCGATCCGGGCCAAGGTCTGAGAGAAGTTCGAGCTGTGCCGCGCGGGATCTTTCGGCGCGACTGTCTGCAAGGTTGATGATTTCACCCTGCTGATGCCCCTCGATACCGCTATGCGGCGAATCGAAATAGCTTTTCAATCCCTCAGACATCCAATGGTATCGTCGCGCCTGACGGCGCTCGCCATTCATGCCCTGCTGCACCACCACCCACTTACCGTCGCTAGCGGCAATGAAACCATGCAGGTAAAGGTCGAAACCATCCTGGACAGCGGCACTATCAACCTTGGCAACCAGCCTGCTCGTCTGTGCAAGAGCTAGGCCGTCAAAACCGACGCGTTCGCCGATGAGGAACAATTCATCGGGTGTTTTGCGTGAGTGCTGGCCCCGCCCGCCGCAGACATGAAGTCCCAGCTCACCTGCCATGGGGGCAAGCCCCTTCTTCAACGCGCCGATGACCGAGGTGGTGATGCCGGAAGAATGCCAGTCCATTCCCATGACCGCGCCAAAGGATTGGAACCAGAAGGGATTTGCAAGGCGCCGCAGAAATTCGTCACGGCCATAGTGATGCACGATGGCTTCAGTGATCAAGGCACCAAGGCGCGTCATCCGCTGCCCCAGCCAGTGGGGCACGCGCCCGCCATGAAGCGGTAGATCCGCGCTGCCAGCTCTGCGTGTCATGTTCTACCTTCGTTCCGGCTCTTTCCTACTGCGAAAGCAAGCGATTGGCCAGAGTGGCGGAACAAAATCGGGTCGCAATGGTCAGAAATACAGACACAGAACCGGAGGCTGAAATGCGAACCTACTATGCCTATCATCATGCAGAGCCATCGCCCGGCTGCTTCATTATTCGCTTTTATCATTCCGGCGGCGAGATCCGGGGATACATTCGCCAGATCGGTGAACCGGGCCAGAAAGACGAGATTTTCCCCGGAGAGGAAATGCAGCCGGAAGACGCCTTTCGCATGGCAGACAACAAGAATCGCGGTGATCGCAAACGCCCGATTTTCATAGCACTGTCAGAAGGCGTGCAGTGGAATCCCGCCTGGGGTCGATTGATTTGATCCGGCTCTGCCGCTTTTTAACGGTTTCCCGCAGCATTCTCACGTTTGTTTTGACCTCCCATACCTTCAATTCCCTTGCGGTTTGTTCTAGAGACAAACTTCAGACCCGCCGTGAGGCGGCTTTCGCACGGTTTTGCAAGGTAATGTCGGTCGATGCTTGATACGCTTAGAAACGCTGCCCGCTCCTGGGTCGCGAAATTGCTTCTTCTGCTTCTTGTGGTTTCCTTCGCCATTTGGGGCGTGTCCGCATCGATGTTCAGCGGGACCAACACTTCCGTTATGACGGTGGGAAGTCAGAAGATTTCTCCAGAGGAATTCCGGCTCGCCTACCAGAGACAGCTTGGCGCGATCAGCCGTCAGCTCGGAACCCAGCTGACGAGCGAACAGGCACGCGCATTCGGCGTTGAGCAGCAGACATTCTCGCAGCTCTCTGCCGGTGCCGCACTGGATGAACTTTCCGCCGATATGCGCCTGGGTCTTTCTCAGGATCGGTTGGCGGCACTCATCGCAGAAGATCCTGCCTTCCGCGGTAATGATGGCCAGTTTGACCGCACCCTGTTCAGCGCGCGTCTTCGTAACGCCGGCTTGAGAGAGCAGGACTACATCAACGAACGCAGCAAGGTTGCTGTCCGAAGCCAGGTGGTGGATGCCATTGCAGATGGCTTCCAGCCGCCGCAGGTGCTGGTGAACGCTCTGAAACAATACCGCGATGAGAGCCGTGATGTGGATTACATCGTGCTTTCCAATGCGAACATCGACCCGATCAAAGCCCCGACCGAAGAGGTTCTGGCCAGCTGGTTCCAGGGCGTGAAGGCGCGCTATCGTGCGCCGGAGCTTCGCCGCTTCGCCTATGTGACCCTGCAGCCATCGGATGTCGCTGATCCGACAACCGTGACGGAAGATCAGGTTCGTGCCGAATATGACCGCCGCAAGGATAGCTACCGGACGCCGGAAACCCGCACCGTTGAGCAGCTGAGCTTTCCAAGCAAGGAAATGGCCGATGCCGCGCTTCAGCAGATGAAGGAACGGCAGCTGACCTTCGATCAGCTGGTTGCCGATCAAGGCAAGTCTGCGAGCGACGTCATGCTGGGCGACTTCACCAAGGATCAGATCCCCGATCCTGCCATTGCCAATGCTGCATTCGGTGTCAGCGCTTCAGGCGGCACGACGGGTATTGTCCAGGGCGCTTTTGGCCCGGTCATGCTGCGCGTTACCAATATTCGCCCCGAAACAACCAAGTCTTACGACGACGTGAAGGAAGACATTCGCAAAACCCTGGCGCTTGCGGCTGCGGCTCAGGATGTTCAGGCTGTTCATGATCGCTTCGAGGACCTGCGTGGTTCCGGTTCCTCCCTTGAGGAAGCTGCCGCGCAACTTAAGCTCAAGGCCGTCACCGTGACCACGGATCGCACCGGGCTCGACGCTGAAGGCAAATCCGTTGCCCTCCCTGCCGCAGAAACGCTTGTGCAGGACGTGTTCCGTACTGATGTCGGTGCGGAAGCGCTTCCCGGCAATCTTGGCAATGATGGCTATGTCTGGTTCGACGTGCGCGAAATCATTCCGGAGCGGGAGCGCAGCTTGAGCGAAGTGCGCGAGAAGGCTGTGGCCGATTGGACAGCAGAGCAGCAGCGCCAGGCATTGGCCGCCAGATCTGAAGATTTGAAGGCGCGCCTGGACAAGGGCGAAACGCTTGAAACCATTGCCGCAGAACTTGGGCTGACGGTTGAGAACAAGAGCGGGCTTCGCCGCCAGTCGACTGACGCTATCTTTGGCCCTGAAGCCGCGAAGGCTGCTTTCTCCGGTCCAAACGGTGTAAATGCCGTTGCTCAGGCCGCCGATGGTGAATCCCGCATTCTGATGCACGTCAAGAATGTTCAGCAGGCTCCGGCGGCCCCTCTGTCGTCGGGTGATGAGCAAATCACGCAGATTGCCCGTGCCGCTGGCGACGACCTGCTGGATCAGATGGTTGTGAAGCTGCAAAGTGACTACGGTGTGACGATCAATCAGACATTGGCTGACCAAGCCATCGCGCGCTGAGTGATCACCAGAGGGGGCCAATCGCATGCCTGATTTGAAAGCCTATATCGCCAAAATCGCGACAGGCGAGCCACTTTCGAAAGAGGATGCACGTGCCGCTTTCGATATTCTCATGTCGGGCGAAGCCACCCCCTCTCAGATCGGTGGTTTCTTGATGGCGCTTCGCGTTCGCGGGGAAACGGTCGATGAAATATCAGGCGCTGTTTCCACCATGCGCTCAAAAATGCTGCCCGTCGCTGCGCCAGATGATGTGATGGATATCGTCGGTACCGGGGGAGATGGGCTGAAAACCTACAATATCTCCACTCTGGCTGCACTGATCGTTGCTGGTGCGGGCGTTCGCGTGGCCAAGCACGGCAATCGTGCCTTGAGTTCCAAATCCGGAACGGCAGATGCTCTGGCGGCGCTCGGCGTGAAGCTGGATATTCAACCGGATTTGATCGCCCGTTGCATCTCCGAAGCAGGCATTGGCTTCATGTTCGCCCAGGTGCATCATGCTGCCATGCGGCATGTCGGTCCAAGCCGCGTTGAGCTTGGCACTCGCACCATCTTCAATCTTTTGGGTCCGCTTTCCAATCCCGCAGGCGCAAAACGCCAGTTGCTGGGCGTTTTCTCCCCACAATGGCTGGAACCTATTGCTCATGTCATGCGGGATCTGGGCTCGGAAAATATCTGGGTTGTGCACGGCGATGGCATGGATGAGATTACCACCACCGGCGTAACCCAGGTGTGCGCGCTGGAAAACGGCACCATTCGAAACTTCGTACTGACGCCAGAGGATTTTGGCGTGGCACGCGCAACTCTTGATGAGTTGAAAGGCGGCGATGGAGAGGTCAATGCTCGTGCGCTGCGCGATGTGCTTTCGGGCGCACGTAATGCCTATCGGGATATCGCGCTTTGCAATGCAGCAGCATCACTGGTGATCGCCGGGAAGGCTGCTGACGTGTTGGAAGGCATGATACTGGCGACGACCTCTTTGGATAACGGCCATGCGGCTGCGGTTCTGGATAAGCTTGTCGCGATCTCAAATGAGGATAATTAAAGCGTTATGAGCGACATTCTTAAAAAAATTGAAGCCTACAAACTCCAGGAGATTGCCGCGGCCAAATCCCGCATCTCCATTGACGATCTGAAAGCGATGGCGCGCGAGCAGGACGCGCCCCGCGGTTTCTACAAGACGCTTCGCAAAAAGCAGGCCGAAGGCTCTTTTGGTCTGATCGCCGAAATCAAGAAAGCAAGCCCATCGAAGGGCCTCATTCGCCCGGACTTCGATCCGCCTGCCCTTGCAGAAGCTTATGAAAAAGGCGGCGCGGCGTGCCTGTCCGTGCTGACGGATACGCCAAGCTTCCAGGGTGCGCCCGAATTCCTCACCGCTGCACGCAAGGCCTGCTCGCTTCCCGCGTTGCGCAAGGACTTCATGTTCGACGTCTATCAGGTGCACGAAGCACGCGCCTGGGGCGCAGACTGCATTCTGCTCATTATGGCATCGCTTTCTGACGACGATGCAAAGCGCCTGGAAGACGAGGCCCATTCGCTGGGAATGGACGTCTTGATCGAGGTGCACGATGCGGAAGAAACGGAGCGCGCTCTCAAGCTCACATCTCCGCTTCTCGGAATCAACAACCGCAACCTGCGCACCTTCGAGGTCAGCCTATCGACCAGCGAAACGCTCGCGTCGCTCGTACCGCAGGATAAGCTACTTGTTGGCGAAAGCGGCATATTCACGCATGAAGATTGCAAGCGCCTTGAAGCGAGCGGTATAACCACCTTCCTGGTGGGTGAAAGCCTGATGCGTCAAGCCGATGTGACAGCTGCGACACAACTCCTCCTTCAAGGAAAAGCGGCCGCATGACTGAAAGTAAGCAGCGGCTGACGCATATCGATGCGACTGGTGAAGCCCACATGGTTGATGTGGGCGAGAAGGTTGATACGGTGCGCGTTGCCGTTGCCGAAGGCGTCATCCGCATGAAGCCGGATACACTCACTCTCATCCTTGAGGGAAATGCCAAAAAGGGAGACGTGATTGGTACGGCACGTCTCGCTGGCATCATGGCTGCCAAGCAAACCGCCAACCTCATCCCGCTATGCCATCCTTTGATGTTGACCAAGGTCTCCGTGGAAATTGAAGCGGATCACGACCTTCCGGGTTTACGAGTTACCGCAACCGCAAAGCTGACTGGCAAAACCGGCGTCGAAATGGAAGCGTTGACTGCCGCTTCCATTGCGTGCCTGACGATCTACGATATGGCCAAGGCTGCGGATAAGGGCATGGAAATCGGCGGAATTCGTCTTTTGGAAAAGAGTGGCGGCAAATCAGGAGACTGGAGCCGCCAAAGGTGAGGCAGCATGGCAACGAACCTTCTCCCTGTGGTAGAGGCGCTAGGTCGCCTGCTTGATCGGGCACATCCGGTAAGCGACGCGGAATTGGTCGGCCTTGACCGAGCCACGGGTAGAGTGCTTGCCGCTGATCTTTCTGCACGCCTGACACAGCCTCCCTTCAACGCTTCCGCCATGGATGGCTATGCGCTCGCTGCCGCCGATGCACCCGTGGTCGGCTCCGAGCTTATTGTCATAGGTGAAGCCGCCGCAGGCCGTGCATTCGATGGCACCGTCGGTGAAGGTGAGGCCGTGCGGATCTTCACCGGCGCTCCGGTACCGGCAGGGGCAGATTCTGTGCTCATTCAGGAGGATGCGGAACGGCTCGATGGAAACCGCATCCGCACCAGGTTTCCGGTCACGAAGGGAAGACACATACGGCCGCGTGGCCAGGACTTCCAGGAAGGGGAAGTCGTTCTGAAAGCCGGCACTTTGCTGGACTATTCGCATCTGACGGTCGCGGCTGCCATGAACCACCCGCAGCTGCAGGTTATCCGCCAACCGCGCGTGGCAATCCTGGCGACGGGGGATGAACTGGTCCCGCCGGGCAGCACTTTGAATTCCTCGCAAATCATTGCGTCCAATACCTTTGGCATCGCATCTCTGGTGCGCGAAGCGGGCGGCACTGTCTTGGATCTTGGCATTGTTCCAGATGCGCAGGATAAAATTGAATCCGCCATCGCACTGGCCGTGAATGAGAAAGCAGACATTCTCGTGACGCTTGGCGGCGCATCCGCGGGAGACCATGATCTGGTGCAGGCAAGCCTGAAGGCGCAGGGCATGGAACTGGATTTCTGGCGCATCGCCATGCGCCCCGGCAAGCCGCTTATGGTCGGCTCACTCGGCCAGATGCTGGTGCTGGGGCTTCCCGGAAATCCCGTTGCAAGCCTCGTATGCGGGACGCTTTTTCTTGAACCTGTTGTTGCCAAACTTGCGGGCCGCAAGGTGCATTCTCGTGCTTCGCAGGCTATCTCGGCATCCAGACTGGCTGCCAATGATCAGCGACAGGACTATCTGAGAGCCAGACTTGGTCGTGATAACAACGGAACGCTGATAGCAGAGGTCTTCGAGAAGCAGGATTCATCGATGATGAAGATCTTTGCGCATTCCGATTGCCTGATCGTTCGGCCACCGCATGCGCCGGAACTTCCAGCCGGCGCCCCCTGCCCCATCATCCTTCTGCGCGGCATGCCTAGATGATCCAGTGGCTGGCAGCACGCGTAAATTCACACGATGGAATGTGAAGTGGAGTGCCAGCGTAATGACCTCATCCGAACCGCCCGTCATCCTGTGGTTTCGGCGAGACCTCAGGATGGATGATCATGCTGCGCTGTTACAGGCAATCCAAACCGGACGCCCAATTGTCTGCGTGTATATCAGAGAGCCACTGAAGGGCAATCTTGCGATTGGCGGCGCGCAAGAATGGTGGCTACACCACTCTCTGGAAGCCCTCAACAAATCGCTCAACGAGCGGGGAAACCGCCTGACGCTGGCATCTGGCCAAGCTAGTGATGTTCTGCTGCGCATCGCGAAAGAAACCTCCGCAAGCTGCATCTTCTTCAATCGGCATTACGAACGGGACGCGCTGGATTTGGATGTGGCGTCTTCCCTTCGCGCAGAAGGACTGGACGTAAAGCGCTTCAAAGGACAGATCCTCCACAATCCGGAGACCATGAAGACCGGCTCCGGCGGCGCTTACCGCGTCTACACGCCATTCTGGCGCGCATTGGAGCGGGACGGCGATCCTCGCGAACCCGTTGGTGCTCCTGAGGCTATCCCTGCCCCGCCGCACTTTCCGAAGAGCGAAGAACTGCCCGATTGGCACCTTCTACCCGATCGGCCAAACTGGGCCGAAGAATTTGCCGAGCTTTGGCAGCCAGGCGAAGCGGGCGCGATGAAGCGTCTGGAAAGCTTTCTGGAAAAACCCGTTCTCACCTACAAAAAGGATCGGGACTTTCCGGGTCTCGGGAACGCGACATCCCTGCTTTCGCCACATCTCGCTTTTGGCGAGATTTCTCCCGCCCGAATCTGGCATGCGACACGTGGGCTGGAAGCGACAGAGCATGTCATACATTTCCGGAAGGAACTGGTTTGGCGTGAATTCTCCTATCACCTGCTTGTGGCGTTTCCGAAGCTCGGCGAGAAGAATTGGAATGATCGCTTCGACGCCTTCCCATGGACGTTCGACGAGATAGCCTTTGAAGCATGGACAAAGGGAAAGACAGGTTATCCCATTGTCGATGCAGGCATGCGCCAGCTCTGGCGTCACGGCTACATGCATAACCGCGTAAGAATGATCACAGGCTCATTCCTCATCAAGGACCTGATGATCGATTGGCGCAAGGGTGAAGAGTGGTTTCACGATACGCTGCTGGATGCAGACCCTGCCTCCAATGCCGCGAACTGGCAATGGGTCGCTGGCTCCGGTGCTGATGCAGCTCCGTTCTTCCGCGTGTTCAATCCCATCCTTCAGGGTGAAAAGTTCGATCCCGATGGCGACTACGTGCGCCGCTTCGTGCCGGAGATCGCAAACCTGCCGACAAAGTACATTCACAAGCCGTTTGAAGCACCAAGGGAGGTGCTTGCCAGGGCGGGCGTGACACTGGGGAAAACCTATCCCAATCCGATAGTGAACCACGCACAGGCCCGCGATCGTGCGCTTTCAGCCTATGCAGAGGTGACTGGACGAAGCGGAGAGCCTGACCCACGCGATTGAGATGCAAGAAGCCCGGGAACTATAAAATCCCGGGCTTTCAATTCGATAGTTCAAACGACCATCAAACCAGACGGCTCTGATCCAGCGCCGCCGAAATGAAGCTCGAGAAGAGCGGGTGCGGATCCAGCGGACGGCTCTTCAATTCCGGGTGGTACTGAACGCCGATGAACCAGGGGTGGTCGGCATATTCAATGGTTTCCGGCAGAAGGCCGTCGGGCGACATTCCGGAGAAGATCAAACCGCAGCTTTCCAAACGCTCCTTGTAGGCGACATTCACCTCATAACGATGGCGATGGCGCTCGGAAATATCCGTCGAGCCGTAGATTTCCGCAATCTTGGTCTCACGCTTCAGAGCTGCCTTGTAGGCACCAAGACGCATTGTTCCGCCCAGATCGCCAGCAGACGAACGCTTCTCGAGCGAATTGCCCTTCACCCACTCGGTCATGAGACCGACAACCGGCTCCTTGGCAGGGCCAAATTCGGTGGATGAGGCTTCTTCAATGCCAGCGAGGTTTCGCGCTGCTTCCAGCACGGCCATCTGCATGCCGAAGCAGATACCGAAGTACGGAACCTTACGCTCGCGCGCGAAACGTGCAGCGTTGATCTTTCCTTGCGCGCCGCGCTCACCAAAGCCACCCGGCACCAGAATGCCGTTGACCTTCTCGAGGTAAGGGGCTGGATCTTCCTTTTCGAAGATTTCAGACTCAATCCACTCAAGCTTGACCTTCACATGGTTGGCAATGCCACCATGATGAAGTGCCTCGATCAGCGACTTATAGGCGTCCTTCAGCCCGGTATATTTGCCAACAACGGCAATCGTAACTTCACCTTCCGGCGTATGGATACGGTTGCAAACCTCTTCCCATGCATCAAGCCGCGGCTTTGGTGCAGGTTCGATACCGAAGGCTGCAAGCACTTCCGAATCAAGGCCCTCCTTATGATAGGCCATTGGCACATCATAAATATTGGCCACATCGAGCGCCTGAATCACGGCAGAAGGGCGAACATTGCAGAAGAGCGACAGCTTGCGGCGTTCCGCTTCCGGAATTTCGCGATCCGCGCGCACAAGCAGAATATCCGGTGCAATACCGAGCGCCTGCAGCTCCTTCACCGAATGCTGCGTCGGCTTGGTTTTCAATTCGCCCGCCGCGGGGATGTAAGGCATGAGGGTGAGGTGCAGGTAAACGGCTGAACCACGCGGGAGTTCATTGCCCAACTGGCGAATGGCTTCCACGAAAGGCATAGCCTCGATATCGCCGACGGTCCCGCCGATTTCGCAGATCACGAAATCATAATCGTCATTGCCTTCAACAACGAAGTCCTTGATCTCGTTGGTGACGTGCGGAATGACCTGCACGGTCGCGCCGAGGTAATCGCCGCGGCGTTCCTTGTCGATGATGTTCTTGTAAATACGACCGGTGGTGATGTTATCGGTCTTGGTGGCCGAACGCCCCGTGAAGCGTTCGTAGTGACCCAGATCGAGGTCCGTCTCAGCGCCGTCATCGGTCACGAAGACCTCGCCGTGCTGAGTCGGGCTCATGGTGCCCGGATCAACGTTGAGATAAGGGTCCAGCTTGCGTAGCCGAACCCGGTAACCTCTGGCCTGTAGCAAGGCTCCGAGGGCTGCAGCCGCAATTCCTTTTCCAAGGGAAGAAACCACGCCGCCTGTGATGAATACATATCGCGCCATGGGAGTCACCGGATACCTTTTCACGATCGATTCCGCCAGCCCAAAATTTCTTTAGGATGGTCAAAACTGTGGAATCTGCACAAAAGAAAACCGGCAGGCTTTCGGCCTGCCGGAGGTTTAAGCATTAACCGGGCTTAGTTGCCGGTTGGAACAGAAGACGGATCGGCAGGAGCTGCCGCACCGCCAGATGCCGGAGCACCCGTTGCTGGAGCTGCGCCATTACCAGCGGGCTGCGAAGGCGCCGGACCAAGCGAGTCCAGAATGCCATTGCCCTGCCCCTGCTGGTTGGCGGGGATGCGGTCCAGAATATCCGTCGGACGGGATTCATGGCGCGCCATAATGCCAAGAACGAGCGATGTCACAAAAAACAGCGTGGCCAGGATCGCGGTTGTGCGCGTCAATGCGTTGGCCGTTCCACGTGCCGACATGAAGCCGGAGCCGCCGCCAATACCAAGGCCGCCGCCTTCCGAACGCTGGATCAGCACGACGCCCACAAGCGCCAGCACGATCATGAGATGAATTACGATCAATACGGTCTGCATATCAGTCCAGTCCTGCACGAGAAGTGCTGCGGCATACAAAAAAGCTTTGGCGGTCCTTTAGCTCAGCCCGACCAGCATTCCAAGGGGCAAGTCGCCTTGCCCCTCACTTTCGATGCATTTTACTTCGCGATTTCTTCATAGACGCCGTAGATGGCGAGGAAGTCGGCAGCTTTCAAGCTCGCGCCGCCAATCAGCGCGCCATCCACATTGGCCACGGACATCAGTTCCTTAGCATTGCCAGGCTTTACGGAGCCGCCATAGAGAATGCGCATCTTCTTGCCGTGCTCGCCGAAGCGCGCAACCAGCTCTTCACGCATGAAGGCATGTGCCTTCTCCACATCCTCAACCGTCGGCGTGAGGCCCGTGCCAATCGCCCATACCGGCTCATAGGCGATAACTGTGTTTTCCGGGGTGGCAGAATCCGGCACGGAACCGGACAGTTGACGCTTGAGGATTTCGAGGGTCTGGCCAGCCTTGCGCTCATCAGCCGTTTCGCCAATGCAGACGATGGCGGTCAGATCTGCGGCGAAAGCAGCTTCTGCCTTTGCCCGCACAAGGTGATCCGTTTCTGCGTGATCGACGCGGCGCTCCGAGTGGCCAACGATGACATAGGTGCCGAAGCAGTCTGCAATCATTTCGGCGGAGATATCACCTGTATGCGCGCCGGATTGATTTTGATGGCAATCCTGCGCACCAATCATCAAGGGGCTGTCCGTGCACAAGGCCGTCGCGACATAAAGCAGCGTTGCAGGCGGGCAAATCAATGCATCAACCTTCTCCGCAAGAGGTGTGGTCACACCTGCGGAAATCGCCTTGATCTGATCCAGAGAGGATCTCGTGCCGTTCATCTTCCAATTTCCCGCTACAAGCGGGCGAACATCCGGCGTCATTCGCTTTGCTTCCCTTCGCTCTCCCGACCCCCACATCCATGAGGTGCCGCCCTTCCGAAACCTCGGGGCGTTCAAGGCCCCCTTCCCAACCGTTTCTTCCTGCAAACAGGCGCGGCTGGGCCTAAACTCTGGTTAAGAGAATGCGGCTTGCGGATCAACCGGCTGTCAGAAGAAAGTTCAAGATCTCGCGCCAATCACTCATTCTGATCGGTGTCCCATGTCCACCCGTTTCAAACAGGCGGAAAATGGTCGGATACTTTGCCGCGCGCATTTTCTTGTAGAGAGAAATTTGCGGTTCGGCGGCATAAACGCTGTCCGAACTTCCATGGGAAAAATAGACAGGCAGCTTCAACCTGGCAGCCGGGGTCGTCAGAAACCCCGGATCGGCAGGCCCGCCCATAATGGCAAACCCCTTGAGGTAGCGGACAGCCTCCTTGTCACGACTGATGTTCTGACAAATGAAATTGCCCATCGAGGCACAGGCCAAAATCACCGGCCGACCGCTGGAAAGCTCGAAAACGTAACGAATCAGAGCGGCAACATCTGAGGCGCCCTTTGCATCGAAACTGCGGATCGATGGCGCATAATAAGCACCGCCGTTGAGGACCGCCAGATTCTTCAGGCGATTGAAATTACCGCCGAAGGAATAGTCGTTGGCACCCAATCTTCTGTCACCGCCTCGACCATGAATGAAAATCACCGTGAAGCTGGCCTGGGTCTGCTTGCCAACGCGCATCACTTCCATGCGGCTGGTGCCCAGGGTCAGGGTTTCATTGACCTGCTGGGCGCGGACACGCGTATCGACATAGGCCGGTTTCACCCGCCTCTCCGGCTCCTCGTCACGGCCATTGATGTCCCTCATCTCCTGATAGTCGAGGACTTGGAATGCACCGTCGTCCTCGCTGCGCAAAACTGTCTGCTGCGAGAACAATTCATCCTTGAAGGGCCGAATCGGTCCATCCTGCGCGCTGGCCGAAAGCGCGGACAACAGCAGGAAAAGCCCGCCCAACACGCGATTTTTCAAATGATCTGTGGACATGGAGGGCTTCATCCACTTCCTCGTCACGCGCCGACTTGCCTATTGGGCCTAGGCAGCGCACATCCTGTTCCAAACCATGCGCATTGACGCAAGGCATCGCGAAAAAGCCGTTTATCTGGCACACTCGCAGGCGATTCGATAGCCACGGGATGCTTGAACCGGCACATTCCTAATACGCTTGATGCCCTGACCACAGGCAAGATGTACGGACACAATGGACGACACCAACGACCTTTTCGCCAGCATTCCGGAAACTGCACCCAAGCCTGCGGCTGAACCGTCAGCAGGTGCGCCAAAAGCGCCGCCCGCTCGTGCTGCAGCCCCGGCAGTGCCGCCTTCCGCATCCAGCGAAAACTACGATGCATCCTCGATCCGCGTTCTTGAGGGGCTGGAACCCGTCCGCATGCGCCCCGGCATGTATATCGGCGGAACCGATGAAAAAGCGCTTCATCACCTGTTTGCCGAAGTCATCGATAACTCGATGGACGAGGCTGTTGCTGGACACGCCAATTTCATCGAGGTTCACCTCGATACGCAGGGCTTCCTGACGGTCTCGGACAATGGCCGCGGCATTCCGGTTGAGCTGCACCCACAGGTTCCGGGAAAGTCTACGCTTGAAGTCATCATGACCAAGCTGCACGCGGGCGGAAAGTTCGACGGAAAAGCCTATGAAACCTCGGGCGGCCTGCATGGCGTTGGCGTATCGGTGGTCAATGCCCTTTCAGATCTGCTCGAAGTGGAAGTTGCGCGGAACCGCAAACTCTATCGCCAGCGCTTTTCGCGTGGCATTCCGCTGGGCGGGCTGGAAGAATTGGGCGATGTGCACAATCGTCGCGGCACGCGGGTTCGCTTCCATCCCGATCCGCAGATATTTGGTGAACATGCCAGGTTCGATGCGGGGCGCATTTTCCGCATGGCCCGCTCCAAAGCCTATCTGTTTGGCGGCGTGGAAATTCGCTGGAGCTGCGATCCGGGCATTGTTACCCCAGGTGGCGAGATTCCGGAAAAGGCCGTATTCCATTTTCCCGGCGGCTTGAAGGATTACCTGGCAGCCACACTCGGCAAGGACTTCACGGTGACCCGCGAGATCTTCTCCGGGCGTACCGAGAAAACGGGTGGGCACGGTGCACTGGAATGGGCCGTGACGTGGTATGGGGGCGATCCGCAGATCCACTCCTATTGCAATACCATTCCGACGCCCGAAGGTGGCACGCACGAGGCGGGCCTGCGCATTGCCTTGCTGAAGGGCCTTAAAAACTACGCCGAACTGACGCAAAACAAGCGCGCAAAGGATATCACCACCGATGACGTGATGATTTCCGCTGTCGGCATGCTGTCTGTCTTCATTCGCGAGCCTGAATTTGTCGGTCAGACCAAGGACAAGCTGGCAACTGTTGAGGCCCAGCGCATCGTAGAAAACGCACTGAGAGACCCCTTCGATCATTATCTTGCAGGCAACCCTGCGGAAGCGGCGAAACTGCTGGATTGGGTGATAGAGCGTGCCGAAGAACGGTTGCGCCGACGCAAGGAAAAGGAAGTCAACCGCAAGACAGCCGTGCGCAAACTTCGTTTGCCCGGCAAGCTGGCGGATTGCTCCCAGAACACGGCAGAAGGTGCGGAACTCTTCATCGTCGAGGGCGATTCGGCTGGCGGCTCCGCGAAACAGGCACGCAACCGCACCAATCAGGCTATCTTGCCTCTGCGCGGAAAAATCCTGAACGTTGGTAGTGCGAGCCGCGAAAAGCTTTCCGCCAACCAGCAGATCGCAGACCTTATCCAGGCGCTTGGCTGTGGCACGCGCACCAAATACCGCGAAGAGGATCTGCGCTATGAGCGCATCATCATCATGACGGATGCGGACGTGGACGGTGCCCACATTGCCTCGCTGCTGATTACCTTCTTCTATCAGGAAATGCCGGAGTTGATCCGGGGAGGCCATCTCTATCTCGCCGTTCCGCCCCTCTACGTCATTCGCCAAGGCGCAAAAACGGTTTATGCCCGCGACGACGCCCATCGCGCCGAACTGATGGCAACCACTTTCAAAGGCAAGAAAGTGGAAATCGGCCGCTTTAAAGGTCTCGGCGAAATGATGCCGCAGCAATTGAAAGAAACGACGATGGATCCGGCCAAGCGCACGCTTCTTCGCGTGGCAATCGATGAGGTGGACTTCGAAGGCACGCGTGAGGCTGTGGACAACCTCATGGGCACGAAGGCTGACGCCCGTTTTCGCTTCATTCAGGAGCGGGCGGCGTTCGCGGATAATCTGGACATCTAGCGCATCGCCGTTCAACCGGCTTGATCGGAACGGGCGGCTTCAATGCCGCCCTATTTCGTTGCATCTTTCGCCGCCAGAACACGCAGTAAAGCGCTCATCAGCGCGGCAGATTCATAAGGCTTTCGTACGACGGGAGCGGCGAAGCTTGCAGGCACGATGGAGCGATCACTATAGCCGGTGGCAAACACGAAGGGCACGCCACGACGCACCAGCTCTTCTGCAACGGGCAGAGATGTGCTGCTGCCAAGGTTGACATCCAATATCGCGACATCAGGCGTGAAACCTTTCAGGCGGCGCAGCGCCTCATCCGCAGATGGCGCCGTCGTCACCTTCAACAGACCGTTTTCGGCAAGCATCAGTTCAACATCCGCCGCAACAAGCATCTGGTCTTCCACCAGCAGCAATTCGAGATTGGCCAGCAGATCGATGATCTCGCGCGTTGATGCAGCATTCAGGTCGGTTTGGTCGGATGGTTCGGGGTCGTCGCCGCCCTGCACGTGCTTGGCGGGAATGACGAAACGCGCCGAAAGGCCTTCCAGATCGTAACTGATCATGCTTTCGCCCGCCAATTCGTAAGGGATGCTCCGATCGATCAGTATCGTTCCAAAGCCTGCACGCAACGGCTTGCTGACAGGCGGACCACCCGTTTCCTTCCAAGTCAGTTCCAGATCGCCGGTCTCGAGCCGATGCCATTGGATATCGAGATGGCCACCGCTTTCCGACAGCGAGCCATACTTGGCTGCATTGGTCGACATCTCATGCAGGACCAAAGCCATGACGGAAAAGGCGCGGCTGTCGAGCCATAGGTCTGCCCCGGTCAGTCTGACTGTCCGATGCTCGCCGGAATAGGGCTTCAGCTCTGCTTCCAGCAAATCCTTCAGAGATCCACCATCGGAGCCACGCACCACCTGATCATGCGCAAATGAAAGCGCCTGGATGCGGCCTTTAAGCGTGGCAACATACTCTCCAATATCACGGCCTTCCCGGACCGGATGACCAACCAGCGCCTTTATGACCGCCAGGATATTTTTGACGCGGTGGTTCAGCTCCTCGTTCAGCATCCGCTGCCGGACATCGGCCTTGCCGCGCTCGTCGGCCAGCAGCTCGTTGTGATGCAGGATGACCTCTACGAGAACTGCCCGGATGGCATCTGCAATCTCGCGTTCTCCGTCCGTCCAACGCTGCGCTTTCAGGTGCACAGTCTCCTTCCAGATCGCGAAGCTCTTGCGCGGCGTCAAGCGGTCTCCCATCGGGCCGCTTTCATAGGTCTTGTCCGGGTTCCCGGCCCAATTAAGCGTCTGCACCAATTCCCGTCGGAAGAAGAACAGATAATCCTTTGGTCTCTGAGACAGCGGAATTGCGAGAAGACCGGACACATCGACCGCAAAGGTCGCGGCTTCTGGCAAGTGAAGGGAAAGCTGGTCCGTCGCCCATATCCTTGCGTTAGAAACCTGCCCCACCAGTTCGGCGACATTGGGTATGAGTGTGAGCGGTGGCACCGCACCGTGGCCTGTCCATGCGCCGTCCAGCCACAGACCCACGCCATCACACGGCATGATGCGGGAAAACTCCAGCAATGAACCGCGTAGCAATTGGCTGATATCGGCAGTTTGCGACGCTGATTGCAGCAGACGATCCAGCGAACGACGTGCGCTCTGCGCCGTATCCAAGATCTGCTTTTGCTTGAGTGCGCTGAGGTGAAGCGAGAAAAACTCGCCGAACATCTCCGCTGCAACGCGCTGCTGCATGGCCAGCGCGCGGGGCGAATAGTGATGGCAGGCGATCAACCCCCAGAGTTCTCCGTCCACCACAATCGAAATCGACATGGAAGCAGCCACGCCCATATTGCGTAGATATTCGCAATGAATGGATGAGACGCTGCGAAGATGCGCGTAGGAGAGATCGACAGGCGGCTCGTCCTCACGAAGCGGCGGCACGAGGAATACGCGCTTGTCACTGGCGTCCGAAATCACGCGAATGGTGTTTTTCAGATAAAGAATGCGAGCTTGTTTGGGTATATCGCTTGCCGGGAAATACTGGCCCTTGAAGCTCTCAAGATCCCGCCGCTTGTGTTCACTGACCACCTTGCCAGCCCCATCATGCTCAAAGCGGTAGATCATGACGCGATCATAACCAAGCATCGCGAAAATGAGGCGGGAAGATTTTTCAACCAGCTCGTCAATGCTGGAAATGGAACGAATGCGGCTGATCAGCATCCGCGCAGTTTCCAGCGGTTGATCAGATTGCATGGCGTTTGGTTCGAATTCGATAATCGCACCCTGCTCCGTGCGATGAACGGCAGCATCGAAGAGCCCTGCCGGCAGGGATAGGCCAAGCCGCAGCGCGGAGCGTGAAGGATCATCGCTTGTTGCCAGCGCATTGCGCAGCGTATGCGCAACATCAGAGCCAACAGCATCCTCCAGCCTCAGTTGGACAAGATTTTCCGGAACGCCCAGAAAGCTGGAGATATTGCTGGAGTGACGCAGGATAACGCCTCCACTGCCATCGCACATCAGAAGCGCGCCATGGGCCTGAATGCTCCCAGGAATATGGATCGGCTCTCGGTCGCAATTCGTCAGATCGACCGTCGGGGCATCATGCATTCACAGTTTCCTTGGAAGGCGCGTTCTGCCAGACCGAAAGCAGATCTGGACGCCTCGACAACCTTGTTCATATCGACGTTCGGCGCAGCATCGAGAATTTCAAGAAATCTCCTGAAGCCATCGGAGTGTGCCTGCCCCGCCAGATGCCGGGCGCCAAATTCTTCGTTTAATCCTAGCTCTTTGGCGCGCACATACAAAATGCGTGCCCCCAGAGATGAGCCTTCCAGAACGTAGAGCGCACCCAGCAGAGTTTCCAGATCAAATGCCTCTGAAATATTCGTATGTTGATGTACGGCAGTTACATTAAGATCACGCATATCGGCTATGATAAGCGGGCTGATGGGGGCCGGACGCCATACACCGAACGGATCTGGCCATGTCGCACGAACGAGGCTTTGCTCCAGCGGCTGCCTGAAGGCAAGCAGCCCTAGGAGATAGGTCTGATATTGCTCCAGTGTTTGGAACGATCCGACAGCCGCGTCCACGGCAGCATGATGAGTTGATGTGCGCTCCCGCAGAAGGAAGCGGCGTGCCGATGGGGACATTTTAGGGAAGATGCTAAGTTGACGACGGTCTTATTTGTAGCGCATCTGCGCCTTACGGCAAGGTTGAATTTCCGTTATAGCTAAAAGTGACGCCTTCTTTCCCCTATATGCGGGTGAACAGAAGGTGCGAACAGGGATGACAGTGAAACGTGCGTAATACTGAAAAACCTAAGGCAGAACCGCGTTGGCTCGGGCCGGTTGCACCCATGCGCATGGCGTTGATCCCATCGATTTCCGCAGCACGCTGGCTTCTGGTGCTCATCGTATTCGCCGGAATCTATTTTTTTCACGGCTTTGTGATTCCGGTTCTTGCAGCACTTGTCATCGGCTTTGCCAGCTGGCCACTCTACAAAGATCTTCTGCGACGAATTGGCGGTAATACGACAATCGGCGCAACAATCGCGATCATCTGCGTTCTCAGTTTCATCATCATTCCCATCAGCATCGCTCTCAGCTACGCGATTGGCGAGTTGAGGGATTGGATTGGCTGGACCATTCAGATCAATCGGGTCGGCTCACCGCCGCCCGTCTGGATCGTGCAGCTTCCCATAATTGGCGACTGGCTCTCACTGCAATGGGAACGCCATATCGGTGAACCCGGTGCCATAGGCGAGCTGGTGCAACTCGTCAGTGGCGCCAATATCGGCAATATCTATCGCGCCGTCATTGCAGCGGGCGACGGTGCCTTTCATCTGTTGCTCACGCTTCTTTTCATGCTGATCGCGCTTTTCTTCGTCTATCGCGATGGCGCCTCCTTTGCGCGACAGATGGATATGCTCGGCGAGCGCATTCTGCCTTCACGCTGGGAGAGGATTTCCCGCGTTGTACCGGCCACCATTTCCTCGACCGTTACCGGCATGACGCTGATTGCGATTGGCGAAGGTATCGTGCTTGGTATCGCCTATTGGATTGCCGGCGTCCCATCGCATGTCACTTTGGGTGTCATTACGGGTGTCATGGCTCTGATCCCAGGTGGCGCACCCCTCTCCTTCACCCTGGTTTCTCTCTATCTGGTCGCCAGCGGCTCTCTGTTTGCGGGCGTCGCACTCTTTGTCTGGGGGGCTGTTGAGCTTTTCATCGTTGACAAGACCATAAGGCCGAAGCTTGTCGGCGGGCCGATCAAGCTGCCCTTCCTGCCAACCTTCTTCGGCCTTGTTGGCGGCGTTAAGACGCTCGGCTTCCTGGGCTTGTTCATTGGGCCAGTCCTGATGGCATTGCTCGTCGCCATCTGGCGGGAATGGATGCGTGAGATCGAGCTTTCAAGCGGACCCGACCTCGTGGAGATCGCAAGCGCGGAAGCCGCTCAACCACCTGCAGATGCAGCCAAGGCGAAAACGCCTTAACCGAGGCTCTTCTGCATGAAAATACTGAGGGGATCGAGCTTGTAGGAGCCGAAAGGCTCGATTTCCACGAAACCGGCCTTGCGGTAAAGATTGATTGCCTCAGGCTGATAGATGCCGGTCTCAAGCCGCATCACTGAAACTCTGTGGTGCCGAGCTTCGGCCTCCAACGCATCCAGAAGCCGTTTTCCGAGGCGCAGCCCACGTGCGGCTTCGTCAACGTACATGCGCTTGATTTCGCTGGTATCGTCGTTCGAGCGCACCAGAGATGCGCAGCCCAAGATCTCTTCGCCTCTTCTGGCCACGAAAAAAGAGACGTTTGCCATCTCCAATTCCTCGATGGGCAGCATATGGTTGCTCTCCGCCGGATAGAGGGAGGCGGCATAGGCATCCGACAGGGCTAGGAGACGCAGCACCCCGTCTTGGCGTGGGCTTTCTCGGCGAATAACAATCTCTTCCATCTGCCTGTCTTCTCGGTTCCCTGCCTTCACAAAGGCATGATCTTTTCATTACTCGTCAGCCTGTTAAAGGCTGAGGGTTCATTCATGCTTACTGCAATGGTTATGATGACGATACTGGGTTGCGATGATGGCGTTACAGATTGCCAATATGTGGCCACACTAAAAAAGCGCTGGACCACCATTGAACGCTGCAATGCCGTTTCCGAAAAGGAATTGGCCAATTTTGCCAATGTTTCCTTTCCGGTTGTCATTGCCGTCTGCCAGAACCCGGCCGTTGCCGAGACGAAACCCGCCCAGACAGCACCCGCTTCGGAAGCGAACGGATCAGGACCACCCCATCCGGAACCGACAGAGCAGCAAATTCTGGCAGAGGAGCGTTCCCTCGGCCAGAAAGCAATCGAACACGTCTCGTCGATCCTGCCATCGAAAGACAGTGTTCAGAACCTTCTGCATGGCCCAATACGTGTCATTGAAGACGGATATTCCTGGGTAGCGAAGCGGTTGAGATAGGGCATGCCCGCCCAGATCGACAACAACGGCTCTGCCGTCGCTGTCCCGGCTCAGGCGGCGATAGCCGCCTCTTCCACCATGTAACGGGCAAGATCACGTTCTTCCTGCCGCTGCATCGTCTCCACCATGTCGAGAAGTTCGTTTACGGGGGAGTAGTCATCCACTGTCCGTGGGTAGCGCTCAATCAGCTCGCGGCAGATGCTTGATTGGGCCCAGGCAGTCGCATCCTGCAAACGTTCCCGCCACAGCATGGTGGCCGCAACAAAAACCTCTGCAATATCGCGGGAAAGACCGCAGGATTCGTAGAGAGCTCGGGCGGCATAATGGCGTCCGGTTGCCAGAATGGAGCGAACGCGCCGTTCATCGACGCCGGAAAGATCCATGATGGCTGCGGCAAAGAACTCAATGCGCCCGCTGCACAAAGCGTGCATCAGGAAAGCTGGAGTGAGACGACCATCTTCACGCATCTGCGCAACCAGATACGGCATTTCTTCCGCACCAGCCTGACTTGCAACAGCCAGTGCGGCCAGTGTGCCGGCCTCGCGGGTGATATGGGCGATCCGTGGTGCAGACAGGGTGGATTGCACCAGCCATGAACCCGCCAGCGCCTGGCTAACCTTGTGAACCAAAAGATCGCGCACCTCAGGTGGCAGATCTTCCCGGCACAGAAGAAGGTTGCGTATTTCTGCATTCTGGCCGTGACGCTCGGCAATTCGGCGCAGGGAGTATCTGGTAATGTCAGCTGTCTCATTCTCCAGCAACAACATCACCTCCCCCGCGTCACCAACTTCCGCTATCGCGGCTGCGACGCCACGGGATAAATCCGGGCGGCTTGCAATGATTGCTCTGGTAACGCCCGTTCCACGGCCGACAAGATCGACGAGGTCCATCTCGCTGAGAACCGGAGACATGGTCAGTACCGGGCAGGCCACATCCGGCTGATCCTCTGCAAGCGCCAGAACGATACCCCGTGGTGCGAAATCACACTCTGCAAGGGTCTCAGCAAGCGCCATGCGCACGGACGGCGCCGGATCATCCAGCAGGTGGATCATCGCATGCAAGGCAGCCTGTCTCTGCGGGTCGGTGTCGCTCAGTCGAAAGAAAGCGGTGCACAAAGCCTTGGCAGCGCGCGCTCTATCGGATGCGACCGCAGTTTCGGACCAGGAGAGAAACGCTTCAATGATCACTACACACCCCAACCGGCTCAAGCGCTGAGTCGCTCGAAACTTACCCTAGTGTGATGCTAGCGGGAAATAGTTTACGATCGGTTCACCATATGCGTTAAGCATACCGGCAAGCGATTGCAAATATTAGTATTATTGAAGCGAAGCGGGTGCTGCCATGACTTTCAGCGCTGCGGGCGATCCAGCTGGAAAACATCGCTGCCGCCATCGCAGTAATCCATGTAGCCCATCCGCGCGATCGGCCTAGACAGGCTCATATCGATGCGCCCGTCCCTGACGATATCCTCGCTGATGTGAATGCCGACAACCTGACCGAAAACCATGACGGAGTCGGACGACGCACCATTCAATGCCTTGGGCTGCGAAATCTCCGTCACCTGGCACTCCAGCACAGCATAAGCCTCCTTCACGTAAGGCGCGCGCACCAAGCGTCCCCATTCCGCCGTGAGGCCCGAGAGTTCGAACTCGTCGACGCCGTAGTCGACCGGCGCCGACGACGCATTCATACGCCCCACCAGATTTCGGCTGACGAGGCTTGCGGTAAACGCGCCCGTTTCCTCTGCATTCCGACAACTGTGCTTGCGGCCACTGGAGGAAAACATCACGATTTTCGGATGGTCCGACACGATATTGAAGAATGAGTAGGGCGCAAGGTTGATTGAGCCGTCCGCGCCCCGACTGCCGATCCAGCCGATAGGCCGAGGCGCAACGATGGCCTTGAACGGATCATGTGCCATTCCATGCGCATTCTCGGCTGCCTGGTAAAACATCACTCGTCTCCACCGACCCAGCTGACGATTTCGGAAAGCTCTGGACGCGGGCGATCCGTCTGTGGAAAGCTTGTGGAACCAATGTGGATAAATCCGGCCACTTTCTCGTCCCCGGCGATGCCAAGCACGCCCTTGGCACCGTCATCATAGGCAATCCATTCACTCAGCCAGTTGGCTGCGTAACCATGCGCATTAGCAGCCATGAAAAGGTTCAGGCAAACCGCACCCGCCGACATCTCCTGCTCCCAGACCGGGATTTTCACATGCGGCGCTGCCTTGCTGACCACAGCAATAACTACCGGAGCGCGCGTGAGTCGGGCCAGCTCCACATTCCGAAGTTCCGGGCTAAGATCTGGCGTCTTCGCCAAGGCGATTTTCAGCAGCTCCTCCCCCAGGCGGACACGCTCTTCGCCGCGATAGACAATGAAGCGCCAAGGCGCCAGCTTGCCATGATCCGGCACGCGTGAAGCCAGGGTCAGGATGGACAGGATCTCTGCCTGCGATGGGCCGGGTTCCGTCATCTGCAAGGCCGGAATGGATCGGCGGGTACTCAAATAGTCGAACAAAGGCTTTTGAATGGGCATTGCAGCGTCTCTATGCGTGGGTTGATCTTGAAATTGCCGCGTGGTTGGTTTTGAAGTGGCCTTGGTAAGTCAAAGAGTCAACGGTCGGCATCCCATGAGCGCAGTTTCCCGGACGGCTATCTTGCTCACACTGAGCAGCGCCAGCCTATTTGCGCCCTGCGCTCTGTCGCAAGATGCATTCAAAACCTTCAAGCAATTGGACAGCACGGCAAAAATGCCGAAGCTGAACGCCTTCAGCGGCACGACTGCACGCACCGCACCCGCTGCGCGTGACGTGATGCTGGAAGCAAAATTGACCGCCGATGGCGCTCCCATGCAGACCGGACTGACCTGGCGCGTATTCAGCCCAAACCCGGGAGCCGATGGGAAGCTGCCGCTGATTGCTACATCGGAAGGTGGAGCTGCACATTTGCAGCTTGCACCGGGCGATTATTTTGTGAATGTCGCGTTCGGGCGCGCCGGCATTACGAAACGCCTTTCCGTGCCTGAAAACGGCGAAATCAAGAAGCAGTCCTTCGTTCTGGATGCGGGTGGTCTGGTTTTGAACGCGGTGGCAGGCAGCGATCAGAGAGTGCCAGTCAACAAGCTTCGCTTTTCCATTTACTCGGTCGATGCCCGTGAAGATGGCGAAAGAGCCCTCGTCATGGCCAATGTTAAACCGAATACGATCGTTCGCCTCAATACGGGCACCTATCACGTCGTTTCGGAATACGGAGACATCAACGCAAGCGTGCGTGCAGACATTCAGGTTGAAGCTGGCAAACTGACAGAGGCTACCCTTCAGCATCGAGCAGCGCAGATTACGCTCAAGCTCGTGTCTCAGGAGGGCGGTGAAGCCATTGCCGATACGGCCTGGTCGGTCTTGACGGCGGGCGGCGATGTGGTCAGCGAAAGCGTCAGTGCCTTTACCACCATGGTTCTCGCCGAGGGTGATTATACGGCGGTCGCCCGCAACAAGGACAAGATCTACCAGCGCGACTTCACGGTCGAATCCGGCAAGAACGCCGACGTGGAAGTTCTCATGAAAGAGCAGCAGGCGACTGACGTCGACGCTGACTGAAGGTAAGCACCAATTCCAGACTGAAAGGCCCGGCATCCTCGTTTAGATGCCGGGCCTTTGCGTTTTTATTCGGCTGCAGCCTTCCGTGCAGCCTGACGACGCTTCACGTCCGGAGGCGTGGCCTCTTGCGAAAGAGACGCCACGGCATCTGCCAGAGACATAGGCGTCTGGGCCTGCGAACCGAGACGACGGATATTGACCGTCCGATTTTCAGCTTCCTGACGACCGCAGACAATGATGACCGGAACCTTGGTGACCGAGTGCTCGCGGATCTTGTAATTGATCTTCTCGTTGCGGAAATCTTCCTCAACGATCAGACCCGCTTCCCGCAGCGTCTCAGCCACTTCCCGACCATAGTCGTCGGCATCGGACGTGATCGTCGCCACCACCACCTGAAGCGGCGCAAACCACAGCGGCATGTGACCGGCAAAGTTCTCGATCAGAATACCAAGGAAACGCTCCATCGAGCCGCAGATGGCGCGATGGATCATGACCGGCTGCTTTTTCTCGGAATTGTGGTCGATATAGAAGGCGCCGAACCGCTCCGGCAGGTTAAAGTCTACCTGCGTGGTGCCGCACTGCCATTCACGACCAATCGCGTCCTTCAGAGTGTACTCGAACTTAGGCCCGTAAAATGCGCCCTCACCTGGCAAAATTCCAGTTTTGATGCGACCGCCGGATTGCTCCTCGATCGTCTTCAAGACCTCCATCATCACGCTTTCGGCGCGATCCCAAAGCTCATCGGATCCGACGCGCTTTTCAGGACGTGTGGAGAGCTTCACGACAACCTCGTTGAAACCGAAGTCTTCGTAGACGGACAGGATGAGATCGTTGATGCGCAGGCATTCCGCTGCCATCTGTTCTTCGGTGCAGAACACATGGGCATCGTCCTGCGTGAAGCCGCGAACGCGCATGAGGCCATGCAGTGCGCCGGAAGCTTCATAGCGATGAACGGTGCCAAATTCCGCAAGGCGAACAGGCATTTCACGATAAGACTTCAAGCCATGCTTGAAGATCTGCACGTGGCCCGGGCAGTTCATCGGCTTGAGAGCGAAGACGCGGTTATCGGCTTCTTCATCCTTGGGGTGCGTGAACGCGTAGGCGGATTTTACCGCAAACATGTTCTCCTGATACCAGCCCCAGTGACCCGAGGTTTCCCAGAGAGAAGCATCCAGAACCTGTGGTGCATTGACCTCTTCATACGTGTTGGCCAAGCGACGGCGCATATAGGAGGTTAGTGTCTGGAACATACGCCAGCCTTTGCCGTGCCAGAACACGACGCCCGGACCTTCTTCCTGAAAATGGAAGAGATCCATTTCGCGGCCCAGCTTGCGGTGATCACGCTTTTCAGCTTCCGCCAGCACATGAAGATACTGATCCAGCTGCTCCTGCTCAGCCCAGGCTGTGCCATAGATACGGGTCAGCATCGGTCGGGTGGAATCGCCACGCCAGTAAGCGCCAGCCACCTTCATCAGTTTGAAGGCGGTTCCAACCTGCCCCGTGGAGGCCATATGGGGGCCACGGCAGAGGTCGAACCAATCGCCCTGGGAGTAGATCTTGACGTCCTGATCTTCAGGAATCGCATCCACCAGTTCCACCTTGAAGCCCTCGCCCTTTTCGGCGAACACGTCCTTGGCCTTCTGGCGGGACCAGACTTCCTTGGTGAAAGGCTTGTTGCGGCCAATAATCTCCTTCATCTTCTTTTCGATCTTCGGCAGATCGTCAGGCGTGAAGGGCCAATCTTCCTGCGTGTCCGGGTGAACGCGCTTGAAATCGTAATAGAAGCCGTTCTCAATGACGGGACCGATGGTCACCTGTGTGCCGGGCCAGAGTTCCTGCACAGCTTCGGCCATCACGTGTGCCGCATCGTGGCGGATCAATTCCAGCGCGCGCGGATCTGCGCGAGTAATGATCTCGATCTTGCCCGGCGTTACGGGGTCAGAGAGATCACGCACCTCGCCATCGATCGCGACGGCAACGGACTTCTTGGCCAAAGACTTCGAAATGGACTCGGCAACCGCAAAGCCGGTTGTGCCCGCGTCATATTCGCGAATTGAGCCATCGGGAAATGTAAGGGAAACGGACATTGTTTTCTCCTGTTATCCAGTCCCGCCAACGAATGCGGGTGGTTAATCGCGCCGCTTCGTGCGGCGTCCAACGCGCGCGTTGATACGCTCGAATGTCCTCGGAGTAAAGTATACGGCGCTTAGCCGTTTATGCTGTCAGTGCCTGCGCTGCGATATCGCCAAGGCGTGAACCAGGTTTGGCGTTTGGCACGCGTTTCCGGCACAGGATCAAGCCCGGATGACCCAAAGGGGCCGCACCGTGCGAAACGGTAGGCGGTCATCCACCCGCCGAACCAAAGGCCATGACGCGCGACGGCCTCGTAACCGAATTCAGAACAGGTTGGAATGAGGCGGCAGGAATTTCCGACAAAGCCAGAGAGTGTCAGCTGATAGAGCCGGATCAGACCCATCCCAATCAGACGGTCCGGGGTTTTTCGGAACGGCCCCTGCCAGTTGCGGCCTTTGCGAACAGGACGGTGATCATCGTTATCGTCTTCCAGATTCTGGCAGTGATGGCACATAGGCTTAACCGGCGATGGCAGATTGTCTGGCTTCAATCTGATCCAGACAATCCACAACAGCATCGAAAGTCAGCATCGTGGAAGCGTGGCGGGCCTTGTAATCCTTGACCGGCTTCAGCACGCGCATTTCCTCGAAGCGGCCAGTTGGCCCCTCCCCATCTTCCTTCAGCATCTTCAACATGTCTGTGCGAGCCTGCCGAATCTCCTCTACCGTTGCACCAACAACAGCGTGAGCCATGGCAGACGAGGATGCCTGCCCCAGAGCGCAGGCACGCACCTGATGGGCGAAATCGGTCACCACGCCGTCCGAGACTTTCAGAAAGACACGCACTTTCGAGCCGCATAGCCGGGAATGCTTCTCGCTTGTCGCATCCGCGCCATCCAGAGTACCGGAGCGCTGTATGTTACCGGCCAGTTCCAGAATGCGATTGTTGTAGATATCGTCCATGGCAAGGCCCAAAATCGAGGTGCAATATCCGCATTTACCGAATGCGTCGTCTCCGCGCCAGATGACTAGTAGCGAAGGCTTCTGTGCTCTATATGATGACGCTGAAACACCGTTCAAGAAACTTGTTTCTCGTGCGGCACAACTTTGCGGGTCGGTCATGTCTTGTAAAAAAAGATCCGACAGGCCAGATAGCGCGTAACGGCTGACTAGGCACTGAAACGCAGCACCAAATCAGCCACGGTCAGGTGCGGCTTTGAACCGCACCAGGAGACGAGATCATGGACGCAATCGTGAAGAATTTTCCGGCAGGCCAGAAACAGCCTCGCCCCACACAACAAGAGGCCGAAGAAGCGATTCGCGTTCTCTTGCGTTGGGCCGGCGACGATCCAACACGCGAAGGGCTGCTCGATACGCCAAAACGCGTTGCCAAGTCCTATCGCGAACTCTTCGGTGGCTATGAGCTTTCACCTGAAGAAGTGCTGGGGCGCACTTTCGAAGAAGTGGGTGGCTACAACGATGCCGTTCTGGTGAAGGAAATCCCCTTCTATTCGCATTGCGAACATCACATGGTGCCAATCATCGGCAAGGCCCATGTTGCCTACCTTCCTCAGGGCCGCGTGCTGGGTCTCTCAAAGATCGCCAGGCTGGTGGAAGTGTTTGGCCGCAGGCTTCAGACACAGGAAAACATGACGGCACAGATCGCCGACGCCATTCAGACCACGCTCAAGCCTCGCGGCGTTGCAGTGATGATCGAGGCGGAGCACATGTGCATGGCCATGCGCGGGATCCAGAAACAGGGCTCCTCAACGCTGACGACGACTTTCACCGGCGAATACAAGGAAAATGCTCAGGAGCAGGTGCGCTTCCTGACCATGATCCGCAAATAACTCCTGCGAGCGTTTCATGACCATCACATTCCCGCCGCTCCCCTCGAGCAAAACCGAACTTGAAGATGCTGGCGCATTTACGCCGCGCTTCGATGAGGCAGGATTGGTAACCGCTATCGTTACCGATTATTCAGATGGCGAGTTGTTGATGGTTGCCCATATGAATGCCGAGGCGCTGGCCCTGACGATAGAGACGGGGATTGCCCACTACTTCAGCCGCTCGCGCAACAAGATCTGGAAGAAGGGTGAAACCTCCGGCAACCTTCAAACGGTGGTGGAGCTTTTGACGGATTGCGATCAGGATGCCGTCTGGCTGAAGGTGCGCGTGGCGGGCCATGATGCCAGCTGCCACACCGGCCGCCGCTCCTGCTTTTATCGTAGCGTAAAGCTTGTCGATGGCCGCGCCATGACGGAGATTGTTGACGGCAAGCGCCACTTCGATCCCCATTCAATTTATCAGGGCAGCGGAACCTGAGGGCATTTGCATCGTTTTTCGGCAACCGGCCCCAAAATGAACGCTTTCTCAACGAGTCTAGGCGCTCAATGTATGTCCGGCTTTTAGCCTGAAGGGCGGTATCGAATGCTGAACTGGACTTGGAATCGCGGCGACCCCGGCGGCACGACCTCTGAAAACAGCGGTGCAAATAGCACGCCTGCTCCACCCGTAGAAACAAAGCCTCGCAAACCGAAGCTTGCGCTTGCCCTCGGTGGGGGTGCTGCACGTGGCTGGGCACATATCGGTGTTTTGCGGGCGCTTGAGGAAGCAGACATAGAAGTCGGCATGATTGCTGGCACATCCATCGGTGCGCTTGTCGGCGGCTGCTATCTTGCCGGAAAGCTTGACGAGCTGGAGACCTTTGCACGCTCCCTCACCATGCGGCGCATTGCCGGCCTGCTGGATCTCACCATTGGCGGTGGCGGCCTTCTGGGCGGTATGCGGCTGACGAAACGGATGCAGGAACATCTGGAAGATGTCGCCATCGAGGATCTCGAACGGCCATTCGTTGCCGTCGCGACCGAGCTTCATAGTGGCCACGAGGTTTGGATCACGAGTGGCTCTCTGATTACCGGTCTTCGCGCGTCCTATGCCCTGCCCGGTATCTTTGAACCGGTAAAGTGCAACAATCGCACACTCGTGGATGGCGCATTGGTCAATCCCGTACCCACCTCAGTCTGTCGCGCCTATGAGCAGCCGCTCGTGGTTGCCGTGAACCTCAACTATGACATTTTCGGTCGATCGGCAGTGGTTAAACACAATGCCAGCGTCCAGCCGGTTCAGCCGGGGCAGCACACGAAGGTGCAAGAGGCCCGCATCGGCGTGCCGGGCGTCATGGTGCAGGCGTTCAACATTATTCAGGAGCGCATCTCTCGCGCCCGCCTGGCTGGTGATCCGCCAGATCTCGCACTCCATCCTCGTCTAAGCGACATCGGCCTTTCGGAATTCCACCGTGCTGGTGAGGCAATAGACCGGGGTTACCAAGAGGCAAAGGCCCGCATCGTGGAACTGAAGCGGATGCAGGAAATCTTTACCCTGACATAATCAGGGCGACGAACACGCATCGCCCTGACCAAAACTCAGCTCGCGATATAAGCGCGGATATGCTCGGCTTCGGTCTCGATCTCCTGAATGCGCGCCTTGACCACGTCGCCGATGGAGATGATGCCGCACAATTTTCCGCCGCTTTCAACCGGAACGTGGCGGAAGCGACCAGAACTCATGATCTCCATCAAATCATTCAGCGAAGTCTCTTCCGTGCAGCGCGTGACGGAGGTTGTCATCGCAGAAGAAACAGGTTTCGAGAGCACGGCCGCTCCTTCGCGCGCCACACAGCGCACGAGATCGCGCTCCGTAAAAATTCCAGCAATACGACCTTCGAGACTGGTGACAACAATAGCACCAATGCGCTTCTCGTTTAAAATAGTGGCCACTTCCTCAATGGTCTTGTCACGCGGCACAGAAACCACGTCGCGGCCTTTTCGATCAAGCATGTGTTTTACGGAGACAGACATCAATTCCTCCTATCGAGCAGCTCTTTCGCTCATCCGCTCCGCGACTCCCCTCGCAGAAGCGAATGTTTAAAGAGTGTGCGCCTGCTTTAAGAAGAAAACAAGGAACTCAGTTTTTCGGGCTCGACTGAGGATCGAAGAGCGCAAAGAGCAAATAGCCGAACAGGAAGCCACCGATGTGGGCATCCCAGGCGACAGCTGCATCTTCTGCACCCAGAACCGGAAGCCCGATGGCGATGGCCACATTGCCGAGAAACCAGATCAACGTGAAAATGAAAACTGTGCGGTTACGCATTGCGCCCGTGATAGACTGGCGCGGCAACAGATGCGCCGGAACTCGGCCAAAGCGTATGCCTTGAGCCGGAAAGGCAAAGCGACATGCCGCACCCATCAAAGCAGAGATGACCCCCGAAGCGCCGATGAGAACCGTCTCCTGCCCCCAGTTCAGCCAGGCGTGAAAGAATGCAGATGCGGCGGCAGAGGAAGCCCAGAAAACCACAAACCGGGCAAATCCGATGCGGCGATAGACAGGCGCGCCAAAGGCCGCCAGCCAAAGACCATTGAACAGAAGATGCTCCACACTGCCATGCAGCAATGAATAGGTCACAGGCGTCCAGAGCCATTCAAGCCCCTGATCTGCCAGCGGATAAACGTAGCGCAGTGGCGTAAATGCCAACTCGAACAGGAAGTAGGCGCGCATTTCATCCGACATCACGGAGTTCGGTATCACGAAAAGCGCGATGAGCAGTATGAGACAGATAACCAGCGGCGAGGGCAAATTCACGATGGGCTGACGCTGATTCCCCTGCCCTGAAGGTGAAGCAGAACGCTCAACCTCTACGCCTGAATGATCATGCCTCCTCTGCTCGCCCTCATCTGACCAAAGTCCAGTCTGCTTCTCATCCATACAACCACCACTTCATTGAAGTAGCAGATTAGCACCTTTCATCTGACACCGCGAGGCGTGACATTGGCCGAAACCAAAGTCGAGTTGGCACGTATTTCGCTACTTGCTGTTTAAGAACAATATCCGCCCTTCAACCGATCAGGAATGGAACAGACCGTGCAACCTCTGGGCAGCCGCAGCAATGAAGTGTTGACCTATTGGCAGAAATTGAGGCGCGGCCGCTCGCTCCCCGTTCGAACGGACCTGCAGCCTGCGGCACTCAAATGCCATTTGCCGGACTTATTCCTGCTTGGCTGGGAAGAAACGAACCTGCAATTCCGTTTGGCTGGCACGCGAATGTGCGACCTGTTTGCCAGGGAACTTCGTCAGACAGATTTTCTTCTGCTCTTCGAATCGGTCAGCCGGGATAGCGTGGTCGAGGCAGCGCTGAACGGCATTACGCTCAGTCAGGCATGCCGAATGGACCTGATGACAGGCGATGGAGCGCATTCTGCGGAATTCGAAATGCTCATTCTCCCACTCATCTCGCCAAGCGGCCTATGCGACCGCATCCTTGGCAGCCTTATTCCACGACCAAGTGTTCACCGCCATGCGACAATCGCCATGGAAAGCTTGAGACTGACTGGCTGGTCCGCTGCCAAAGAGGCTGAGGGCGACAGAATACCAGCCAGCATCAGCCTCTAATCGAAAGTCAGGTCGAATAGACGCCTGCTCCGCGGGTGAACGGTAAATTAACCTGCAAAGCCTATTCAGATAGCTCGTGAAAGACGAGCGAGACACCTATGTTTTCTTTCCAGCCGAGTGCTCAGGCCGCTAAAAAGCCCGCGCCAAACGCGTTTCAACGCGTCACCGTCAACATGACGGGTCGGCTCATGCTCGCCTCCAAAGATGAGTACCCTTGCAATGCAGTGGAGATGTCTCCTGGCGATGTGATGGTGGATTGTGTGGGCACGCCGCGCCTGGGTGAGCGTGTGATTGCCTATATCGACCACATTGGCCGACTGGAGGGGCAAGCCCTGCAGTTGACGCCAAATGGGTTCATCATGTCGATCAATGCGACAGACCGGAAGCGGGAGAAGCTGGCCGCCCAGCTGACATGGCTTGCCAATCGCCATGAACTCGGCCTGCCGGAAGATCGTCGTCACGACCGTCTCGCACCCCGCGTTACACGCGCAGAACTGCGACTGGATGACGGAACTGTCTATGTTGGACGCCTGGTTGACCTTTCCCTTTCAGGTGCTGCGATAGATCTCGAAACCCGCCCGGAAGTTGGCACCCAGGTTTACCTCAACGGAATGCGTGGCCATGTGGTGCGGCATTTTGCTGAAGGTGTCGCCATCGAATTTGCGATGGTGCAGACCCGCGAAAGTCTTCGCTCCTTCCTCTGAAGCCATCGATGGATCACCGCGCCAACAGCCCGGCTCGCGCCGGGCTTTTTCATATTTATCTTTCGATCTCTCCCATCGCCCTCGTTACGCTTTGTTCAGCATAAGAAGCGCCGGACCTGTCCGGAAACGATGCGCCAGCGAATTTTTTTGAGAAAATCGACGGCAATTTTTCCGATGGTTTTGAGCCTTATTCGCTGCAAAATTACTTCAAGATGGACTGAGATGCCTCGCTGAGGGAGCAGCGATTGCACGTTGGCGCCCGCACGGCAATGAACGGACAGCAGCATCGCTGGTCAAGCCCTGGCCTAAAATCCATTTCTTATCAGGACGCTATCCGAAACATGATCGCATTTTCCTAAAAAATGGATCGAACTTGAATTAAATTCACTTCGACATTGACACGTATTCAGTTTTAATTTTCCTCGAATTCGATGCGGATTCTAGGCAGTTTTGAATCAAACAAGCATTTGTTTTTACTGCTGATTTTGTCTCTATTTGAACAGCCCCATGAGACATTCACCCCACCAAAAACGGGGAGAAAAAAATGTCTCGGCTTTCTAGGATCGGATCGCGCCTTGCCGTATTCGGCATCACGCTCTTCGCAGCCCACGCATCTTTCGCCGGCCCGGCCAGCATGCATGTTACTGGCAAGGCCAACCCTCCGATTGGCCACTACGAATTCTGCCAAAGCTACCCCAGCGAATGCATTCCGAGCGAGCCTGACAGAGGCCCCTTGCCGCTGACCGAGGAGCGTTGGCGCAAGATTCTCGATGTAAATTATACCGTGAACACGACCATCAAGCCGATGACCGATATGGAGCTATTCGGCGTTGAGGAGCGTTGGGCCTACCCGACGACTGCGGGCGACTGCGAGGACTTCGTTCTCTTGAAGCGCAAAATGCTCATCAACCAGGGCATTCCTGCCTCCGATCTCCTCATCACCGTCGTACTTCAACCGAATGGCGATGGCCATGCCGTGCTGACCGTGCGTACAGATCGCGGAGATTTCATCCTCGATAACATGCGCAACAAGGTAATGCTCTGGTCCGATACCGAATACACCTATCTCAAGCGCCAGTCGGAACAAAATCCCGGCGCTTGGATGAAGCTCCAGGACGGACGCGCTAACGCGGTTGCCAGCGTACGTCGCTAATTCGAGGCTCCATGAAGAAATGGCGTCGCCCTCCCCGTGGCGGCGCCATTTTTCGTTAAGCCTCTATTAACCACGAAGAAGAATGCTGCACGCAAGGCATCCGCCTTAGGACCGATTCACATGAAGCAGCATTCCGGGCATGGTTGTGACCTCTGAAGCATCCCAAGAACAGTTCGAGCCATTGCTGTCGCGCGCCCTGATCTACAAGGGCGTGGCAGCATTCGCTGCTCTGATGGCGGCTTGCCTGCTCCTGCTGTTTGCGGGCCACTGGTTCGGACAGCGTTTGTCCTTGGCGGGACATACGGCCAGCAACGAGCTTTACCGGATCCGCATTGGGGCCGATACGCTCAGTGTGCCTGCCAACGTCATTCGCCTGCGGGAACAGCGTATGGATGGCAAAGTGGAGCGCCTTTACCTCTACCTGACATGGCCACAAATGCAGGGTTACACAGAGGCGGAAAGAGCGCGCTTCGATGAACCGGGAGAAGCGAGTGCCCTGATATTCCTCGATATTTCCGAGGCAACCATGTCAAGGGACATGTCCGGGCGGCTAGAGCCGATCTATCACCGCCTGATGACCGGTGAAGAAAAGGCCTTCGGATACGGACTGACGCTGCACAAAATGAAAACAGATAGCGGCTATGGCGAAGAAGTGCTCCTGACCGCACCCCGCAAGGATGAACCGGATTATGTGGTCAGATGCGTCCTGCCACACAATCCCGCGGAGGTTACCAGCGCAGATTGTCAGCGTGATGTGCATCTGGGTTCCGGCCTCAGCGTCCTTTATCGCTTCTCATCGAAACATATTAGCGATTGGAAACATATTGATGCCGCGATTAGACAGTTTGTCGGAAATGCGCTCATCCAGTCGCAATCTGAAGACCGCTAGAAGGCAAAGCAAATTGCTAATCCTTCGTTCATCATAAACCTCTTGGTAAGGCTAACCCCCTATTGTGGCCAGAACGGTGCTGCGGGGGCAGCCGGAAAATAACAACGTAATTGGCAATGAGTGAGTGCAGCCGTGCTGAATAAAGTCAACACAACATCCTTCCCCAAGGGTGGCGCCTCGATTTTCAAGAAGATCGTCGGTTTCTTTTGCGTCGTCGTCGCTTTGTCGGCATTCAATCCAGAGACGGCATCCGCCAATCCGAAATATGCGGGTATTGTCGTTGACGCCAAGACTGGCAAAGTCCTTTACTCGGATGATCCGGATTCCCTTCGTTACCCCGCCTCTCTGACAAAGATGATGACGCTCTATCTGACCTTCGAGGCGCTCGAGGCAGGCCGCTTCACGCTCGATAGCCGCGTTCCTGTATCGGCCCATGCCGCTGCTGAGCCCCCCTCCAAGCTCGGCGTCCGTGCGGGCGGCTCCGTCACTGTCGAGCAGGCCATTCAGGCACTTGTCACACGCTCTGCCAACGATATTGCCACTGCACTCGGTGAGTTCATCGGCGGCAACGAAGCCCGCTTTGCCCAGATGATGACCAACAAGGCGCGCGCCCTTGGTATGACGCGCACGACCTATCGCAATGCCCACGGCCTGCCAAACACCGCGCAGATGACGACCGCCCGTGATCAGGCTCGTCTCGGCATTGCTCTGCGTCAGCATTTTCCGCAATATTACAGTTACTTCTCCACGCGCGTTTTCCGCTTCGGCAAACAGGCCATCGGCAACCATAACCGCCTTGTTGGTTCCGTTGCTGGCGTCGATGGCATCAAGACTGGCTACACCAGAGCAGCAGGCTTCAACCTCGTTACCTCCGCACAAATCAACGGTCGCTCCATCGTTGCCGTTGTTCTGGGTGGCACTAGCTCCGCAGCGCGCGACTCTCAGATGCGCAAACTGGTCGCGACCTATCTGCCAAAGGCTTCCCAGGGCGCAACCAGCAATCTGATCGCACAGGTGCGTACTCCGGCCCAACCGGTCCCGGCCAGCGTGCCGACGCCTATTCAGCCAGAGCGTTCTGTGGCATCGGCAGTCACAGCCGAGCCTGAGATTGAAGTGGCAGAGGTTGAATCGGCGCCGCGCCCAGTTGCTCGCTTGGCCGAGCAAAAGCTGCCGGGCGCCTCCGCCTACGCCTCTGAACCGAAGAGCAAGGCTGCGGAAGCCGCTGTGGCAGCTGCCATGACCGCTCCTGTTCCGGTGCCGCCAGCCGCTACGACTGACCGCGCCGAGCAGGAAACCGACAAACTGACGACCGCATCGACACGCCGCGCGCCGGAACACGCCGCTAATGACAACACTCCGGCCGGTTGGGTTATCCAGATCGGTGTTTCGCAAAGCCGCGATTCTGCCATGGATCTGCTGGAAAGCGCTAAGGAAAAGGGTGGCAGCTTGCTTCGTTCGGCAAAACCCTTTGCTGTCGCTGTCGCGGCAAATGGTAGCCAGGTCTATCGCGCTCGCTTTGGTGGCTTCGACGATCAGAAGTCCGCCGTCAACACCTGCAATGGCTTGAAGAAGAAGGGCGTCTCTTGCTGGGCAGCCCAGCAGTAAGCTCTTGAATTCACGAGGGGCGAGCGTTTTTCACCCCTCCTATTATTCGCCCGCCGGGCGGATATTTTTTCGATCCTCGATTGTATCGCGTTACGAGGTCAAACATGGCAATGAACGAGAATAATCTCGACTTTCCCTTGCCGGCCAATTCACAGGGCCGAATGGGTGGAAGCGGGTTGCATCCGCTGCATGAGGCAGCGCTGCGCCTTACGGGTATGGGTATCAACCGCCCGAGAGAACGTACCAAAGATCTGGTGACCATGCTGCTTTCTCATGGTGCACGCGCCTGGCGCCACGCACAGCCGAGGGCAGGTATTCACCTGCATGTATCACCGCGCGGCGGCCGCTTCCCATTGCGGTTGAGGGTCCGGTGAAGTCAGCTGACGATGCGTGCCCCTGGATATGGGGGCACGTGGTGATTCTGGGGTAAGAGTTAGAGTACCCCCGGCAGAAATGGCTAAACAGCCTCACATCCTGTCTGCATGAAAACAGATAGATGGTGCATTTCAGAAGCCTTCGTCTAACCGGACATGCTCTGAGGGTTTCCCTCAGTGACGGGATGCCGTCATTTCCAAGAAATCCGGCAGCATGAACAGGTTAGCCCGTTCTGGGGCAAACATTTGGTAAAGGTGGGTGCATACGGGCTTTGCCCGAGAGCATCGCGCTTCGCTTTTTAAAGTAGTCCCAGTTCTGCAAGCTCCCGCCGAAGATCCTCCGGCATGGCTGCAACATCGTCACCAATAGCACCCAGATCTCGCGGGGCATCCTCTGCCTTGAGGTATCGCCAGCCTTGAAAGGGGCGTTTCGGTTGCGGCGCCGTTTCAATGACTTCCGGCCCCAGCACAAGATTGCAACGCGTTATGCCGTCACCACCGGTAAAGGTCATAATGTCCAGAAGCGGCTGCCGTGCGGCCACCTGCCCTTTGATGACCCAGTAAAGGGAGCCACCCGGCAGGATCTCATCCAGACGCTTCGGCACCATTCTGGTCGTGTGAATGGTATGCGGCTGGAGCCCAGCGGCAATAGCCGTGAGCGAGGATTCTGCGACCCACTCCTTGAGATCTTGAAGTGATTCAGCGCCGACGCAAAGCTTGATGAGGTGAAGAGCCATAAGCTGCTAAAAGACCCTTGGCGGCCTCAGGTCAAGACTCTTCCTCTCAAGCATCATCAAAAACGGCGTGTTTCAACACTCAACTACGTTGACGGCGAGACCGCCTGTTGAGGTTTCCTTGTATTTCTCGCTCATGTCGTTGCCAGTCTGCCGCATTGTTTCAATGGCCGCATCCAATGGCACGAAATGCGTTCCATCGCCCTTGATGGCCAGCGAGGCGGCCGTAACAGCCTTGACGGCACCAAGGGCATTTCTTTCGATGCAGGGCACCTGAACCAGGCCTGCGATAGGATCGCACGTCATGCCAAGATGATGCTCCAGTGCAATTTCTGCCGCATTCTCAACCTGCTCAGGCGTACCGTCCATCACTGCGGCGAGGCCAGCCGCGGCCATGGCAGCAGCTGAGCCGACCTCGCCCTGACAGCCGACTTCCGCGCCCGAGATGGACGCATTGTGCTTGATGATGCCGCCAACGGCGGCAGCCGTGAGCAGGAAGTTATGGACATCCTTGGTCGTCGCATCCTCATGGAAATGCAGGAAGTAGCGGATCGTCGCCGGAATGACGCCTGCGGCCCCGTTCGTTGGCGCAGTCACCACGCGTCCACCGGAAGCATTCTCCTCATTGACGGCCATGGCGTAGACACTCAGCCAGTCATTGGCCAACAAGGGGTTTAGCCGGTTACTGCGCGAATCCGCCGTCAGCTTTTCAAAGATGGATTTAGCGCGCCGCCGGACCTTCAGCCCGCCCGGCATGATACCGTCGACCTTGAGACCGCGATCGATACAGCTCGCCATGGCCGACCAAATGGCGTCCAAACCATCGTTCAGCTCCTGCTCACTCATCTTTGTGAGTTCGTTGGCACGCTTCATATCGGCAATGGACAGGCCCGAGGATCGCGCCATTTCCAGCATCTGTTTCGCCGTGGAGAATGGATAAGGCACACGATCTGTCGATTGCGCCTTTTGCCCTCGCATTGCCTCCAGTTCAGTATCCGTAACGACGAAGCCGCCGCCGATCGAATAGTAGATGCGTTTCAACAGCAGACGTCCGTCCTTGTCGAAGGCTGAGATGCTCATGCCGTTGGCGTGGCCTGGCAGGGCCTGCTTCTTGTCGAAGATCAGATCTGTCGCTGGCTGAAAATCATAAGGCGGATGGCCGGGAGGTGTGATCTTGCCGGTGCGTTCCACCGTGGCGATGATTTCATCCATCTGGTCGGGATCGACCTTGTTCGGCGCCTCTCCCATAAGACCCAGGATAACCGCCCTGCCCGTTCCGTGGCCAATGCCGGTGAAGGCAAGCGAGCCATGCAGGCTGGCCTTGATGGAAGCGACGCGAGCATTGGAAGGCCGCGGCCATTCATCCGACGCCAGAAGAGCAAGAAACCGGTTGGCGGCCGACATGGGACCCATTGTGTGCGAGCTGGAAGGCCCAACACCAATCTTAAATACATCAAATACGGATAAGAACATGTAACATCTGCCCCAATTGCGCCATGGCGGGATAAGCTACAAAGCTTATCTTCACTGTCCAGACCTGCTTGCGACTTAGCATCTATCATTCCACGACGCTTGTCGTTAATCGGAATTTGCCGCATACAAAACGCCACCGAAATGCCTTCCTGGATTGTCATGACGATCGTCGATGTTATCGCTCTCGCCTTCTTCGCCGTGCTTTGGGTCGGGTATTCCTGGCTGACCAGCGGCGAGCCGGTTTTGCCAAGAAAAAGCCTGAACCAGGTTATGGCGGAGCGCAGACGCCTCTGGATCTACAATTCATTGAAGCGCGACCTGAAAATGATCGACACACAGATCATGGCGGGTCTTCAGAACGGAACGGCATTCTTCGCGTCCACATCCATCTTCGCCATCGGCGGCTGCTTTGCGCTGCTGGGCGCGACAGATAAGGTGGATGCCGTGCTCGGCGATCTTGCCTTCGTGAACTACAGCGGCAGAGCGGCATTCGAGGCCAAGGTCGTGGGCCTGACCGCCCTGTTCGGCTACTCGTTTTTCAAGTTTGGCTGGTCCTATCGTCTCTTCAACTATTGCACCATCCTGTTTGGCGCCTTGCCAATGGCAAGCGATACGACCGCATCGCGGGTTGAAACAGAAAAGGCGGCGGAGAACGTAATCCGGATGAATGTTATTGCCGCCCGCCATTTCAACGCTGGCCTGCGCACAATTTTTTTATCCATTGGCTATCTCGGTTGGTTTATTGGGCCCTACATGTTCATGGCATCGACGCTATTCGTGATCGTCGTGCTGACGCGCCGCCAGTTCTTTTCAGAAGCTCGGCACGCGCTGATGGACGACAAGCCGTAAGAATTTCAAGGAAACAGAGTTTTGGCACACCCTGAAACCGCTGGCTCGATGCTGCGCACGCCGCGCATTTTGCTGATAGACACTCTGCGCGGCATAGCCCTCATCGCAATGGCATCCTACCATTTCACATGGGATCTGCAGTTCTTCGGCTATCTGGAAGCGGGAACAGCAACGCAGGGGCTATGGAAGCTGTATGCTCGCTGCATCGCCACCAGCTTTCTATTCCTCGTGGGTGTCAGCCTTGTACTTGCCCACACGCCCGACATTCGCTGGCACTCCTTCAGCAAACGATTGGGAATGGTGGCCGCCGCCGCGCTCATCATCAGCGTAGGCTCCTATCTTGCCCTGCCAAACGAATGGATCTTCTTTGGCATCCTGCACAACATCACAGTTTCGAGCCTGATTGCATTGGCGTTCCTGCGGCTTCCGCCACTCATCACAGGCTTTGTTGCGCTCATAATCCTCGGTGCCATGGTGCTTACCAACTGGGTCATGCCGGGCATACTCAGCCATCCGGTTTTCGATAGTCGCTGGCTTGCATGGATCGGTTTTGCACAAACAATGCCAAGATCGAACGATTACGTGCCGCTTTTCCCATGGCTGGCTGCGGTTCTGGCAGGCGTTTCAATAGCTGGGTTTCTGCGCCAGAACGGCAGTTTTGCGCGGCTGGCGGCACTGCAACAGAAACCGAACATCCTGACGCGCGCCGGGCAGCACAGCCTGATCTTCTACCTCGTACATCAGCCGGTCTTGATCGGCATTGTCTATCTCGCCTCGCTGGTGATCCCCCCGCCCGCACTCGATCTGGTGCAGGACTATAAGAACAGCTGCACGCCAGCCTGCATGGGTCAGGCAAATGATGCCGGCCTTTGTGAACGTTTCTGCGGCTGCACGGCACAGGAGCTTTCCAATCAATCGCTCCTGACGCCGATGTATAGGGGCCAGATCAACCCGAATAGCGACGAGCGTGTACAGACCATCGTGCAACAATGCTCTGCACCGGCCCCCTAAAGCCTGCCACAAAAACAAATTCGGGCTGCCCGAGATTGGCAGCCCGAAGATGAAAAACCTATGAGTTGGAAAATTCAGGTTCCGACGCCGATTTCAGCCAGACGCGTCAGGCACGCCTCTTCCACATTATCCAGCTCGCTCAGCGTATCATCAATGTCCTTGCGCTTCTGGCGCAGTTCATCTCGCTTGGCATCCACCTTCTTCATCAACAGCTTCAGCTGACCGATCTCTCCCGGAGGCTCCTTGTAAACCTGAATGATTTCGCGAATCTCGGCGATTGTGAAGCCGATGCGGCGCCCGCGCAGGATCTCCTGAATGAGCCGCCGATCCGCCGCACGGAACAGGCGCGTGCGACCGCGACGTTCCGGGTGAATGAGCCCCTCATCCTCATAGAAACGCAGCGTGCGGGTAGAAACACCGAACTCGCGCGTTAGCTCTGTAATGGTATAATACTTGTTCACGCCTTGATCCTGTGTGAGGCTTCAAATTAATTGACTTTTACGTGCAAGTCAATTTTGGAGCAGCACCAGGCATGCACGTCCGTTTCAGCTGATGGCAAACCACCATGTTGCGAGGCCGAGAAACGAGAAAAATCCTGTCACATCCGTCACCGTTGTGACGAATACGGCAGATGCGACCGCCGGATCCACACCCACTTTATCGAGCAGCAGGGGGATCATGATGCCAGCGAGGGCCGCGGCCATCATATTGATCAACATGGCTGCCGCGATAATGCCGCCAATATTGGGGTCGTGGAACCACAGGCCCGCCGCAAGTCCAATCAGCACGCCGAAGATCATTCCATTGAGAAGGCCAACACCGGCTTCGCGTCGCACCACCCGCCAGGCATTGTAAATGTCGAGATTGCGGGTCGCCAGAGCACGTACCGTAACGGTCATCGTCTGCGAACCGGCGTTACCGCCCATGCCCGCCACAATGGGCATCAGGACCGCCAAGGCCACGATCTGTTCGATAGTTGCTTCAAACAGCGAGATCACCGAAGCAGCCAGGAACGCGGTGACAAGGTTCACCAGCAGCCACGGCACACGAGAGCGCGATGTTTCCGGGATGGTATCAGATAGCTCTTCATCGCCCACACCACCAAGGCGCATGATGTCTTCTTCAGCCTCTTCCTGAATAACGTCGACGACATCGTCAATTGTCAGGATACCGACCAGCCGCCCGTTTTCATCTACGACGGCAGCAGACAAAAGGTCATACTGTTCGAAAAGCTGGGCCGCCTCTTCCTGGTCCATATCCGCAGGAATAGGATAGTTCGTCTCCCGCATGATCGTTTCGATCTTTACCTGACGCTTGGTGCGCAGAATGCGGTCAAGATCGATGACGCCGAGCAGCTTGAAAGTCGGGTCGATCACAAAGATCTGCGTGAAGCTATCGGGCAGCTCCTCTTCATCGCGCATATAGTCAATGGTCTGCCCAACGGTCCAGAAGGGTGGAACAGCCACAAACTCCGTCTGCATGCGGCGGCCAGCCGAGCTTTCCGGATAGTCCAGGGCGCGGCGCAGGCGAACCCGTTCGGTAAACGGAAGTTGCGCCAGGATTTCCTCTCGGTCTTCCTGATCGAGGTCTTCAAGGATGTAGACGGCGTCGTCCGAGTCGAGATCGCCAATGGCCGCAGCAATCTGCTCATTCGGCATTTGGTCGACGATTTCGAGACGGATTGCCTCGTCAACCTCTGTCAGTGCCGTAAGGTCGAAGTCGTCACCCAGCAGTTTGACAAGCGCCAGGCGCTGTTCCGGCACTATGGACTCGAGAAGGTCGCCAAGTTCGGACTCGTGCAGCGTCGCAACGTTTTGGCGAAGGAAAAGCAGATCGCGGTCGGCAATTGCCGCGCCAACAAGCGCCAGAAAATCAGAACGTATCGCGCCGTTTTCGGCATAGATGTCGTCGTGGCTTTCCTCAGCAGGCGGACGTTTGCGGTCTTCCTCGATATGCGTCATCGCCGCTCCTTGTCCTCGGATACCAAACCCGCTCTCCTGCGCTTTTCATGCGGCAGAATGGCTGGCAAAAGCCGATTGTCAACAAGCGGATAGCGCAATACCTTGATTGTTGATAGCCCCTTTCTCACGCAGCAGCCAGAACCGTCATCCGGTCTGTTTTCCGCATTTGCCTGCGTTCCCGCAATGGAGCCTCTCTTTGTCGATCCGATCCATTCTTCGCTACCCTGCCCCGCAATTGTCCGAATCTTGCAAGCCGGTATCAGTCTTCGACGACAGCCTGAAAAACCTTTGTGCGGATTTGCTTCATACCATGCGCGCGGCACCCGGTGTCGGGATAACGGCACCTCATATTGGCGAGATGCTGCGTGTGTCCGTGATTCAGTTATCACCGGAAGAAAAGGTGCATTATCACATCAACCCCAGCATTCTTTCCGCGTCTGGCGGGATGCAGCGCTTCACGGAAGGCAGTGTCTCCATGCCGGGAATGACGGATGAGGTGGAGAGGCCAAGTCACATTCATTTTCGCTATCAGGATCTGGAGGGCGTCTTTCACGAGGAAGAGGCGGATGGCTTCCTCGCGACCTGCATCCAGCATGAGATCGACCAGCTCGACGGCATATTCTGGATCAAGCGGCTCTCACGCTTGAAGCGGGACCGCATCCTGAAAAAGTGGGACAAGCAGAACCTGCGCTGATAGAGCGAACCATCCGCGCCCCCACGCGTTATCCGCCCACCAGACCCATAGGAGGCGGATCATGCCAGCGAAGAAGACTGAGAACGACCTTCCCCGCGAGGAAGATTATCGGGACTACGATACGCGCAACATCGATGATGGCTGGCCCTATGCCGATCAGGCTGGTGCCACTGCGGGCGCGGTCGGGAATGCAGCCTATGGTGATCCAGACGCCAACTTCGACCGCGAACGGAACAAGGGCTATCAGGTAGATAGTGCCGACGAGTCCGGCCTGGAAGAGTCGACCCCGGATCGAACCACGCCTGCCACCCAGGGGCTGGAAGAGGCCGATGATCTGGAAGAGCGTGTGAGCGATGCCATCGAGGCGCTGGATCTTGTCGCTATGGAAACAATCGACATTCGTGCGGACGGAACCACAGTGACCATTGAAGGTGAAGTGGATGATGAGCAGACCGCTCGAAAGATTATCGCCCATGTCAAACGTGTGCCGGGCGTCGGGCGCGTCGTCAACGCACTCACGCTGCTAGGAATCGATAGCCTGATCCCTGACGACGACTGATCGCTCTATCCATCAGCCCGCGTGGACGGATATCGCCAGGGACGGCGAAAGAGCCAGCGTATTGCTCACGGTACATAGTTCTTTCGCCAGCGCGACAATGTCGTGGCGCTGGCGATCATCGAAATCGCCGTGAATGGTGATCGCTGCCTTCAGCGACTCGACGCGCGAGGGCCCCTCATGCGCCTTCTCGCCGCTGATCTGCACCTCAACATCATGAAACTTTTCCAGATGCTGAAGCTTGACGACAGCACCTTTAATGCTGAGCACAAGGCAAGCCGCCAGCGACGAGTAGAGGAGGTCAAGCGGGTTGAACCCCGCCTCTGAAACGCCGGTCACAACCTCCAGCTCGCCGCCAGTCGCAGTTTGCAATGTGGCCCTGCCGCGCGCCGCAAGCCTCGCTGTTGCACCTGTTTCCCTGTGCTTGACCTTGATTTCAACCATGAGCGCCCCCGTTCTATCAAACAGATAAGAGCACCGAGTGATCGATATCCGCAAGGGTGGCGCAGCCGATAACTGCCATGGCGGCCTCAAATTCCGTCTGCAAAATAGTCAGCATGTGGGCAAGCCCATCCGCTCCCCCCACGGCAAGCGCATGAAGCACGGGTTCCCCCACCAACACCGCACGCGCACCAAGCGCCAAAGCCTTTACAATATCGGTGCCGCGCCGAATGCCGCCATCGGCGATAACCGGTATGCGCCCAGCCACACGCCCGCAAATAGCGGGCAACACGTCCAAAGCGGATGGCAAGCTATCCAGCACCCGGCCGCCATGATTGGAAACAATGATGCCGTCAATCCCCAAGGCTATGGCTCGCTCGGCATCTTCCGCGTTCAACACACCTTTCAGCAAGATCGGAAGGCGGCATTGTTCGCGCAACCAGGCGATATCTTCCCAGCGAGAACTTTGTCGCAACATTCCCTGAAATACCGGGCTTCCTGACACTGCGCGCACGGGGGCGGCACCCGTCAGGCCATCGAGATTCACCGGCCGAATAGACGGCGGCAGTACGAAACCGGCTCGCTGCTGCTCATTGCGCATGGCTGTAACAGGCGCATCGACTGTGACGACAATGGCAGCATAACCAGCCTCCTCCGCCCTTCTTGCAAGGACAAGGCTTTCCGCGCGATCCGCCTGCAGATAAAGCTGAAACCATAGCGGAGCGGTCGCGCTTGCGGCGATCTGTTCGAGCGAAACGCTGGACAGCAAGCTTACCGTCATCCACGTTTTCGTCAGGCCAGCCGCATGCGCTGTTGCAACCTCTCCATGCGGATCAACCAGTTGGTGATAGGCTGTGGGCGCAAGAATGATGGGATAAGCCAGATCGACGCCGAACAATGTGCTTGCCGCTGTTGCCTCGCGAAGATCGGCAAGAACCTTCGGCATCAACATGTATCTTTGGAACTGGTCTCGATTACGGGCTCTGCTGAACCCATCTGCCGCAGGACCACTGATATAGGCAGCGATTGCGGGATCAACCATCTTGTGAAAATGGCGCTCGTAATCCGCGAGACAGACCGTATCGCCAGGCACACTTTTCATCGGTTAGAAGCCCCGTCAATCATGCGGCATCGTGCTCGCTCCGCGATGTTCCGCAACTGCTCCTGCGGAGCTTTCTGCAGCGCCTGCCAAAGGTGGCGATAGTAATCGTGAAACCCGGCCGAGAGAGAAAGTTCAAAGTAACGCACGGCCGCGCCCTCTGCGCCTGCCAGCAGAGAGAGCCTGGCCGCATTGAACATGGCCCAGCAGTCGCCGGCATCTGCGCCCGCCTGAAAGAGCGCCATGGCAGCATCACAATCCTTTTCGACGACACGCCCCTCCTCGTGGAAAAGGCCCAGCATATTGAGTGATTTGCCAAGCCCTTTGCGTGCCGCCTCAACATAAAGCGCATAGGCAGCGGCCTCATCTCGCAGCACGCCAGCGCCACGCACATAGAGATCGGCGAGGTTGAACATCGCCCAGGCGTCCCCCTGTCGCGCCGCGGCATCGTAATAGGCAGCAGCGGAAACCGCATCGGCAACTGTGCCCCAACCGCGCTCATAGGCGCGTCCAAGCATGTTCAGGGCGACTGGCTCACCGCTGCGGGCAGCGGCGCGAAAATGCTCGATTGCCTGTTCATGCTCACCCCGATCAAGGTGCATTTGACCGAGAGCCAGTTGCGCCTCAACGATTGAGGGAGGTTCATGCGTAGTCGTCACAGCTCTGCCCAGCGCCTCAGCAGATTGTGGTAGTGGTTGACCAGACCCAGCACGGCAGGATTGTCATCCCCAAGCTGCTGGCGCGTCTGGATGATCGCAACATCGAGATCATAGAGCATGGCTCGCTGGCCATCGTCGCGCACCATGGATTGTGCCCAGAAAAAGCATCCCCAACGGCTGCCCCGCGTGACGGGCATCACCCGGTGAAGGCTTGATGAGGGATAGACAACCATGTGGCCTGCCGGAAGCTTGACGGCATGGGTCCCGAACGTGTCTTCAATAACCAGTTCGCCGCCCTCGTAATCATCCGGGTCGGTCAGGAATATCGTCGTTGAAACATCGGCGCGCATTCGCATTCCACCGGTTCCCGGCACGGTGCGGATGGAATTATCAACATGCGCCCCGAAGGTCATGCCCACATCATATCTGTTGAACATGGGAGGCAGAACGCGCAGTGGCAGCGCCGCAGAATTATAGGTGGCGTTGCGCCCAAGTGCCTGCATGACCAACTCGCCCAGATCCAGCGCTTCCTGGCTATCCACCGGAATTTGCAGATTGTTCTTGGCTTTGGCGGCCTGGTCTCCCGCTGTGACCTTGCCGTCAACCCATTTCGAAGCTTCCAGAACGGAGCGAAAATGGGCCACCTCCTCGGGTGTCAGCACGTCGGGGATCTCTATCAGCATGTTCCTGGCTTTCTATTACGAACGCAAACACGCGCCGCTGAGAGCGGCGCGTGAAACTCGTCACTTAACGCAGTATCAGAAGGTGGTTCCGATATTCAGCATGACCGTCCGGCCTGACGAAGGAACGGCGCGTCCCCCCTGGCCCGACTGGTAGTTCTGGTGGTCCGTCAGATTGTAACCGTTGAGGGACACTCTGAACTTGTCAGTCTGGTAGGATACGACTGCATCAAGCGAGAAGGATTGCGGGATTTTCTGTGTGTTCGCCGTATCCAGCCAATAGGCGCTCGCAAGCTGGATGCCGCCGCCGACCTGCAATTTGCCCGGCAGAACCGCAGAGACTTCTTCTGCCAAAGTGTAGGTCGTCCAGAGATTGAAGTTATGCTTCGGGACATTGGGAGCTTCACGACCGATATCTGCTGCCGTGGCAGAAGACGTGATTTCTCCGTCGAGATAGGCGTAATTGGCAAAGACGCTCCACTTATCGGTGACCTGGCCGCTGATGCCTGTTTCGACACCACGTACGCGACGGCCCGTGGAAACCTCGCCCAAGCCACCCGGAAGCCCGGTAACTTCGTTGTAGGAGTTATCCTTGTCCACTTGGAAGAAGGCACCCGTCAGACCCAGCTTTCCATTAAGAAGGTCGACCTTAACTCCCACTTCCCAAGTATCAGAAACTTCAGGTGCAAGCGGAGATGTTCTGGATGGCAGCTCTGTGGCGAGGCCCGTTAAGGCCGCAATATCGGTGGAAACCGGCTTATGTGTGCGCGAGAACGACGCATACATGGAGAGGTTGTCGGTTGGCTCCCAGATGACACCGAAGGATGGATTGAGATCTGTATTGCTCTGAGACGCTTGCAGGGCTGCCTGTTCAACCTCGGATTTGAAGTAATCCAGACGCAACCCGCCAAGAACAGAGAACTGGTCTGTGAGGTACAGACGGTCGCTGGCGAAAAGACCGACATTGGTCGCGTCCAGCGTGCGCTTGGCAGCATAATTGTAGACCGGGCTGAAATTGTAGTTGTAGCGCGGATTGAACAGCGATTCGCGGTTACGGTTCGCCCAATTCGGCCAGCTGCCCTCTACACGTTCATCGTTCTGGTGGCTCACATCCAGGCCGACGACAGCCTTGTTCTTAAAGCCGCCAAGTTCGAATTCCATCTGCGCCGAGCTGACATTCTGGATCGCCCAGCCATCCTGCTTGTAGGTCAAACCACCGCCCGCGCTGAGGGCGTAAGTTGCGGATGTCCTGCGGTTGAAGAAGTCAGTGGCGCAGGTCGATGTGGCGCTATCCGCGCAAGAACCGGTCACTGTGCCGCCGAAATCACGCCCATAGAACGTCAGGCGCGTATCGTTGGTGACCGTCAGCCAATCGTTCAACTCAGACCTGATAGCAGACCCCAGCATATGGTTATTGGTGACGTCCTGGTTTGTTGAGCGAACATAAGAGATCGACGGATCGAAGCCGAACTCCGCTGCCGGAAGATAGATTCCGTCCCGGCCGCGGACCATGGGCTGACCGTAATCCGGTACACCGTCGCCATGCAGGTAGCTATAGCTCAGATGCCACTCTGTCTCCGTGCCGAGGCCCATGCCGAAATCCACCGCGAAGCCGCGACGATCCGAGGTGACGTGGTCTCTATCCGCGACGTTCTGTTTGTGAAACAAGCCGTTAATACGAATAGCGGTGGTGTCGTTGATCTGATAGTTGGTATCGACCGTCGTGCGATATGTCGGACCGCTGCCAACACCCTGATCCACCTTGGTGAAGTTCTCGAGGCGAGCGCGCTTCGTGCTCTGGTTGATCAGACCGCCCGTGTTACCGGCGCCGAAATTATCACCCGCTGGCCCTTTGAAGACCTGGACATCCTCGGTGTTGAACGTATCGCGCGAATAGACGCCGAAGTCGCGCAGTCCATCGACATACACATCGCTACGCGCCTGAAAGCCACGAATGCGGAACTGGCTACCATTCTGGCCACCATTGCCTTCGCCGGTGGAAAGGGTAATGCCAGGAACGTTGCGAAGAGCCTGCTCCAGCGTGGTTGCGCGCTGCTGCTCGATGACCTCTGCCGGAACGACGTTGACGGTCTTCGGCGTTTCCTTGATCGAAGCGTTCAACCGCGCAATGCCCGTTGTGCGCTGATTCGTATTTGCCGACCGAGCACCCTCGCCGGTCACCGCCACGCGATTGAGAACCACTTCATCGCCTGCTGCTGCGCCGGCGGGCTTTGCTGCCGCTGGTTGGCTCTGCGCCTCGGCCACTGCCGGAATGGCTGAGATGGAAACGGCAAGCCCAGCCGTAGCCGCTGCCCCGGACATGAGCGGGCGAAGCGAACCTATACGTAACTCTTGTTGCATTAAACTCTCCTGAGACCGTTGGACAAGCTTCAGCCCGCGCTAGCAACACGCGCCCCTAGAGGTCGGCTTCCCCAGCCCGCCTAAAACCTGCCTCATTCGCTCAACTATTAAGATCAAAAAGTGGAGTCAATAGATCTTGATTATCGTAAACAAGAAATATGACTCCTAAACTCATGTATGAGCCGCACTTAAAATATGTCTGACGGGAAACATAAAAGCCGCACCAGCAAATTGCTGATGCGGCTCGTAAAATCCTGAAGAAGTTGGGCAACAGCTTTACTCGGCTGTATCCTCTCCGCCTGAGGGCGGAACGCTGTCACCCAGATCGCCGGTTTCGGAGACAATCTCGTCAGGCAAGGAACCGTTTTCTTCACCCTCGCCTTCCGGCTCACTGATACGCTCTACCGAAACAACCTTCTCATCCTTTGCGGTAGAGAAGATGGTGACGCCCTTGGTCGCACGGCTGGCAATACGAATGCCGTCCACAGGAACACGGATGAGCTGGCCACCATTCGAGACAAGCATCAACTGATCCTTATCCTCAACGGGGAAAGCGGCAACCAACTCGCCGATTTCGTTGGTCTTCGAAGTATCCGTTGCGCGGATACCCTTTCCACCGCGACCCGACGTACGGAAGTCGTAGGAAGAAGAACGCTTGCCAAAGCCACGCTCGGAGATAGTCAGAACGAACTGCTCGTGAGCCTTGAGGTATTCATACCGCTCATCGCTCAGCTGCCCTTCTTCGGTCACTTCCTCGCCAACGAGCGCAATATCCTCTTCATCGACACCCGCCGCACGGCGTTCGGCGGCAGAACGCTTGAGATAGGCTGCGCGCTCCCAGGGCTCGGCATCCACATGACCGACGATGGTCATCGAGATCAGGCGATCACCTTCGGCAAGCGAGATACCCCGCACCCCGATGGAGTTGCGGCCGGCGAAGACACGCACGTCATCAACGGGGAAGCGGATGCACTGGCCAAGCGCAGTCGTCAGCAGCACGTCATCGCCCGGCAGGTTGAGGTCCACATTCGGCGGCGAGCAGGTCTCTACAGAGAGAATTTCATCTCCCTCTTCTTCCAGCTTCATTGCAATCTTGCCGTTCCGGTTCACCTGAATGAAATCGGAAAGCTTGTTGCGCCGAACCGTACCGCGAGTCGTGGAGAACATCACATCGAGGTTCTCCCAGCTCTTCTCGTCCTCTGGCAGTGGCATGATGGTGGTAATGCGTTCGCCGGGTTCCAGCGGCAGCATGTTGATCAGTGCCTTGCCACGCGACTGAGGCGTGCCAACCGGCAGGCGCCAGACCTTCTCCTTGTACACAATGCCGCGTGACGAGAAGAACAGAACCGGCGTGTGCGTGTTCGCGACGAACAGGCGCGTGACGAAATCCTCATCGCGCGTTGCCATGCCAGAGCGGCCCTTGCCACCGCGACGCTGCGCACGATAGGTCGTGAGCGGAACGCGCTTGATGTAGCCAAGATGCGAAACGGTGACGACCATATCTTCACGGGCGATGAGATCCTCATCGTCCATGTCCGGTCCGCCGTCCATGATTTCCGTCCGGCGCGGAGTGCCGAATTCGTCCCGCACAGCCGTCAGTTCATCCTTGACGATCTGCTGAATGCGCAGCCGCGACGAGAGAATATCCAGATAATCGCTGATTTCAGCGCCGATCTTGTTCAACTCGTCGGCAATCTCATCACGACCAAGAGCCGTCAGGCGGGCCAGACGAAGCTCAAGGATCGCCCTCGCCTGCTCTTCGGAGAGATTGTAGGTGCCATCGTCATTGATGCGGTGACGAGGATCGTCGATCAAGCGAATGAGCGAATCGACATCCTTGGCAGGCCAACGACGCTCCATCAACTGCTCGCGCGCCGTCTGAGGATCAGGCGCACGGCGGATCAGGCTGATGACTTCATCGATATTGGCAACCGAAATGGCCAGACCAACCAAGACATGCGCGCGCTCACGCGCCTTGCGCAGCAGATACTTTGTCCGGCGGCTAACGACTTCTTCGCGGAAGGTCACAAAGGCCTTCAGCATATCGATAAGTGTCAGCTGTTCCGGCTTGCCACCGTTCAGCGCCACCATGTTACAGCCAAAGGAGGTCTGCAAAGGCGTGTAACGATAAAGCTGGTTCAGGATGACATCCGCATTCGCATCGCGCTTAAGCTCGATCACGACGCGATAGCCCTGGCGGTCCGATTCGTCGCGAAGGTCCGAAATTCCTTCGATACGCTTGTCACGCACCAGTTCGGCAATCTTCTCGATCATCGCCGCCTTGTTCACCTGATAGGGAACTTCAGTGATGATGATCTGCTCGCGGTCCCCACGCATGGGCTCAACATGCGCACGACCGCGCATGATGACCGAGCCACGGCCGGTCTCATAGGCAGATTTGATCCCTGCACGACCGAGGATGAGCGCGCCCGTCGGGAAGTCCGGCCCCGGGATAATCTGCATCAGTTCCGGCAACTCAATCGAGGGATTATCGATGATTGCCACGCAGCCATCAATGACTTCACTCAGATTGTGCGGCGGAATGTTGGTTGCCATGCCGACGGCGATGCCGCCCGCACCATTGACCAGAAGGTTTGGAAACTTGGCTGGAACGACAACAGGCTCCGATAGAGTGCCGTCATAGTTGTCACGGAAATCGACTGTTTCCTTATCCAGGTCGTCGAGCAGTGAATGCGCCGCTTTCTGCAGGCGGCATTCGGTATAACGTTCAGCGGCTGGCGGATCGCCATCGATGGAACCGAAATTGCCCTGGCCGTCGATCAAGGGCAGGCGCAAGGACCAATCCTGCGCCATTCGGGCCAAGGCATCATAAATCGCCGCATTGCCGTGAGGGTGGTATTTACCCATCACGTCCCCGGTCACACGGGCGCATTTGACGTATTTCTTGTTCCAGTCGATGCCCAGTTCGGACATGCCATAGAGAATACGGCGGTGAACCGGCTTCAGGCCGTCACGAACATCAGGCAGCGCTCGGCTCACGATAACGCTCATTGCGTAATCGAGGTAGGAACGCTGCATCTCTTCCATGATGGAAATGGGTTCGATGCCAGGTGGCAGCTTTCCGCCGCCAGGAGTGCTCTGTTCAGTCAAATCGGATACGATCTCTGTTCGGAATCAGTCTGATGTTTATAGCCGATGCACCATCCAAACGCCAATTTCGAGGCAGGTTTTGAACAGTTCTTTGCGGCTGCGATATGGCCGGAAACATAGTGCTATACCAGCGGATAAAACAAGTGCCAGCCAGCACAGTCAAAGGCTCTATCAGCTACGAGAGACATTGACCACCTTTGCTTCTCAGCGGCCCCCTTTTACCTTAAAGCTTCACGCCGAGTCGTCATAACCGAACGAAAGAGTGGGGAAAATGGCCAGCACCGACAGCATTATGAGCGCATTCACCACCTTGCTGGTGACACTGGACCCACCGGGGCTTGCTCCGATCTTCCTCGGGCTGACCGCGGGAATGGACAGAATTCACCGCAGGCAGGTCGCCGTTCGCGGCACCTTGATCGCCTTCATGATTCTGGCGACCTTCGCGCTCTTCGGTGCCGGCATCCTTGCTATCCTCGGCATCTCCATGGGCGCGTTCCGCATTGCGGGTGGACTTCTTCTGTTCTGGATCGCATTCGAAATGATCTTTCAAAAGCGACAGGAGAGAAAAGAGGAAACCTCGAAAGTTGCAATCACGATCGACCATATTCAGCATATCGCGGTGTTTCCGCTTGCCTTGCCGCTGATTGCCGGGCCGGGCGCGATATCTGCCACCGTGCTTCTGGCTGGCTCATTTTCAGCGCCACTTGATCGAACATTGCTGATCGCAATGCTGGCTATTTGCATGGCAATCGTGTTGGCCGCCCTTATCGTGGCCGAGAAACTCGACCGTTTCCTCGGCATGACCGGGCGAGCACTGCTCACCCGCCTGCTCGGCGTTCTTCTGGCTGCGCTTTCGGTACAATTCGTGGTCGACGGGATCAAATCGGCCTTCAATACCTGACCGGCCCAGATGCCAAAAGCAAAAGCGGCCGAGTGATCCTCGACCGCTTCAAACTTCAATCAGAACAGGCTCCAATCAGAACGGGATGTCGTCATCGAGATCCCGGGCAAAACCACCGCTAGCGCCGCCGCCAGCGGAACCGCCCCGGCTGGACCCGGATGAGCCACGGTCGTAATCATCGCCGTAGCCGCCACCGAAATCACCACCGGACGAACTGCCACGACCACCGCCGTAGCCGCCACCGGCACCCGCTCCGCCGCCTTCACCGCGCCCATCCAGCATGGTCAGGGTGGAGTTGAAGCCTTGCAGAACAACCTCTGTGGAGTAACGGTCGTTACCGTTCTGGTCCTGCCATTTGCGCGTCTGCAGCTGACCTTCGATATAGAGCTTCGCGCCCTTCTTTACATATTGTTCGACGACCTTGCACAGGCCCTCGTTGAAGACGACAACCGAATGCCATTCGGTCTTTTCCCGGCGCTCGCCGCTATTGCGGTCACGCCAGCTTTCGGATGTTGCGATACGCAGGTTGGCGATCGGGCGGCCATCCTGGGTGCGGCGGATTTCGGGATCTGCGCCCACATTCCCGATCAAGATTACCTTGTTAACGCTACCTGCCATTTCATCACCCTGTCTGCCGCCAGCGGCATAGTCAAATTGAGTTTTGCGCACTCTACCCCATCGCCGACGTGGCGCGGTCAGGATAAGACCTTAATCCACAGTAAATGAGCGCGAAAATTGTTCTTTATTTGTTCTAATAATTCTCTATGATCCTGTCAACTCGGGCGCACGTAGAGGTGAATCTGGGGTGCAAACAACGCCACCGCAACCTCGACAGCCGCCATTCGATCACTAAATTGGGGATCTGATCCCCCACAGAGCCTAATCACGATGAGCGAACTCAAGACGATTTCCATTCGCGGCGCGCGCGAACATAACCTCAAGGGTATTGACCTCGACCTGCCCCGCAACAGCCTGATCGTGATGACCGGTCTGTCAGGCTCGGGCAAGTCGTCGCTCGCCTTCGATACGATCTACGCCGAAGGCCAGCGTCGCTATGTGGAAAGTCTTTCCGCCTATGCGCGCCAGTTTCTTGAAATGATGCAGAAGCCGGACGTGGACCAGATCGACGGACTGTCCCCGGCCATATCCATCGAACAGAAGACGACCTCGAAAAATCCGCGGTCGACGGTCGGAACCGTTACCGAAATCTACGATTACATGCGCCTTCTTTTCGCGCGTGTGGGCGTTCCCTATTCGCCAGCCACCGGACTGCCGATCGAAAGCCAGACGGTGAGCCAGATGGTTGATCGGGTTCTGGCGCTGGAAGAAGGAACACGCCTTTATATTCTTGCGCCACTCGTGCGCGGCCGCAAAGGCGAATACAAAAAGGAACTGGCAGACCTGATGAAAAAGGGCTTCCAGCGCGTCAAGGTGGACGGACAGTTCTACGAGATCGCCGACGCGCCCCCGCTCGACAAGAAATACAAGCACGACATCGATGTGGTTGTTGATCGCGTCGTCGTGCGTGGCGATATCGGCGCACGACTGGCTGACAGTCTTGAGACCTGTCTGAAGCTCGCCGATGGGCTGGCTGTTGCAGAATTCGCGGACAAGCCGCTGCCGCCGGAAGAAACTGCGGCTGGCGGTTCTGCGAACAAATCGCTCAACGAAACGCATGAGCGGGTTCTGTTTTCCGAAAAATTCGCCTGCCCCGTCTCCGGCTTCACGATCCCCGAGATCGAACCCCGCCTATTCTCCTTCAACAATCCCTTCGGCGCCTGCCCCACCTGTGACGGTCTGGGAGCGCAACAGAAGGTCGACGAAAATCTCATCGTGCCGGAGCCGGAGCGCACCTTGAAGGACGGCGCAATCGCGCCCTGGGCCAAATCCACCTCGCCCTATTACAACCAGACCCTGGAGGGCTTGGGCAAAGTCTTCGGGTTCAAGCTGACGGATCGCTGGTCGAAGCTCTCGGCAGCGGCACAACGGGCCATTCTGCAGGGTACGGACGAGAAGATCGAGTTCAACTACGCAGATGGCGCGCGGTCCTACAAGACAAGCAAAACTTTCGAAGGCATCGTCCCCAATCTGGAACGTCGCTGGAAGGAAACCGACAGCGCCTGGGCCCGCGAGGAAATCGAGCGCTACATGTCGGCGGCGCCCTGCCCCGCCTGCCAAGGCTTCCGCCTGAAGCCGGAAGCATTGGCGGTGAAGATCGACCATATGCATATCGGCCAGGTCACAGATATGTCGATCAAGAAGGCGCGTGACTGGTTCGACGTGCTGCCATCGAAACTCAATACCAAGCAAAACGAGATCGCGGTGCGGATCCTCAAGGAAATCCGCGAACGGTTGCGGTTCCTCAACGATGTGGGCCTCGACTATCTCAGCCTCTCGCGCAATTCAGGCACTCTCTCCGGTGGCGAAAGCCAGCGTATTCGTCTGGCATCGCAGATCGGTTCCGGCCTGACAGGCGTTCTCTATGTTCTGGACGAACCGTCAATCGGCCTGCATCAAAGAGACAATGCGCGGCTGCTCGATACCCTGAAACACCTTCGCGACATTGGAAACACGGTGCTGGTTGTCGAGCACGACGAAGATGCGATCCTCACCGCCGATTATGTGGTCGACATTGGTCCTGCTGCCGGTATTCACGGCGGCCAGGTGGTTGCGGAAGGAACACCGCAGGAGGTGATGGACAATCCCGATTCGCTAACCGGGAAATATCTGTCCGGCGAGCTTGGTGTTGCCGTTCCCGCTGAGCGTCGCAAGCCGAAGAAGGGCAAGGAAATCAAGGTTGTCGGCGCTCGAGGAAATAACCTCAAGAATGTGACGGCCTCTGTTCCGCTTGGTCTCTTTACGGCCGTGACCGGGGTGTCGGGCGGTGGCAAATCGACCTTCCTGATTGAAACATTGTACAAGGCTGCCGCGCGGCGCGTCATGGGTGCACGGGAAATCCCGGCCGAGCATGACCGGATCGACGGTTTCGAGTTCATCGACAAGGTGATCGACATCGACCAGTCGCCAATCGGGCGCACCCCCAGATCCAACCCCGCAACCTATACCGGGGCATTCACCCCCATTCGCGACTGGTTTGCAGGTCTGCCGGAAGCAAAGGCGCGTGGCTACCAGCCGGGTCGCTTCTCCTTCAATGTCAAAGGCGGCCGCTGCGAAGCATGCCAGGGTGACGGCGTCATCAAGATCGAGATGCACTTCCTGCCAGATGTCTACGTCACTTGCGATGTCTGCCACGGAAAGCGGTATAATCGCGAAACGCTCGACGTCATGTTCAAGGGCAAATCCATTGCTGACGTGTTGGACATGACGGTTGAGGAGGGCGTTGAGTTCTTCTCTGCCGTACCTGCCGTTCGTGACAAGCTGCAGGCTCTGTTTGATGTCGGCCTCGGCTATATCAAGGTCGGGCAGCAGGCAAATACGCTTTCGGGCGGTGAAGCGCAGCGCGTCAAACTGGCCAAGGAGTTGTCGAAACGCTCCACCGGGCGAACGCTGTACATTCTGGATGAACCGACCACTGGCCTGCACTTCCACGATGTGGCGAAACTGCTGGAGATGCTTCACGAGCTGGTCAATCAGGGCAATTCTGTTGTCGTCATCGAGCATAATCTCGAGGTGATCAAAACAGCCGACTGGATCATCGACATCGGGCCGGAAGGCGGGACCGGCGGCGGTGAGATCGTCGCATGCGGAACGCCGGAAGATGTTGTTCAGGAAAAGCGCAGCTACACCGGGCAGTTCCTGAAAGAACTTCTGGAGCGCAGGCCACACACAAAGAAGATGAAGGCCGAGGCGGCTGAATAGCCGTCGATGCTGACCGGAGGAAAAGGTATGGCGAGCGCAGGTGCAAGCGGTGCGATCAGGACAGGTATCGGTGGCTGGACCTTCGATCCATGGGACGAGAGTTTCTATCCGCCCAAGCTGCCGAAGAAACGGCAGCTGGAATTTGCCAGCCGCGAACTTACCGCCATCGAGGTGAACGGAACCTATTATTCCAGCCAGAAGCCTGCAACCTTTGCAAAGTGGGCGTCGGAAGTGCCTGAGAACTTCATCTTCTCGCTGAAGGCGAGCCGCTATTGCACAAACCGGAAAGTTCTGGCGGAAGCCGGTCCGTCTATCGAGAAGTTCCTGAATCAGGGAATTGCGGAACTGGGACCGCATCTCGGCCCGATCCTCTGGCAGTTCATGGGAACAAAGAAATTCGAGCCGGATGATTTCGAGGCATTCCTCTCTTTGCTCCCACAAACGCTCGACGGATTACCTCTGCGCCACGTCGTGGAGCCGAGGCATGAGAGCTTCTGCACGCCGGACTTCGTGGACATGATCGCACGACACGGCGTTGCTGCTGTCTGTGCGGATCATGCCGACTATCCGATGTTCGCAGATGTGACGGCGGATTTCGTCTATGCCCGCCTGCAAAGAGGCTCAGACGATGTTGCGACCTGCTATCCGAAGCCGAAAATCGACGAATGGGCAGAGCGCTTCAAACTCTATGCGGAAGGCGGCGTGCCCGATGACCTTTCCCTTCATGCGCCAGACAGGCGCGTTGAAAAGAAGCCCCGAGATGTTTTTGCCTACTTCATCACGGGCGGAAAAGTGAATGCACCCAATGGTGCGCGTGAACTTTTCAAAGCCTGCACCAACTAAGCAAATCCTCAAGTGCTGCCGGAATATGGCGGATAAGATCTTCCGCCGTCATCCCGACGCCTGCCTTGTTCCCTGCCTCCCCATGCAACCACACGGCAGCTGCTGCAGCCTCAAAAGCCGGGATGCCCTGCGCAAGATTTGCACCGGCAATACCTGCCAGCACATCGCCGGAGCCCGCCGTTGCCAACCATGCCGGAGCGTTTTCGTTGATCAGCAGGCGTCCATCCGGTGCGGCAATGACTGTATCCGCCCCCTTGTAAACGATGACCGCATGTGCGCGTTCGGCAGCACGTTTCGCACGCTCAAGCTTACCAATGGTCTTGTCAGCCGCAAGGTCAGGAAACAGGCGAGCAAACTCGCCCTCATGCGGGGTCAATATCTGACGCGGCTCTGAGCCTGCGGCCAGAGCAAACAATTCATCCGGTCTTTCAGCAAAGGCTGTGATCGCGTCTGCATCAAGAACCATCGGCCTTGCAGCGCTTGCATGCACATAGCTTCGCAGACCTTCTCCGACCCCAAATCCTGGGCCGATCACAGCGGCACTGATTTTGCCGCTCGCCCACCACATTTTGAGGTCCTGGAGATCGGCGATTTCCCGCACCATCACCGCCGTCATGGCGCATGCATTGACAAGCGTTGCGTCTGGCGGCGAGGCCAACGTCACAAGACCGGCACCCGCACAAAGCCCGGCGGAAGCGGTCATGCGCGCTGCTCCGGTGTGGCTAGGGCCGCCGCTGAAAACAGCAAGATGTCCACGCTTATATTTGTGCGTATCGCCTTGCTGAACGTTTATCGCAGCCTTCCAGGCACGTGGGTCATTCACGGAAACGGTCCGGGCGTGGCGTCTGGCGATACGGGTTGGCATGCCAATGGGTGCGAGAGAGATCTCTCCACAATAGATCCGGCCGGGCATCAAGACATGACCCGGCTTTCGCGCCACGAAAGTAACGGTTCGCTGAGCCTGGAACGCCGCCCCTCGCACTTGTCCAGTGAGACCATCGATCCCGGAAGGAAGATCGACCGCGAGCACAGGGCACCCGACCTCTCTCACGCGCGTGATGAGATCAGTCACCTCAGGTGGCACATCACGCGATAACCCTGCCCCGAAGATTGCGTCGATTATCACGTCTCCGGGATGGGGCTGGTAACTTGAAAAAGATTGGGCTGGCGTCTGCGCTTCCAGCCAGGCAAGGCGCGCAGCGCCCGTCAGCTCTTCGGGACGCCCGGCAAGGTGGATGGAAACGTTGGCGCCAGCCCGCCTCAAGGCGCTGGCCGCGACAAAACCATCACCGCCATTATTGCCGGGCCCGCAAAGAACAACAAAGCGTTCAGCCTGCGCAAAATGCCGCAGGGCTTCCGCCGCCACAGCAAAACCCGCCTGCTGCATCAGATGAAAGATGGGTATGCCGCTTGCATCCGTCTCCCTGTCAGCGGCTGCCGCCTCTGCAGGAGTGAGTAGGAATGGATCAGTAAGCGACATCTTTATGCATCTTTCTCTCAAACCAGGGGGATGACCGCGGAGAGCTGCGACACATCTGCCTAAAATGAGTTCATTTGCCTATAAAATAGAGCAAGGCCATTGCCGAATCTTTGGTCACCATCCTGCAATCGCTTCACCCTGAGCATGCTCTTGCATTGTGCCTCGCAAGACCATAGCCTGCAATCCGGCACGGGGAGGCATCCGCAGCAGGAATTGGCATTTCGAAGAAGACCCGGACGAATTTGGCACACTACGTGCATCTAGCTGGGCAGACGGGCACAACCCGTCTTCAAGGGAGAAGCGGAGAGTAGTTTTCTCATGAAGAAGATTGAAGCGATCATCAAGCCTTTCAAACTGGACGAAGTCAAGGAAGCGCTTCAAGAGGTCGGGTTACAGGGTATCACAGTCACGGAAGCCAAGGGTTTCGGTCGCCAGAAAGGCCACACCGAGCTTTACCGCGGCGCCGAATATGTGGTGGACTTCCTGCCAAAGGTGAAGGTGGAAGTCGTTCTTGCGGATGAAAACGTGGATGCCGTGATTGATGCTATCCGCAACGCCGCCCAGACTGGACGCATTGGCGACGGAAAGATATTTGTTTCTAACGTAGAGGAAGTCGTTCGTATCCGTACGGGCGAAACCGGCGTAGACGCCATCTGACACACCTGACCGCGCAGAACCGGACACAGGCTTAACATATTATTGCAATGGGAGATTCCATGACGACCGCAAGCGACATCATGAAGCAGATCAAGGAGAACGACGTCAAGTTCGTGGACCTGCGCTTCACCGACCCGAAGGGCAAGCTGCAGCACGTAACGATGGACGTCAGCGCTGTGGACGAAGACATGTTCGCGGACGGCGTCATGTTCGACGGCTCCTCAATTGGCGGCTGGAAGGCCATCAATGAATCCGACATGGTGCTGATGCCCGACCCGGCAACCGTGCACATGGACCCCTTCTTTGCCCAGTCGACGATGGTCATCATCTGCGACATCCTGGACCCGGTTTCGGGCGAAGCCTATAACCGCGACCCGCGCGGCACGGCCAAGAAGGCTGAAGCCTACCTCAAGGCATCCGGCATTGGCGACACCGTCTTCGTTGGCCCTGAACCGGAATTCTTCGTCTTTGACGACGTGAAATACAAGGCCGATCCGTTCAACACCGGCTTCAAGCTCGACTCTTCCGAGCTTCCCACAAACGACGATACGGATTATGAGACCGGCAACCTCGGTCACCGTCCGCGCATCAAGGGCGGCTATTTCCCGGTTCCCCCGGTCGATAGCCTTCAGGACATGCGCTCCGAAATGCTCACCGTCCTGACGGAAATGGGCGTAGTCGTTGAAAAGCATCATCACGAAGTGGCATCCGCCCAACACGAACTGGGCGTGAAATTCGACACGCTGGTTCGCAACGCCGACAAGATGCAGATCTACAAGTATGTCGTGCATCAGGTCGCGAATGCCTATGGCAAGACGGCAACCTTCATGCCGAAGCCGGTCTATGGCGATAACGGCTCCGGCATGCACGTACACCAGTCTATCTGGAAAGACGGCAAGCCGACCTTTGCAGGCGATGAATATGCCGGCCTTTCCGAGAGCTGCCTCTACTACATCGGCGGCATCATCAAGCACGCCAAGGCCATCAACGCCTTCACCAACCCCACGACGAACTCCTACAAGCGTCTCGTGCCCGGTTATGAAGCGCCGGTTCTGCTGGCCTATTCCGCTCGCAACCGTTCCGCTTCCTGCCGCATTCCGTTTGGCACGGGCCCGAAGTCGAAGCGCGTTGAAGTTCGCTTCCCTGATCCGGCACAGAACCCCTATCTCGGTTTTGCCGCCATGCTGATGGCCGGTCTCGATGGAATCAAGAACAAGATCCATCCGGGCAAGGCCATGGACAAGGATCTCTACGATCTGCCGCCAAAGGAACTGAAGAAGATCCCGACGGTCTGCGGCTCGTTGCGTGAAGCCCTCGAAAGCCTCGACAAGGATCGCAAGTTCCTCACGGCCGGCGGCGTATTCGATGACGATCAGATTGATGCCTACATTGAACTCAAGATGCAGGAAGTCATGCGCTTCGAAATGACCCCGCATCCTGTCGAATTCGACATGTACTATTCCGTCTGATTATACGCGCGAAATCTCAGGAAAAGGGCTGGCTTGTGCTGGCCCTTTTTTTTGTGATCGCTCTTGGGCGGCACAAAAGCGTGTGCGGCGCGTTTCATGCTTATGATCTTGATGTCAGTTTCATGAATTCCCACATAGGTGAGGAAAGGAAATCTGAGCCATGAAACAACGCAACGCAAAATTTACGATCGGGGAAATCGTGCGCCACAAGGTCTTTCCGTTCCGGGGAATTGTGTTCGACGTGGACCCTGAGTTTTCCAACACGGAAGAATGGTGGAATGCAATACCGGCTGAAATCCGGCCCCATAAGGATCAGCCCTTCTATCATCTCCTCGCAGAAAACGGTGAGACTGCATATATCGCCTATGTGTCAGAACAGAATCTCGTCCATGACGACAGCGACGAGCCGCTGAAGAATCCGCAAGTATCGCAGATATTTGACCGGGCACCTTCGGGAGAGTTCAAACCGAAGGCCATACTGGCGCACTGATCACCACAACAACCAGAATCAAAAAAGGGCGCCACTTGGGCGCCCTTTCCTGTTCAAGCATTGTAAATTACTGGCCGGTCTTCGCAGCGTTCTGCGCATCTTCCAGCTTCTTGCGGGCTTCCTCAGCCTTCTTCTGCATGCTTTCCTGCAGGCTGCGCTGGCTTTCGGCAAGCTGAGACTGCGAGATCGGCGCGCCGTCGAAGGCACCGGTAAAGCCGCTAAGCGAAACCTTGATCGGGTTCGGCGCGCGACGGAAGTTGATGGAGGTGAATACGACCTCGGTGCCCTTCTTCAGGCTGGCGATCATCGCATCCGTCAGAACGGTTTCAGCCGTGCAACGGTCCGGAATGCAGAGAACGTAATCCAGCTTCTGCCCCTTGCCGCCGTCGATCTGCATCATCACACCCGGCTGGATGAGACGAGCGGATGGCACGGAAACCTGCAGGATCTTGCGGTTGACCTTGCCTTCAACAGTGATGAGGCCAACAGCCGTTATCAACTGGCCATTCTGCGACAGAAGCACATTCTGAACAGCGCAAACATCGCTATCGTCCTGCTTGTCACAGGTCTTGAACCAGCCAAGCGGAGGGGCGCCAGCCGGAGCGGCATCTTGTGCAAGCGCCGCCACAGGGGCCACGCCAAAAGAAAGTGCGAGGGCGGACATGGCCGTCCGCAGAACCTTGTTTGCCTTAAGCATCATACCGAGATCCGTCTCCTGAAAGCGGTGTTCTGGAAGCAGCAGCGCCGCTTCTCGTGCCGGGTGTCGTGTCGCTCCACTGTCGTTTAAATGAGGCAATTGAATGACCCCCACCGGCTTGGGGACTCCTGTTACATTGCGTCGCCGGATATATCCAGCCTTTGTTTCGCGATTACGTCGCTGTGTTTCAAGTTTTCTCGCAACGGATTGGTTTTCACAGGCTCAATGGGTTAGTTTGCCGACGAATCGGAAAATCAAGACGAGATCACGATGCGCAAGCTGACTATGCTCTCCCTTCTCTTGCTCTCTTTGGCAGGCACCGCTCATGCTCAGGCAGTCCACGGCATTGCCATGCATGGCAGCCCTGCCCTGCCGGCGGATTACAAGCATTTTCCCTATGTCAATCCAGAGGTTAAAAAGGGTGGCAGCATCGCCTACGGCGTTGTGGGGACCTTTGATAGCCTCAACCCCTTCAACCTGAAAAGCATCCGAACCACCGCCCGCGGAATGTGGGATCCGGCCTTTGGCAATTTCGTGTACGAAAGCCTGATGGTTCGCAGTGCCGATGAACCGTTCACACTCTATGGCCTTCTGGCCGAGAGCGTGGAGTGGAATGCCGACCGCAGCTACATCCAGTTCAACCTCAACCCGAAAGCCAAGTGGTCCGACGGCCTGCCCGTGACCCCGGAAGACGTGATCTTCTCGCTTGAAGTCCTGCGTGACAAAGGCAGAACGCCCTTCAACAATCGGCTGAAACCCGTCGAAAAGATGGAAAAGGTAGGTGAACACAGCGTTCGCTTCACCTTCAACAAACTGGCGGACCGGGAGTTCCCGCTGATCCTGGCCGCCGGGACACCGATTTTGCCAAGACATGCCATCGATAGGGAAACGTTCGACCAGTCGAGCCTGCAAATCCCGGTCGGTTCCGGCCCCTATCGCGTAAAGCGAATCAATCCGGGCCAGAAAATCGTCTATGAGCGCGATCCGAATTATTGGGGCCGGGATATTCCCTCCAAAGTGGGTTTCGATAATTACGACGAGATCTCGGTCGAGTATTTCCTGCAGGAAAACACGCTTTTTGAAGCTTTCAAAAAAGGGGCTATAGACCTTTATCTGGAGGGAAGCCCGACGCATTGGACCCGCGCCTATGATTTCCCCGCCGTCACCAATGGCGATGTCGTCAAGGATGTGTTTCGCCCCGAACTTCCGTCCGGCATGCTCGGTTTCGTCTTTAATCTGCGCCGTCCGCTGTTCCAGAACGAAGATGTCCGGCGGGCGCTGACACTGGCCTTCGATTTCGAATGGGCCAATCGCAATCTTTACGATGGGGCCTACACCAGAACCCGCAGCTATTGGCAGAATTCGGATCTGGCCTCGCTCGGGCACCCCGCCGATGAGAAAGAGCTCGTTCTCCTTGGCGATGCAGCCAAGCGGATACCGGCGGAAATACTACAGGGTCAGCCGGTTCTGCCGGAAAGTGACGGCTCCGGAGGGGACCGCACGATCCTGCGCAAGGTCGTTGAGCTGCTCAAACAGGGCGGCTACTCGATCAAGAACGGGCAGATGGCGGATTCTCAGGGCACGCCACTTGCTTTCGAGATCATGACACAGAATCAGGATCAGGAAAAAACGGCGATTTCCTACCAGCGCACGCTGCGGATGATCGGCGTTGCAGTTACGATTCGCACTGTTGACGATGCGCAGTATCAGAGCCGGTCGGGCAATTTCGACTATGATGTCATCATGAAATCCTACCCGTCTTCCCTCTCTCCAGGGATTGAGCAGGTCGGTCGATGGGGCAGTGATTCGAAGGACAGGCAGGGGAGTTTCAACTTTGCCGGTCTGGCGGATCCTGATGTGGACCGCGTGATAGAGGCCATGTTGAATGCGCGCTCGCGCGAGGACTTCGAAACGGCCGTCCGCGCCTATGACAGGCTTTTGCTGGCTGGCTCCTATATGGTGCCCCTCTATCACATTCCGGAACAATGGGTTGCGCGTTGGAAATACATCCAGCATCCGCAAAAGCTTCCTCTCTATGGCTACCAGCTGCCCACGTGGTGGGATGCGCGGGCGCAAAACTGAAACGACGACAAAGATCTGAAGGTGCAAAATGGAAAGACTGACGATAGACCTGGTTTCAGATGTGGTCTGCCCATGGTGCTACCTGGGCAAGGCAAGGCTTGAGCTTGCCATTGCCGAAGTTCAGGATCGCGTGCAGATCGACGTCAACTGGCGCCCCTATCGCCTCAACCCGGAATACCCGCCGGAGGGTGTGGACCAAAAAGCAGCGCTTGCGGAGAAACTGGGCGGACAGGAAGCGGTTCAGCGCGCCCACGATATGCTGCGCCAACTGGGCCGGGAGGTTGGCATCGCCTTCGATTTCGACGCAATCACCATCGGCCCCAACACCCTCGATGCCCATCGGCTCATTCACTGGGCATCCGTGGAGAATCGGGAAGCGCAGGATCGCGTTGTGACCGCCCTTTTCAAAGCCAATTTCGAACAGGGACGCAATGTCGGCGACGCCAATGTTCTGCTCGATATTGCGGAGGAGGCTGGCCTCGACCGAGCGGTGATTGGCGCACTTCTTTCCTCGGACGCCGATAAGGATCTGGTGCTGGGCGAGATTGAAGCAGCCCAGAAGATGGGCGTAAACGGCGTTCCATTCTTCATCATCGACCAGCAATATGCCGTCAGCGGCGCGCAAACGCCCGAGGTTCTGGCCAATGCATTCGTCGACATTGCAAATGCCAAGGCCGAGGCCCGCGCGAATATGAATTGACGCATTTCCGGCGGCGCTTTAGAGCCAGCGTGATATATCTCGAGTGAAGGCATCGCCGGAAACAAACCCTTGCAAAGTCACGACACGACTCTCAAAGGCGTCCTGATCGCCTTTATCTGTTTTGCAGCCTATTCCTTCAGCGATGCCGCCGTGAAACTGGTGGATGGGCGGGTGCCGCCCTTTCAGGCAGGCTTTATCGGCACAGTGTTTGGCTTTGCTGCCATTCCGTTTCTGCTGAAAAAGGGAGATCGGTGGACAGACATTGTCAGGACAACAAATCGTCCGCTTTGGCTGCTTCGCTTCGCCTGTTCCACCATTGGCACGGTCGGCAGCATTATCGCATTCACCGAGCTTTCGATGGCAGAAGCCTTCTGCCTCATCTTCCTGCTGCCATCCTTCGCCACCATCATGTCCGTTATATTCCTCAAGGAACGTGTCGGGCCGAAGCGCTGGGCTGCGGTCATTATTGGCTTCATCGGCGTTCTGGTCGTGCTGAGACCGGGCTTTCGCGAGCTGTCGCTCGGCCACTTCACCGCACTGGCATCCGGTTTCACAGCAGCCGTTTCGGTCATCATTTACCGCAAGCTCGGCCCCAGTGAAAAAAACATTTCCATGTATGGAGCCGGCATCCTTGGCACGCTGATCGTCTGCTTCGTGCTGATGCTTCCCACGGCAGTCATGCCAACGGCTACGGACCTCGCTCTTCTGGGCATGTTCGGTCTTTTGGCTGCGGTTGGTACGGTTCTGCTCATGCTGGCTTCGCAATATGCACCGGCTGCTATCGTAACTCCAATCCAGTACAGCCAGATGCTATGGGCGATCCTGCTCGGCTATCTGATATTCGGCGATCACGTGGATGGCTGGATGGCGCTGGGCATCGCTCTGATCGTCGGGTCCGGCCTGCTGACGCTGATTCGCGAACGGCAACGCGGTACACCGCTTCCTCCGCCCGTGGTGGGGCAGAGCGAAGCGGCGTTGGCCATCAAGCCAGAGCGTGAAGAGCAGTCGTAGCCGCCCGTCACTTCAGGATAACCAGCAAACCGGCCAGAACGAGCAGCACGCAGAAAGAACCGATGAGCATTCGCTCGCTGACCTTGTGTGCGCAATAAACACCGGCCGGAACCCCGATCAGTCCCCCGACTGCCAGCATGGTGCCAAGCATCCACTCGACATGGCCATGGCTGGCATATTGGAACAAACTGATCGAACATCCGGGCAAAGCCAGTGCAAGACCCAGCCCTTGGGCACGCACTTGCGAATAGCCGAAGAACATGACCAGCAGCGGTACGGCAAGCATTGCCCCGCCTACTCCAAACAGACCGAGGGAAACGCCCCCGACAGCCCCAGGAAGAACAGCCCAGCGATAATCGCGAACTTGAAGGATAGCAGTGCGCTTTCGGGCAAGCAGCACGAACACTGCAAGCCCGACCAGAAAGCCGCCATAATACACTTTGAGCGTCTCGCTTGGCAGCGAGAGAGCCCAGTGAGAACTGAAGGCCGCCGTCACGCTTCCACTCACCGCCAGAGTGATAGCGGGCTTGATGTCGAGGCTGCCCCGATTGCGATATTTATACAGGGCAAACAACACGTTGGTGACAACCATCACCAACGCGGTGCCCTGAGCCAATTTTTGGTCATAGGCCAACAGAAGAACGAGAAGAGGGATGGCGAAAGTGCCGCCACCCGTTCCAAGGAACCCTCCCATCGTGCCCAGAAGCGCGCCGAAGGGAAGGCCGAAAGCTGCGACAAACATGACTTCACCTCACGCAGCGATGCTCTGCTGATCCGTATGCGGCATCAGCACGGTCGGCTCTGCCTCGGTCGCCATGTCCGGGAAATCGGTATTATAGTGGCAACCGCGGCTTTCCTTTCGGGAAAGAGCACTGCGAATAATCAGATCGGCGGTAATCACCAGATTACGAGCCTCAATCAATTCGACGCAGGGTGAACGAGCCTCCAGCAGCGCGAAGACCTCCTGTCGGATCACATCCAGCCGGCGTGCAGCCGCCCTCAGCGAAAATGTTGAACGAACGATGCCGACGTAGTTCCACATCAAGGCGCGGATTTCCTGCTTCATCAGCCGAAGGAAGTCCTCCTTGCTGCTTGCAAGCGCACGCGGGCCACCTGTGGGAAGCGGAAGCACGGGGATGGAGACGTGATCCGCAAGGATCGCCTCCGCTGCAGCCCTGGCCATGACGACACATTCTAGCAGGGAATTGGACGCCAGCCGGTTGGCGCCATGAAGGCCGGTATAGGCGGCTTCCCCGAGACAGAGCAGCTGCTCGAGATCCGTTTTGCCATCATGGCCCGCAAAGATACCGCCGCAGGTGTAATGCGAGGCTGGTGTGACCGGAATGGGCTGACGGGTGATATCGATGCCCCTCTCAAGGCAAATCCTGTAGATGTTGGGAAAATGACTGCGTACAAATTCCGGGGTCTTGTGGCTGATGTCCAGATAAACACAGGGCTGTCCGGTCTTCTTCATCTCGGCATAGATCGCCCGGGACACCACGTCACGCGGCGCCAGCTCCGCGCGCGGATCATAATCATCCATGAAGCGTGTTCCATCGGCGCGCTTCAAAAGACCACCCTCACCGCGCACCGCTTCGGTAATCAGAAACGCCTCTCCCCCCGGATAGTACATGCAGGTCGGGTGAAACTGCAGAAATTCCATATTGGCGACGCGGCAACCGGCTCGCCAGGCGAGCGCCACACCATCACCAATCGTCGACGAGGGTGACGTTGCATGCTGGAAGATCGCACCAACGCCACCGGTGGCAAGAACGGTCGCGCCAGCAGCAATGCGCCGGGCATTGCCCATGGCGTCAAGAAGCGTCACCCCAATGCAGCGCTTGCCATCTTCCGTTGTGATGAGATCCACCACCGTATAGTGCTCAAGCAGCGTGATATTGCCGTGATTTTTCAGTCTTCCGGTCAGCGTTTGCTGAATGCCCCGGCCCGTCATGTCATCGACATGGAGAATGCGTCGCTCACCATGGCCGCCTTCCCGGGTCAGGTGGTAATCCTCTCCATCCTTGGTGAAGGGAACGCCCTGCGCGATCAACCATTGTACGGCGTCCAAGCCGCCCTCAACGATGAAGCGCGTGTTTTCGCGGTCGTTGAGATGACACCCGGCAACAAGCGTGTCCTCAATATGTTTTTCGTGGCTATCATGCGCACCATAGACGGCAGAAATGCCACCTTGTGCATAGTTGGAAGCGGCAGCCTCCAAAGGGTTCTTGCTGATAAGCAAAACTCTCTTCTGATCAGCAACGGAGAGCGCCAAAGCTTGCCCAGCCAAACCACCTCCAACAATAACAACGTCATAACTCAAATCAATACATAGATCCGTCATAATATGTGCTTCTTTTTAGTAAAAAAAATCTGATTTAATGTTCAGGCAACAACGGTGCGTCTCTTAATTTTTCGTTAACAGCAAGTCAATACAAAATTGTGCGAAGTCAGCATCGCACAGTCCAAGATTGCACTTCAAAGAAAAATTAATCCCATTTCTCGGACTTGACGCAAATCAGAACTCAAAAATAGAAAATTAGTGGATTTTCAACCCAAGGACTGAACAACAAAAAAACCGCGCCGAATAGCGCGGGCTTCTTGTTAAGTACATTCAAATTCAGAAAAACTATACTTAGCGCGCCAAGTCAGCCAACTGAACCATGATCTGGGCTGCCGTGGTCAGCCTTTTTTCCGGCGTTGGCAGATCGCGTGTCAGCACTACGCTGTGGTCTGGACGGATCTTGGCCATGGAACCTTGCTTGGCAATGTAACCCACCAGAGCAGCCGGATTCGGGAACTGCTTGTCGCGGAACTGCAGAACCACACCCTTTGGCCCCGCTTCCAGTTTCTCGACATTGGCCTTACGGCACAGCGACTTGATGAAGACAACCTTCAGAAGGTTTTGCACTTCCACGGGCATAGGTCCGAAACGATCGACCATCTCTGCGCCGAAACCATCGATATCCTTCAGTTCCGTCAACTCGCCCAGGCGTCGGTAAAGGCCCATGCGCAGATGGAGATCCGGCACGTAATCCTCCGGAATCATGACCGTAATGCCAACCGAAATCTGCGGCGACCAGCCTGTATCGTGAATCTCGTCGTCGCCCTTCACCTCGGCGACTGCCTCTTCCAGCATCTGCTGATAAAGCTCGAAACCCACTTCCTTGATGTGGCCGGACTGCTCCTCACCCAGCAGGTTCCCTGCACCGCGAATATCCAGGTCGTGGCTCGCAAGCTGGAAACCCGCGCCCAGAGTGTCGAGCGACTGAAGCACCTTGAGGCGGCGTTCAGCCGTCGCGGTCAACTGCTTGTTGACCGGCAAGGTGAAGAGTGCAAACGCGCGAACCTTCGAGCGGCCGACACGACCACGGATCTGATAAAGCTGCGCCAGACCGAACATATCCGCACGATGCACGATCAGCGTATTGGCCGTCGGCACATCAAGACCGGATTCTACAATGGTCGTGGAAAGAAGCACATCATATTTGCCGTCGTAGAAGGCATTCATGATGTCTTCCAGTTCGCCAGCAGGCATCTGGCCGTGGGCTACCGCCACCTTCAATTCAGGCACGTCCGATTGCAGGAACGCCTGAATATCCGGCAGGTCTGCCAGACGCGGACAAACATAGAAGCTCTGTCCACCGCGATAATGTTCGCGCATCAGCGTCTCGCGGATCACCAGCGGGTCGAACGGCGAGATAAATGTCCGCACGGCCATGCGATCGACAGGCGGTGTCGTGATGAGCGAAAGCTCGCGCACGCCGGTCATGGCCAATTGCAGGGTTCGCGGAATCGGCGTTGCCGAGAGTGTCAGAACGTGAACATCGCTCTTCAACTCTTTCAGCTTCTCCTTGTGCTTCACGCCGAAATGCTGCTCCTCATCAATGATCAGCAGGCCCAGATTGGCAAACTTGATGCCGGTGCCGAGCAGCGCATGCGTGCCCACAACAATATCGACCTTGCCTTCGGCAAGATCTTTCTTCGTCTGGTTCAATTCCTTTGCCGTTACCAGGCGCGAGGCTTGCGCAACAGTGATTGGCAAGCCACGGAAACGCTCGCGGAAAGTCTTGAAATGTTGACGCGCCAGAAGCGTGGTTGGCACAACTACTGCCACCTGCGCCCCATTCATGGCAGCAAAGAACGCTGCGCGCAGCGCTACTTCCGTTTTTCCGAAGCCCACATCGCCACAGACCAGACGATCCATCGGGCGACCTGCGGCAAGATCGTCGCGCACCGCATCGATAGCGTTTGCCTGATCCTCGGTCTCATCATAGGGGAACCGCGCTGCAAACTCGTCATAAAGGCCCTCAGGCGTTTCCAGCACCGGGGCGCGACGGGTTATGCGCGTAGCAGCAAGCTTGATAAGCGCATCCGCCATGTCCAGCAGGCGCTTCTTCAGCTTGGCCTTGCGCGCCTGCCATGCGCCGCCGCCGAGCTTATCGAGCGATGCTTCCGCCGAATCAGAACCGTAGCGCGACAGAAGGTCGATGTTTTCAACCGGCAGGAACAGCTTTGCCTGATCGGCGTAATGCAGTTCAAGGCAGGCGCGCGGCGCACCAGCCGCCTCGATTGTCACCAGACCGACAAAGCGCCCAATTCCATGCTCGGCATGCACAACCAGCGAGCCTTCATCCAATCCAGCGACTTCGGAGATGAAATCCGCCCCGCGTTTGCGGCGCTTCGATCGACGCACCATGCGGTCGCCGAGAATATCCTGTTCGCCAATGACCACCAGATCGCCGGTCTCGAAGCCGCCTTCAAGGCTCAGTACGGCAGATGCCGCCTCCCCCTTGTCGAGCTTGCCGATCTCGGAAAGCTTCTCGATCTGCTTGATGCGCTTCAAACCGTGCTCATCGAGCACCTGAAGAAGACGGTCCAGAGAGCCAACCGACCAGCCGGTGATCAGCACCTTGTTGCCTTCGGCCCGCTTATCGGCGATGTGCTTGACGACGAGATCAAAAACATTGGTGCGCTCGTCGCGCGATTGATGCTCGGCTTCAGCCTGCGCTTTCGCCCAGCGCGGACCAGATCGCGCATCCAGCGTGATCACCTTGCGCGCTTCGCCCTCATGCTCGTTGAAGGGCGTCAATCGAATGGCGGCCACATCATCCAGTTGGGCGGCAAACCCCTTGCCATCCAGATAAAGCTGGCCGGGGGAAACGGGTTTGTAGGGTGTCGACTGGGCACCGCCGCCCTTGGCGGTCGTTCCTGAATTCTGCCGAGCCTCGAAGTAATCGATAATGAGCTTGGAACGCTCCTGCGCAGCCTCCCGCGCCGTGTGATCGGTCACGATCCGGAAACCGCTGAGGTAATCGAAAGCCGTTTCAAGCCGCTCGTAGAACAACGGAAGCCAGTGCTCCATACCAGCATAGCGGCGTCCTTCGGAAACAGCCAGGTACAGAGCGTCATCGCGCGTGGCGGCGCCGAAGGTGGAAAGATAGGATTTACGAAACCGGCTGATCGTTTCCGGCGTCAGAGTGACCTCGCTCATCGGGTTCAGGTCAAGGGCTCTCGCCTGCCCTGTCGTGCGCTGGCTCGCCGGGTCGAATGTACGAATCGATTCCAGTGTGTCGCCAAAGAAATCGAGGCGAACAGGTTCTTCAGTGCCAGGCACAAATACATCAAGAATGCCGCCGCGCACGGCGAATTCGCCCACTTCACGCACGGTCGGGACACGATCAAAGCCGTTCCGCTCCAGACGCGCGGCAATATCATCCATGCGGATGGTGTTGCCCGGCTTGGCCGAGAAGGCCAGGCTCTCGATCACGTCTGCCGGGGCGATTTTCTGCATCATGCCGTTGACCGTCACGAGAACAATCGCCGGATGCGGCTTCTTGCGGTGCGCAATCAGCCCGGAAAGCGCGGTCAAGCGACGTGCAGAAATATCGGCGCTGGGCGAAACACGATCATAGGGAAGGCAATCCCAGGCAGGCAGCGTAAGCACCGGAATGTCCGGGGCAACAAAACCGAGCATCTGCTCGAGATCCGCCATACGGTGACCGTCTGACATGACATAAGCGACGGATTGCCCCTGCCTCGCCAGCTCCGCCAGAAGAAGCGGCTCCATCCCGGCCTGTACATTGGCAATGGTGAGGCTGGAGGAGGCCGCAGCCACCTTCTTCGCATCGAAGCCAGAAATCATTGATCGGACCCGAACTTCTCCGCAAGGGAGGCGGTCGTCACAATATCGAAGTCCGGCCTATAGGCGCACAATCGCGCGAAAATGGGAGTATTCAGCGCCTCTGGCACAGGATCCGCGCCAGTGATCCACCGGTTCAGATCCTGATCCTCTTCCGCCATGATGCGCTCCAGCTCATCAAGCTCGGCATCGGAAAGTGTGGCAATCTCGGCTTCGGCAAACTGGCCGAAAACGAGATCCATCTCGCGAATGCCTCGATGCCAGCAACGATAAAGAATTCTGCGGCGCCGGGGATCGAGATCGGCGCTGCTGCGCGACAGTCCTGTCATGAACGTGTACCCTCTTTGTGCGGCTGATATAGGACGAAACTTTCCAATTGTCAGCCTTGCCAAACACGCAATTTCCAGCGCATTTTCCCGGACATGCGCCCCGCCCTGCTTGATCCGCTTTTCGCCTCTGTTTCCAGCCTGCCCGGTATTGGCCCCAAGCTTGCCGATCTGTTGGCGCGTGTGACCGACCGGGAGGATGCCGATGACTGCCGGGTGGTGGATATTCTCTTCCATGCCCCCTCATCCATGATTGACCGGCGCAACCGCCCCGGCATCGCCCTGGCTCCGCAAGGGGCAATCGTTACCGTTGAAGGCCGGGTGGATCGCCATCAGCCGCCACCGCCCGGCAAGTCCAACATGCCCTATCGTGTGTTTCTGCACGATGACACGGGCGAGCTGGCCCTCACCTTCTTCCGTGCCAAGGCGAACTGGCTGGAGAAGGCGCTTCCAGTCGACGAAACGGTTCTCGTTAGCGGCAAGGTGGACTGGTTCAATGGACGCGCCTCGATGGTCCACCCAGACCTGATGATCAAGGCATCGGAAGCCGTGGACATGCCGCTGGTTGAACCGGTTTACCCCATGACAGCCGGGCTGGTTCCGAAAGTCATGCGCCGTGCGGTGGAAGGTGCGCTTGCAAGACTCCCCGCATTTCCCGAATGGATGGACGAACCCCTCAAGCAGAAGCAGGGCCTGCCCTCCTCAGCCGAAGCCTTCCGTCGGCTTCACGATCCCCGCGACACCAGCGATCTGGAGCCACAGGCACCAGCAAGACGCCGCCTTGCCTATGACGAATTCCTGGCAGGGCAAGTGTCGCTCGCCCTCGTTCGACAGAAAATGCGCAAGGCGACAGGGAGACCTGTTCAGGTTGCCGGTCGCATCCGTGATGCAATCGCCGCTTCCCTGCCCTTCTCTCTCACCGGCAGCCAGCAGAATGCGATTGCGGAAATCCGCGAGGATATGGCCAAGGATGAGCGTATGCTGCGCCTCGTTCAGGGCGATGTCGGTGCGGGAAAAACACTGGTCGCACTGATGGCGATGGCCGATGTGGTGGAAGCTGGCGGACAAGCCGTGCTGATGGCGCCAACGGAAATTCTGGCACGCCAGCACCACGCAACAATCAGCCGTATCAGCGCGGCCGTGGGCTTGAAGGTTGAGGTGCTCACCGGTCGCGTGAAAGGCCGGGAGCGCGAGGAGGTGCTGACGCGCATAGCCTCTGGCGAGGCTCAGATCATCATCGGCACGCATGCTCTCTTCCAGGATGCCATTGCCTATCATGACCTTATGCTGGCTGTGGTGGATGAGCAGCATCGCTTCGGCGTGCATCAGCGCCTCAAGCTCACCGCCAAGGGCATGAACCCGCATCTCCTGGTCATGACGGCCACCCCTATCCCGCGTACGCTGGTACTTGCCGCCTTTGGCGATATGGATGTTTCCAAGCTGACGGAGAAACCCGCTGGCAGAAAGCCAATTCAGACGGTCACGGTGCCAACGGAACGCACGGACGAGATTGTCGCACGCCTGCGCTCGGCGCTATCCGAGGGAAAGAAAGCCTATTGGATCTGCCCGCTGGTGGAAGAATCCGACCTGTCCGAGCTTATGTCTGCGGAGCAGCGTCACGCTGCACTTACGAAAGCCCTTGGGCCCAAGGTTGGACTGGTGCATGGGCGCATGAGCGGCGCGGAAAAGGATACCGTCATGGCCGCGTTCAAGGCGGGCGAAATCCGTCTTCTGGTGGCAACGACCGTGGTGGAAGTGGGCGTCGACGTACCGGATGCAACCATCATGGTAATCGAGCATGCGGAACGTTTCGGCCTTGCCCAGCTGCATCAGTTGCGCGGCCGCGTGGGCCGTGGTGATGAAGCATCCACCTGCATTCTTCTCTACAAGGGACCGTTGAGCGAAACCGGGCGCGCGCGCCTCTCCATTCTGCGCGACAGCGAGGATGGCTTTCTCATCGCGGAAGAAGACCTGAAATTGCGTGGTGAAGGCGAATTGCTTGGAACCCGCCAATCCGGCACACCCGGCTTTCGCATCGCCAGCCTTGAAGCGCACGGCGATCTTCTGGAAATCGCCCGCAAAGATGCAGCCTATATTCTGGAAAGAGATCCGGACCTCGCCAGTGAACGCGGTCAAGCGCTTCGGGTCCTCCTCTATCTGCATCGGCGTGATGAAGCGATCCGCTATTTGCGCGCTGGCTAGCGGCGCTTCCTGCCGTTCGAAAAGGAGCCTGCGGACACAATCCGGCAAGCTCCTCATTCTGCGCCAGGCATGAGCTGAAAGTACGTTCAGCAAATCTGCGTCAGAGGTTTCGCGCCCAAATTCTGTAAAGTCCAAGAGGCGGAGCATACCCGGCAAAGCGGAACCACCGGATATGCTCTCAAAGATCGCCACGTGCTTAGAGCGTTTTCGTATCGAACAGAAGCACGGCAACGCTCTATCTCTTGTTTTTACGTATGTCCGGACGGAAAGCCTCTATGCACTTTGCCTGGAAGCGCTCTATCGCACCATTCCGGGCAACGTGACACGGAAGACCTGGAACATGGTATCCACATCCGCACCACCCTCAGCCTTGTAAGATGCGCCAACCTGGAAACCGTCCTGGGTCAGGAAGTCATTATCGTTGGCAACAAACAGGAAGTAATCATCCGGTGCCGTGGCATCCTGAGCACTGGCAATAGACATGGCTTCCCACTTTTCCGAGAGATTGTTCTTATCATTCGGCGCGCCGTTGTGCAGGCCGAAACGGCCAAGTTGCGCCTTGTCGTTCAGGTCAATAAACGGCGTAAGCGTCGCGGTTTTGACTGCGGGATCCACAACACCTTTCGGCGCAACCGGCTTGCCAGCATCAAACTCCGAATTGGCGATATCTGTTGCTTGAGAGAGATCGACAAGCACGATCTGGCGATAAACAGAGGTATCGCCCTTAAGGCCCTGACCGTTGTTACTGTCACGCGCCAGCATCAAGAATGCCTTGTCGGAAATCGCCAGGATTTCACTCTGCGCAGCAACGGCCACCTTGCCCTTGTTATCAAAGGTCGGCAGAGGAACGACGTATTCGTGGACCAGCTTGAGATGGTCGATGTCAGTGGCATCATAGACCAGACCACGCGTGTTCATGCGCGTCTGCCCGGAATCGCCGCCATCCTGACGCGCGGCCGACTGCAGGACAGCGATGACAAACTTGCCATCCGGCGTCATCGACATGCCTTCAAGGCCTTGATTGTTCTGTCTTCCGGTCTCGGGATCTTTAGGCTCGGGCTTCTTGCCCTGCGCATCCACATTGTTCGAGGAGAAATTCACTGCGCCATTGCGCATGGGCAGCAAAGCCTTGGGCGGCTGCGTGGCCGAGACCAACTTGCCTTCGGCTGTAAAGCGATAGATGTAGGGACCGTACTCATCGCTGATCAGGAAGGAACCGTCCTTCAGGCGAACGATAGCCTCCGGGTCCACAGCAACCTTGCCCGTACGAGCCTGAGGCAGCAGGGGAAGCTTATCCGTCGCAGCACGCGTGCCGCCTTCAGGGTCCAGTCCAGTCAGGTTCTTGCCCTGATCATCCGTCAGGAGCATGGTGTCGGTCAGCTTGGCCTGCAGAGTGGATGCCTGACCGGCCTCGCCTGGAGAGCTCGCTGTGGGGTTAAGGCGAAACTCGATTCTGTTCAGGCGATCGTTGTAATCGGTCGTGCCTTCCACGTTGTAGCCACGATCCGGCAACAGCCAAAGCGCACCGGAATAGCTATCGCCATCCTTCTTCCAGGCGGTCGGATCGATAGCCATGCCAGAACCGGAGCCGAAGGTTTCGCCGAACTTGTCCTTCTGGCTTGCGGCGATACGCCCAACGGCAACCAGCCCCTTGTTCGTGATCTTTGGTGCCTCTTGGGCAAGCGCAACTGTCGGCGAAACAAAAACGGACATGGCGAGCGAAGCCAGCAGGCAGCGCTTGCCCGTGTGCAGGAGAGATTTCATGAGTGTTATCCTTCGACGTGACGGCAAGGGACAAGCTCCCGACGCCTCCCGCCAGTCAAACTTTCGCCCCTCACGCCCTGTCTAGGATTGCACGATGACAATCAGATGAAGCTTATAGAACCAGCTTCGGCTTCCAGTCAGGTGTAATCAGACCGCCCGAAATCAGAAGTTTCGCCGCATCTTCCGGCGTCATATCCAGAAGAATGACCTTCTCCTTCGGGACAAAGAGCAGGAAACCAGCGGTCGGGACTGGAGTTGGCGGCAGGAAGACAGCCATCATCTCCTGTCCAAGCTCGTTGAACCGATGGGCTACCTCGCCTTGCGCTTCCGCTGCGATGAAGACCAAAGCCCAGGTGCCCGGACTTGGGAACTCCACAAGACCAACTTTCTTGAAGGACGTGGATTGATCCTTCAGCACAGTCTCAAAAATCTGCTTCAGGCTTTTATAGAGTGTGCGCACCAGCGGCGTGCGGTTGACGATGGATTCGCCAAAATTAACGACGGAACGCCCGATCAGGTTTTTTCCCAGAAAACCGATCAGCGTAATGATGATGATCGCAATCACCAGGCCGAGCCCCGGAATGGTGATGTCGAAGTAATACTGCGGATTGTAGCGCTGAGGAATATATGGCGTCACCCAACTGTCCGCCCAATCAATAAAGGCGAAGGTAAGCCAGATGGTGATGGCAAGCGGTGCGCAGATTATGAGCCCCGTGAGGAAGTTGTTGCGCAACCGTCCAGCAAGCGTGATTCGTTCCGGGCTATCCATGACTGCATCCAAATTTGATTCCGCGGCGCACAAGGCGGAAAGCCGGACAATGCCTAAGCCTACTCGCCCCCGCAAGGGCTGATTGGGTATTGGTGTGAGGACTTAAGCGATCTCTTTGAAATAGCAGTGACAAGAGCCGGCAGGATTGGAAAACGAGACGGGACGCGCCGATGCATGCCCCTTGCGTCAATCCACCGGAAGCGTGCGGTCAACGCGGGAACGGCTCCGCCCTCATGTATCGAAGCGGCCGGAACCGGGTTTTCCCCGATCCTCGCCCGCTTCTGATGTAAGATCACTGCCGTTCAGCGCGCCGATTGAATGACCAATCCTGATCCCCGCGAGCTTTCACCCCCTGGAAAGAGCCTGATAGAGGCTCACTCCACGGTAACGGATTTTGCCAGGTTGCGCGGCTGATCCACATCCGTCCCCATGAAGACGGCTGTGTGATAGGCAAGCAACTGGATCGGCAGCGAGAAGATCATCGGCGCGATCACCTCATCCACATTGGGAAGCGTGATCGTTGCCATGGTTTCCAGCTTGGAAGCCGCAGCACCCTTCTCATCCGTCACGAAAATGATCTTGCCGCCGCGTGCCGCCACTTCCTGCATGTTTGATACGGTCTTCTCGAAGAAACGATCATGCGGTGCAATGACGATCACCGGCATTTTTTCGTCGATCAGCGCGATTGGACCGTGCTTCAACTCACCGGCGGCATAGCCTTCAGCGTGGATATAGGAGATTTCCTTGAGCTTCAGCGCGCCTTCCAGTGCCAGCGGGTAGCTCGTGCCACGTCCGAGATAGAGCACGTCCTTGAAGCGGGAAAGATCGCGGGACAGAAGCTCGATCTGCGGCTGGATCTGGTTGAGAACATGGCTCATGATGCGTGGCATTTCGATCAGATGCCGCACCAGTTCCTTCTCCTGCACCTCGGAAAGAGTACCGCGTGCACGGCCTGCCTGAATGGAAAGAGCCGCCAGAACCGCCAATTGACAGGTGAATGCCTTGGTGGAGGCAACGCCGATTTCCGGCCCGGCAAGGATCGGGAAAACTGCATCGGCTTCACGTGCAATCGTGGATTCCTTCACGTTGACAACGGCGCCGATCGCCAGCCCTTCGTCCTTGCAGTAGCGGAGGGAAGCCAAGGTATCGGCTGTTTCACCGGACTGAGAAATGAACAGCGCGGCCTGATCCTTGGAAAGCGGGATTTCGCGATAGCGAAACTCGGAGGCCACGTCGATTTCCACCGGCAGTCGAGCATAGCGCTCGAACCAGTATTTACCGACAAGTCCTGACAGAAAAGCCGTGCCACAGGCAGAGATTGCCAGGCTGCGGATCGCACCGAAATCGATGGCCTTATCCTGCTCGCGGATGGCGCCGGTGGCGAAATCGACATAATGGCTCAACGCGTGAGAAATGATCTCCGGCTGCTCGTAGATTTCCTTTTCCATGAAATGGCGGTGGTTTCCCTTATCCACCATCAGAGCCGCAGCCTGGGATATCTGGATGGGGCGCTCAACCGGGTTGCCAGCGTAATCGGTGATCGAAACACCGTTTGCTGTCATCACAGCGCAATCGCCATCCACCAGATAGGTAATCTGGTTTGTGAAAGGCGCAAGAGCGATGGCGTCGGAACCGAGGAACATCTCCCCCTTGCCATGTCCAAGGGCCAGAGGAGGTCCGAAACGCGCACTCATGATCGTGCCCGGATCATCCTGGAACATCACGACAAGCGCATAGGCACCGGAGACGCGGTTCAGCATGGCCAGCATCGCCTGATGATGATCCATACCCTCGCGCGTGAACTTCGCAAGAAGATGCGCCACGACTTCGGTATCTGTCTGACTGGTGAAAACCGCGCCTTCCGCAGTCAATTCATCCCGAAGTTCGGAAAAGTTTTCGATGATGCCGTTATGAACGACAGCAACGCCTTCGACGAAATGAGGATGCGCATTTGTCTCGTTAGGCGCGCCGTGGGTAGCCCAGCGGGTGTGCGCAATGCCAATGTTTCCGGGAAGCGGCTCATCAGCCAGCTTCTTTTCCAGATTTAAGAGCTTGCCTTCCGCCCGCCGACGATCAAGCCTGCCATCGTGAATCGTGGCTACGCCAGCGGAGTCATAGCCCCGGTATTCCAACCGGCGCAAGGCGTCCACCAGTCGCTCAGCGACCGCCTGATGACCGACGATCCCCACAATTCCACACATATGGACCTCTCTTCCTGAATTTTTTCTTCGGCACGTTCCTACCGCACTGCGCAAGAAGTGCAATTGCGGTGGCAGTCAAATTGGATTTCCGGTCGTAATCAATGGCGGGTCACTGACCTGCCTTCTTTGCTGCCTTCACCGCAGCCGCCCGATCACGAATCAGTCTTGCCCGTTCCGGCTTGATTTCCTGCCTCGCCCTACCCAGCGCGAGTGCATCTTCCGGCACATCATGAGTCACAACGCTCCCGGATGCGACGTAAGCGCCGCTACCTATGGAAACAGGCGCGACCAGCGAGGAGTTGGAGCCGATGAAGGCATTTTCGCCAATCCGCGTTTCGTGCTTGTTCACCCCGTCATAGTTGCAGGTGATGGTGCCCGCGCCGATATTGGCTCCGGCGCCGATAAAGGCATCGCCAATATAGGTCAGATGGTTCACCTTGGCGCCTGCACCAATCGATGCCTTCTTGACCTCGCAGAAATTGCCAACCTTTGAGTCCGGCCCAAGCTCGGCGCCGGGACGCAAGCGGGCGAACGGCCCGACAGTCGCACCAGCAGCCACATGAGCACCCTCGATGTGCGAGAAAGCGTGAATGACCGCACCGCTCTCCACCGTTACGCCGGGTCCGAAAACGACGTTCGGTTCCACCAGAACATCGGGCTGCAAGACCGTGTCATGCGCCAGAAAAACAGTTTCGGGCGCAATCATAGAAACGCCGGACAGCATGATTTCATGGCGGCGGCGCTGCTGCCAGCTTGCCTCAAGCAAGGCCAGTTCCGCCCGCGTGTTGCAGCCAGCAAGTTCTGCCTCCGGTGCATCGACAGCGACGACTTTCGCGCCACCAGCACGGGCAATTTCAACAATATCCGTCAGATAGTATTCGCCCTTGACGTTCTTGTTGTCGATCTTTTCAAGCCATTCGAGAGCTCGCTTGCCGTTGATGACCATCAGGCCGCTATTGCAACGCGTGACCTTTCGCTCCTCGTCGGTCGCATCCTTCTCTTCCCGGATCGCAACCAGCTCACCGTTTTCGACCAGCAGGCGACCGTAGCCGAAGGGGTTGTCGGTCTCAAAACCGATCACGACGATATCGGCACCATCTGCCATCAAGCTGCGCGCCTTGGTAAAGCTCTCGGGCCGCACCAGCGGAACATCGCCATAGGTGATCAGGATTTCATCGTAGCCTGCGGCAATCGCATCCCGGGCGGTCAGCACTGCATGACCCGTGCCAAGGCGCTGCGTTTGCAAGACGGTAGACACAGTCATGCCATCGACGCTGCCTGCCTTGGCAACAGCATCCGCATCGCGCCCCAGGACAAGCACTGCGTTCTGGATCGAAGCCCCTTTGATCGCCTTCATCACGTGCGAAATCATCGGCAGGCCAGCAATGGGATGCAGAACCTTGGACATCGATGATTTCATTCGCGTGCTATCGCCAGCAGCGAGAATGACGGCAAGACAGGTGCGTTCCATACGACTCTCCTTGAAGATTCGACGGCATTTAGCAGCAGAAGACGCAAGACGCCAATAGATCTGTCATTCCGCCTCAGGCTCGGGTGGAACAACAGCTCAAAGGTTCAAAACGGAAAACCGCCCACGTTTTTCAACGCAGGCGGCCTTTTAACATTAAAACAGGCTCATTCCTGTGAAGCTTACTGAGGCAGCTTGTCGTCTACACCTTCAACGTAGAAGTTCATGCCGAGCAGCGTTCCGTCATCAGCCTTTTCACCCTGCTTCAGCCAGACGGAGCCATCCTGCTTGTTGATCGGACCCGTAAACGGATGCAGTTCGCCAGACTTGATCTTGGCTTCCGTTTCTTCCGCCATTGCCTTCACGTCGTCCGGCATGTTGGTGTATGGCGCCATCGTCAGGATGCCATCCTTCAGGCCGTCCCAAATCTGCTCGGACTTCCAGGTCCCGTCGAGCAAGGCCTTGGTACGCTTGATGTAATAGGAACCCCAGGTATCGACGATAGCTGTCAATTGCGTCTTCGGACCGGCGGCAATCATGTCGGATGCCTGGCCGAAAGCCATGATCCCACGTTCTGCAGCCACCTGCATCGGCGCGGTGGAATCCGTGTGCTGGGTGAGGATATCGACACCCTGGTCGATGAGAGCCTTGGCTGCATCGGCTTCCTTGCCCGGGTCGATCCAGGTGTTTGCCCAAACAACCTTCAACTTGAAATCAGGGTTGATAGACTTCGCGCCCAGTTCGAAGGCGTTGATACCCATGACCACCTCAGGGATGGGGAAGGAGGCGATGTAACCGGCAACGCCCTTCTTCGACATCTTGGCTGCGATCTGACCCTGAATGTAACGGCCTTCATAGAAGCGGGCATTGTAGGTCGCCAGATTTTCAGCGGCCTTGAAGCCTGTCGCATGCTCAAACTTCACCTTGGGGAACCTCTGAGCAACCTTCACAGTCGCATCCATGAAGCCGAACGAGGTGGTGAAAACCATGGCGCAACCGGAGCGCGCCATGCGCTCGATAGCGCGTTCGGCATCCGGACCCTCTGGCACGCTTTCCAGATACGGGGTCTCAATCTTGTCGCCCATTGCCTTCTGCAGTTCCTGGCGGCCCACATCATGAGCCTGTGTCCAGCCACCATCAGTCTTGGTGCCGACATAGATGAAGCAGACCTTGGTCTTTTCCTGAGCCTGAGCGCCGGTGGTGATGCCGCCCAGTGCGGCCACCGTTGCGGCAAGTGCGATGATGAGCTTCTTCATATTCAACCCCTGTTTGGCATGAAGCTTCGAAACGAGAAAACCGCGTCAGCGATCGGGAACGAAGGACTTCCCGAGAGATGCCGGTGTATTGATGAGCGTTGTGCGCCGATTATGCGAAATGATGATGAGCACCACAATAGTGACAGCATATGGCAGCATGGAAAGAAATTGCGATGGAACCCCAATTCCGAGCGCCTGCGCATGCAGTTGCAGAATGCCGACCGCGCCGAAGATGTAGCCTCCCGCCAGGACCCGCCAAGGCCTCCACGAGGCAAACACCACCAGGGCAAGCGCGATCCAGCCGCGACCGGCGGACATATTCTCAACCCACTGAGGCGTATAGACGAGAGATAGCTGCGCACCGGCTAGACCTGCACATGCTCCACCAAACATCACGGCGAGATAGCGTGTGCGGATGACATTGATGCCAAGCGCATGGGCGGAACCATGATTATCACCGATGGCGCGCAGCTTCAGTCCCCGGCGACTTCTAAACAGATACCAGTTCACACCGATAACAAGCGCAATGCTGAGATAAAAGGTGAGATCCTGCCGGAAAAGAAGCGGCCCCAGAAACGGGATTTCAGAAAGCACAGGGATGACAATAGGCTGGAGTTTCACGCCCGGAATACCGACGAAAGACTCGCCAATCTGCCCGGACAAACCAAGACCAAGTATCGTCAACGCAAGGCCCGTTGCCACCTGGTTGGTCACCAGCGTCAGCGTGAGAAAGCCGAAGAGAAGCGAGAAGACGGCTCCGCCCAATATGCCACAGAGAAGCCCGATCACCGGATAGCCGGTGAGATAAGCGCCAGCAAATGCGCAAACCGCCCCCATGATCATCATGCCTTCGACGCCAAGATTGAGCACGCCTGCACGTTCCGTCACAAGCTCGCCCATGGCCGCAATGACCAGCGGCGTGGCGGCAGTGATAATGGTCAACAGAATGGCTTCAAGCATGGTTCACGTCCTCGGCTCTGCGGTCACGCGGGTGCTGCCGAAGACGAGGCGCACGCGATAAAGGATGAGGGTGTCACAGGAGAGGACGAAGAAGAGAAGCAAACCCTGAAAGACGCGGGTGACCTTATCGGACACGCCCAGTGACAATTGAGCGGCCTCACCACCGAGATAGGTCAAGGCCAGCACAAAGCCGGAGGCAATAATGCCGAGAGGATTGAGGCGCCCCAGAAAAGCGACGATGATGGCGGTGAAACCGTAGCCCGGGGATATGGACGGTTGAAGATGCCCGATGGAACCGGAAACCTCGGATATGCCAGCAAGACCGGCAAATGCGCCCGACAGCATCAACGAAAACCACACCATCCGGCGAGAGGAAAATCCGGCAAAGCGCCCTGCCCGTTCAGACTTTCCGAGCACCTCGACCTCAAAGCCTTTCAGCATGAAGCGCATCATGAACCAGATGCCGACGGCAGCCACCAGAGCAAAGACAATGGCCCAATGCGCGCGTCCGCTCTCAAGAATTTCCGGCAGCACGGCCTCAGGCGCAAAGCTAACGGTTTGTGGAAAGTTGAAGCCTTTGGGATCACGCCAGGGGCCGCGCGTCAGCCAATCCAGGAACAGCTGGGCGATATAGACCAGCATCAGGCTGACCAGAATTTCGTTGGTATTGAAGCGGGTTTTCAGAAGCGCTGGAATGGCAGCATAAAGTGCGCCACCGATCAGCCCCATGATCAACATCAGCGGCAAGACCAGCGGCGAATGCCATTGCGGCACGAGAACAGGCAAGATGGAGCCGGTAATCGCCCCGATGCTGAACTGCCCCTCAGCGCCGATATTCCAGTTGTTCGAGCGATAACAAACCGATAGTCCTACCGCGATCAGGATCAATGGCGCCGCTTTGATGGCAAGTTCGTGCAGCGACCAGACTTCCAGCAAAGGCTCGATGAAGAAGCTGTAGAGCGCATGCAGCGGGTCCTTCCCGAGCATCCAGAACATGATCGCGCCGAAGATCAAGGTAAGCGCCAGGGCCAGCAGCGGAGAAACGATAGCAAACAGCCCGGATGCGGCAGAGCGCCGCTCAAGCTCAATGCGCATGGGAAGCTCCCGGATGCTGCGTGGAATCGTGGATGCCGCCCATCAGAAGCCCTATCTTTTCCAGCGACAGCTCGCCTGCCGGATAGGGACGGGAAAGCTTGCCTTCCGAAATCACTGCGATGTTGGTGGCGACTTCGAAGATCTCGTCCAGATCCTGGCTGATGACGACAACCGCAGAGCCGGAGCGCGCCAGGTCAATCAATGACTGGCGAATACGGCTGGCGGCCCCTGCATCCACACCCCAGGTCGGCTGATTGACGATCAGCACGGCGGGTTTTCTATCCAGCTCGCGCCCAATGATGAATTTTTGCAGATTGCCGCCGGATAGCGAGGCCGCAGCCGGATCCTCGCCACTATTGCGCACATCCATGATCTCACAAATTCGCTTTGTCGCCTTGCGGATCGTGTCGTGGCGAATGATCGCTGCAAAGCCACCGGATAGAAAGACCGCGCGATCTGACTGGCTGCGCGATAGCAGAAGATTATCGGAAAGGCTCATATCAGAAACGGCTGCGTGGCCGTGTCTCTCTTCGGGCACAAAACCGGCCCCCATCAGACGACGGCCATTGATGCCCGTCCGCCCAACCGGCCTGCCCCGCAGACGGATGCTATCCGCCAAGGGCACGGTGTATTCGCCGGACAAGGCATCGAAAAGCTCACCCTGGCCGTTTCCGGCAACGCCCGCAACGGCCAGCACTTCCCCCGCCCGCACCTGCAAGGACACATCCTTCAAAGATACAGCAAAGGGAGTGCGAGCTGGTACCGAAAGCGAGGAAACATCCAGCAGCACTTCGCCTAGGGCTTCCGCTTCCGGGCGATGGATCGCCGCAACCTCAGAGCCAACCATCATGCGGGCGAGAGAAGCAGGCGTCTCCTGTCTCGGATCGCAAGAGCCGGTCACCTTGCCATGCCGCAAAACGGTGGCGCGATCACAGATCCGCTGCACTTCCTCCAGCCGGTGACTGATATAGAGCACGGAACGACCTTCCGCCTTCAGCTTGAAGAGCGTTTCAAAAAGCTTGTCGGCCTCCTGAGGCGTCAGAACGGAGGTCGGCTCATCCAGAATGATAAGCTTTGGATTTTGCAGGAGCGCGCGAACAATCTCGATACGCTGGCGCTCGCCAACAGAAAGATCGGCCACATGGGAATTCGGATCAAGCGGAAGGCCATAGGCATTTGAAAGCGCTGCGGCTTCCTCGGCAATTCTTGCCAGCGGCACCGTGGGGCTGAGCGAAAGTGCAATATTCTCTGCGACGGTCAACGCCTCGAACAGCGAGAAATGCTGAAATACCATGCCGATGCCGAGCTCACGCGCTGCACTGGGAGAAGCGATGCTCCGTGGGCTCCCTTGCCAAAGGATCTCACCCGCAGTCGGCTGCAAAACGCCGAACAGCATCTTAACGAGCGTGGATTTGCCAGCACCGTTTTCGCCCAGAAGAGCGTGAATCTCGCCCGGCGCAATGGTGAGGTCGACGGCATTGCAGGCTGCGAAGCTACCGAAATATTTGGTCAGACCCCGAATATGAAGAAGCTGTGACGCTTCTCGTGTGTGCGTCTCTGTCACTCGTATCCCCTCACACATCAGCGCGGCTATCTTCTCCGAGATATGTCCGTGCGACGTGCCGCTGATTGTCCGGCAAAACCGGCGCGTGGCCTAATTGATACAAGTTTTGTTGCTGCGCACAACAGAAAACACATTCTTAAGCCGAGACTTAACTGCTTTTTCCCAGGTTCGGAAAAAGCTGCAGGATCCCACCGATGCAAAAGAGATAGATCCCTGTTACCACGACGCTCCAAACCAGCCAGACCGGGGATTCGAACTGCAGCAGAAGCGAATAGCCAGAAAGCGCGCACCAGAGGAGAAAGATAGACAGGTTCAGCACCCGCAATCTCTTCACCCTTACCGGATGCAGGAAGTTGATCGGCAGGAAGGTAAGGATAACAGCCGCGACGACGATCACCAGCGCCGTCGTCTCCGTCGGCTTGATGACGAAGAGCGTCAGGATCACCATGTTCCAGACAACCGGGAAACCGGAGAAGAAATACTCATCGGTCTTCATGCCCGTGTCAGCGTAATAGATCGCGCTGGAAACCACGATCATACCGGCAGCGACGAAAGACCAGGTCTCGCCAATCATGCCGCTTTGATAGAGGGCGAAGGCCGGAAGCAGCACATAGGTGACATAGTCGATAATATTGTCCAGCGTATCGCCAGACCAGTTGGGCAAGACCTCCTTCACGCGCACCTTTCGCGCAATGGGACCATCGATACCATCGATCAGGAGCGCGAGACCGAGCCACCACCACATATCGACAAAGCGATGTTCAGCAGCGGCCACAACGCCGAGGAATGCGAGAAACGAGCCGGAGGCTGTGAGGACGTGGACCGAGAAAGCCCTGATTTCTGCATAGGGCACTTTCCGGTAATTGAAGATTCGCCTGATCACGCCCTGCTCCGATTGTCTGAACTATCACGCCGATATGCGGCCAATCGGCGCGCTTTGCAACCTTCACACCGTTAGGCCGATGCAGCCCATGGATAAGTTTCACAAGTTTGCCTACATAGAGCAGACTGAACGAGCATGAAGAAGAGCGAAAATGCAAAACGTCGAGATTGCTGTTGTAGGTGAAGGTCTGGCCGGCTCGATTGCAGCGCTGGCGCTTGGCCGCGCAGGCCGCAAGGTGGCGCTCATTGCCCCGGCAACGGAGCGCAGAGACCACCGCACCACGGCTCTGATGGACCAATCGATTCGTTTCATCGATAGCCTCGGCCTGTGGGATATGCTTCAGGAGGAAGCGGCACCGCTCTGCGTCATGCAGATCCTGGATGGCACGAAGCGGCTGTTTCGTGCCCCACCCGCACAGTTCCGCGCAGCCGATGTCGGGCTTTACGCCTTTGGCTATAATATTCCGAACCGCGTGCTGATGGAAAAGCTGAAAGCCGCCGTTGACGCGGAGGCCAATATTCAGCGCATCGATGCATCTCTCCAGACGCTGACCCCGTCGGCTGATCATGTCTCGCTTGGCCTTTCCTCCGGTGAGAATGTGACCGCGGCCTTCGTTGTTGGGGCGGATGGCAGAAACTCGCCTGTGCGCGAAGCCACGGCAATTTCGACACGCCGCTGGGCTTACCCGCAGACTGCGGTGGTACTGAATTTCTCGCACGATCTGTCCCACAACAACGTCTCGACAGAATTTCACACCGAAAGCGGTCCCTTCACACAGGTGCCGCTGCCGGGCGCCCGCTCAAGCCTCGTATGGGTGGTCAAGCCGGCGGAGGCTGAGAGACTGCTAGCGCTCAACACCCAGCAGCTTTCCCTGGAGGTTGAGCAGCGGATGCAATCGATGCTTGGCAAGGTATCGGTCGAGGAAGGTGCAGAAGCCTGGCCGCTTTCCAGCCTCATGGCAGATCGCTTCGGTAAGGGACGTGTTGCACTTGTCGGAGAAGCGGCCCACGCCTTCCCGCCCATTGGTGCGCAAGGGCTGAACCTCTCGCTTCGCGACGTCATGGAACTGGTAGAACTTCTCAATTCGACCAATGGCGCACCGATCGCCGCAGATCTTGGTGAGCGTTTCAACCGCCGCCGCCGTGGTGACATCATGACCCGTACATTCGGGGTGGACCTGCTCAATCGGTCGCTGCTATCCGATTTCCTGCCCATGCAGGTGGCAAGAGCGGCTGGTCTTCACATGCTGACAGCGGTGGGTCCACTCCGCAACGTTCTCATGCGAGAAGGCGTCGAGCCGGGCCGGGGCCTGAAGGAGCTGGTGGATACGTTACGGCATCCCTTCAGCAGACAAAAAGCCGGCTGAGACGAGATAGAGAACAACAGGCAACGTCAGTACGGAGAGAACCGTGGTGATGAGAACTGTCGCTGACGCTCTTTCCTGCCAGACGCCATAATGCTGGCTAATCACGAATACGTTGGTTGCTGTCGGCAAGGCGGCAAGCAGCACAGCCGCATGAACCCAGTTTTGCTCAAAGCCGCCAATGCCCCTCATCAGCGCATACATGAGCATAGGCAGCAGGATCAGCTTGGCAGCAGATATATAGCCTATTTCCATCGGGACACGTTTCAACGGCCGCAGCGCCAGACTGACCCCCATCGCAAACAGGGCGCAGGGCGCGGCAGATTGAGCGAGATAATCGACCAGCTGGCCCAATGGTACCGGAAGTTTCCAGCCAAGTGCTGCCACGGCAAATCCCGCAGCTGTGGACAGAATGAAGGGATGCAGGGCAACGCGCTTCAGAACATCGCCGACCAGACGCAGCGGCGGCCTTTCATCACCCAGCGCGAGCGCCATCATGGCAGGTGCCACGACGAAATGGAGCGCATTTTCCAGGCAAACAATCAGCGCAACCGGCGTTGCAGCCGCATCGCCCAAAACCAATAGCGCAAGCCCGGGCCCCATATAGCCTATGTTTCCATAGGCACCGCCGAAAGCCTGGATGACACTTTCGCCAAGACTGGCCTTGCGCCAACACACACCAGCAATCAGCAGCAGCCCGTAGACACTGTAGACCGCAGCAAGTTGTGTGAAAATGAAATCAAGCCGGGTAAGCTCGTCAAACGGTGTTCTGGAAACAAGCTTGAAGAAAAGCGCTGGCAAGGCCGCATAAATGATGAAGATGTTCATCCAACCCAGCGCATCCGCCCTCTGACGGCTGACCTTGGCCGCAATAAAGCCGATCAGAATCAAACCGAAAAAGGGGATCAGCAGAGCGAGAGTGGCAGCCATCTGCGATCAGCCAATCCGCGAAAGGATAGGAAAGCTCTGTTGGAACCAGATGGCAAGATCGCTGACAAAGCCAAACATGAATGCAAGGCCCGTGACCACGAGCAATCCCCCCATGACCTTTTCGACCACGCCCAGATGCTGACGGAAACGGCTGAGAAATTGCATGAAAGCGCCTGAGAAGCCTGCGGCAATCCAGAAAGGCACGGCAAGCCCCAGAGAATAGATCGCCAGCAGCATCGCGCCATCAGAAACCGTTTCACGCGAGGCGGCAATGCCCAGAATTGCCCCAAGCACCGGCCCAATACAGGGGGTCCAGCCAAAAGCAAAAGCCAGCCCCATAATGTAGGCCCCGGAAAGCGTGGCGGGCTTGCCGGCAGACTGGAAACGCGCCTCACGCGCCAGAAGCCCTATCCGGAAAAGACCCAGAAAATTGAGGCCCATGATGATGATGATCAGGCCACCGATCTTGGACAGCACATCCAGATGCTGCCGCAAAACCATGCCGATGGAGGTTGCGCCAGCCCCCAGGGCGACAAATACGGTGCCAAAGCCCAACGTGAAGAACAAGGCCGATAAAAGAATGGCTTTCCGGCTCTGTACCGTCTGGATGCGCTCGGAACCCCGGAACTGATCGACGGAAACGCCGGCCATATAACAGAGGTAGGGCGGAACAAGCGGCAGCACGCAAGGAGACAGGAAGGACAAAGCACCCGCGAGCAGTGCGCTGAACAAGGAAATTTCCGCGATCGACAATGGCTTCTCCAGGCGGCGGCATACCCGTTTGGGTTCGCGTTCGAATACAGCTTAAAGGACGAGTATCCAAGGGCGTTTTAAACCCATCCGTACCATAGGGCATAGTAGGCTCATTGCCACAGTGCCAATCACCTTTTGGCGCGCAGCATCAACAGCAAGGGCAAGCCTCACTTTTATTGATCGTTGATGATGTCGCTTGTCAAATGGGGAAGTCTGTGTTGCTGTGACACTTCGTCGCGATGAGGAGCGTGGCGAGACTCAATTTGTCACGTGGAGGAGACACGAATGATCATATCCGGCCTGGTTCTGGCCGCCGCATTTGGCGTGGGAAGCATTGCCTATTTCCGGTGGAGAGACGGCGTTTAATGCATGTCGCGCAAAAACGTGCCGCGGTTTTGCGAGAACGACTTCAGCGGAAACAAAGACTTCAAGTTTGAAGAGCGTATTTGCAAATTTGCGATACGCGATCGAACAGCGTCGATGATTGATGGCTACAGCAGCCTTCAATCATCGACACACTCTTATGGCCCTCATCAACTAGCCAAGTGAGCGGGAGGCGCTATCTGCATGAAGCCATCCGCCAGCTGACGCAAAGCCTCGATGGATCTCGGTCCGCCCACAGCGCGCCCATGGCCTGTGATTGCAAGCTTTGGTTCAAGTGCTGCGAGATTGGTCACTGAGGTTCCGGCAGCAATCCAGTCGGACGTGAAATATCTTGGAGGGCCGTGCATTTCGAGTGTTTGCGCCGCAACTTCATAAGCCGATTCCTGGCCCGTGGTTATGAAGGCGTCCCCCACAACAAGGGTTCGATCAACCTCGCGCCATAGCGAGATATGCCCCGGACTGTGACCCGGCGTGTGTATCCACTCCCATCCCAGCAAAGGCGGCACGCGCCGATCAGGGGGAAGGGCCCGCAAGCGTTCCGCCACATTCACCGGCGAACGCGGAAACAGGCCGGAGAGTTTTGGAATAATGCCGCCATCGGCTGCCGTATCTGGCGGCGCATAACTTTCCTGCCCGGATAGAAACGGCAGTTCTTCGCTGTGAGCATAGACAGGTGCATCCCATTCTCCGGCCAGCGTTTCAAGGCTTCCAACATGGTCGAAATGTCCATGAGTCTGAATAATCGCGGCGGGACGTGCCCCCTCCCCGAACCGCGAAGCTGCGGCACGGACAATGCTATCATGGGAACCGAAAACGCCGGTATCGACAAGAACCCAGTTCCGGTCGCCAGCACCCGGCGCTCCAATGAAAACAACATTCACCAGCACCGTTCTCAAATAGGCTATGTCCGGGGCAATCGCGAAAAACTCCCGAGACAACTGTTCATGCGGCACCATCGCATCGTCGGGCAAAGCAATCTGGACGACCAATCTTTCCTCCTGTCGTATTGCCTGCCCCTGAACAAGCCACAGCATTGAGAGTTCCCTGCCATGCAGGCGGCGCGCAGATCTCGGTTTAAGGAACGGAAGAAGCCCAGCCCAGTTTCGATCAGCTAGCGCTCGTCCGGGAACAACTGCCTCAGCGGCTTTGCCTCCAGACAGCGTCATGAGCGAACAGAGAGAGCATTTCAGGTGATCTTGTTTGGATCGGCCATGCTCGGAGTTGCAACAGGGCATTGACATGCAAGCTGACATCACCCCAGAAGGGGATCGTTCCGCCACTCGGCTGGAACGCAACATCAAGGCTCTGATCGAGCGGCGCAATGAAGAATCGCGCGGCGCGCCCGCAAAGGATCGTGCGGCAGATGCGATTACGCGCTTTGCCGGATCCATGCTGTTTGTCGGCATTCATGCGGTCATTTTCGGCCTTTGGATCCTCGTCAATCTCGGGGTTCTCCCCTTGATCCCAAAGTTTGATCCATCTCTTGTCATTCTGGCTATGGTCGCCTCCGTGGAGGCGATTTTCATATCCACATTCGTTCTCATCAGCCAGAATCGTATGGCGGAGGCGGACGACAAGCGTGCAGATCTGAACCTTCAGATTTCACTGATGGCGGAACAGGAAATAACCAAGCTTCTGAGCCTTGCTTCCGCCATCGCGGAAAAACTGGAAATTCCGCTGCACGAAGATCAGGAAATCCACGAGTTGCAGCAGACCATCGCTCCGGAAGAGGTTCTCGATGCCATCGAGAAAAAGCAACGGGAAACCCCGCTGTGAACGTGCTGGCACTGACCCAAAGAAGAGTGCATTCCCTTCTCGCTTTGGACCGTCATTCCAGCTATGGGTCCGCAACAGACGATGCGGAGGCTGACGTGAACAAAGAATGGACGAAGGGCGTCTCACTGGCGCTGGATGGGCCGGGGCAATTCCGGACCATCAAGACCTTGCAGGAAGCATCCTGGGCCCTGATTGATGACTGGCCATTGGAAGAAGGCGAAGAGCTCGACAAAGCCCTGCTGATCTTCGAGGCGGCTTTGAAAGGAAAGAAGTCTCCAGAGGCCGCACGCATGGCCTTCATTGCGGCGGCCCACGAGGCCGGAATCGAAATCAGGGAATGAGCCGGACGTAACGTCAACCACGGCAGGCCTGTTTGCGCTTTCACAGCCCTCAAGCTCGGATAGCGCGCATGAGGGGGTTTTCGAATGCAAGTCAGTGATGAGATGGTTGAAGCTGCAGCGCAAACGCTCTCGCATCTCGATGAGAGTTTCGCTGCCATTGCGAAGACGCGCCAATTGGAATTGATGCGGCAAGCACTTACCGCTGCCATTGCTGCACAGGCTGGAATGGCCACGCACCGGCACAAGAAGCGCGGCTCGGACTATGTTCTGATGGGCGTCGGCAAGATTCAGACCGAGACATGGCTCGAGCCATCTGGAGATCGAACTGAAGCGCCAGCGGTCGGTGCCTCAGTCGATATGCGGGACGTTGCACTCTACCGGAGCGTTGATGATGGGGCTTTATGGGTTCGCCCTATAGAAGAATTCAACGACGGACGCTTTATAGAGCTGGGCGTTAAACCCCAGTCCTCTGTGTGAACTGCTGCGCCACGATAAGGCTGGAGCGCGTTACTCCGCTTACTGGTGCAACTCGTATGAACCGAGTTCGCAAAGGTCCTGCGTATCCTCGGTATTCTCAAGCTCGGAGTCTTTGGTGAATTCAAAGCGCATATCGTAGCGGCACACGCTGCGACCATCGCGAATAGTGATGCGAATGCTTTCTCCGGGCTCAAGAACATCATTGCCGAAAACATCCTCTTCCCAATCGTCAACGCCTACGGGCGATGTATAGAAGCGTTCGAGGGTTGAGTTGGTATTGTTCGTCAGCATGAAAACCAGGTCTTCGGCACGCGCTGGCGATGCCAAAACTGCGGCCAGCACGATTGAAGTGATGAACTTGTGCACCTTCACGATTGTCCTCTTTTGTCACTGATGAACATAAGAGAACCCTAGAATTTCACCTGCGCAGGATCAATCGCATCCCGCCAATTGTTCGTAATTATCAATGCTTACTGATAATTCACTTGGTGTCGGTTCGGTTTCGTGGCATCTCGCGGCAAAGTTGACTATTTGAGCATGGATTTTGAGCCATGCAGCGGTGTTTGAAAAATGGATGCGCAGAAGAATCATTCATCCCCGACGGAAGGGCCTCAGGACGGAGCGCCCAATCTCGCCGCCATTCTCGCAGAGCGACAACGCGGAAAGAGGAAGGGTATCAGACGCTTCATACTCCCTGCCCTGCTGGTGGCGGCTGCGGCCGCAGGCTTTTTTGCCTATATGCAGTGGAACGCAGCACAGCCGGCCTACAGCTACGCCACACAGGAGGCGAAGCGAGGCGATCTTGCGGTGATTGTGACTGCGACGGGATCCGTGCAGCCCACGGATCAGGTCGACATCTCCAGTGAGCTGTCCGGCACGGTGCGAAAGGTCAATGTCACTTACAACAGCCCGGTCAAGGCTGGCGATGTTTTGGCCGAACTGGACACAAACAAGCTGCAGGCCGATGTGCAAAGTGCGCGGGCAAAACTGGCATCGGCCAAGGCCAATGTCAGCAAGGCGGAAGCAGAGCTCAATTCTGCGAGAACGCAGCTTGAACGGCTGAAATCGCTGGTTACAAACCGTATCTCCAGCCAGCAGGAGCTGGATACGGCACAGTTTGCCTATGATTCGGCCCTGGCCACAAAGCAGATCAACGAGAGCACGGTCCTTTCCGCCGAAGCCGATTTGCGGCTTGCAGAGGTCAATCTTTCCAAGGCAAAAATCGTATCCCCCATCAATGGCGTCGTTCTGACCCGCGACGTCGATCCGGGCCAGACGGTTGCATCTTCCCTGTCCGCGCCTGTCCTTTTCACGATAGCAGGCGACCTGAGGCAAATGGAGCTGCAGGTTTCAGTAGACGAAGCCGATGTGGGCCAGGTGAGCGAAGGCCAAATGGCCAGCTTTGCTGTCGACGCCTATCCGGATCGAACCTTCCCGGCGAAGATTGAAGCAGTACGCTTCGCCTCGGAAACCGTGTCGAATGTCGTAACCTACAAAGCCATTTTGACTGTCGAGAACAATGATTTGTTGCTGCGGCCGGGCATGACGGCCACAGCGGATGTCACAGTTCAGTCCGTCAAGGATGCCTTGCTGGTCCCCAATGCGGCCCTCCGCTTCACCCCTCCCGCCGCAGCCGCACAAACGGGAGGCAGCGTTCTTTCCAGATTGTTCGGTGGGCCGCGCCCGCCCGGGGCAAGAAACCGCTCCGGCCAGACATCGGAAGGCGGCAATCGGCAAGGTCGCACGGTCTGGGTGCTGCGGCAGGGGCAGCCCCAACCCATCTCCATTCAAACAGGCGCAACCGATGGCCAGTTCACCATTGTAAAATCGGGAGAGCTGAAGGAAGGCGATCAATTGGTAACCTCCGCGACGGCGCGCGGCAGGTAAAGGCACGAAGCGAATGCAGCCAGCGCTGATCGAATTCAGGCACATCTACAAGGTTTACGGTCGTGGCGAAGCGGCAATCAAAGCGCTCGACGACGTGAACCTTACCATTGCCGCGGGCGATTTCGTCGCAATCATGGGACCGTCCGGCTCTGGCAAATCCACGGCCATGAACATCCTCGGTTGCCTTGATGTGCCAAGCGGCGGGGAATATCTCTTTCAGGGCATATCCACCGCCAATTTCAGCCGCGAGCAATATACGCTGCTGCGCCGCCACATGCTGGGCTTCGTTTTCCAGGGGTTCAACCTGCTGGCTCGCACATCCGCAGTCGAAAATGTTGAATTGCCGCTGGTCTATCGCGGCATGGAGGCGCGCGAGCGCCGGCAAAAGGCTCTGGCGGCACTGGAACAGGTTGGCCTCAAGGGACGCGAAAGCCATACGACACAGGAACTGTCAGGCGGGCAACAGCAAAGAGTGGCCATCGCCCGCGCGATCGTCACAGATCCGGCAGTGCTTCTTGCCGATGAACCGACAGGAAATCTCGATACCCGCACAAGTATCGAGATCATGGATCTTATCACGCGGCTGAACAAGGAGCGCGGGATCACGGTTATCATGGTCACGCATGAAGAAGACATCGCGGCCCATGCCAGACGCCTTCTGCGTTTTGTCGATGGCAAGCTGGCCTCCGATTCCGATACCGACGCTGAAGGAGATGGGCATGTGGCTTGAAACCATGAAGCTCGCCTGGCGCGCCATCAGCCGCAACATGTTGCGCTCGTTTCTCACCGTTCTGGGGGTGGTCATTGGCGTTGCCGCGGTTATCGCCATGGTCACTATCGGCAATGGCACAACGGCGCAGGTGCGGCAGGAACTGACCCGCCTTGGCACCAACACCCTGTTCATTCGCCCAGGACAATGGGGACCGGGACGTGCAAGCGCCGAGGCCAAAAGGTTTACGGATGCGGATGTCGCAGCCATCCGGGATCAGATCAGTGGGCTGCGAGCCGTTGCCCCCATCAATCGCAGCACTGCGACAGTGATTGCAGGTGGCCAGAACCGTTCCACCAGCGTCATCGGCACCAATAATGACTATCTCATTGCACAGGATTGGACGCTGGCACTCGGCAGAAGCTTTCTTCCCGCCGAGGAACGGGGTCAGGCCGCCTGCCTGATCGGCCAAACGGTTCGGCGTGAACTCTTCGGCACGGCAGATCCTGTTGGCCTGACAATCCGGGTGGGCAATATTGCCTGTCCGATTGTCGGCGTCCTCGCAACCAAGGGCCAATCCGGCATGGGCGACGATCAGGACGATACGGTCATCATGCCCCTCAAGCTGCATCAGCGCCGTCTCGGCGGCACAACGACCATATCGAACATAACGCTCTCCGCCATGGACGGAGCCTCGACAGCCAGAGTTCAGGCCGATGTCGAAGCCCTTCTTCGGGAGCGGCGCAGAATTGCCCTCGGTCGCAACGACGACTTTACCGTCAACGACATGACCCAGATCGCCTCGGCAATGACCGGAACAACCACGCTCCTGACCGGCCTTCTCGGTGCGGTGGCGGCGGTCAGCCTTCTGGTTGGCGGCATTGGCATCATGAACATCATGCTGGTTTCGGTTACCGAGCGCACACGCGAAATCGGTATTCGTCTTGCCATTGGCGCGCTGGAGAAACAGGTGCTCATGCAATTCCTCGTGGAGGCCGTCATGCTGTCTGTCTTCGGCGGCGTAACCGGCATCATTACCGGCCTGGGGCTCGCTTATCTCGCAGTGAATCTGCTGCAGGTGCCGTTTGTCGCAAGTCCCGCCATCATTAGCGTGGCATTTGCATTCTCTGCTCTGATCGGCATGGTCTTTGGCTATTTCCCGGCGCGACGGGCTGCGCAACTGAACCCGATCGAGGCCCTCCGTCACGAATAGGCTAAAATCGATTAGATATAACGACCACTTGATCGGGCCGATTGAGGTTATCACTTTGCCTGTGTTATCTCGCCATGATGGATCAGATGACGACACGAACGGACTCTCCAGAATCCCTTAGCCGTCAGGCCTATCGAAGCCTGGAAGAACTCATCGTGACCTTGAAGCTTTCTCCGGGATCACTGGTCACAGAGAGGCAGTTGATAGACCTCTCGGGGCATGGCCGAACCCCCGTACGCGAAGCGATTCAGCGCCTTGAGTGGCAGGGGCTTCTCGCCGTTCGTCCAAGGGTGGGTTTGCTGATTTCGGAGATCGATGCCCGCGATTATCGCGATATCATGGCTGTGCGGCGGCGCCTCGAACCGCTGGCAGCCTCTCTTGTTGCCACCCATGCGGATGACTGTCAGCGCGAGCGCCTGATCCAGTGCGCGGCCGAAATGGGAACGGCCGCGGCCAGAACCGACATTCTGGCATTCCTGGCGGCGGATAAACGGTTCGACGAAATTGTCGAAGAAGCCTGTCCCAACCAGTTCCTGACGAGTTCTCTGGCACCGCTTCAAACGCATGCGCGGCGCCTCTGGTTTTCCACGTCAACCATAGAAGGCTTGCAGAAATCGGCGGAGCTGCATCTCGGCGTCATCCGCGCCATGCAGCAACGCAATGCAAATGAAGCCGCTCAGGCAACAGAGCAGCTTCTCAATCAGCTTGGTGATCTGATTTAATCAGGCGGTCTGATTTTCAGCCGCACGCTCCTTGGCCAGTGCCGCAAGATCAGCTGGCTTCAATTCGACAGATTCGCCGCAGCCGCAAGCCGAGGTCTGGTTGGGATTGTTGAAGGTGAAGCCAGAGCGCATCTTCGTCACCTCAAAATCCATTTGCGTGCCGAGCAGGTAAAGAACTGCAGATGGCTCCACCCACACTCTGGCGCCCTGATGCTCGACAAGGTCATCCTTGGCGTTCGGCTCGGTTACCAGATCGACGGTGTATTCCATCCCGGCGCAACCGCCCTTCTTGATACCAACGCGTATGCCCTTGGCATCGGGACCGGAATTTTCCACGATTGCCTTCACGCGGTTTGCGGCGGCATCGGTCATGGTCATGATTGCAAAGCCCATCGGCTCATTCTCCTTTACCCAACCGGATTCAAGGTCCAGTGGTTACGGCTTATAATGTAAGCGACGACAAAGGCCGGATCAACCGGCCCTTGCTCAATACCAACCAACCGCGACTTGCGCCTCTTCGGACATGCGCTCTGGCGTCCACGGCGGATCGAATGTCATTTCCACTTCGACGCCGGAAACGCCTTCCACTGCACCAACCGCATTCTCCACCCAGCCCGGCATTTCGCCGGCAACCGGGCAACCGGGTGCAGTCAATGTCATGACGATCTTGACCAGCCGGTCATCCTCGATGTCGATCTTGTAGATCAGTCCGAGCTCGAAGATATCCGCCGGAATTTCCGGGTCATAGACGGTTTTCAACGCGGACACGATGTCATCGGAAAGACGCGCCAGTTCCTCGGGAGGAATGGCGGATTGGATGATGCCTTCTCGGGCATCCCACTTTGGAATGGTTTCTTCGGTCGACATTGTTTCGTCCTCAGGCAAAGAAGTTTCGCGCATAGTCGAGCGCATCAGCCAGCGCATCCACCTCGGCGCGCGTGTTGTACATCGCGAATGATGCACGGCAAGTGGAAGTTACACCGAACCGTTTCAAGAGCGGCATGGCACAATGTGTACCGGCGCGAACGGCAACGCCCTTCCGGTCAATGACCATGGAAACATCATGCGCGTGAATACCCGCCAGTTCGAAGGAGAATATCGAGCCCTTGCCCGCTGCGTTGCCGATGATGCGTAGCGAGTTGATGGCACGCAACCGCTCATTGGCATAGGCCGTCAGATCAGCCTCATGGGCAGTAATCGCTTCGCGGCCGACCTTCTCCATGTAATCCAGCGCATAGCCAAGGCCAATGGCCTGGACGATGGGAGGCGTTCCCGCTTCAAACCGATGGGGCGGATCGTTGTAGGTGACGAAATCTTCCGCCACATCAACGATCATTTCACCGCCGCCCTGGAAGGGTCGCATCTCCAGCAGACGCTCCTGCTTGCCGTAAAGCACGCCGATACCGGAGGGACCATACAGCTTGTGGCCGGTCATTACATACCAGTCGCAGTCAATGTCGCGCACATCGACCGGCATATGGACTGCGCCCTGGCTTCCATCCACCAGAACCGGAATGCCCCGCTCACGCGCCAGACGGCAGACATCCTTCACTGGCACCACTGTTCCCAACGCGTTGGACATATGGGTGACTGCAATCAGCCGTGTCTTTTCCGTCAGGCACTTCTCGAAGTCTTCGAGATGAAATGCCCCGTCGTCATCGACAGGCACCCATACCAGTTTCACGCCCTGGCGCTCACGCAGGAAATGCCAGGGAACGATGTTCGAGTGATGCTCCAGAATGGTGAGGACAATCTCGTCGCCCTCCTTCAGATGCGGCATCGCCCAGCCATAGGCAACCGTATTGATTGCTTCGGTGGAGTTCTTCGTGAATACGATGTTGTCAACCGACGCGGCATTCAGGAACCGGCGCACTTTCTCCCGCGCAGCCTCGTAAGCTTCAGTTGCTGCATTAGAAAGATAATGCAAGCCCCTGTGGACATTTGCATATTCATGTGAATAAGCATGAGCAATCGCATCGATAACCGACTGGGGCTTCTGGGCGGATGCGCCATTATCCAGATAGACCAGAGGCTTGCCATGGACCATGGTGGAGAGGATCGGAAAATCGCGACGGATCGCTTCGACATCATAGGTCATGATGGCCATCTCACATGTTCAGCGAACAAAAAGTGTAACAGGGGCGGCAAGCGTCTCGCCGCCCTCTGTTTAATCAGGCATGCTTTTCAAGCCAGCTGCTGATGATCTCTTCAAGAGCCTCAACCAGCGCTTCCTCTTCCAGCTCCTCGACGATTTCCGCCACAAAAGCATTCACCAGCATGGCGCGTGCCCTGTTGCGCGGAATGCCGCGCGCCATCAGGTAGTAGAGATGGTTGTCGTCGATATCGGCAACCGTCGCACCATGGCCGCACTGCACGTCGTCGGCAAAGATTTCCAGTTCAGGCTTGGCGGCAAACTCTGCGTCATCAGACATCAGCAGCGTGTTGCATGCCATACGGGCGTCGGTCTTCTGCGCGTCAATCGCCACCTTGATCATGCCCTGGAAAACGCCACGGGCGCGATCGAACACAACGTTGCGGAAAATTTCCGTCGAGGTTGTGTTCGGCACATTATGGCCGAGAACCAGTGTCACGTCCGTATGGGTGTCGCCGCCCAGAAGATTGACGCCGCGAAGCGTGAGGTCGGCGCCCTCGCCTGCCACGTCTACCCGCAACTCCTGGCGTACCAACTTGCCACCAGCATTGATGACGAAGAGGCGAAGCTTGGCGTTATCGCCGATGCGCAGGCGCACCTGACCGAGATGGGTATCGTTTTCGCCCTGCTCCTGCAGAACGATCCACGTGACTTCTGCGCCGTCGTCCAGCGATATATCGCTGATGGAGGACACGAAAGCCTGACCGTCCGTGGTCTGCAGATGCCGCTCGATGACAGTCGCCTTCGAGCCAGCACCGAAGCTGACGGGAAAGCGGGTATGAGCCTGACCTGCGCCGTGCAGCGCCTGGACTTCAATCGGATGCTCGATTTCGACGCCAGCCGGAAACTCAAGCACGTAGCCATCGCGCACAAAGCTACCGTTGATCTTGCCAACGGTATCGTCCGCGTCGCTGATCGAGAGACCGGGAGCAGCCGTTCCTTCGCGCAGCATATCTGCGAAAGAGGAGATCAGCACGCCTTCAACGGAAGCCTTTGCATCTGCCTCACCCTGGCGCGTCACCAGAACTGCAGCACCTTCCACAAGCGCGGAAGGATTGCGGGTGGAGGCAGCCGGTGCATTCGCCGGAATGGAGCGAACGAGCGATTTCAGGTCGGTATAGTGCCAGGCCTCCACGCGGCGAGTGGGCAAGCCGTTCGTCTTGAGATCATCCACAAGACGGTCACGCGCGCTGATAACAGCCCCATTACCCGGCAAATCGCCTATCTGGGCATTGTAGCTTTCAACCAACGCAGATTCCGCCGCGGTGAGACGGCTCTGAGTCTGCATGTTCATGGCAGTCATCCTTTCGCCCTCGCCTCAGGCTGCTGCGCCGATGATATCGGCGTAACCATTGGCTTCCAGTTCCAGCGCCAGATCCTTGTCGCCAGTGCGGATGATTTGGCCCTTGTAGAGAACGTGAACCGTGTCCGGCACGATGTAATCGAGCAGGCGCTGATAGTGGGTGATCACGATCACTGCACGATCCGGCGACTTCAGTGCATTCACACCATCGGCCACGATCTTGAGGGCGTCGATGTCGAGACCGGAATCCGTCTCATCAAGAACGCAAAGCTTTGGCTCCAGAAGTGCCATCTGAAGGATTTCCGCGCGCTTCTTTTCACCGCCGGAGAAACCGACGTTCAGCGGGCGCTTCAGCATGTCCGGGTTGATCTTCAACTCGGCAGCGGCTTCCTTCACGCGGCGCATGAAATCCGGCGTGGAGAGCTCGTCTTCACCGCGCGCCTTGCGCTGTTCATTCATCGCCACCTTCAGGAACTGCATGGTAGCAACGCCGGGGATTTCCACCGGATACTGGAAAGCAAGGAAAATGCCCTTGGCCGCACGCTCAGCCGGATCCAGTTCCAGAATGTTCTCGCCGTTATAAAGGATCTCGCCTTCGGTCACTTCGTAATCTTCGCGGCCAGACAGGATGTAGGAGAGCGTGGACTTGCCAGAGCCATTCGGGCCCATGATGGCAGCCACTTCACCAGCCTTTACGGTGAGGTTCAAGCCACGGATGATTTCGGTACCGTCCTCGGCGATGCGGGCGTGCAGGTTCTTGATTTCAAGCATATGTCTATCCTTCCGGACAAAGAGAATGGCGCAAAGCGCAATGGGTAAAGCAGAGTCAGAATGGGCTGCGATCAGCCCACGCTGCCTTCAAGTGAGATGCCGATGAGCTTCTGCGCTTCAACCGCGAATTCCATAGGCAGCTCCTGAATGACTTCCTTGACGAAGCCGTTCACGATGAGGGCGATTGCCGCCTCTTCGGGAATGCCGCGCTGCAGGCAGTAGAACAGCTGGTCCTCGGAGATCTTCGAGGTCGTGGCTTCGTGCTCGAACTGTGCGGAAGAATTCTTCGCCTCAATGTAGGGCACGGTATGCGCGCCACATCTGTCACCGATCAGCAGCGAGTCGCACTGGGTGAAGTTGCGGGCATTGGAAGCCTTGCGATGGGCGGAGACCTGACCGCGATAGGTGTTTTGCGAAACGCCCGCCGCGATGCCCTTGGAGATGATACGGCTCGACGTGTTTTTGCCGAGGTGGATCATCTTCGTGCCGGAATCGATCTGCTGGTGACCGTTGGAAACAGCAATCGAGTAGAACTCGCCACGGCTATCATCACCGCGCAGAATGCAGCTTGGATACTTCCAGGTAATGGCAGACCCGGTCTCAACCTGCGTCCACGAAATCTTCGAACGGTCACCACGGCAATCGCCACGCTTGGTCACGAAGTTGTAGATGCCGCCCTTGCCTTCCTTGTCACCCGGATACCAGTTCTGGACGGTGGAATATTTAATTTCGGCATCATCCAGAGCCACAAGCTCAACCACAGCCGCATGAAGCTGGTTCTCATCGCGCTGTGGTGCCGTGCAGCCTTCGAGATAGGACACGTAGGCACCCTCATCCGCGATGATCAGCGTGCGCTCGAACTGACCCGTATTCTTTTCGTTGATGCGGAAGTAGGTGGAAAGTTCCATCGGGCAACGCACGCCCTTCGGCACATAGACAAAAGAGCCGTCTGTAAACACGGCCGAATTAAGCGTTGCATAGTAATTATCGGAGGTGGGAACCACGGAACCGAGATACTTCTTCACCAGTTCCGGATGCTCGCGAACGGCTTCCGAGATCGACATGAAGATCACGCCGGCCTTGGCAAGTTCCTTCTTGAAGGTTGTCACAACCGATACGGAATCGAAGACGGCATCCACAGCCACGCGCGGCTTTTCGACACCGGCGAGGATTTCCTGCTCTTTCAGCGGAATACCAAGCTTCTCGTAAACCTTCAGCAGCTCGGGATCGACTTCGTCCAGCGATTTGGGGCCAGACGTCGTCTTTGGCGCCGCGTAGTAATAGAGATCGTTGAAATCGATCTTGGGATAATCAACGCGCGCCCAGGTGGGCTCTTCCATCGTCAACCAGCGGCGATAGGCCTCAAGACGCCATTCGAGCATCCATTCCGGCTCTTCTTTTTTTGCCGAGATGAAGTGAATGATCTCTTCGGAAAGGCCCTTAGGAGCCTTGTCGACTTCGATAACCGTTTCGAAGCCATACTTGTACTGGTCAACATCGATCTGGCGGACCTGATCGATCGTTTCCTGCACGGCAGCCATACTCATTCTCCAATCTCGCCGGAATCAAGGGTCCGGCAGGTTGTCATACTTCGGCGGGGATCCGCCTTTATGTAGGGGCCAGAAGGCGATTTTCACACCATTTGGCAAGTCTATTTTTGCGTTTCTGCAATTCGTCTCTTTTTACGCAGCGGCACCCGCCGTTTTTCGTCTCATTGCAATCCTTCGAAAAGCAGATAATGCCTTCTCGATATCTCCCGCCTGCGATGTGGGCCCCAGCGAGATGCGCAAAGCCCCCATGTCCGGATCGCAGCCCATTGCCGCCAGCACATGGCTCTGTCCAACCTTGCCGGACGAGCAGGCCGACCCTGCGGACAGGGCAACACCTTCGAGATCGAAGGCGATCTGTCCCGTTTCAGACTTCAAACCGGGAAGCGTAAAGAAGCAGGTGTTCGCAACACGATCGACATTCCGGCCATGAATAATGACGTCAGGCGCAGCCTCAAACATGCCCGTCTCAAGCTCATCTCTCAAAGCGGCGATCCTCTGGTTGCGCGCAGAAAGGTCATGGAGCGCCTCGTCCGCAGCCGCACCAAATCCAACGATGCCAGGAAAGTTTTCAGTTCCCGAGCGATGCCCCTTTTCCTGCCCGCCGCCACGAATAAGAGCATGCGGCATCATCACTTCACCGCGAGCGATAAGTGCGCCGACGCCTTTGGGCCCACCGATCTTGTGAGAGGAAATAATAATGAAATCGGCATCAAGCCTGGCAATATCCAGAGGCAGACGGCCCGCCGCCTGCACCGCGTCCACCACCAGCAATCCGCCTTGGCCACGAACCAGCTTGGCGACTTCGGCGATGGGCTGAATAACGCCTGTTTCGTTATTCACCAGCATGACCGCCACCATCGGCAAGCCTGCGGCACCGTCATGTTCGGCCAGCAGACGCTCCAACGCGGAAAGATCGACAACGCCGGACGGCATCACGGGAATTTCCGCAATCTGACCCGACGAGAATCGACCGCCTTCACGCACGGCCGGATGTTCGATGGAGGAGACGTACAATTTCCCAAATCGGAGCGGAGATCGCCCCATCTTGAAGTCTGGTGTCAGCACCAGATTTGCCGCTTCGGTGGCGCCACTGGTCAATGTCACGTGCTGGGGCTCTGCCCCTGCCAGCGCTGCAATCTGCTGGCGGGCTTTGCCCAGTGCCGCGCGGGCAGCACGCCCCTCGGCATGAACGGAGGACGCATTGCCTGGCAGATCGTAGGCCGAAAGCATGGCTGAACGAGCCGCTTCGGAAAGCGGCGCAGTGGCGTTCCAATCCAGATATGCTCTCTCCGTCGCCATTGCCTCTTCCGGTTTACTGTCTAGTTGATGCAGGGCGACGCATTTTCCTTGAAATTTTCGCCTTGCATGCCTTATGAGACGACCAACTGGGCGGCGCTTTGTAGCAGCCCAACTTTCGAATGGTTCTAAACTGTTTCTAGAAAAGATGACTGGCTCCGTCAAGTCAAGCCATCAGGAAACGTTAGAAACATCCAAAGCTGACCGGAGTACCGATGCCTGAAGTCATTTTCAACGGCCCTGCGGGCCGCCTCGAAGGGCGCTACCAGCCCTCCAAGGAAAAGAGCGCCCCGATTGCCATCATCCTGCACCCGCACCCTCAGTTCGGCGGCACGATGAACAACCAGATTGTCTATCAGCTCTTTTACATGTTCCAGAAGCGAGGCTTCACGACGCTGCGCTTCAATTTCCGAGGTATCGGACGCAGCCAGGGTGAGTTCGATCACGGCGCTGGCGAGCTTTCCGATGCTGCTTCCGCGCTGGATTGGGTGCAGAGCCTGCATCCCGATTCGAAAAGCTGCTGGGTGGCCGGCTATTCTTTCGGCGCGTGGATCGGCATGCAGCTTCTCATGCGCCGGCCGGAAATTGAGGGCTTCATGTCCATCGCGCCGCAGCCGAACATCTACGACTTTTCGTTCCTGGCGCCCTGCCCCTCTTCCGGTCTGATCATCAATGGCGACGCGGACAAGGTGGCACCTGAAAAGGATGTCAACAGCCTCGTTGAGAAGCTGAAGACGCAGAAGGGAATTCTTATCACCCACCGCACCGTTGAAGGCGCGAACCACTTCTTCAACAACAAGGTTGAAGCACTGATGGGTGAATGCGAGGATTATCTGGATCGTCGCCTCAACGGCGAACTCGTTCCTGAACCCGCCGCCAAGCGCATTCGCTAATCAGCACGACCCGGTTTTATGAAGGCCCTTCGGGGCCTTCTTTCGTTTTACGTCCAAAGCGCTTCGTCAAATTGTAACGGGGCCGGACGCAGAAACGCCAACGCGCTTTTCATCAACCCGCACTAACCAACGATTTTTGGAACAAAAACGGGACCGGAACGGTAGCGCACGCAGTTACGACCGGCTGCCTTGGCATCGTAAAGTGCCGCGTCCGCCATACGTGTTGCGCTTACCAATTGCTGGGGCTCATCAAAAACAGACACGCCGAAACTGGCTGTGGCTCGAAACCCCGTGGGAAGTCCTGGAATCGTTTGCACCTCCATGGCACCGCGTATGGCTTGCGCCAGCATCATCGCAGCATCCAGAGAGGTCTGCGGCAAAAGAATGCAGAATTCCTCGCCGCCCAGACGTCCCGTCACCGCTTCGGCAGGTGCGCTCGCTTTCAGCAACTTCCCAAAGGTGCGGATAACGGAATCGCCGGAGTAATGTCCGTGGGTATCGTTGACCCGCTTGAAATGATCCAGATCGCAAAGAATAACAGAATGAGGACCAATGGGTGACCTTCGCAAGGCATCCTGCACTTTGTTCTCAAAGCCTCGCCTGTTGAGCAAAGAGCTGAGGGAATCGACTTCGGAATTCGTACGCTCGTCCGCCATGATCTGCAGTACCAGGACAGCCAGCAAGGTGAGACCGGTCATCACCACAAGCACGGCTGTCAAACTCTGGGAGATAACGGCGTAACTTGTGCCGAGGTAATCGGTAGCGGACTGCCCCGCACCAACGGCAACCGCGAGATAAGCCTTGAGCACAAAATGAGCGCCAGTGAACAGAAGGACAATCAGAAGCATACGATCGATAGGGGCGCGGCGCATTGAGCGCGCGACAGCGGCCATGCATGCAAAGCAGGCGATCGCGAATGGAAACTGATAGCTGACCGAATGGACAGGAGAATTAGACGGCACATCGTAAAAGAGGGCGTTCAGCAAAACGCTCAACATATAAAACGCGCCCAGAATCACCCAGGGCATTCTGGCACCATACAGAGCAGCAGTGCCGACCGAGATTAAAAGCAGACCGCCAAGAGCTGTCGCAAATGCGAGAACCGCTGAAAGCTGAACCAAGGCGCCGTAGGCCACCCACAATTCTGCCGGAGCAGACAGCGATGCAACGGCAAAACCAAAACCAATCCAGCGTGCAGCATCACGTGAACGGCTGCGCGGCGCCACAGCAAAAAAGACGCTGGCAAACGCAATTGCAATGATGAAGTTGCCGATCAGATAAACACTAGCGCCGTTGAACACGCTTATAAGCCTCTTGAGCCCAGTTTATCGGGCAATGATATGGTAGAGCCAACTTAATAACCAACCCTTACCTGCAGATGACAAAGCGACCCTGTATCGCAATCGCTTTTTTGGAGTGATTCTCCACAAAAACAGTGTTAGAGGCCCCCTTGATCAATTCCAACCACCCTCCTGCTAGAGTTCTATCATGTCCAGGTTCAAGTCCGATTTCCTCCGCACGCTCGACGAACGCGGCTTCATTCACCAGGTCTCAGATGAGACCGGCCTGGATGAACTGCTGACCAAGGAGAAGGTGACGGCCTATATCGGTTATGATCCGACGGCGTCCAGTCTGCATGTCGGGCATTTGACGCAGATTATGATGCTGCACTGGTTTCAGGAAACCGGCCACCGTCCGATCTCCCTGATGGGCGGCGGAACCGGCATGGTCGGCGATCCCTCCTTCAAGGAGGAAGCGCGCAAGCTGATGACGATTGACATGATCGAGGAGAACATCGCCTCCATCAAGCGCTGCTTCTCCAACTACCTCGATTATGATCGTCCCGGAAATGCGGCCCTGATGATCAACAATGCGGAATGGCTGCGCCCGTTGAACTATCTTGAATTTCTGCGTGACGTGGGCCGTCATTTTTCGGTCAATCGCATGCTCTCCTTCGACAGTGTGAAAACACGTTTGGATCGCGAACAGTCGCTGTCCTTTCTCGAATTCAACTACATGATTCTGCAGGCATACGACTTTGTCGAGCTGTCACGCCGCTACGAGTGCCGCTTGCAAATGGGCGGTTCCGACCAGTGGGGCAACATTGTCAATGGTATCGACCTTGGCCACCGCATGGGCACACCGCAGCTCTACGCCCTTACCTCACCATTGCTGACCACCTCTTCCGGCGCGAAGATGGGCAAGTCCGCTTCCGGCGCGGTCTGGCTGAATGCTGAATTGATGCCGGTCTACGATTTCTGGCAGTACTGGCGCAACACGGAAGACGCTGACGTTCATCGCTTCCTGAAGCTTTTCACCACGCTGCCGATGGAGGAAATCGCACGCCTGGCCGCTCTTGGCGGATCGGAAATCAACGAGGCGAAGAAGATTCTCGCAACGGAAGTGACCGCCATCCTGCATGGGCGGGAAGCGGCGGAACAGGCTGCTGAAACCGCCCGCAAGACCTTCGAGGAAGGCGCACTGGCAGATACGCTCCCCGCCATCGAAGTCCCGCAGGCCGAACTTGAAGCCGGTCTCGGCCTGCTTTCCCTCGTGGTTCGGGCTGGCCTGGCTGCGTCCAACGGCGAAGCGCGCCGCCATGTCCAGGGCGGTGCCGTGCGCATTAACGATGTCGCCATCTCGGATGAACGCAAGATGATCGGCACGTCCGAGATCACCGGTGACGGCGTCATCAAACTGTCTCTGGGCAAGAAAAAGCACATACTGGTGCGCCCGGCCTGATCAAGACATCCCGCAAGCTTTCAGCTTCGGTGATCACACCCGCTGCCGCGCAAAAGCACCAGCTTTGCGCGGCAGTCTTTAGCCAGTTTTTCCCGGAGAAGGCGTCCCTCCCCGGCTTTCGGCTCATTCGAGGGGAAGCGGCAGTCGAAGCCGGCCAGCAAGGTCCTGAATATATTGCCAGGACACACGACCGGACCGGCCGCCACGCGTGGTGGCCCATTCCAAAGCCTCGGCGTGCAGCTGCGCGCGGGGAAGCTCAAGTTTGAAATGATCCGCATAGGCGTCAATCATTGCCAGATAGTCGTCCTGATTGCATTTGTGGAAGCCGAGCCACAGCCCGAACCGATCCGACAACGAAACCTTTTCTTCCACCGCTTCTGAAGGATTGATCGCCGTGGACTGCTCGTTTTCCATCATGTGGCGCGGGAGAAGGTGGCGTCTGTTGGACGTTGCGTAAAAAAGCACATTGTCCGGACGGCCCTCGATACCCCCGTCAAGCGCAGCCTTCAGCGATTTATAGGCTGTATCGTCATGATCAAAAGACAGGTCATCGCAGAAGACGATGACGCGATGGCCGGATGATTTGAGAATATCAAGCAGTGCAGGCAGAGAAGCGATGTCTTCGCGGTGAACCTCCACGAGCTTCAGCTGATCGTGCGCCAGGCGGATATCCGCATGGACGGCCTTGACCAGAGAGGACTTGCCCATGCCCCGCGCGCCCCACAGCAAAACATTGTTGGCCGGAAAGCCTTGGGCAAATCTCAGCGTGTTCTCATGCAGAATGTCTCGCACATGATCGACGCCGCGGATCAGCTTGAGCGCCACGCGGTTCGGCCTTGCCACCGGATGAAGATATTGATTGGCAGGCACCCAGACAAAGCAATCGGCGGCATTCCAGTCATTCACAGCCGGTGCCGGACCCGCCAGCCTTTCCAGTGCATTGGCCAGTCGGGTGATCTCGGCGAGCAAAAGAGCGGCATTATCCACGGACATTTGATCCTCCAGGCCGGAATTTCCCGGTCAAACGCTTGTTTTGCAGGCGGGGTAGCATGGCGTTTTGGTGTCCGAAAGGGTAATAGCCCTGAATTCAGTACTCCGTGGCTGCTGGTCGGTTGCTTTTGGTTAGAGGGTAACTATAGTCCGGCGGCTCGTAACGGGGTGCCTCGTTTCCGCAATTCTGGGAGTTTTCGATGTTCATCACTGAAGCATTCGCCCAAGCCCAAGGTGCTGCGCCCGGCGCATCCGCATTTGGCTCTGGCCTTGAGATGCTTTTCCTCTTCGCGCCGCTTATGGTGGTTTGGTATTTCTTCCTTATCCGCCCGCAGCGCGCACAGATGAAGAAGCGTCAGGAAACGCTTTCTAACATCCGCCGCGGCGATCAGGTCATCCTGGGCGGTGGCATTTCCGGCAAGGTGACCAAGGTTGTCGATGACAACGAGCTGGAAGTCGAAATTGCCGAAGGCGTGAAGGTGCGGGTTCTGCGCACCTATATCGCGGAAGTCCGCGTCAAGGGCGAGCCGGTCAAGACCGAGGCTGCCTGATACTAGTCCCAAATCGGAAGCAGGCGCCGCAAGCCGCGGCGCTGCTTCCTGACGCCAGAATATCGAGAGCTCAATGCTATACTTCTCCCGCTGGAAGACCGTTTTCATATGGTTCGTTATTGCCGTCAGCTTGCTGATAGCAGCGCCCAACCTGTTCAGTAACGAGCAATTGGCAAAGCTCCCGTCCTGGTTCCCGACCAAGAAGGTCACCCTGGGTCTCGACCTGCAGGGTGGCTCTCATATCATGCTCAAGATCGAGCGTGCCGACATTGTAAAAGAACGTCTTGAAACCGTCGTTGGCGACATCCGCAATGTTCTGCGTGAAGCGAATATTCGCTATACCGGCCTTAACGGAACAGGCCAGCAGATCCAGGTGCGAATCACCGATGTCGCGCAGCTTCAGGCGGCAAAGGATGCCCTGCAGCCGCTGCTGACACCCGTCTCGGCAGGCACATTCGGGGCAACTGTCACCGAAGTCTCCCTGCAGGATGACGGATCGGGCCTCCTGCGCCTTGAACTGACGGATTCCGGTATTGATTACCGCCTCTCCTCTGCCCTGACCCAATCGATCGAAGTCGTTCGCCGCCGTGTCGATGAACTGGGTACGACAGAGCCGCTCATCCAGCGCCAGGGCACAGATCGCATTATCGTGCAGGTGCCGGGTTTGCAGGATCCTCAGCGCCTCAAGGCCCTGTTGAACCAGACGGCAAAGCTCTCCTTCCACATGGTCGATACCAGCATGCCGGTGCAGGAAGCCTTGAATGGCCGTCCGCCCGCAAACTCGGAGATCATGTATTCGACCGACGATCCGGCCGTTCCCTATCTGGTTGAACGCCGCGCTCTGGTGTCCGGCGAAAATCTGGTGGATGCACAGGCAAGCTTCAACCAGCAGAATAACGAGCCTGTTGTTACCTTCCGCTTCGACTCCCGCGGTGCGCAACGTTTTGCACAGGCAACCCAGCAGAATGTCGGGCGTCCTTTCGCAATTATTCTCGATGATCAGGTCATCTCCGCCCCGGTTATCCGTGAGCCCATCATCGGTGGTTCCGGCCAGATTTCCGGCAATTTCACCGTTCAGGGCGCGAACGATCTCGCGGTTCTTCTGCGTGCCGGCGCGCTGCCTGCCACGCTGACGGTGGTTGAGGAGCGGACGGTCGGTCCGGGCCTTGGTGCGGACTCCATCCGCGCGGGCGTCGTCGCCAGCATCATCGGCGCCCTTTCCGTTGCGGGCTTCATGCTTGCCTTTTACGGCTTCTTTGGCGTCCTCGCCAATGTCGCTCTGGCCGTAAACATTGTCATGATCCTGGCGGTTCTGAGCGTGATCGGTTCCACGCTGACCCTCCCCGGCATTGCGGGTATCGTGTTGACGATGGGTATGGCGGTCGACTCCAACGTGCTTATCTACGAACGCATCCGTGAGGAAGTGAAGAGCGGTCGCGCCGTTGTGCCGTCCATTGCAAGCGGCTTCCAGCGGGCCTTTGCGACCATTATTGACGCAAACCTGACCACCTTGATTGCAGCCGTCGTGCTCTTCTATCTCGGTTCAGGCCCGGTACGTGGCTTTGCTGTCACTCTGGCTGTCGGTATCGTCACCACCGTGTTTACAGCCTTTACCTTTACGAACTGGATGTTCTCCCTCTGGATCAAGCGCTCGAAGCCAAAGGCTCTGCCAAAGGGCATTCGCACCGGCATTTTCGACGGTCGCGGCCTGCCCTTCATGTCCATCCGTCGCTACACATTTGCGGCGGCGGCGGCTCTTTCGGTTGCATCGCTCGTATCGTTCGCGACCGCTGGCATGAACCTCGGCATCGATTTCCGCGGCGGCTCGATCATCGAATTGAAGGCCAAGCAGGGCGATGCCGATATTGGCGATATTCGCGCCCGGCTGGACGGTCTGAACCTCGGCGATGTTCAGGCTCAGGGCTTTGGCGGCGCCCAGGATGTGCTCGTCCGTGTGCAGGCGCAGGAAGGCGGCGACAATGCCGAACAGAGTGCGCTTGAACGGATCCGCAACGAACTCGGCAACGATTACGAATTCCGCCGCGTCGAAGTGGTCGGGCCTGCCGTCTCAAGCGAGCTTTCCTACACGGCCACGCTTGGCGTTGGCGTCGCACTGTTGTTCATTCTGATCTACATCTGGTTCCGGTTCGAATGGCAGTTTGCGGTCGGCGCCATCGTCGCCACCATGCACGACGTCATCCTTACAATCGGTCTGTTTGTGTTGACGGGGATCGAGTTTAATCTGACGAGTATCGCGGCCATTCTGACGATTGTCGGCTATTCGCTGAACGATACGGTTGTCGTCTATGACCGCATGCGCGAAAACCTGCGGCGGTACAAAAAGATGCCGCTGGCAGAGCTGATCGACATATCGATCAACCAGACGCTGTCGCGTACCGTGCTGACGGGACTGACGACGTCGATTGCCCTATCCGCCCTTTACCTTTTCGGCGGAGAGGTCATCCGGTCCTTCACCTTTGCCATGCTGTTCGGCGTTGCTGTTGGCACATTCTCGTCCATCTACATTGCCGCACCGATCCTCATCGCCTTCCGTCTTCGCCCGGATGCTTTCAACAAGGGCGATGAATCGGAAAAGTCGAAGAAGAACGAGAGCCTGCCCAATAGCAAGGCGAGCGTATAACGGTGGCGCGCGGTCCGGAAATTCGCGACGCCCATTTTCCCGGGCGCGCTCCTATCGATGCCTATGGCAATGGCGGGTTTCGCTTTGCCGATATGTCACATCGCGGATCCCTCCTGTGTCTGCCATCAGGCATTCACGGGTGGGATATGGCGGAAGGCGATCCTCTCTCCATCGAGGCCTTCTCTCGCGTTTTGGAAGAGGCAGGTACTTTCGAGTTTCTGCTGATCGGCATGGGCAAGGATATTCGTCCCATTCCAGCCCCGCTGAAAGCAGCTCTGCGCGCACGCGGAATATCTTCCGATCCCATGGGAACTGGCGCAGCCGTGCGGACTTACAACATCATGCTGGGTGAAGCGCGGCCAGTCGCCGCTGCGCTCATTGCCATCTGAGCCTGTATTCGGAGATTATGTGTGGCCGCCAAGACAAGCGACCAGTGGGATATCTGCCTCGCCACGCTGCGCGATACGGATCGCGATCGCTATCTCGCGTGCCTTCTGTCTCCCGCTGAAAAGCGCGGTCATCTGGCAGCACTTTACGCTTTCAATGCAGAAATCGCGCGCATCCGCGAGGTAACGCACCAGCCGCTGGCTGGCGAGATCCGGCTGCAATGGTGGCGCGATCTTCTGGAGGGGCAGGCCCAGGGCGATGCTGGCGGAAACCCGATTGCCCGCTGCCTGCTTGAAACAATCGAGCATTTCCAACTGCCTAAACAGTTTCTGCTGGATATGCTCGAAGCCCGTACTTTCGATCTTTACGACGATCCCATGCCGGATCGATCAGCGCTGGAAGGCTATGCGGGGGAAACAGCATCGGCCATCCTGCAAATGGCTGCCATGATTCTCGATCATGACGCCGCTCGTTCCGTCACAGAGGTTGCGGGTCACGCGGGAGTGGCGCAAGCGATTGCCGGCAGCCTGCTCTTGCTGCCGTTTCATCGACGCCGGGGCCAGCTTTACATTCCGCAGGACATTCTGGCTGCGACCGGCCTGGACAGAGACACCTTCCTTGCCTGCGAGCCAAGAACCAGTTGCGACCGCGCCATTGAGGCTATGTGTGCCTTGGGTATGGATCACCTCGGCCGCGCCAGAAAGGCAGCCCCGATCCCCGGCAGCGTCATCAGCGCTTTTCTTCCGGTGGCCAATGTGGAAGCAATCTTGAACATGGCTTCCCGGGAAGGGGCGACACTCCTCGATCAGCCGGTACAGTTGCCTCAGTGGAGGCGGCAGATCGCCATGCTGAAGTGCCTTCTCTTGCGGAAAATCTGAAGACGAGAAACAGTGTCGTTTCACCACATTCGCACAAGCTAGATAACCTAGTCTCCCGCTATCTCGTCCTGCTGAGAAAGCCTTTAAGATATGCTGACCTGGTTCATTATCTTCGGTGTGGTTGCACTGATTGCGTTCTACGCCACGCGAATGGCAAGGCTGCAGGAGGAGAGCAATCGCCACGATCCGGGTCTCGCCATCATCGAGTTCGGTCGCGCCTTTCCCAATGAGGCAATCCGCAGCCTGCATGAAACCGTCGATGGCAATGCTGTGTTCGTCCGCCTGCATGATAACAAGGCAGGCATCATGCGAAGCCACAAGTCGCATTATGCCTGCCATCTGATTGAACCCGGACGGGTGCGGGTCGAGCCCCTGCCAACGGGCCGGGGCTTCAATGTTCAGTTCCTCGATGCGCCAACGCAGAATGGAACCTTCATCTTCTCAAGCGTGGAGGATGCAGCAGAGGTCTCCCTCTGGCTGCTTGGTAACCTCGTTGCTCCTGGCAGAGCCATGTCAAACGCCGACGGCGCTGATGGGCTCGACGGGTCCAGCCTCTGAAACGGGTGAAGCAACACCAAGCCAATTGGCGCAATCGCGCAAGGCGCGACGCGCCATCAGTTGGCGCTTCATCACGGTCTTGTCCTTGCCGCGGAATCGCTTGACGCCCTCAGGCTTCACAATCGAACCCGGTTGCAGCTCGGGAAAGAGGCCGAAATTGATGTTCATCGGCTGAAACGAACGTTTGCCAGGTTCATCTTCCGATACGATGTGCCCACCCGTAATGTGGTTCAGAAGCGAACCCAGCGCTGTCGTGGCCGGTGGTGGTACGATTTCCGATCCCTTTCGCTCGGCCGCGGCAAAACGTCCAGCCAGAAGACCGATGGCAGCGCTCTCCACATAGCCCTCACAGCCGGTTATCTGCCCCGCAAAGCGCAGCGTCGGCCTGCTTTTCAGGCGCAGCGTGTGGTCGAGCAAGGTGGGAGAGTGGATATAGGTGTTGCGATGCAGGCCGCCGAGACGCGCGAATTCCGCATTCTGCAGCCCCGGAATCATTCGGAAGATCTCCGCCTGCGCGCCATATTTCAGCTTCGTCTGAAATCCGACCATATTATACAACGTGCCAAGCGCATTATCCTGCCGCAACTGTACAACGGCATAGGCCTTCACCGTCGGATTGTGCGCATTGGTCAGTCCCATCGGCTTCATCGGGCCGTGCCGCAAGGTTTCGCGCCCGCGCTCGGCCATCACTTCAATGGGCAGGCACCCGTCGAAATAGGGCGTCCCCTCCCACTCCTTGAAGCCGACCGTATCGCCAGCGATCAAGGCGTCGACGAATGCATCATATTGCTGCTTGTCCAGCGGGCAGTTGATGTAGTCCTTGCCAGTACCGCCCGGACCAACCTTGTCATATCGCGATTGGTACCAGCAAATATCCATATCGATGGAATCCCGGTGCACGATGGGCGCAATGGCGTCGAAGAAGGCCAAGGCGTCCTTGCCTGTCTCCGCCTGTATTGCCGCTGCAAGCGAGGGTGAGGTCAGCGGTCCAGTCGCGAAGATCGTCAAGCCCCATTCCGCAGGCGGCAAGCCTTGTACTTCTTCACGCACCACTGTGATAAGCGGGTGCTCATGCAGAGCGCGCGTCACGGCATCGGAGAAGCCGTCGCGGTCCACAGCCAGAGCACCGCCCGCCGGCACCTGATGCTTGTCGGCACAGGCCATGATCAGCGAACCAGCAAGGCGCATTTCTGCGTGGATAACACCAACTGCATTTGCGGTCGCATCGTCTGAACGGAAGGAATTGGAGCATACGAGCTCCGCCAGCCCATCCGTCTTGTGCGCATCGGTGCCACGCACGCCGCGCATTTCATGGAGAATGACAGGCACGCCAGCCTGTGCGAGTTGCCAGGACGCCTCGGAGCCAGCCAAGCCACCGCCGACGATATGAACGGGAGAAAGTGTGCTATGTGTCATGGCGCGTCATTACCACGGCTGGCAAGTGCTACCAATATCAAAAGCTGATAGCACCCGCACAGGCCGCGTCAGGAAGGCATCAGGCTTTTTCAGCCATCAGCGCATCGTCGAGCTCGGAGGCACGAAGATGTGCGGGCCGCTGAGCAAGGCGTGCAATATAGGCTTTAAACGCCGGGCGAGCTTCGATAGATCCGAATTGTATGCCCCACATCAGGTGGGAACCGACATAGACATCCGCCGCGGTGAACTCTGGACCGGCAATATAGGCAGATTTCGACAAGGCTGTTTCCAGCGCGTTCAGCGTCAACTCATAGCTGCCATAGCCGACAGTGCCCTGCTTGTCCGGCGGTATGATGACAGAAAGGCTGCGATCAGTCACAGCAGCCTCCAAAGGCCCTGCCGCAAAGAAGAACCAGCGATAGTAATCCGCCCTCTCAGACAAAGGCGGCGCAAGCTTACAATCCGGAAACGCATCTGCCAGATAGGCGCAGATGGCTGCGCATTCCGTGACGATGGCATCACCATGCTGCAAAACAGGCACCTTACCCATCGGGTTAAGAGCCAAAAACTCCGGTGTTTTCATGGATGTTCCGTAGGGCAGCACCCGCACCTCGTACGGCACCTGCATCTCCTCCAACATCCAGCGAACGATGCGGCCGCGAGACATCGGATTTGTGTAAAGCAAGAGATTTGTCATAACGCCTCATTCCTCCAAGGGAGTGCCAAGCTAGGGCATTTCAGCGCTAAATGGAAACGGTTCTGTATGTAAGGCGACAGCAGATGCGCGCTGAAGGGCGGGGCAATTTCAGCCCTCAGACATTCCTCGGGCCAGGTGCGGCAAATGCAAGATTGCAAAGGCGAAGGCCCGGCCTGTAGCGCCTGGCCTGAGTTTGACATCATCAAACTCAGGCTCCGCTGACAGACCGGGCCTTCTTCAATTCCTCACAACGCAATACTATTCGAGGAATGTAACCGGATTGACTGGGCTTGCATCCTTGCGCACTTCGAAGTGCACCTGTGGGCGCTTCGCGTCGCCGCTCATGCCGGAGGTGGCAATCGTCTGGCCGCGCTGCACCTTCTGGCCGCGCGAAACCGAGATATTGGCAGCATGGCCATAAACGGTCACCTTGCCGTCGTCGTGGCGAACGAGAACCGTATTGCCCAGCTGCTTGAGGCCATTGCCCGCGTAAATCACAACCCCGTTTTCCGCAGCCTTGATCGGCGTACCTTCCGGCACGGAGATATCAATGCCATCATTGCGGCTGCCGTTCACGTTCTGGCCGAAGGCTGCGATGACTGCACCCGTTACCGGCCAGCGATATTTGCCAATTCCCGTGGCGCTTGGTGCTGGCGTGGAGTTATCCATCTTGACGTCGGAAAGGCTCGCCGTCTGCGTTGCCGCCGGCTTTTCCTCAGCCTTCGGCTGGGCAGCCTCAATCTGTGCAGCCGCAGCTTCCGCCTTCGATGCCACAGCAGGCTGACCCGGAATGGAGGCCGTCTTGACAGTATCGCCGCCCGCACCGACCTTCAGGGACTGACCGACACGCAGACCGCCATCCTTCAGATTGTTCATCGCCTTGAGCTGATCAATCGGCGTTCCGGTCGCGCGCGCTACCTTTGCTAGCGTATCACCCGCCTTGACGGTGTAGGTCCCGTCGGCAGAGCCACCGCCTGCAGGCGGAGTGAGCTTTGCGGCTTCACCCTGCGCCTTATCTCTCAGATTGCCGGCGGAAGGCAGAACAGCAACCTTTTGTCCGTTTGGCGGAACCGGCTGCGGCAGATTTCCGCCATTTGGCAGATCGATTGCACCCGCCGCACGCTTGGCGGCATTGCCACCGCTTGCATAGGTCGGGATGACCACGATCTGACCGGCAGTCAGACGTCCATTATTAGCCTTGAGAATTTCCCCTTCAGGCACACCGTAGCGCCTGGAAAGCGTGGCCGCGGTTTCCCCTGGGCGCAGCGTCACCTTCGGCGCGTTCATGACAGACCAGCCAGCCGATGGCGTCGTGTTCGTCACAACGTCGTCAGCGGCCAGATTCTTCGGCGCACGGGCAGCAACAATTGGCTGGGCGGAAGGCTGCGAAGGCATGGGCTGAGCCATGGCTTCGCGACGCGTCTGCGGCTCACCGACCGGAGGCAGGGACTGCGCACTCGGCGCAGCAAGTTCGGCGCGCTGGATGGGCGCAGAGGATGCAGCCCTTACCGGCGAAGCGGCAGCATATCCACCACCATTTCCATAAGCAGGCGATGCGCGATAAGGCTGATTGGCGGGCGCAGCAGCCTGATAGCCGCCATTGCCCACATTCTCCTCAGGAACAGGCGCCACACCATAGGCACCAGCACCTTGGCGTTTCGGGATGGAAGCTGTGGTGAGATTATCTTTATCGAAGATACCAGCGAAGCGGGTCGCGTCTGAACTGCACCCCGTTGCCGCACTCGCCAGAAAGGCTGCCACTGCGATCCGCACGGCTGACTTTCCCATATTTGACGAACTGTTCAAACGCATGACTCGACCTACACGACGACGCTACCAATGTAGGTATGATTAAAGCGCGTTAGTATTACCGTCGGGTTAAGAAGCGCGAGCCAGTGTCACTTATTTCGTAAATTGCTAACCATGAATCTAGGCGCTGTCTGAAGCGATGGAACCGCCAACCATGCCGTTCAAAGGTAAACGGCAATATGCGAGGCGAGCGGCAGATAGGAAACCGGAAAGAGGTCCTCGCGCTCGAAACGGCTGCCGGTCTTGGTCAACCGCACCATCATGCAGCTCTCCTCCGTCACCACCAGCGGCACAATCATGGATCCGCCGTGAACCAGCTGATCGGCGTAGAAACGTGGTACTGCCGTGAAGGCAGCCGTCGCCAGGATGCGATCGAAAGTGCCCTCACCCAGCATGCCGTTGCTGCCATCCGCCTGACGGATGATGACATTGCGCAGGCTGAGGGAATCCATCCGGGCTTGCGCATTCTGCACCAGCGTCTTGTAACGCTCGACCGACAGAACTCGCTCGGCGATACGCCCCATGACCGCTGACATGTAGCCGCTGCCTGTGCCAATTTCGAGCACGCGGTGCCCTGGCTTCAGCTGCAGCCGCGCGAGGATGCGCACCGCCAGATCGGCCCCTTCCATGAAAGACCCGCACTCGATGGGAATCGTGCGGCTGGAATAGGCGTCCGGCACAAATTGAGAGGGAACGAACTGGCTGCGGGGCGTCTGCTCGCAGGCGGTGAGGAGATCGAGATCGGTTATCCCCTGTGCGCGCAAGCGCAGCACAAGCGATGCAAACCCTTCCTTCTCGATCATCGCGGCCTTCAAGAGCTCGCTCCGAGGGCCTCGGCGAGAGCCTTGATCACGGCGTGGTCCGTGAGATCGAGCTTCAATGGCGTAATCGAGATCCTGTTCGCCCTCACGGAATGAATGTCGGTTCCTTCGGCAAACTGCCCCGTACGGTCACCAAAGCGAAGCCAGAAGTACGGATTTCCGCGCCCGTCCTGGCGCTCATCGACAACCAGTGCAAAGTCGGTCTTGCCCTGTGCCGTTACGTCAACACCGCCGATTTCCTCTTCGCCACAGGCCGGGAAGTTGAGGTTCAGGAAGGTTCCATGCGGCAGGGAAAGCTTCATCAGGCGCTCTATCAGCGCTGGTGCATGTTTCTCGGCCACCTGCCACGGCACCTCGCGCTGGCCACCAACATGACGAACAGCCTGGCTGAGGGCGAGCGAAGGAACGCCCTGGATCGTACCCTCGATGGCAGCCGCAATCGTGCCGGAATAGGTGACATCATCGGCCAGATTGGAGCCCGCATTGACGCCGGAGAGGATGAGGTCCGGCTTGGACTTCAGCACATGCCGGATCCCCATGATAACGCAATCCGTCGGTGTCCCCCGCACTGCAAAGTGCCGATCCGAAATCTTGCGAAGACGCAATGGCTCGGAAAGGGTCAGAGAATGGGCGAGCCCGCTCTGATCCGTTTCCGGCGCAACGATCCATACATCGTCGGAAAGCGTCCTGGCTATCCTCTCCAGAACCGCCAGGCCCTCCGCATGTATGCCGTCATCATTGGTCAGCAAGATTCGCATCGATTACTCGCTCCGCTCGATCTTCTTCAGCCCCCCCATGTAGGGCAGAAGAACATCGGGAACAGTCACCGAACCGTCTTCCTCAAGATAGTTCTCAAGCACTGCGATCAGGCAACGCCCGACTGCCGTGCCGGAACCGTTGAGCGTGTGTACAAAGCGCGGCGCCTTTTCATCCTTCACGCGATAGCGAGCATTCATGCGGCGCGCCTGGAAGTCACCGCAGACAGAGCAGGACGAAATCTCGCGATAGGTATTCTGCCCCGGCAGCCAGACTTCCAGATCGTAGGTCTTGCGCGCGCCAAAGCCCATATCGCCCGTGCAGAGCGTCATGGTGCGGAAATGCAAACCGAGACGCTTGAGAACTTCCTCAGCGCAGGCGGTCATCCGCTCATGTTCTTCGATTGAACTGTCGGCATCCGTGATGGAAACCAGTTCGCACTTCCAGAACTGGTGCTGGCGCAGCATGCCGCGCGTATCACGACCGGCCGAACCGGCTTCGGAGCGGAAGGAAGGCGTCAGTGCCGTAAACCGCAGCGGCAGCTTTTCCTGATCGAGTATCTCGTTCGAAACGAGATTGGTCAGTGTCACCTCTGCCGTCGGAATCAGCCAGCGACCATCCGTCGTGCGGAACAGATCCTCGGCAAACTTCGGCAACTGGCCGGTGCCGAACATGGCCTCATCACGCACCATGAGAGGAGACGAGACTTCGGTATAACCGTGTTCACGCGTATGCAGATCCAGCATGAATTGACCGAGCGCCCGCTCCAGCCGCGCAAGCTGGCTGGTCAGCACTGTGAAGCGCGAACCGGAAAGCTTTGCCGCACGGTCAAAATCCATGTAGCCCAGCGCTTCGCCAATGTCGAAATGCTCTTTCGCCGGATGGCTCCAGCGCGGCTTTTCACCGACGACGCGCTTGATGACGTTGTCGTTCTCATCCTTGCCGACCGGCACATCATCCAGCGGAATGTTGGGAAGGCGCGAGAGAACGTCATCAAGCGCTGCGACTGCATCGCGCTCCTGCTGCTCCACCTCCGGCATGGTGTCCTTCAGAAGGGCCACTTCCGCTTTCAGCTTATCGGCCAGTTCTGCATTCTTCTGCGCCATTGCCGCGCCAATTTCCTTGGAAGCGGCGTTGCGGCGAGACTGCATGTCCTGCAACTTCTGAATGACCGAGCGACGGGTCTCATCCAATGCAATAATGGATTCAGCCTGCGGCTCTGCGCCGCGTTTGCGCAGGGCTTCGTCGAGGGCGGCGGGATTTTCGCGTATCCACTTGATATCAAGCATCGTCGTTCCAGATCATCTGCGGTTGTGGCCGCGACGAAAGTCCGGCCGTGACGTGTTCTACCCGGCCGGAATTCACTGATGCCGGTATAAACTCATGCTTCGTTCGACGATGAGACGGGGGAGCCCGTTTCTGTCTGCGACAGCACATCCTCTGCCGCCCGTTTTCTCTCCACGAGTCGAGCTGCATAGATCGAAATCTCGTAGAGAAGGATGGTCGGGAGTGCAAGACCGATCTGGGACATCGGATCGGGTGGCGTCAAGATCGCTGCCACCACGAAGGCGATGACAATGGCGTATTTCCGCTTCTCCCGCAGCCAGTCGCTCGTCAACAGGCCGACGCGCGCCAGAAGCGTCGTGACAACCGGCAACTGGAAAACGAGGCCAAAGGACATGACAAGTGTCATGATCAAAGACAGATACTCCGACACCTTCGGCATCAGAGAAATCGCGACCTCGCCATCGCCCGGCGCCTGCTGCATGGCCAGAAAGAACCACATGACCATGGGTGTGAAGAAGAAATAAACGAGTGCTCCACCCATCAGAAACAGGATTGGCGATGCGATGAGGAAGGGCAGGAATGCCGCCCGCTCGTTTTTATAGAGACCCGGCGCCACGAACTTATATAGCTGCGATGCGATAATCGGGAACGCGATGACCAGCGCTCCGAACATGGCAACCTTGACCTGCGTGAAGAAAAACTCCTGCGGTGCCGTATAGATCAGCTCCGACTTTGCAACGTCCAGCCCCGCCCAGAGAACCGCCCATTTGTAAGGGATCACCAGAAGATTGAAGAGCTGTTTGGCGAAGAAGAAGCACACCAGGAAAGCCACGAAAAACGCCACCAGCGACCAGATGAGGCGGCGGCGGAGTTCAATCAGATGCTCCATCAGCGGCTGAGGCTTGTCATCGTAATCGCCGCTCATGCGTCATCCTTGCCAGTCGTTGCAGGCTTCTTACGGGTACGTGGTTTCGACGGTTTTTCCGCTGTCTGATCCACCTTTGCCTCCACAGAGAGGACGGCTTTGGAGACCTTCGTGCGGCTGCGTGCGGGCTTCCGCTGAGCCTCCACCGGCAGGCTGGGCTCTGGCGCCACCACGACTGCTTTGGAACGTTGTGTGGTTTTCTTCGCCGTCTCCGACGTCGCTGCGCCACCGTCCGAGACCACCTTGGCGGCGCTCTTGCGAGGCGTGCGGGTGGCAGGCTTCGCTGTGTCGTTGGCGGCAACAACCGCCGCGGCGGTCGTATCTGGCTTTGCAGCAGCAGCCGGTGCTACGGCAGGCTGGCCGGGCGCTGGTGCAGATGCCGCCGAACCTTTGCCTGCCTCTACCGTTGCCGGTGCTACGGCAGGCTGAGGCGGGGCAGTAGGCGGTGCAATAGGCGGCGTTTCCGGCAGAGACAGGCTTGGCTCCGGAATAAGGTCATGAACCGAATCCGTTACCGCTTCTGTCGTCTCGCTCGCCGGAAGCGTTGTGGCCTTCTGAAGATCGCTACGGATCTCGTTGCCCATCTCACGCAAAGGGTTGATGGCTTCGCGCAACGCATTGGCTGGATGATATTTCTGCACGTCGCCAATCGTCTGGCGAACATCATCCATATCGGCTTCCCGCAGTGCCTGATCGAACTGCGTGCGGAAATCTCCGGCCATCCTGCGCAGATTGGCAGTCATCTTTCCGAACGCCCGAAGCATAGGCGGCAGATCCTTGGGGCCAACCACCACAATCAATACGACTGCGATGACAAGCAGTTCCGTCCAGCCGATGTCCAGCATAGGCCATGCTCCTGCGGGCGAAACGCGAATGCGCCTCGCCGATGATTACTTGGTTTCTTCGCGCTGGTGATCGACAGTCTTCGGAGACGCCGTTGGCGTAGCATCCTTGTTGTCGTCTTCTGACATGCCCTGCTTGAAGCTCTTGATGCCCTTGGCAACGTCACCCATCAATTCAGGAATCTTGCCGCGCCCGAAGAAGATAAGCACGATGACCAGAACGATCAGCCAGTGCCACACACTAAAAGAACCCATTGTTCGCTCCCGTGATTGCGCGTCTCGTCCGATGTAAGACTTTTAGGATTATTTTTCAAATACCAAAATGTCTTCTGGCAAAACCTTCACAGTCACGTCTACGCTATCCTCCGGCAGTTGATCGGCGCGGATGCGTGCACGCAACGGCTCGTCCAGCCCGTCGACAGCCAGGGTCAGCAGTTCAACCACGCCCAGGAACCGCCGCGTAAGGATCCGCGCCGGTATGGTGCCGTCCTTGACGGAAACCGCAATCGATGAGATCCGCACCGCGACATCGAGTGCCTGCCCCTCGCTGAAATCGCGGGCAGAACGGTTTCCAACAGGCGTCTCCACCCGGCCTCCCCGCACCTGCCCGCCCATCACATTGATCTCGGAAAAAAAGCCCGCAGCGAAAAGGCTTGCCGGACGCCGGTAAATATCCTGCGAGCGCCCGATCTGAACCAGTTTCCCGTGATTGAGCAGCGCTATCCGATCCGCCATCCGCATGGCCTCTTCGGCATCATGCGTCACCACAATGGCCGTGGCGCGTGTTTGCCGCAGCACATCCAGTGTGTCGGCGCGAATGGAATCCTTCAACCGCGAATCGAGCCCGCTGAACGGCTCGTCCATCAACAGAACGCCGGGCCTCGGCGCCAGCGCCCGTGCAAGTGCCACACGCTGTTGCTCGCCGCCGGAAAGCGCATGCGGATATTTGGGGGCGTAATGCGCCAACCCTACCCGCTGAAGCGCAATCATCGCTTCCGCCGAAGCCTCTCTGGCAGGCAGCGCAGTCAAGCCAAAGCGCACGTTCTCCAGCACGGTCAGATGGGGAAAAAGCGCGTAATCCTGAAACATCAGGCCGACGCCGCGCTTCTCCGGCGGCACGAAGCCGTTGGGTCCCGCCACCTCGCGGCCGTCAATCACAACCCTGCCGCTCGTCTGCACTTCGATACCGGCAGCAATCCTTAGAAGCGTCGTCTTCCCCGATCCCGATGGACCCAGCAGGCACAACACTTCTCCCGGCTTTGCGGCGAGGCTGATACCGCGCACCGTCTCCTTGCCGTTGTAATGATGCTCGATGTCTTCCAGTTCCAGGCTTGCGGCGAAGGTCACTCCAGCCGTACGACGAAGTGCGGAAGCCATTCCGCCAGCATTGGCATTGTTCATCGCGTATCGGCCTCTAACGTCATCTCAACGGACTACTTGAGGCTTCTAATCCTCTTCTGCGCCCCCGGGTGTCAAGAGGCCCAGCTCTTCCAGATCCATCTGTGTGATCGGATCTTCCTCTTCGGTCAGCTCATCGGCGGCAACCGGGATCGGTATCTTGAAATCGGGCGGTATACGTCCCGAAAGCAGTCCAGCACCGCGCAATTCTTCCAGACCGGGCAGGTCGCGAATCTCTTCCAGGCCAAAATGGTCGAGAAAACGCGGCGTCGTTCCCAGTGTCACGGGACGGCCCGGCGTTCTGCGACGCCCGCGAAAACGCACCCATCCGGCCTCCATCAGAACATCGAGCGTGCCCTTGGACGTCTGAACGCCCCGAATTTCCTCGATCTCCGCGCGGGTCACCGGCTGATGGTAGGCAATGATGGCCAGCACTTCCAGGGCTGCGCGGGAAAGCTTGCGCGTCTCGTTTTCGTCGCTTCGAATAACGAAGGATAGGTCGGCAGCGGTGCGAAACGCCCAGCGATCCTCGACCCGGATGAGATTGACGCCCCGGCCCGCATAGAGCCGAACCAGGCGTGCCATGATCTTTTTGAGGTCCAGCCCTTTCGGCAGACGCTCCAGCAGGTATTGTTCAGAAACCGGGTCGGCAGACGCGAAAATCAGGGCCTCCGCTGTGCGCTCAGCCTCCAGTTCGAGAGGCGTCCGCACCTCATCGGCCTCATCGTGCTGCTTGAAAAGATCCGCTTCCGCCTCCTGCAATTCACGTTCCTCACTCATCTGTGCCACCCACTCGGCCGGGCTTTCGCAAGTAAATCGCCGAGAACGCGCCGTCCTGACGAAGTTCCAGCTTTCCTTCCCGCACAAGCTCCAGCGAAGCCGCAAAGGCACTCGCGGTCGCAGTTACCCTGTCTTCCGGCGCAAGATATTGCAACAGATAGGATTGGAGTGCCGTCCATTCCGCGACCTCACCCAGCATGGATGTCAGGAGTTCCCGCGCTTCCACCAGAGACCACACCTTGCGGCGCTCGATCGTCACCTGCGTGATAGCCTGCCGCTGGCGCAAATTGGCATAGGCGTGCAGCAGATCGTAAAGCTCTGCTTCAAACGTCTTCCCCGCCCGTTCGGGAATATGTTCCGGCGCGCCCCTGGCAAAAACATCGCGGCCCAGCCTGTTGCGGTTGATCAGCCGCGTTGCCGCTTCGCGCATCGCTTCCAGCCGCTTCAGACGAAAAGCCAGCGTCGCGGCCAGTTCTTCACCCGAGGGGCCATCCTCCTGACGGGACTGTTGTGGAATGAGAAGCTTGGATTTGAGGTAGGCCAGCCAGGCTGCCATGACCAGGTAGTCCGCTGCCAGCTCAATGCGTACGCGTCGGGCGCTTTCCACGAATTCAAGATACTGCTCTGCAAGCGCAAGAACAGAAATGCGCGCCAGATCGACCTTCTGCGTTCTTGCCAGATGCAGCAGAAGATCGAGCGGGCCTTCGAAACCGCCAACATCAATCACCAGCGCAGGTTCACTCAGCCCCCTCGCCTCGCTGTCCTGCCAGAGCTTGTCCATGGGCGCGACAGGTGAAGATGTATCCGTAGCCATATCCTGCCCTACCCCGGATTTCCCGACTGCCCTGATCAGGCAGCCGGCATCAGATCCCAAAACTCGGCGCGCAATTCAGATTCATCGCCCGCATCTGCTGTCGGCATGGCTGCTTCCGCACGTTCTGCGCGCTCCCGGCACATGCCCTCAAGCGCTGGCACCTGCTTTACCACCTGCCGCATTTCATCCATCACGCCATTGCAATGCAAGACGATGTCGCAGCCACCTGCGACGATGTTTGCAGCACGCTCGCCCAGAGTGCCCTTCAACGCATTCATCGAGCTATCGTCGGAAAGAAGCAAGCCATTAAAGCCGATCCTCTCCCGCACGATCTCCTGAATCACCTTGCGCGAGGTCGTCGCCGGATTTTCAGCATCGATCGCCGTGAACACGATATGCGCACTCATGGCCATCACCTCGGTCCGCATTTCGCGGAAAGGCAAGAAATCCGTCCTGTCCAGTTCATCCAGCGAGGCCTTCACCACCGGAAGATCATGATGCGAATCGACTGTTGCACGCCCGTGCCCGGGCATATGCTTCATGACAGGCAGCATGCCGCCCGCCTTCAATCCTTCAGCCGCCGCTTTGCCAAGAGCCGCCACAAGCTGTGGATCGCGTCCATAGGCGCGATTTCCGATGGCCTGGGTCGCGCCCTCAACCAGCACATCCAGAACCGGCAGGCAATTGACGGTGATTCCCAATCGGGTGAGATCGAAGGCATGCAGCCGTGACATCAGCCAAGCTGCCCGCAAGCCCTTCTCTGCATCCTGGTCGTAAAGTGCGCCGAGCGCTGCAGCCGGTGGGTATTGCTGGGCCATCGGCGGGCGAATGCGCTGCACGCGTCCACCCTCCTGATCGATGAAGACCGGCGCGTGCGGTCGACCGACACTATCGCGCATGGAGGCAACCAGATCGCGGATCTGCTCCGGCTCGGACAGATTGCGGGCAAACAGAATGAAGCCCCAGGGAGCTTCCCCCCCATAAAGGTCGATTTCCTCTCTGGTCAGTTCCTTGCCTGCACAACCAAGGATCATCGCCTTCGCATTGCTCATCTGCCACTCCCGCACATCCGGTTCATCACTCTGTCAGCCTCTTGATTGGCTGGACATGAAAACGGGGCGTTTCCGCCCCGCTCTGCATTCTCTCTTCTGTCTGGATCAGCGAGCAATCAGGCAGGTACCGCCAGCAGCGCGAAGGCGTTCGCACAAGGCAGCCGCTTCATCCTTGGAGTTACCAGCCGGGATACGGACACGATAGAAGGTGCCCTTGCCAGCAATCTCCGCCTTGGCAATATCGACGCCACGACCGCCAATCACATTGCCGAACTTGGACGAGAGGTTCTTGTAGGACTTCTGCGCGTCAGCCTCGCTGGGAAGCGATGCGACCTGGATGAAATAGCCACCAGCGCCGCTCGTTGCAGACGCTGCGGCAGGTGCTGCCGCGGGGGTTTGTGCCGCAGGCTGGCGCACATTGCCCTGGCTGGAAACGGCAGCCACAACCTGCACCGGCTGCTCAGCCGGCCGCGCGGAAGGAACCGGCGCGGATGGCTTCTGCGTGGCAGCCGCCTGGGCGGGCGCTGCCGCCGGGGTGTTTGCCGCAGGCGCCACAGTAGAGGTGCCGGTCAATGTTGTGGTCTTTGCGATATTGACGTCGGAAAGGCCCGTCGTCTCCGCAGCAACCGGGGCATTGCCCGCTGGCGCGGCAGCAGTGCGCGTGGGTTCCGCAAGCGCTGGCGCCGCTGGCACCTTCCCGGCATTTGCAGCAGGCGCAGCAGCCGGGGCATCCACCACCTGCTCAACAAGCGTGCCATCAGGGCGCACGATCATGGTTTTCACCTTGCGCGGCATCACAGCCAGCTGGTCGCTGCCGGAGGAAGCGGCTGCCGTCTCCTGTGGCAGCAGCCGGGCATCCTGCGTATCGCCAACAGCCGTGCCGCCAACAGCCGTGCCGCCAGCATCCATCTCGTCGTTCTCGCCTTCCAGCGGAAGCGTTTCAGGCACCAGCGTCTTCTGAACAACATCCACCGGCTGTTCGTCCGAGGTGATCAAGGATTGCTGCTTTGGCGCATCAAGCCCGCCGCTGGCCACGCGGTCGTAAACCGCCTTGTTCTGGTTCGGAACAACCTTGCCACCGGGGTTTTCAGGCACCACCTTCACCGGGTCCGTATCGGCCGCAATCACCACAGGCGCACCGTCACCTGCGACGCTGGATCCGCCGCTCGTGTACCAGGCGAATGCCGAAAGCCCGGCGATTGCGACAACACCCGCGACGGATGCCGGCACGACCCAAGAGGGAAGCACACGACGCGGCGCGGCGTAATCCTCACCAGGATCCTCGTCATCCAGGGCGGTCGGGCCGGGGAATGGCGTTGCGAGACTGCGACGGAAATCCTCTTCCAGCGCGCGCTCAAAGTCATCCAGTCCGTCATTTAGAGGCGCAGCTGCCGTCTGTTCGGGCTTGGTTTGCATGGAGGCGGCAGCCGGGGCTGCGTTGCGCGGACGCGATGCCTCCTGCGCACGCGGGGCAATATTGGCCGAATCGAGGAACGACGCCAGCTCGGAATCCAGATCGATATCGAATTCAGGATGCGCTACAGGCCGCTGCTCGGGCTCATGCGACGGAAGCTCCGGTACATTGAGATCCGGCACGGTCTCGGGCATCTCGTCCGCGTCAGCAAAGAGCGCAGGATCAAAGCCGTCTGCGTCAGCCTGGGAAGGCTCGGCACGCATTTGCGTCGCTGCTGGTTGAAACTGCGCCACAGGCGTAGTCGGAGCTGCCTGCGAAGCGGCAGCCGAGAAAGATGCAGGCTGCGAGACCGCCGCAGCCGAACGTGAGTTCATCAGGAAAGACGGAACCGCAGCGACAGTCGGCTCACTCTGCACAGGCCGCTGAACCGGGGCGGCAGGCTGACCCACAGGCATGGGCGCAATAGGCATGGGCGCAACAGGACGTGGCTGCGACTGGAGCCTGTCCGGCTGGGCTTCGAGCCTTGGCTCCTGCCGTTCAGCCTTCACAGGTTCCGCAGCCACCGGCTGCTCGTCCATGAGATCGGAAAAATCGAGATCGAGGTCATCGAGCGCCAGATCGAAGTCGTCATCGGACAGAGCCACAGATGGCTCCGGCTGGCGCGCCTGAACGGCTGGCTGCGACGGAGCAGGCATTTGCGGGGCAAACCCGAAATCCGGTTCAGCCCTCGCAGGCTCAACAGCACGCGGAACGAAATCGCGCGGTGCAGAAGGCTGCGGCTGTGCAGCAGCAGGCGCGACCGCGAAAGCGGCCACGCGCGCAAGCTCGGCTTCCCAGATCGAAGCCTCAGAAGAAGCGGATACAGGCGAGGCCTCCGGAGCAACCGCCTCAGGCACAGGCGTAACAACAGGCGTAACATCGGCCGGCTGCGCGGGCTGCACCGGACGCGGCTCATGGCGCGGAACGGATGCCGGATTGAAGTTGGCGAGCGGCATCCGGAAGCCCGGCTCGTAGGCTCGGGCCGGAGGACGGCTCGAGGGCTTTGCTACCGGCGCGGCAGGCGCCAGGGAGGTCTCCAGCTCGGAAATCAGATCGGAAGACAGGCTTGCCGAATCATAGGCAGAAGACACAGGAGCAGCCTTACGCACGTCGGCGGAAGCGCTTACCACATTGGGGGCAGACCTCATTTCGCCCACCTGAGCGTCGCTCACCGGAATGTCTCTTACCGGAATGTCGCTCAACGGACGGGCAGGCACAGCACCATATTGAACGACGGGAGTTCCGCCATTCCAGCCCGGAAGCTCCGGCTCCACAAATGGGTCCGGCTCAGCAAACGGATCAGATGCTTGCGCATTCAGGTTCGAAGCCGGCGGCGGAACCACGGGCTCCACCACATCCGCCACCACGGGATCGCCAGCACCGTGCGGTTCGTTGCGCGGCGCATCGAAGCCCTGAAGCTCGCGCAGCAATTCATCCTCAAGGTTGAACGCAGGCTCGCGGCGAAGCGAAGCATCCGCCGCAGGCTGGGCCTGGGGTCGGTCGTCATAGCCGACGATGCGTGCCAGTTCCGCAAGCGGATCATCGTCCGCGAAGAAATCCGGCGCGCCATTACGGCCATATGCCACGTTGTTGTTTGCCATACCCTTGTCCACTTACCTACGCCAACCAAAGTCCATGCCAGCGCTTTATGGGTAAATGGTGGCGTGACTATCGCATCTCATCCGGGGCTGCGGTGCCAGTAATGGCCAGTCCGGATTTCAAAACAGACGCGACGGCGCGCACCAGCCCAAGTCTGGCGATACTGGATTCTCGGTTGTTATCCTTAACAAACCGTAAGTCAGGGTTATCTTTGCCCTTATTCCAGTGCGCATGGAACGAACTTGCCAGATCATAAAGGTAAAAAGCAAGACGATGAGGCTCTTGCGACTGCGCCGCAGCCTCGATTATCCGGGGGTATTCCGCCAGTTTTGCAATCAACTGTATCTCTGCTGCATCAGTTACACCTGAAACAGCATCAGCGAGATCAAGTGATTCGATATCCAGATCGGGGAAAGCCTCTCTCGCCTGACGGAAAACAGACATGCAGCGCGCATGCGCATATTGCACGTAGAAGACCGGATTATCCTTCGACTGTTCCGTGACCTTGGCAAAGTCAAAATCGAGCGGCTCGGAATTCTTGCGGTAGAGCATCATGAAGCGCACCGGATCGCGACCGACTTCTTCAACCACATCGCGCAGCGTGACGAAATCGCCCGAGCGCTTGGACATCTTCACCGGCTCGCCATTACGGAACAGCTTGACCAGCTGGCACAGCAGAACCGTCAGCTTTGCAGATCCGCCCGAAACGGCCTTTGCAACGGCCTCAAGGCGCTTCACATAGCCGCCATGATCGGCGCCGAGAACATAGATCATCTCGCTGTAGCCGCGATCGAACTTATCCTTGAAATAGGCCACGTCCGCCGCAAAATAGGTGTAGCTGCCATCGGACTTGATGAGCGGGCGGTCGATATCGTCACCCACATCGGTGGAGCGAAAGAGCGTCTGCTCGCGGTCTTCCCAATCCTCGGGCAATTGCCCCTTCGGCGGCGGCAGCGTTCCGCGATAGACATGGCCCTTGAACGTCAGGTCGTTGATGGCCTGTCTGATCCGCGCCGCGCCATCGGCATGCAGCGTGCGTTCGGAATAGAAGATGTCATGGTGAACATTCAGGGCATCGAGATCTTCGCGAATCATCGCCATCATCGCGTCGATGGCCCGATCCTTCACGATGGGCATCCATTCTTCCTGCGGCAGGTTATGCAGGCGCGTGCCGTATTCCTTGGCAAGAGCCTCCCCGACCGGGATCAGGTAATCGCCGGGATAAAGCCCCGCGGGAATCTCGCCCACCGCTTCGCCCAGAGCCTCGCGGTAACGGAGGAATACGGACCGGGCGAGCACGTCGATCTGCGAGCCAGCATCGTTGATGTAATATTCCTTGGTCACCTCATAGCCCGCAAAGGACATCAAGTTCGCCAGCGCGTCGCCCACGACCGCGCCGCGGCAGTGACCGACATGCATGGGCCCTGTGGGGTTGGCGGAAACGAACTCGACGTTCACCTTCTTGCCTTCGCCGACGTTCGAGCGGCCGTAATTTTCGCCGTCCCTGATCATGGAGGCCAGAATGCGCTGCCAGTAGCCTTCCGAAAGACGCAGATTGATGAAGCCCGGGCCCGCAACGGTGACATCCACGACATCCGGGTCCTGCTTCAGCTTCTCGGCGACGATTTCTGCCAGCGCGCGCGGGTTGGTGCCAAGGGGCTTGGCCAGAACCATAGCGGCATTGGTGGCAACGTCGCCATGGCTTGGATCGCGCGGCGGCTCGATGGTCAGGCGGCCGAAATCGACGCTTTCGCGCTTCTCGCGGATGAGGTCGATTGTCTCGAGGGCCTCTTTGATCCGTACTTCGAAATCAGCAAACAGGTTCATGGCTGTGTCCAAGCGATAGGCGGATATCCGCCAAACAGTTAAAATTGCAGGGGGTGCCTAACCCAAATCGGGAGTGCGGTCAAACAGGCGACGATGCGCCTTGACTGCATAAGTGTCCGTCATGCCCGCCAGATAATCGCCCACATGCCTTGCTTTTGCGGCTTCAGACAGCCCATCGATATGGCTGACCCAGTAGTGGCTCTGCATCTCGGAAGGGTTTGCCATATAGGCGCCAAACAGGTCAGTCACGATCTGCGCTGCACCGGCGCGGATGCGCATGATATCCGGATGCCGGTAAATTCGCGAGAAGAGCAGCTTCTTGATCGCTTTGTCGGTCTGGGCCATCTCGTCAGAGAATGTCGCAATCACCGTGCCGGCTGCGCGTATGTCCGCCGCGCTCTGCGGCTTCAACTCGGCCAGTCGCGCCTGTGCAACACTGATCACATCCTCCACCATATGCGTGATCTGGCGGCGCATGATCTCGTTGGCGAAACGCGATGCTTCCAGATTTTGATATTTGCTGCGAACCTCACGCATCATCGTCGCCAGAAAGGGAACATCCTCCAGCATCTCGAAGGTCAGGTAGCCAGACCGCAGACCGTCATCGATGTCATGCGTGTTGTAGGCAATATCATCGGCGATGGCCGCCACCTGCGCCTCCAGGCTGGCGAAACTGGAGAGTTCCAGATCGTTGATCTCGCAATAATCGAGAATGGGTTGCGGCACAGGGCCACGCAGCCCGGCGCCCTCGGCGTCTGTCAGCGGACCGTTGTGCTTGACCAACCCCTCCAGGCTCTCCCATGTCAGATTGATCCCGTCGAACTCCGCATATCGGCGCTCGAGCTTGGTCACGATTCTCAGCGATTGCGCATTGTGGTCGAAGCCACCATAGGGCTTCAGAACCTCATGAAGCGCGTCCTCGCCGGTATGGCCGAAGGGCGTGTGGCCGAAATCATGGACCAGCGCCACACCCTCGGCGAGATCCTCATCGATCTTCAGGGCGCGCGCCAGGGCGCGGGCAATTTGCGCAACCTCGATCGTGTGCGTCAGGCGTGTGCGATAGTGATCGCCATCCACGCCGATAAAAACCTGTGTCTTGTGCTTGAGCCGGCGAAATGCGGTCGTATGCACGATGCGATCGCGGTCGCGCTGAAATTCGGATCGGGTCAGACTGGACGATTCGGGAACGAGCCGCCCCCTCGTCTGCCAGGGATCGGATGCATAGATTGCCCGTTCACCACTGCCAAATCCCAGAATGCGTGTATCGATCGACATCTGCTCTTCCGTTTTCCGCGCGAGAATCTTGCTCGCGAAGCACCCATTGACGTGTCATTCAACCCTTCATACCTATAGACCGACAAAGCGCAAAGTGAATGCAGCAATCTCCGGACCTTGAATCCGGCAAGAAGGCGAAACAAAGATGACAGACACACCCATCACCATTTCCGATGCCGCCGCACGGCGCATTGCAGAAATCGTTGCAGCCGATAGCAGCAAAAACGCACTGCGCGTTTCTGTGGAAGGCGGCGGCTGTTCCGGCTTTTCCTACAAGTTCGATCTGGTCGAGGATCAGGCCGAAGATGATCTGGTGATTGCCAAGGGCAATGCGAAGGTGCTGGTGGACAGCCTCTCGCTTGTCTACATGACCGGTTCCGAGATCGACTTTGTGGATAACCTTCTTGGCCAGTCCTTCCAGATCAAGAACCCCAATGCCGTCGCAAGCTGCGGCTGTGGCACCAGTTTCTCCATCTGATCGCGCGCCGATTCCTGCTTCCATTGGCTGATCCATTCGGTAAAAGAGTGGAGCAGTGTAAGGACGGACGCAGATGAAGATCGCTACCTGGAACATCAACGGCATCAAGGCGCGGATAGACAATCTTCGCCAGTGGATGAGCGATTTTCAGCCGGACATTCTGTGCCTGCAGGAAATCAAGTCGGTCGATGAAGCCTTTCCACGCCTAGAACTGGAGGCGCTTGGCTATCATGTGGAAACACATGGGCAGAAGGGCTTCAATGGCGTTGCCATCCTCTCCAGGCAAAAGCCGGAAGATGTCATTCGCGACCTGCCGGGCGAAGATGAAGACGAACAGGCCCGCTTTATCGAAGCAAGCTTTTCCGTGCCGAGTGGCGTCGTTCGCGTTGCCTCCATCTACCTTCCAAACGGCAATCCGGCCGATGACCCGGTGAAATATCCCTACAAGCTTCGCTGGATGGAGAGGCTGCGCCGACACGCAGAAAGCCGCCTGCTGCTGGAAGAACCGCTTGTTCTGGCTGGCGATTATAATGTGATACCCGAGCCGCACGATTGTTACGATCCGGCGGCCTGGGCAACGGACGCCCTCTTCCTTCCCAGAACACGGGCGGCCTTCCGCGCAATCGAAAACCTTGGCCTGACGGACGCCGTCCGTGCGACAACCGACGCAACGAAGCTCTACACATTCTGGGATTATCAGGCCGGAGCATGGCAGAAGAATAACGGGATCAGGATCGATCACCTGCTGCTGTCGCCGGAAGCTTCCGACCGCCTGCTTTCCACATCCATTGAAAAGCAGGTCCGCGCCTGGGAAAAGCCGTCGGATCACGTGCCTGTGGTTGGCTATTTCGATTTCGAAAAGCGCTGACGCCGCTACCGAAGCGGCGTCCCTCAGTTATTCAGCATCATCCTGGTCGAACTGCTGCGCCAGCACGATTGCGCTTCTGCGATCCTGCTCGGTGGTAAGAGAGAAAGCATCTTCCTGCAATTGCTGCATCCAGGAACAATCCTTGGAGGTGCAACGGTCAAGCGCCGCCGTCATGAAAGCCAGCCCGCGCACGGATTGCCCTTCCTGAAACAGGATGTTGCCGAACACGGCCATGGCACCGGCGTGGCCGCCCTTGCGGGCCTGGTTCAACCACTTCTTGGCCTGCTGCACATTGCGTCCGCCACCCTCACCCGCCAGCATCATCTGCGCCAGCTGGAACTGTGCTTCCGCAACGCCGAAAGTGGATGCGACCTGAAAGTAAAGCTGTCGGGCCTGAGACAAATCCACCTTGACCGGCGATCCGGGAATGCCATGGCGGTAGTAATCGGCCAGCGACAACAGCGCGTTGACGAAGAAACCCGTATCTTCCGAGCCCGGCTCTACGCCCTGGCTGGCAATCTCGTTATAGATCTTGAAGGCTTCGTAATCGTTCTGCGCAACCCCGTCACCGAAGGCATACATATTGGCCAAGGCCCAGCGCGACCCGGTGTGCCCCTTTTCGGCGGCATAACGATAGGCCTCGACGGCATCTTTCTTCTGGCCATTCTTATAGGCCTTGAAACCGAACTTGAAGAGATCGAACGGCCCGGATTCCTTGGTCACACCCGCATTGATATCGAAAGCGGATGCAGGAGAAACCTGCCCGAACGTCATCAACAGGCCAAATGTAATCAGGCTGAAGGAAGCCCGTGAAACAAGCATCATGTTCAGACTTCCTTAACCATGTTCATGCTTGAAGAAGCCGGAACGAAGAACAGACCACAGGCGAAATTCGGTCCTGAACCGTGATATCTGGCCAAACTGGTCATGCACATACTCCAAACACAAATTTCGCGACATCGAGCGTGCCAGACAGGCCCGGCGCGGATACGGCGCATCGCGAGGTTGGCTGAAGATAAGATGCGTTTTCGGCAAGACTACGACCCTGCAATGCAGTGTGCCGCAGTGACAACCGACTGTTATGCCGCCCCATACAATCCGCCGGAATCTGCGGATTTTCCTTAGAGAATTCGCCCATGATACTCCGATACGCGCCCCGCCCCCGCAGGTTCGCTTGCCTTCTGACCCTCTCGCTGCGCCTGCTTTGTGGCGGGAAATAGACAGAACCAAGCGTGTGGACCATACAAGCAAACGTCGTAAAAATCTGTTGCTGAATCGTCACAAAATCGAACGCTCGAATTATCGTTAAATTATAACTGATTTCCGCTGGCAAGCGCCTATGCCGATAGCCAGATAGGGCGGTGCCACCACCCTCGCCCGCCCAGACGCTACTGCATGTCGCGCAAAACTGTGCAGCGGTTTTGCGATGACGACATGCGTAAAAACAAGAAGTTAAAGCACGTTGCATGGGTCTGATAAGCCGCAACGTGCTTTAGAGAATTCCAGATGAAGCCGGGAATATCGGCCCGAACGCAAAACCGCTCAACGCACTTTTGGCTCGGACATGCTCTCTTTGCTTGCCGCAGTCCGAACGCAAAACCGCTACGCACTTTTGCTGGACATGCTCTCTTTGCTTGCCGCAGTCCGAACGCAAAACCGCTACGCACTTTTGCTGGACATGCTCTCTTTGCTTGCCGCAGCCCGAACGCAAAACCGCTACGCACTTTTGCTGGACATGCTCTAGATCGAACGAAGCGTCCAATCGACGATTTCAGCCCCCACCTTGGCGAAGGCTCTGTTGATGGCCGCGATGAACTTTGTATTGCCTTCACCGCTCACCGGCACCGAAGCCGAGAAGACAGACTGGGCGCGGACGGACCCATTGCGGTCGTTGAGGATCTTGGCGGAAATCTCCACCCTGGCGACACGCGGGCCGGAAGTATCGATCTCAAACGAGCGGATTTCCGTCACAACCTGATAATCGATGGCCAGGCCCTGCCCCGGCTTGCCCACGCCACCCAGCTTTCCAGTGTTTTCGAAGGCCTGCACCAGTTTGGCCTGGACCATGCGCGGAAGACGGTCTCCCCACCGGGAATCCGCCAGATACTGGAACTCGGAGGGTGAAACACGCACCAGCACCTGCTCGCTGTCCAGCGATTTCAGGGCGCTCGGCTCAGGAACAAGGATCTGCCGGTTCTTGGCAGAGGGGCCTTGAGCAGACGGCGTGACGGACAGATCAAAGGTGTCGCTGGTTGCCTTCGTGCCGCAACCGACCAGAAGCAGCGCCGTGAGAGGCAATGCGAAGAGAGCCTTCGAAATCGAGATCGCCGGAACCTTGTGCACGTCAGTTTCTCGCTTGTTTGAAAATTGCATCATCAGCGCCGGGTCCTGCCATCATATTCCTTCACCGTCTCACCACCGAAGATAAGGCGCTGCGGGTTCTGGTCAAAGTTGCTGATGGTTTCGTTCAGGTTCTCCACCGTGCGGCGGGTATCGCCAATCAGCGTCTGAACGTCGCGCAGGCCGGTATTGGAGAAGCGCGCCAGATTGTCCGCAATCGGTCCAATCCGCGCATTCAGGTTGTCCGCCGTTGCGCGAATGGATTGCAGCGTCTTCTGCGCCTCGGCAAACAGTCCCTTGGAATCGTCGCCGCTCACCATGGTATCGACTTTCGCGAGAATGGTATCGACCCGCGTGGAGGCCTGGTTCAGCTTCTGCGCCAGTTCGGTAAAGTCGCCGATAGCCTTGTTGATCTCTTCGCGCCGATCAGCCACGCCATCGACAACTTCCCTCGCAGAGGCCAGCGCGCTGCGGGCATCCTGTGTGGCAGACGTGATGTTGTCTACAGCGCTGTTGACCTTTTTCGGATCCACGGATGCCAGAAGGGCATCGGCGCGTTTCAATACCGATTGCGCCTCTGCGCTGGCCTGATTGAAGCCGGCCGCGGCATCACGAACCTCGATCATGATGCTGTCGATCTTGTCCGAAGACTTGGCGACATTGCCCGTCACCGTTTCCGCATTTGCGAGGATGTTGTTGATCTTGTCCGGGTCTATGGCTCGCACCAGACCTTCTGCCGCAACAAGTGTGGAATCCAGCCGCTCCGACACACGGTTGAAGGTGCCGGACAGGGCTGAGAGGCTGCGCAGGAAATCGTCAATCGCACCGGAATTGGCGCTCAGGGCCCCTGTAAACGCCTCCGCATGCTGGATGGTGCGCGTCAAAGGACCGCGCGCATCGGTCACAAAGCCCTGGATCTGGCCAATGGCATCGTCGGCCCGCTGAAGAATCTTGTCGGCTGTGGCAAGCAGGTTGGTCACACTCGACTGGTCAGCGATAAGAACGGCGGGCCTGCCGGTATCCTGCGCCTTCTGCAACAGGTTTTCCTCGCCCGTCCGCCCACCGGAAAGCTCGATATAGGCAGCGCCCGTCAGACCCTGCACCTCAAGAACGGCCTTGGTGGATGGGTAAACAGGCGCGCTCGTCTGCACCTCCGTAAAGGCAATCGAGTAGCGTGGATCTTCCGGATCGATGTTCAAGCTACGCACGGAACCTACGGGAATACCGTTGAACCGAACGGCGGAGCCAACGGAAAGGCCGTTGGCAGAGCCAGGAATGCGAATGGCAAGCTCCGCCACGGGACCGCTTCGGCCATACTGCGCCATCCAGTAAACAAAACCGAAGGCAGCCGCCACCACGAGCAGAGTGAAGAAGCCGACGAGAGCATAATTGGCTTTGGTTTCCATAGGCTTTTACTTTCCTGGCACTTTTTCGTTCGTGCCATAATCCGTCGTGACGGACCGAGCGCGTTTCCCGCGAAAATAGGATTGAACCCACGCATCGTCGCAGGCCAGCATATCATCCAGGGTGCCCTCCACCAGCACGCGCTTCTGGCCCAGCACGGCAATGCGGTCGCATACGGAGAACAGGCTGTCGAGATCGTGTGTCACCATATAGACCGTCAGTCCCAGCGTGTCGCGCAGGCGGGCGATCAACATATCGAATTCGGCGGCACCGATAGGATCGAGACCGGATGTCGGCTCATCGAGAAACACAAGGTCCGGGTCGAGCGCCAGCGCCCGCGCCAGGGCTGCACGCTTGATCATGCCGCCTGAGAGTTCGGATGGATATTTATCCGCCGCATCCGCGGCCAGACCCACCATCTCGATCTTGAGATAGGCGAGTTCATCCATCAGCGACTGCGGCAGGTCGAGATATTCACGCATGGGCAGCTGAATATTCTCCTTCACCGTCAGCGAGGAGAACAATGCGCCATGCTGGAAAAGCACGCCCATACGCATATCCAGTGCCATGCGCGTCTGGTTATCGGCCTTCTCGTAATTGACGCCCAGAATATGGATAGAGCCGGAGCGGTGCGGAAGCAGCCGCAGCACCGTGCGCATCAGAACGGATTTTCCAGTGCCGGACGCACCGACGAAACCGAGGATCTCACCCCGATAGACATTGAGGTTCAGGCGGTCGAGCACGGTCTTTTCGCCAAAACTCACCGTCAGATCACGCACGGACAGGATCACCCGGTCATCGGCCGGATGCTCCTTCTCCATTGTGTCTGTGTCCTGAAGGGCCATGAGGTTCCTAGAAGTCGATCGAGGAGTAAAAGATTGCGAACATTGCATCCATCAGGATGACCACGAAAATGGATTTCACGACAGATGTGGTCACGTGCTTGCCAAGCGATTCGGCACTGCCACCAACTTTCATTCCCTCCACCGCCGAGACAATACCGATAGCGAGCGCCATGAACGGAGCCTTGATCATTCCCGACGCAACGGACGAGTAATCCACAGCTTCATGCAGGCGCGACAGGAAGGTCTGAAAGGTAATGCCGGAATAGACAAAGCTGATGATGGCAGCACCATAGAGTGCCGAGAAATTGGCGATGATCGTCAGTAGAGGCAGGGCGATTGTCAGCGCAACAAGCCGCGGAAAAACGAGCACGCCAACGGGGTTCAGGCCGATAACGGTCAATGCGTCGATTTCCTCGCGCATTTTCATCGAACCGATTTCAGCCGTGATTGCGCTGCCGGAGCGCCCCGCGATCATGATCGCTGTCAGCAGCACACCGATTTCGCGAAGCTGCAGAATGCCGACAAGATCGACCACAAACAGTTCGGCGCCAAAGTAGCGGAGCTGAAAAGCGCCCTGTTGCGCAATGATCGCGCCGATCAGGAAGGACATGAGCACGATGATGGGCACGGCGCGAACGCCCATCCGATCGATATGCGTTACGACGGAGGCAGGTGAAACGCCCGTTCCACGCCCCCCCTTCAGCTGTGCGCCGCCAACGGCGGAACCCAGAATGTACATGGCTGCCCAGGCATCCTGCCCAAGCTCCCATACGGCGCGTCCTGTTGGCTCGAACAGGCGTTCGAACAGCGTGCGCCTGTCTTCGATCGGCTTTGGCCTTGCGGGGCCCTTTTCGGGCATGGCCTCGATGAGATCTGCAAGCGATTTGCTTGCACCCATCAATTCCACATCGCGGCCCTCTGCCTGCTTGGCGCTGATCAATCGTCGAATCAGCCAGGCGCCAGATGTATCCACGGCGTCGATGTTCGAGACCTCGATGTCGAGCTTTCCCTGGCCGGATTTCTGCTCCGCCGCCATCAGGTCTTTCAGGACATGGCTTATGCCCCGGTTCCGCCAGTCGCCGGAAAGCACAAAACGCTCAACATTTTCAGCCGAGGAGGTCATCTCAAGGGTCGCTGGCCGTTCATCGGCCGACTGCGGCTTTGATTGCATTTATGTGCTGCTCGAATGCGCTTGCGCGAGGTCAGTTCAATCTTTGGGCAATATAGCCGTCACACACCGAATTGCCATGCCATCCCAATAGGAAATGCAGCCGCCGTCACATCAAAGCCACAGCCGACGCCGGGAGATTCCGCCGTAAGCCCTTCACAAAAAAATTTAATTCGCTTCAGCTTATACTTTCCAGCCGCTCCGCTGAACGTGAAGGCTTACCAGAAGCCCCAGGAATGCGAGTGCCGCCATGATGAAATAGGCGTGCTGACCGAGCGCGTGATAGATGGCCCCGGAAAAGAAGGTAGAGGCCGCAAGGAAGGCGCCGTTGTAGAAGAAGAACCGTCCCTGCACCGATGATTCCCGGCTTTCGTGAACCACCTCCACAATCTTCTGCTGCATTCCGAAGTGCAGGAAGGCAAAGCTGAAAGCATGGCTGCACTGGAGAAGCATGGACGCCTCGAAGCCCAGAGGCAGGGCAAACAGACACCAGCGAAGCACAGCCACCGAAGATCCGATCAGGATCATGCTGACAGGCGAGATACGCGAGGCCAGCGAGCCTGCGGCGAAGAAGAATACGATCTCCGCCAATACGCCTGCCGACCACAGAAAGCCGATTTGCGAGCCGCTAAACCCAACGCTTTCCCAGTAGATACCGGAAAAGGCGTAATACATCCCGTGGGTCGATTGGGTGATGCAGCAGCCGATCATCAGCAGGTTGAGGCTGGATGTGAAAGGCAGGCTGGAGCGCGCCATCGCAGACTTGGGCATGGCGTTGGCGGGCCCCAATCTCGGGGCAATGAAGGCGGAGACGAGGGCGAAGCAGAAAACGATGATAGTGCCCAAGGGCACGACCCCACCCCCCAGGCGCGCGATCACTGCGCCGGCGGAGAGCGTGATTGCAACAAAGCCGATCGACCCCCAGACGCGAATGGAGCCATAGCGGTGCCCCCAGCGCCGAACACCCATCACGGTGACCGATTCGAGAATTGGAATGAAAGGCGCGAATGCCGCCCCCTGCAGGCCGAATACGATCAGAACCGTCCAGAAATCCCGGCTCCACAGCAGCGCAATGGCTGAGAGGAGTGCAATCCCGGCCGAAACGATCAGCACATGGGTTCGCTCTTTCAGACGATCAGCCAGAAGCCCCACAGCGGGCGCCGTGACAACGCGCATAATGATCGGCAGTGTGAGGATCAGGCCGACCTCGAAATCGCTCATCGAGAGCGATTTTAGCCAGACCGGGAAAAAGGGCAGCAGAATGCCGTTCACGCCCAGCGCGGCGGCATAGGCCACAGCGCAGCGAAAAGCGAAAAGATGAGGCGAGTGAAGCTGAGGAGACTGGGCCACAGAGGCTCCGGCGATCATGTGCGAATGGATCGCCTGTATAGCGCATCTGAGGCACAATCACAGCCTGTGTATGCGACTTACGGTACGCCCTGCCCTGAAATTGTTGACGTCTTTGCCTTGAAGGGCGAAAGGCTGCCGTGGTTTGACGCACCACGGCAGCCTTTTCCAATCGTCACAGCTTCGCTTCGATCTCAGGCCGCGCGCATGTCTTCGGCACCGTCTGGTGCGCGAAGCAGAGGCATGACGTCAGCCGTAGCACCGATCTTCTGCCAGGAAATCAGCTCGAAGCTTCCATCCATGTGTTCTGCGATGGCAGTGCAGCTTTCCACCCAGTCGCCGGTGTTGATGTAGCGAATGCCTTGGATGTCTTCCATGGTCGCATGGTGAATGTGCCCGCAGATCACGCCGTCCACCTGGTTGCGCCGCGCTTCCTCGGCAACAACGTTCTGGAATTCGCCGATGAAATTGACCGCCTGCTTTACCTGAAGCTTCGCCCAGGCAGAGAAGGACCAGTAGGGCAGATGCAGTTTGCGGCGAATCGCGGCCAGAACCACATTGATCGCAATTGCGGCATCGTAGGCCCAGTCGCCCAGATAGGCGAGAAGGCGGATGTTGCGCACCACCACATCGAATTCATCGCCGTGCAGCACGAGATAGCGCTTGCCGTCGGCGGCTTCGTGAATGATGCGTTCGGCAACCTCTATGCCACCGAAATGAACGCCCGGAAACGAGCGGAGAAACTCGTCATGGTTTCCGGGAATATAGATGATGCGTGTTCCCTTGCGGGCCTTGCGCAGCAGCTTCTGCACAACATCGTTGCAGCCCTGCGGCCAGTACCAGTTGCGCTTCAGCCGCCAGCCATCCACCACATCGCCCACCAGAACGATGGTATCTGCGTCGTGGTAGCGCAGGAAGTCGAGCAGAAAGTCCGTTCGCGCGGCCTTCGATCCCAGGTGAATATCGGAGAGGAAGAGCGTTCTGAAATGTCTGTTTTCCGGTGCAGCAGTCACGAACATCCCCTTTCGTCACAACGTCCTCATGCTGCTGGCAATAATCAGACTCGTTTATCAGGAAGATGACAGCTCCGGTGTTTAACGGCTAACCACCCTTGGAAATCAGGGCTCACCCTGCCCAAACTGCGGCCGTGCGGTGTGTACCCCTATAAATCAGTACTGTTCGCTGGCGCGGATTGATGTAAGACACGCGAAAGCAAAAAAGACCGGAAAGGAGTTTGGCGATGGAGCAGCAAGGTAAGGATCTTCCCGGAAATGCAGCCCCGAAGGCGGATCTGGATGAGCAGGCGCTGTTCTTCCATCGATATCCGCGCCCCGGCAAGCTGGAAATTCAGGCCACGAAGCCACTGGGCAACCAGCGCGATCTGGCGCTTGCCTATTCTCCCGGCGTGGCTGCCCCCTGCCTTGCGATTCGCGACAATCCGGAAACAGCGGCGGATTATACCGCACGCGCCAATCTGGTTGCGGTTGTATCGAACGGCTCTGCGGTGCTGGGTCTCGGCAATATCGGCCCGCTGGCTTCGAAGCCGGTGATGGAAGGCAAGGCGGTTCTGTTCAAGAAGTTCGCCGCCATCGATGTGTTCGACATCGAAATCGCCGGTGAAACGGTCGAGAGCATGGTCTCCACCGTGGCCGCTCTGGAGCCAACCTTCGGCGGCATCAATCTTGAGGATATCAAGGCTCCGGAATGTTTCGAGGTCGAGCGCCAGCTGCGCGAAAAGATGAACATTCCGGTCTTCCATGACGATCAGCATGGAACCGCCATCATCGTGGCTGCCGCCATTCTCAACGGTCTGGAACTGGCCGGCAAGAAGATCGACGAAGTCAAGATCGTCACCTCCGGTGCCGGTGCGGCGGCGCTGGCCTGCCTCAACCTTCTCGTCTCGCTCGGTGCCAAGCGCGAAAACATCTGGGTCCACGATATCGAGGGCCTCGTTTACGATGGCCGCAATGTTCTGATGGACCCGTGGAAGGAAATCTACGCCCAGAAGAGCGAGAAGCGGATGCTGGCGGAAAGCATTGGCGGGGCGGATGTGTTCCTCGGCCTTTCGGCTGCCGGTGTGCTGAAGCCGGAACTGCTGGAGCAGATGGCGCCGAACCCGCTCATCATGGCGCTTGCCAACCCGACGCCGGAGATCATGCCGGAGCTTGCACGTGCAGCACGGCCGGATGCGATGATCTGCACCGGGCGCTCTGACTTCCCCAACCAGGTGAACAACGTTCTCTGCTTCCCCTATATCTTCCGCGGTGCGCTGGATTGCGGTGCAACCACCATCAACGAAGAAATGAAGATGGCGGCGGTCAAGGCCATTGCCGGTCTGGCGCGGGAGGAGATTTCGGATGTGGCGGCACGCGCCTACGCCGATGAAACGCCGATCTTCGGCCCCAACTATCTGATCCCCTCGCCCTTCGATCCACGCCTCATCCTGCGCATTGCTCCGGCGGTTGCCAAGGCAGCGGCGGAAACCGGCGTCGCTTCGCGCCCTATCGAGGATTACGATCAGTATCTCGATCAGCTGAACCGCTTCGTCTGGCGGTCGGGCTTTGTCATGAAGCCGATCTTCGCCAGCGCCAAGCAGTCGGAAAAGAAGCGGGTCATCTTTGCGGAAGGCGAAGACGAACGCGTTCTGCGTGCGGCTCAGGTTCTTCTGGAAGAAAAGACCGGCGTGCCGATCCTCATCGGCCGTCCTTCCGTCATCGAGGCGCGCCTGAAGCGATTCGGCATCCGCATCAGACCGGATGTGGACTTCCAGGTGGTCAACCCTGAAGACGATCCGCGCTACCGCGACTATGTGGATGACTATTTCGCGCTTGTCGGCCGTGCTGGCATCAACCCGGAAGCGGCCCGCACCATCGTTCGCACCAACAACACCGTCATCGGTGCGCTGGCCGTCAAGCGCGGCGAGGCCGATGCGCTGATCTGCGGTGTCGAAGGCCGGTTCGACAAGCATTTGAAGGATGTGGCCCAGATCATCGGCAAGCGCCCCGGCGTCTGCGCCTTCTCCAGCTTGAGCCTTCTCATCACGCAGAACGGCCCTGTCTTCTTCACGGATACCTTCGTGAACGACAATCCGACGCATGAAGAAATCGCCGAAATCACCATTCTGGCAGCGCAGGAAATCCGCCGCTTCGGCATCACGCCCAAGGCTGCCCTGCTCTCCCACTCCAATTTCGGCTCCCGCCATTCCGAAAGTGCGAGCAAGATGCGCGCCGCGCTGGAAATCATCCGCAAGCGCGCCCCGCATCTCGAGGTCGATGGTGAAATGCAGGCAGGCTCTGCGCTGTCTGAGACCTTGCGCAAGCGTGCAATGCCCGATAGCGCCCTTTCCGGTGAAGCGAACCTGCTGGTCTTCCCGAACCTCGATGCTGCCAATATCTCGCTTGGCATCGTCCGCACCATGATGGATGCCCTGCATGTGGGCCCGATCCTTCTGGGTGCGGCCCAACCGGCACATGTTCTCTCCACCTCCGTCACATCGCGCGGTGTGGTCAACATGGCGGCGCTGGCCGTTGTGGAAGCGGCACATACCGGGCTGGAAGCAATCGAATAGGCTGGCGGTGGCGCCCCACATCAGGGCGCTTGCGTAAGCTTTGCGCAGGACGGTTATGCAATTATCAACCCGGAAGGATCATGCTCCTTCCGGGTTGATGTACACCAGAGGGATCAGCAAGCTCTATGGCATTGAAGAAGCTTCTCGTTCCAATTCTCCTGCTCGTTCCTGCGGCGGCTTCCGCTGCGGATAATGCGGCGCGCTGCCTGGCACTCGGCAAGGAAATCGCCTCCACGCCAACCGTGATCGGCAGCACGGGCGTCGTGAACGCCCATGCGCAGGCCCTTGCGGATGTGACAGCTGAAATGCGGCGGCTTCGCTCCGAGATGCAGAGAATGCGCTGCGGCACAGGCAGCATCGTAACCTTTGGCGTTAACGACCCCTGCAATGCGCTTGAACAACGCCTTATCGATGCAGACCGCGATCGCCAGGCCATCCTCGCCTCTCGCACCCAACAGGGCAAACTGGTTGGCTCGCTTGGCCGTGATCAGGAAGCTCTACGGGAAGAGATGCGGCGGCTTCGCTGCGGCGAAATAGACTACAGCAACGTGCCTGCTTCCATTACGCCGCTTGAACCGGGTGAGGTAAAAAGCCCGAAGGAGCCATCGAAGGCCCTGCCGCCCACCGGCAACTCAATCCTCAAACTCGGTGAAGCACGCGGCACGACTTACACGGACACCTCGCCAAAGCCGCCTGTGCGCGACTGGGAACCGGACAAGCCGGTCAGAACGGTTGGGCCGCAATTCTTCCCCGATGGCGAGGATAGCGATGTCAGCCGCCCCGGCGTTCAGCCGAGCAGATAGGCTTATCAACCCACCGCTCGTCGCAAATCAGGTCGTCCAGATCCAGTCGCTGTCTCCAGCCTTTTTGGGCCAGTTCAGGCTCCGCATAAAGTTCGTTCACATAGCCAAGGCAAAGCCAGGCCACGATTTCAACGCGTTCGGGAATACCGAGAAGTGAGCGGACGTCCCGGTCATGAAAAATACTCACCCAGCCAACGCCGACGCCTTCCGCCCTCGCCGCCAACCATAAGTTCTGAACGGCGCACACGGTCGAATAGACATCCATTTTCGGATTATGGGTGCGCCCCAACACCACAGGCCCGGCCCGGTCAGGATCGCAGGTAACAACAATCGAAAGCGGTGCCTTACGAATGCCCTCAAGCTTGAGGCTTTGGTAGAGCATACGTTTCTCGTCATTGAACAGCGCTGCCGCCTCTTCATTGGCCTTGGAGAACGCTTCCCAGGCACGCTGCCGCGTGGCCGGATCGCGCACAAGAATAAAGCTCCATGGCTGCATGAAACCCACCGAAGGCGCGGCATGCGCTGCTTCCAGCAGCCGGCGCACCAGCTCATCGTCCAAAGCGTCAGGCAGGAATTGGTCTCGCACATCGCGTCGCGTGTGGATGGCACGATAAACGGCTTCGCGCGCCTCTTTGCCAAAAGGAGAGGCTGCGATCAGCCCACCCGCAGATTGCTTCTCAGCGTTCATCCTTGAGCACTTCCACCGCTATTGATAGGTCGAAACGGACGCGTTGTTTCATCGTCTTCAGCCTGCCTCCACAGAGCCGAAAATATGTTACGCGGCCGGAATTTCACAGTCAGTGATTGAAAATAGGTGACCGCTCACCCGTTAACCTTTTGGCAATATTCAACGTATATATTTATTCGCATAAGCGAATACTATGACATTCTACTGTTGATATGCACCCCTTCCGCCTTTCAACAGTTTCAGGGCGCACTGCACACGCCTTGACAGCAAAAAGGCCGGTTCCCCCACCGGCCTTTTTTTATTATCCAGGCTTATGCAAACTGTCGCGCGACCCTCTCAGGTTCCACGACAGTTCTTTGGCACTTAGCCGTTCACTGCCAGACGCTTTTCTTCCCGGCCGGTCTTCATGCGCTCAGCCAGCAGGAACGCAAGTTCCAGAGCCTGATCGGCGTTCAAGCGCGGATCGCAATGGGTGTGATAACGATCCTGAAGGTCGCCTGCCGTCACGGCGCGCGCGCCACCGGTGCATTCGGTGACATCCTTGCCCGTCATTTCCACATGGATACCGCCGGGATGCGTGCCTTCGGCGCGATGGATCTGGAAGAAGCTTTCCACTTCCGACAGAACGCGGTCGAACGGGCGTGTCTTGTAGTTGTTGAGCGTGATCGTATTGCCATGCATGGGATCGCAGGACCAAACAACCTTGCGGCCTTCACGTTCGACGGCGCGGATGAGGCGCGGCAGGTGCTCTGCAACCTTGTCATGGCCAAAGCGGCAAATCAGCGTCAAACGACCGGCTTCATTCGTCGGGTTCAGGATGTCGATCAGCTCCAGCAGGCCATCCGCTGTCATGGAGGGGCCGCACTTCAGACCAATCGGGTTCTTGATGCCGCGGCAGAATTCCACATGCGCGTGGTCAGGCTGGCGTGTGCGGTCACCGATCCAGATCATGTGACCGGACGTTGCGTACCAGTCGCCGGAGGTGGAATCAACGCGCGTCAGCGCCTCTTCGTAGCCCAGCAGCAGCGCCTCGTGGCTAGTGAAGAAATCCGTTTCGCGCAGGCTGTGATTGTTTTCCGAAGTAATGCCAATGGCCTTCATGAAGTCCATCGTTTCAGAAATACGATCAGCAAGCTTGCGATAACGCTCGCCCTGCGGGCTATCCTTGACGAAGCCCAGCATCCACTGGTGCACATTGTCCAGGTTGGCGTAACCACCCATGGCAAATGCGCGCAGCAAGTTCAATGTCGCCGCAGACTGGCGGTAGGCCTGCAATTGCCGATGCGGGTTCGGAATGCGCGCTTCTTCGTTGAATTCAATGCCGTTGATGATGTCGCCGCGATAGGATGGCAGCTCAATATCACCCTGCTTTTCAATGTTCGAAGAACGCGGCTTGGCAAACTGGCCGGCAATACGGCCCACTTTCACGACCGGTTGCTGCGCACCGAATGTCAGAACGACAGCCATTTGCAGGAAGGCGCGGAAGAAATCGCGGATGGTATCGGCACCATGTTCCAGGAAGCTTTCGGCGCAGTCGCCGCCCTGCAGCAGGAAGCCATTGCCCTCAGCCACATTGGCGAGAGACTTTTTCAGGCGACGCGCCTCACCGGCAAAAACGAGTGGCGGGAAGGTTGCAAGCTGAGCTTCGGTTGCCTTCAGCGCACCCGCATCCGGATAATCCGGAACCTGCTGGATCGGTTTGTGCCGCCAAGAGTTCGGGGTCCAGTTTTCTGCCATCGTCGTCCGTCCTGTTGTGCCGGCCCTGCCCGGTGCCGTAATCAAGTCGGCGGCTTATAAACCTTTGTCCTCACCTTGCATAGGCCCGTTAACGACTCCTGCCGTCTCTGAGGGGATAGCCGGACCGATGAGTGCCTTGCCTCGCTGCTCCCCTTTCTGCGTCCCCTTGCTGCCTGCGTCAGCGGGGAGAGAACCGCAACGCTGCATGCCGGAACGCAGATCAGATGCAGCCGCACGCCAACCGGGATTTCTTCAACCAAAACGCGCTGTAACCGACTGGATTATATTGGAAAATGATCGATTTGACCTGAGGCTTTTTATCAATCGTCAACCACGCTCATTCCGGAAATTATAAGCCTTTGTCCTATATTGTGTCATCGTGATTTAAACTGGATGAGCAAACGTTGGCTATGCTTAACTTTAACGGCAAGACATTTTCAGGCCGGCTGCAACTACGGCCATTCCATAAATTTGTCCGCGACGAGGCCGGTAATTTCGGCGTCCTCAGCGCTTTGATCATGGTTCCGCTCATTGGCATCGCCGGCCTCGCGGTCGATTTCGGCATGGCCCTTGATGAACGGCAGGCCTTTATGAATGCTGCCGATGCCGCAGCAGTCGGCGCTCTATCTGAAAAATCACCGAGCGTCGCACAGGCCATGACGATGTCGAGCGACGGAGAAATCAAGATTGGCACGCAGGATGCCGAGAGGCTGTTCCGGGGCCAACTTCCCGCCAGTCTTTCAAGCAAAGTGACCTCTGTTAGCGTTACCATTGAACGCAAAGGCACAGCCCTCACCTCGAAAGTCGCGTTCAATGCGGCCATTCCCACCACGTTCCTCCGCATCATTGGCAAAGAGGCTTTTCCGATCGCTGGCGCTGCCTCCGCCAGCTATCAAACCAACGCCTTCATCGATTTCTTCATGCTGCTGGATAACACCCCGTCGATGGGTTTGGGCGCTACGCAAAAGGACATCGACAAGCTCAAGGAAAATACATCTGCGCTTCTGCGAGAGAGGCATAGGGCACCTCAAGGCTGTGCTTTTGCCTGTCATGCCACGAACCCCGATTACGCATTCGAAAACACTCTGGAAAGTGCCAGGAAGATGGGCATCAGATTGCGTATCGATGTGGTGAAAAGTGCAACGCAAGCTCTGACGGAGGATGTGGAGAAATACCGGCTCCTCGCAAACCAATATCAAATGGCGCTCTATTCTTTCGGCACCACAGCAGACAATGTTCGGCTGACAGAGATTGCAGGCCTCACCACTGATATGGTGAGCCTTCGCAAATCGGCTTCCATGCTCGACCTCATGTCCACGCAGAAAAACAACTACAATGACAACCAGTTGACTGACTTTAGGAGCACATTCTCAGCGCTGAAAAGCAGAATTGGCAAAGGCGGTGGTGGCACCAGCGCCTCAGATCGCCAGAAGATCGTCTTCCTCGTATCAGATGGCGTAACAGACGCCGCCAAGGCGGACTGTTCCCAGCCGTTGAAAGATGAAACGCGCTGCATGGAAGAAATTGATGTGGACGATTGCAACGAATTGAAGAATAACGGCATCAAAATTGGCGTCGTTTACACAACCTACCTGCAAATGCCGGACGACGGTTTCTGGACTAATCGCATCAAGCCGTTCGACAAGAAAATCTCGCCCGCAATGCAGGCTTGCGCCTCTCCCGGTTACTTCATCGAAGCCTCGCCGGATCAGGATCTCACCGCTGCCATGCAGACGCTGTTCCGCAAGCTCTTGAGCGCGCCACGCCTCACAAGCTGATAAGGAAAAGGGAGGCCTCACGCCTCCCTCACCTCATGTCAATCAATCCGCTCGCCACCTTTGACACGGTAGCTTGGCTTGTACATCGTCACCAGCTCTTCCGCCGCCGTCGGGTGAACAGCCATGGTGCGGTCGAAATCGTCCTTGGTCACGCCAGCCTTTAATGAAATGCCCAGAAGCTGCGCCATTTCACCGGCATCATGGCCAAGCACATGGGCACCGACCACCTTACGGTCGGCGGCATTGACGATGAGCTTCATGATCATTTTTTCCGCACGCCCCGAAAGCGTTGCCTTCATCGGGCGGAATTCGGCGCGATAGATTTCGATCTCCTCGAACTTCGTGCAGGCTTCTTCTTCAGACAGCCCAACCGTACCAATTTCCGGCTGCGAAAATACGGCAGTGGCGATCAGATCGTGATCCGGTGCGGTCGGGTTGTTCTTGTACTCGGTCTCGATGAAGCACATGGCCTCATGAATGGCCACGGGGGTCAGTTGCACGCGGTCGGTCACATCGCCCAGTGCAAAGATGTGGGGAACGCTGGTGCGGGAATAGGCGTCCACCACCACGGCACCGCGTTCGTTCATGTCAACGCCCGCTGCTTCAAGCCCAAGCCCTTTGGTGTTGGGGTCGCGACCCAGCGCCAGCATGATCTGGTCTGCCACCAGCGTTGCGCCCGCCTTGGTACGGGCCGTCAGTCCGCCTGCAGGCGATTGGGTCACTTCCTCGATGATATCCGTGAGAATGATACGGATGCCCTTGTCCACCATCGCCTTGTGCAGGCCCTGGCGCATATCCTGGTCAAAGCGGGAGAGAATTTCCTTGCCACGGTAGATCAGGGTCGTATCGACGCCCAGCCCGTGAAAGATATTGGCAAACTCCACGGCAATATAGCCGCCGCCTGCAATCAGGATGGATTTCGGCAATTCGTCGAGATGGAAGGCCTCGTTGGACGTGATGCAGAGTTCGGAACCGGGCAGAGAAGCATGCGGGTTTGCCGTGCCGCCCGTTGCGATAATGATGCGTTCTGCCGTCACCAGCCTGTCTGTTTTCACAAGCCGGATTGTGTGGGCGTCCACCAGTTCCGCACGCGTTTCCAGAAGCTCGGCGCCCGCATTTTCCAGCCCGCGCCGGTAGAGCCCTTCCAGCCGGTCAATCTCGCGATCCTTGGCGGCCACCAGCGCTTTCCAGTCAAACTGGCTCTCACCCACTGTCCAGCCATAGCCAGCAGCATCCTCGAAATGCTCATGATACTGCGAGGCATAAACGAACAGCTTCTTCGGCACGCAGCCGCGGATGACGCAGGTGCCGCCATAGCGATACTCCTCTGCGATGGCGACCTTCTTGCCCAAGCCTGCCGCAAGCCGCGCAGAGCGCACACCGCCCGAACCGCCTCCAATGACAAACAGGTCATAATCATAGGCTGACATGGGCTTCTCCTTTAAGCAGTCGAACTAGACGATGGTTTTGCATATAGGGGTGGTAGCAGCAAAAAGAAAAGCCCGGAACTGGCCGGGCTTTGCTTGGAAATCTGTTTGCCGCAAGCTCAGGGCTTGGCTGGCTGGCCTTCAACTTCTGCTGTCGGCGCCTTCACCTTGTTGGCATCCATCACCGTGCGCAGCTTGGCAGAGCTGTTTGCCGTCAGGTCGCGAGAAATACCATTTGCCCAGATTTCAGCGGCGCGAACGGTTTCACGCTGCACCAGCGGCAGGGTCTGGAGATATTTCTTGCCGACCGGCGAGGAATAGAAAGCGGCAATCTGCTTCAGTTCGTCGGCCGTGAAGGACTTGGCGAAGGTGGTTGCCACTTCCTTTTCCAGGTCGGCGCGACGAGGTGCGAGTGCCAGGGCTTCCGCGTCAACAGTCTTGGAAATCTGATCCTGGAAGTTCGGCGAAGCGACGGTGTATTCGCTCTTCAGGCGCTCTGCCAGGTTCGGCAGAATGTTGTCGAAGCGATCGGTTGCGTTCAGCGATGCAATGGCATCCTTCGCAGCCTTCAGGTGATCGGCGGAAACTTCCTGCGCGCTGGCTGGAGCAGCAAAGGCGGCACCCGAAAGAAGAATGGCAAGCGCCGCAGCACGGCCCAGAACCGCATGTCTGATCATTGTCTCGTTGCTCCTGTCTTTCATTTCGCTTGCAGCGTCCGCGCGCCTGCCGGCCCGGCAATGATCGCGAAAGACGCCATGTTGATGAATAACCCGTGTTCAACGACGCCGGGTATTGAATTCAATTGAATCGCCAAAGCCTCTGCATCAGGAATACGGCCAAAAAATGCGTCGAAAATATAGTGTCCACCGTCCGTGGTGAACGGCCCGTCGCCGGATTTGCGCAGCTTGATTTCGCCGGAAAGGCCAAGCCTGGATGCCAGTTTTTCAATGGCAATGCGCGTCGTCGTCAGCCCGAAAGGATTGACTTCGATCGGCAGCGGAAACTTGCCAAGCGTTTCCACAACCTTGGTCTCGTCGGCAATGACGATCATGCGCGAGGATGCCGAGGCAACGATCTTTTCGCGGAGCAAGGCACCGCCGCCGCCCTTCACAAGGCGCAGGGCTGCGTCCACTTCGTCTGCGCCATCGATGGTCAGATCCAGTTCCGGCAGCTCGTCGAGCGATTTCAGCGGAACGCCAAGCTCCAGGCAGAGCCGCGCTGTGCGCTCGGATGTCGGCACACCTTCCACTTTCAGTCCGGCGGCAACCTTCTCCGCCAGCAACCGCACGAACTCCTCGGCTGTCGAGCCGGTGCCAATGCCCAGCCGCATTCCGTTTTCGACATGTTGAAGTGCAGCTTCCGCCGCCTTGATCTTCATTTCCCGGGCGTCCATCCGCCACCAGCTCCCCGTCAGTTTCGACGTGTGCTGTTTACACGCCTCGCCCCGCAAACAAAAGTCCTGTTGTGCTTTCCTCAAGGCCAATCGACTGGCCCATGACAACCGTCAATCATAAAGAGGGCTCTGGCTGCGTTGCAAAGGCCGCATTGGCCACATAGTTTGCGGCCACAATCACAAGCAGGAAGGCTCCAATCTTGTCCGCACCCCTCGTCATCTTTGATCTCGACGGCACGATGATCGATACCGCGCACGATCTCATCGACAGCCTGAACTATACGATTGCGGCACGCGATCTTGCCCCCGTCACGTTTGAGGACCTGACGCATCTGGTGGGCCAAGGTGCCCGTGTCATGATCCGCCGCGCCTTTGCGCTGCGCGAGCAGCCGATTGATGATTCGGAGGTGGAAAGCCTGCTTGAACGGTTTCTTGGCCACTACAAGGAACATATGCCGGGCAAGAGCCGCGCCTACGACGGGTTGGAAGCCTGCCTGGATCGGTTGCAGGCTGCTGGCTATGCGGCTGCCGTCTGCACCAACAAGATGGAGGAGCTTGCTCTTCCGCTGCTGGAAAAACTGTCACTGACCAGCCGTTTCTCGGCCATCACGGGCGGCGATACTTTCGCGGTCCGCAAACCGGATGCGGCCCATATTCTTGGAACGATCGAACGGGCGGGGGCGCTGCCCGCACGCAGCATCATGATTGGCGACAGCATCAACGACATCATGGCCGCCCGCAATGCTGGCGTCCCGTCCATCGGCGTCACCTTCGGCTATTCCGATGTCCCGGTCGCCGAGTTGAAGCCCGATCACGTCATTTCGCATTTCGATGAGTTGACGCCTGAACTGGTGTCCGGCCTTCTCGCTCACCGAAACTGAGGCAGAAAGAGGCCGCCGGAGCGTCAGTTCCGGCGGCCTCTTGGCGTGGGATGGTTATTATCGGTTTTGCGCGACCGGCTTCACCAGCGCAGTGATACGGCGCACGGTCACGCGGCGGTTCTGCTGCTCGGCAGCTTCCGTCCTCACCTTGAGGTAGCGTTCGCCATAGCCCTGCGTCACCATGTTTTCCGGCGGAATGCCAAATGCATCCGTCAGAACGCGAGCAACGGATTCGGCACGGCGGTCAGAGAGAATGAGATTGCTCTCATCGGAACCGACTGCATCCGTATGGCCTTCGATCAGGAAGGTTTCCGCCGGATCGCGGTCGAGCACCTTCTTGATGGCCTCTGCCACCTTGCGCAGGCTTCGGGCCTGATTCATCGGAATCTCCGCACTTCCCGTGGCAAAGGTGATGGTATCGAGGTCGATACGGCGCACCTTGTCGCGGATACGGGCCGAATAGCGAACTTCATCGACGGAGTAGACGCGCTCCACACGCTCCACCGGCGGCTGCTCCAGAAAGCGATAGTAATCGCGATCGGGATCGGAGGTCGTGTCGATGATGTACTGGTTGACCGGGATCGTCAGGCGCATGGGTGGCAGTTCGTCGCCGGGATCACGCCATTCGTAATCGCGGTCGCCGCGCTCATCCGCCAGTTCAGGCGCATAGAACAGCACATATTCGCGGCCACGGCGATCAACGCGTGAACGCTGGATCACCTCGCCATAGCGGTTGCGAACCGTCACAACCTGAATACCGTTTTCCCGTTCGTAGATTTCGCGTGTGCGGCCGCCCGGCAGGCGTTCATATTGCGGTCCATAGCCGTCTTCGATGAAGCGGTCGCTATCGTCGTGACGAACAATGGTGCGATTGTCGATCTGGATGATCGTCCGGTTGTCTTCCACACTGCGCACATCGCGCCAACCACGCGGATCCTCAAAGCGTGGACGCTCGGTCAACCGCTCGCCGCGTTGGGTCGCGAAGGATTCGATGCGAACCGGGGCGGCGCGCTGCCCATCCGGCGCGGCCTGTGCGGCTGCATCCGACGTGGGTGGCGGAGGCGGTGGAGCGGATGGTGCGGCTGCGGGCTGCACCGACTGCCCTTGCACGGGCGCTGCATCCTGACGGGGAAGATTGCGACGCTCACGCGGAGCACCGGCAGTCGCGGGCGCTTCCTTGGCGCTGTCCAGCACGGCTGCGCCATTTTCGACGGGCAACACAACAGGCCCAGTCGCCGATGCCGGATTGTCGGCAATGGCCTTGGCGCGCTGGATTTCCTCAGGCGTCTTCGGCGCGGCAACAACCGGCTGGCTTCCCGGTGCTGCCGGGGCTGTGGCAGGGGCATCAGAGCGCTCCTGCGTTTCTGCACCAGAAGGAGGTGGCGGTGTGCCGGGTGCGGCAGCGGGCGGCGGGGTGCCGGGGGCAGCCTTTGGCGCAGGTTCAGCACCTGGGGCCGCTGGAACTGGCTGCTCACCAGGGCGTGCAGGCGCAGCGTCCGCTGGTTTCGCCTCAGGGGCTTTCGCCGCAGGCTCCGCTGGCGCCGGTGCTGGAGCCGGCGCAGGTGCCGGGTCTGCGGCCTTCGGTTCAGGCTTCGCGGCGGGCGCTTCTGCGGGTTGCTCTGCCGGTGCAGCAGGGCGGGCTGCAGGCTCCTCAGCGGCAGGCGCTTCGCGCTTGGGTTCAGGCTTCGTTTCCGCTTCAGCTTCGGGCTTGGGCTCCGCCTTCGGCTGCGGCTCTGGCTCTGCCGGGGCCTCGGCCTTCGGTTCGCGCTTCGGTTCAGGCTGCGGCTCTGGCTTTGGTTCTGGCGGGGCTTCAGCCTCCGGCGCAGGGCGTGGCTTTGGCTGCTCCGGTTCCGGCGGGGGTGGTGCAGGCTCTGCAGGCGGCGGTTCCGGTGCGGCCTCAGGTGCAGGTTCGGGCGCACGCTGCGGTTCAACCTGTTCGGCCTCACCGCCCGGGCGTGCTTCACCTTCAGGCGCATCGCCGCCCTTGGGGCGACGTAGCTTCAGTTCTTCCTCGCTCTGTCCTTCAGGTCCGGCGGGCTGATCCTGCACACGGATGATGTGGGAACGGCTCTCCACCGGCAGGCTCGGGATTGTCGGCATGGCCGCATGCACATCCGGCACGATCAGGCTCATGGAAATCAACGGCATCGCCACGCTGGCGAGAAGTCCTTTACGCTTGGGCATTGTAGCTCCCTGGCTGCATTTCGTCTTCGTCCCTTCACCCGCCACCTTCTTCTGAAACTGAGGTGGGCGGCTCGCACCAACGGCAAGACGTGGGTTTTGTTCCAGGAGAGGTTAAGGCCCTCGCGCATGAACGAAAGCTGAAACAGGGTAGCAGCAATCATTCAGACTGAGTGCTAAGCTACTGATTCCAAAATGTTATTGGCGTCATTTACCTGTCACTTGTTAAGCTTCGCTTAAGCGGAGAGTGCTGCAATCGGCGTGCGGATATTCTCCGCCAAAGAGGTCAACTCCGAGGGATTCACGATATGACGCCTGAAATGGAACTGATGCTCAAAGGCTATGGCATGACGACCGCGCAGATCCTGTACCGCATGCCGGACCACCCCACCCTGCTGCAAACCTATATCTGGCAGCATTACGATCTGGCCCCGGAATTTCCGGAGATGAAGAGCTTCCTCAAGTTCTGGCAGGAGAAGCTCGACGGACCGCTCCACTCCGTCCGCTATGTGCACCGAAAGCTCATCGCGGCGAATGAATGGCGGGCCCTGAAGGGAGAATTCATCATCCACTGAGGCCCGCGCAAGGCGCCGATCTTGCCATTGCGCCCACATCGGCTTAAAGCCGCCCCTTGAGATATAAAGAGGCGGCCATGAAAAAGATCGATGAAGAAGCGCTGGCGGAAGCTTACAACCGTGCGCTTGCCCTTGAGAAATCGGGCGATATAGACGCCGCCGTGGCTGCCTACCGGCAGGTGCTGGAAATCGACCCTGAGGATCATGGCGGCGCTGCGGTTCGCATTGCGGCCATGGGGCGCGGTGAAACGCCTCCCAAGGCCCCCGATGCCTATGTGGAAACCCTGTTCGATCAACATGCGGACAGCTTCGAGAATATTCTTGTCGAACAGCTCGGCTATGCGGTGCCTGTTCTGGTGCGCCAGCGCCTGCAGGACCTCAAGCTCGGCCCCTTCCAGCGCATGCTGGACCTTGGCTGCGGAACCGGGCTTACCGGCGGTACGCTTCGCGATATGGTCGAAGATATTACCGGGATCGACATATCGGAGAACATGGTCGAAATCGCCCATGAGAAGGATCTCTACGAGACGCTTTACGTTGCGGAAGTCGAAGACTTTCTCGAAGACAACGATGACGAAGCCTTTGATCTCGTTACGGCAACCGATGTCCTGCCTTATCTCGGCGCGCTGGAGCCTCTGTTCTTTGGCGTGGCCGAAAACATGGTCAGCGGCGGCATCTTTGTCTTTTCGTCCGAAACCCTGCCGGATGACGTTTTTGCTGGCCGCAGCTACATGGTCGGTCCGCATCAGCGTTTCGCCCATGCGGAAAGCTATGTGCGCCAGCGGCTGACGGAGACCGGCTTTGAAGTCCTGGAGCTGACGGATATCAACGTGCGTATGCAGGATGGAAACCCCACCCCTGGCCATCTGGTGGTTGCGCGCTTCAAGGGTTGAGTCTGGTTTTCTAAAACCATTCCAATTTCGTTCGAACCGTTCTAGTTTGCACACTCAATCTAGGCAGGGCGGAGATTCATGCTGTATTTTCTAATCAAGGGCCTTCACGTCGCAGCCGATATGATCTGGGTTGGCGGCATGTTGATCAATGCCTTCGTGATTGCCATGGTCCCGCCGCCCATTCGTGGTGGGGTGATTACGGCTCTGCGCCGTTACGATCGCATCGTTACCACAGGGGCACTCGGCCTCGTCTGGCTGCTCGGCCTCATCCTTGCCTTTGGCTACATCGGCTTTTCCGGTGGCTGGCTCCACCTCAAACTGTTGATCGTCGTCATGCTCTCTGCGCTGCATGGCATGCAGAGCAAGTGGCTGCGCCGCATGGAGGCCGATCCCCTGCTCGATCCTCCGGCCTTCGTGCGCAAGGGCATGCCCATTGTGCTGGTATCGCTGGTGATTGTTGTAATGCTCGCGGAAGTGAAACCCTTCTAAATTCACCGAACTCCCACAGAATGCGGTAACGGCATTAGTAATCCAGTGAGGAAAACGAAAATGGCGAAAGTAGCCTTCATCGGTCTCGGCGTTATGGGCTTTCCGATGGCTGGTCATCTGCGGCAAAAGGGCGGACACGATGTCGTCGTCTACAACCGCACCACCGCCAAGGCAGAGGCTTGGGTCTCGCAATTCGGAGGGGCGCTTGGCAAGACGCCCGCCGAAGCCGCCAAAGATGCGGATTTCGTCTTTACCTGCGTGGGCAATGACGACGATCTCCGCTCTGTCACGACGTGTCCCGATGGCGTGCTGTCCAGCATGAAGGCAGGGGCAATCCTCATCGACAACACCACCGCCTCCGCCGAAGTGGCACGAGAATTGGCGGAAGCGGCCAGCGGCAAGGGCTGCGGCTTCATCGATGCCCCTGTCTCCGGTGGACAGGCTGGCGCAGAAAACGGCGTTCTCACCGTGATGTGCGGCGGCGACGAGGAAACTTTCGCCAAGGCGAAGCCTGTGATCGATGCCTATGCCCGCATGGTTGGCCTGATGGGGCCCGTCGGTTCCGGCCAACTCACAAAAATGATGAACCAGATCTGCATTGCGGGCGTGGTTCAGGGGCTGGCTGAAGCGATCCACTTCGGCAAGAAGGCCGGGCTCGACATCGAGAAAGTGGTTGAGGTCATTTCCAAAGGTGCCGCAGGCTCCTGGCAGATGGAAAACCGCCACAAGACCATGAATGCCGGCACTTACGATTTCGGGTTTGCCGTGGATTGGATGCGCAAGGATCTGGATATCGTATTGCGGGAAGCAAAGCGCAACGGCTCCACATTGCCACTGACCGCACTGGTTGATCAGTTCTACGGGGACGTACAATCCATGGGTGGGAATAGATGGGACACTTCATCCCTTCTTGCACGCTTAGAGAGAAATAAGTGACGAATAGATATAAATCTCTAATTGCAGTAAAAAACTCGAATATTCTTAACTACAAAAGTTTTTGTGATTAAGAATGACTGCAAGAAATAGTGGGTAACATCTTACTTTTAGGATTCCTAACATTAAACCCACCATTAAGGAGTTCGGTTGTAACCTCCATACTGTATACACGCGATCTATGACAGCCAGTCACAAAACCGGCTTCAGAGGTCAACCAATGGAGCTATGACCCGTGAATTTCCTGGACAATATAAAGATCGTTAGCAAGATCGCCGTCGTGATCCTGTCGATGATAGCTGTCAGCCTTATCGTGGCGACCGTGAGCTACACCTCCAGCTCCGTTCAATCCCAAAACGCAGATATGACGGAGCACACATACAATGTGCTCTCGAAGATCAACGGCATGATGTCGGCGATGATCGACCAGGAAACCGGTATGCGCGGTTATCTTATCGCAGGGGACAAGAAGTTCCTCGAGCCACAAATTGCAGGCGCTGCTGCCTTCAAGGAAAACCTTGCCGCCGCACAGAAGCTCACCTCTGACAATCCTGCTCAGCAAACACGCTTGAAGGAAGTGGCAGCGCTGGCCGAGACCTGGACCTCCAAGGTGGTGACGCCTGAGATGGAGTTGATGAAGGATCCGGCAACATGGGAAAAGGCGCGCCAGATTGAGATTTCCGGCGCGGGCAAGGCGTCCATGGATGGGATTCGTGCCAAGGTGAAGGAGCTTTCGGATGCGGAAGTCTCTCTGCTTGCCGTGCGCAGCCAGGCAGCTACGTCTGCGGGTGAGCTGGCGCGCAACAGCGCCCTCGTCGGCGGCGGCGCCATGTTCCTTCTCTCTGTACTCGGCCTCATGCTGCTGAACGCCAAGCTGGTTCGCCCGCTTCGCTCCATCAACGATGTCATGCTTGAGCTGGCGCGTGGTCATAACGATATTGCTGTTCCTGGTCGTGATCGTAAGGACGAGATCGGCGCCATGGCGCAAGCCGTTGAAGTCTTCCGCCAAACTGCGATCAACAAGATCGAGAGTGATAAGCAGGCAGCAGAAAGCCGGTCGGCGACGGAAGCAGAGCGCGCTCAGAACGCAGAAGCGGCCCGCATTCGCGCCGCTGAAATGGAACAGGCAACTTCAGGCTTGGCAGAAGGTCTTCGCCATCTCGCCAATGGCGACCTCACCTTCCAGCTCAGCCGGCCATTCGCCAACGATTTCGAAGGTCTCCGCCAGGATTTCAACGCGGCTGTCGATCGCTTGCGCGATACGCTCTCACAGGTTGCGCTGTCGACTCAATCGATCGATTCCGACTCGCGCGAACTCAGCACCAGCGCGAACGATCTTTCCCGCCGGACCGAGCAGCAGGCCGCTTCTCTCGAAGAAACCGCCGCAGCGCTCGACCAGATCACGGCAAACGTTACCAACTCTTCCAAGCGCACGGAAGAAGCACGCCACGTTGCCATCCAGGCTAACAAGTCTGCGCAGGAGTCTGGTCAGGTCGTGTCGAACGCCGTCAACGCCATGCAGCGGATCGAGCAGTCATCCAGCCAGATCTCGAATATCATTGGCGTGATTGATGAAATTGCATTCCAGACAAACCTTCTTGCTCTGAATGCAGGTGTCGAAGCCGCACGCGCTGGCGAAGCGGGCAAGGGCTTTGCAGTCGTCGCACAGGAAGTTCGCGAACTCGCACAGCGTTCCGCACAGGCAGCCAAGGAAATCAAGGACCTCATCCGTACATCTGCCGATGAAGTCGATAATGGTGTGAAACTCGTCATGGCCACGGGAGACGCGCTGAAGGTGATTGAGGAACATGTCGTTTCAATCAACACACAGCTTGATGCCATTGCCACCTCTGCCCGCGAGCAGTCTGTCGGTCTCGCGGAGGTCAACACTGCCGTCAACCAGATGGATCAGGTGACCCAGCAGAACGCCGCCATGGTAGAGCAGGCTACCGCAGCCAGCGGCAATCTTGCCGGTGAAGCCACAAAGCTGCGCCAGTTGATCTCCAGCTTCCAGCTGGGCGGTCAGGGTTCCACCTATTCCGCACCGGCCACCGTCTCGCGCCCAGCTCCGGTTGCCGCTTCGGCCTCTGCCAACCGCGCAGCACCGGCACCTTCCCCTGCCCGCAAGCTGATGAACAAACTCACTCGCGCTGTGGGTGGCGGTGGCTCGGCTGCCGTTGCCGTCGCAGCAACGGAAAGCTGGGAAGAATTCTGATCCCAACGCCCATAACAAAGAAAGGGGCTGGCGAACCATCGCCAGCCCGTTTTCATTGGTTCGATTAAAACCGGCTCAATCCTCGCCGGCTCTCTGGTTGTCCAGCATCATGTAGTCCAACGGAAGTTCCGTCGTGTACTTGATCTGCTCCATCGCGAAGGCAGAGGATACGTCGCGAATTTCGATCTTGGCGATCATCCGCTTGTAGAAGGCGTCATAGGCGGCAATATCCGGCACCACAACGCGCAGAAGATAATCGACATCACCGCTCATGCGGTAGAATTCCACCACCTCCGGGAATTCCGCAATCACTTCGGAGAAGCGCTTCAGCCATTCGATCGAGTGACTATTGGTGCGGATCGATACAAACACCGTCACCTTGGTGTTGACCTTGGCCGGATCGAGCAGGGCCACGCGACGGCGGATTACGCCATCCTCTTCCATCTTCTGAATTCGGCGCCAGCACGGCGTCGTCGACAGCCCCACTTTCTTCGCCAGATCGGCTACGGCAAGTGTCGAGTCTTCCTGAAGAATTCGCAGGATTTTGCGGTCAAGACGATCCATTTCGGCTCCCTCTGAGATTATTTTTCTTCATACCGGGAAAAATGGAGCATGTAACCGAAAATCGTTTCAGCGAATAAGGCTATCCACACTCTGTCGCAAAATGGGAATAACCTCCTCGGCAAACCACGGGTTCTTCTTCAACCATCCACTGTTGCGCCAGCTTGGGTGGGGAAGAGGCAGAATGCGCGGCACGCTGTTGACCATGAAGCTCGCCCGCCAGTTGCGCACGGTTTCCGTCATGGTTCGCCGCGCCAGAGTGCCCATATGCCAGCCCTGCGCATAGCCGCCCACAGCAATCACCAGTTCGATCTGTGGCATGGCCTCCAGTGCCGCGCGTCGCCAAAGCGGCGCACATTCGGTCCGCGGCGGCAGATCGTGCCCTTTCTCGTCATAGCCGGGAAAGCAGAAGCCCATTGGCAGAATGGCAATGCGTTCGGCATCGTAAAATTCCTCGCGGCTCACACCCAGCCATTCGCGCAGACGGTCACCGGACGCATCGTTGAACGGAATTCCGCTTTCATGCACGCGCAAACCGGGTGCCTGTCCGGCAATCAGAATTTTGGCGGTGGAGGAGAGAACAGCCACCGGACGCGGTTCATGCGGCAGTTGATGTTCCAGCCCCCTTGCTGGCACGTCTCGGCACAGCCTGCATGCGGCAATGGCATCAGCCAGCAGCCTCAGCCTATCTTCTTCCGGCAGTTTCAAAGCCACCTCAGCGATAGAATTTCCGTCACAGCGCCCCACATACCCTCACTGGCAGCAGCGTCATTCTCTATGCGCTTACGGTCTCGCCACGCCCGTGGATTTTCGAAAGCACCAATCCAGATGCCCCTGCGGTCAATTTCCGCCTGATGCTGCTCTCTTCGATAGGTCAATAGCGAGGTTGAAAGCGCCATTCCAGCGCGCACCATGGCTGCATTCACATTCTGGCCATTGCCGTAGCAGGTCACGAGAAGACGGTGGTATCGGTCCGTTTGCGAACCCTCACATTGCATCTCGTGGTCTTGCATCAGCTTCGCAAGCGCCTCTCGTGCCGCCCGCCCGCACGGCCAGCTCTGGCCGTTTGCGTCACCGCAGGTCTGGTCAAGCTCAGGCGCATCAATGCCTGTCAAGCGAAGGCGATGCCCCGCCTTTGTCAAGGTGTCGCCATCAACGGCATTGAAAGGTCCAACCAAGATCTCCCGGGGCTCACTGCCGCTCAACCGCGCCGCGATGAGGGTGAGAAGCCCGAGAAAACAGGCTGTCAGCAGCAGATCCTTGCCCAGCCGCATCCGCCGTCGGCTGCGATACTGTGTCATCTTATTCCTGACGTAAATACAAACGGAAGCTTGTGAAAGATGGCAAACAAATTCTTTCTGGCAGGATCTTCTTAAGATTTCCTCGCTAGGGTGTTGCCAATCCGGATTCCGATTAAGTGTGGTCATGAGTAGCGGCGTCAGTACCTCCACAGATAAGAACATCGTGGATAAATCCCGCAGCCACCGCAACAAAGCGGTCTCCAAAGCCGTGCGCGCAACACGCGAGCGCCTGCAATCCAGCGCCAATGGCAGCCATGGCTTTGCCCGCGATGCGCTGGCCCTGCACATCAACAATGTGCTGCAAGCCGCCCTCATCATCCCGGCCTTCGTCGCCATCGTTGCAGCCATCGGCACCTATATGGTGGGCGATGCCTCGCTGCTTCCCTGGGCGCTGCTCACGCTTGCGGTGCACTCGATCAATCTCCTGCTTGCACGGCGCGCGTCCCGGCTGGAACTCACCTCCGCCAACACGTCGCGCTGGCAGCGCCTTTTCCTGTTTGGCCAATTGTTGATGGGCCTTTGCTGGGCCATTTTCGCAGCCAGTGAATGCGATGCCTGCGGCGCGGAAAACGGCTACTATTTCTTCAAGGGCGGCGCATTGCTGCTCGCCATTTCCATCACCGCCATCAGCAATGTGTCCCTGCGGCTGGCGGTCATTGTTGGCTTCATTCCACCCCTAATCGCGCTCAGCGTCGTATCGATCACGGGTGAGCGCGCGATGGATATCGCCCTCAGCGGCATGTGCGCAACGGCGGTTCTGCTCTTTCACTACATATCCGACAGGTTGTATCGGTCCAACCTGACGCTGATGTCCTATCAGTCGGAGAAGGACGATCTGATCGCCGAGCTGGAAGTGGCGAAATCCGTCTCCGATGAGGCGCGCCGCCGCGCGGAGGAGGCCAATCTGGCGAAATCGCGGTTTCTGGCCTCCATGTCGCATGAATTGCGCACGCCGCTGAATGCCATTCTGGGCTTTTCGGAAGTCATGAGTTCGGAAGTGCTCGGCCCCATGGCCAACCCCACCTACAAGGAATATGCTGCCGATATTCATCGCTCGGGTCAGCACCTTCTCAATCTCATCAATGAAATTCTCGATCTCTCCCGCATCGAGGCTGGCCGCTACGAACTCACGGAAGAGGCGCTATCGCTTCTGGAAGTGGCCGAGGATTGCATCGGCATGGTGCAGCTGCGTGCCCGCGCCAAGAACATCACCATTCATCAGCAGTTCGAACCCAATATGCCGCAGGTCTGGGCGGATGAGAAATCCATCCGGCAAGTGCTGTTGAATCTTTTGTCCAACGCCGTCAAATTCACCAATCAGGGTGGCGAAGTCACCGTCAAGGTGGGCTGGACAGCGGGCGGTGGCCAGTATGTCGCCATCAAGGATAACGGCCCCGGCATTGCGGAAGAGGAAATTCCGATCGTGCTGTCCGCCTTCGGGCAGGGCTCCATCGCCATCAAGAGCGCAGAACAGGGCACTGGCCTCGGGCTTCCCATCGTACAGGCCATTCTCGCCAAGCATGATGGTCAGTTCATCTTGCGCTCCAAGCTGCGCGAAGGCACGGAGGTCATTGCCATCCTGCCCGCCACCCGCGTGCTGCAAAGCGTTCCGGCCGTGGCCGATACGCAAGCCGTGGAACCGCGCCGCAAGAGCTTCGCCTGATACCTGGCGCTTTTCCAGTTTTCAAACGAGTAACAATAGAAATGGGCCGCCCTTTCAGACGGCCCATTTCAGGATAACTTTTTGCCTCAGTGCGCGGTCGGTGTGCTTGCCGTGCTCACGCCCGCTTGCGCAAAGGTTGCCATGCCGGAATGGCAGGCCGCAGCGGATTTTACGATGCTCGCGGCCAATGCCGCACCGGTTCCCTCGCCAAGGCGCATGCCCAGCGCCAGAAGCGGCGTTTTGCCCAGCTTCTCAATCGCCTTCATGTGTCCTGGCTCACCGGAAACATGGCCAATCAGGCAGTGGTCAAGCGCGGTCGGGTTGGCAGCCTTCAGAATGGCGGCGGCAGCGGTTGCCACATAGCCATCAATCAGAACCGGGATTTTCTCCACGCGGCAGGCGAGAATAGCACCCGCCATGGCAGCCACTTCGCGGCCACCCAGACGACGCAGCACTTCCAGCGGGTCTGACAGATGACCCTTGTGGAAGGCCACGGCCTGCTTCACGGCAGCAATCTTGCGCTGCAGAACCTCGCCTTCGGAACCGGTTCCCGGCCCCACCCAGTCTTCCGCCTCACCGCCGTAGAGCGCAAGGTTGATCGCAGCCGCAATCGTGGTGTTGCCAATGCCCATTTCACCGATGCAGAGCAGATCGGTGCCGCCAGCAATCGCTTCCATGCCAAAGGCCATGGTCGCGGCGCAATCGCGTTCAGAAAGTGCCGCCTCGCAGGTAATGTCCCCCGTCGGGTAATCCAGCGCCAGATCGAAAATCTTGAGGCCCAGATCGTTTGCGGCGCAGATCTGGTTGATGGCAGCACCACCGGCGGCAAAATTCTCCACCATCTGCTGCGTCACCGATGGCGGGTAAGGCGTAATGCCGTGCTTGGCAACACCGTGATTGCCCGCAAAAATCGCCACCAGCGGGCGGTTGACCGCCGGGGCGCGGCCGGTCCAGGCGGCCAGCCAGAAGGCAATCTCTTCCAGACGGCCCAGCGAACCCTTGGGCTTGGTCAGTTGTGCGTCGCGTTCGCGAGCTGCAACCAGTGCCCGCGTATCGGGGCCCGGCAGCTCACGCAGCAGCGCGCGAAAATCGTCGAATGGCAAGCCGCTCATGCTCATCGGAACACTCTTCCTTCATCTCGTCACATATCGCCCTTTGAGCGGACGATGGAATCTGATTTGCTGCGCCTTCCATAATCAGCCACGCCCGGAGGAACAACTGCAAAACGCCCGTGACTTCATGAATGATCTGGCACGCTCGGTCGCTTTCCTGTCGCGACTGCCGGTCCCCGCGCGGTTTTTCCTCGGTCACGATGGTTCCGTGTCCCGTGCCTGCCGCGCCTTTCCTCTTGCTGGCTGGTTGATTGCGCTCATCCCGGCGCTCGTTCTGATGCTGCTCGCCAGCTGGCCGGAAGCACGTCTCATGGCCTGCCTGCTTTCACTCGTCCTCCTCGCTCTCATGACTGGCGGGCTGCATGAGGATGGGCTGGCCGATAGCGTCGATGGGCTTTTTGGCGGGCGGGATCGCGACCATGCGCTCACCATCATGAAGGACAGCCGGATTGGCAGCTTCGGCGTCATTGGCCTCATCGCAAGCTTCGGCCTCAGGGCCTCGGCGCTTGTCGCCCTCTGCGGGCTTGGCAGCAATGGGCTGGCTGCTCTTGCCCTTGCCGCTGCGGCCTCATTTTCACGCGGGCTTATGGTCTGGCATTGGGCGAAACTGCCGCCCGCCAGACAGGGCGGAACAGCGGTTGCGATGGGCCAGCCGGAGGCAAAAGCCACACGTTTCGCCTTGGGGCTCGGCACCTTCCTTACCCTGCCCTTGCTGGTATCGGGCGTCTCGCCTCTCTCGCTTCTCGCAAGCCTCGGCCTCAGCCTTGGTGCCGCCCATATCTTCACCACCTATGTTCAGCGCAAGATTGGCGGGCATACCGGCGACACGATTGGCGCCACACAGCAGATCACGGAAATGACATTGCTCTTCGCTCTTGTTGTCACCTTTTGAACACACGATATTGGCGTCATGATTACACCTTGCATTCTCGTCTGCTCGCTCGACATCGACACCGGCCTTTGCGTGGGCTGTGGCCGCACCGGAGAAGAGATCGGCGCATGGACCAGCCTGAGCGATGACCAGCGCCGCGAAGTCATGGCTGAACTTCCCTCCCGATTGGCAGGCATTGCCAGCGCTTCCGAGATTTATCCAGCCAAGGAACCCGCCTGATGCTGTTCGTTATCCTTGGCATCCTTGGCGCTGGTCTTGTCCTTTTGATCTTTAACAATTCGTCCGGCCAGACCTTCGGGCTTGCCAATGACGATTTTGCCAGTCTTGTCCAACTGTCTGCCATTGCAGTTCTGCTCTCGGCTGGTGTGCTGGCAGGCCGGCGCGGTCGCGCCTCGGAGGCCTTGCGCAACATCGCTGTCTGGCTGGTGGTCGCGCTGGTGCTGGTCGCGGGCTATCTCTACCGCTACGACCTGCAAAGTTTCGGTGCCCGCATGACAGCCGGGCTGATACCCGGCAGTCCGATGGTGATGACCACAAGCGAAGGCGGCAAGGAGGTCATCCTCTATCGCGCCCGCAATGGGCATTTCCAGGCGCAGGTGAGTGTGGACGGCAAAACCATCCCCATGCTGGTGGATACCGGCGCAAGCTCCATCGTGCTGTCGTGGGACGATGCGAAAGCGCTCGGTCTGGATATGGATGGCCTCTCCTTTACCGTTCCCGTTCAAACGGCAAATGGTCAGGCCATGGCGGCTCCCGTCCGTCTTGCCTCTGTCGCCATTGGCCCTATTCAGCGCAACAGCCTGCGCGCCCTGGTGGCCGAGGATGGGCGGCTGGAGGAAAGCCTGCTCGGCATGAGCTTCCTGTCCACCCTTGGTTCGCTTCAAATGCAGACGGATCAGCTGCGTCTACGCGACTGATCCGTCTCTAATCGCTTCTGCTTGTTCACTTCCGCAGCCGGTAGCCGGTTCTGAAAATCCAGAACAGCAGGCTCAGGCAGACGGTGAGGAAGACGCCGATCATCACGAGGCTGATGAGAGGGTTCACATCGGAAATGCCGTAGAAACTCCAGCGGAAGCCTGAAACCAGATACAGAACCGGGTTGAGGTGGCTGACCGTCTGCCAGAAGGGCGGCAACATGTCGATGGAATAGAAGCTTCCGCCAAGGAAGGTCAGCGGCGGCACGACCAGCATCGGCACGAGGTTCAGCTGCTCAAAGTTATCGGCCCAGACACCGATGATGAAGCCGAACATGGAAAAGGTGATCGCCGTCAGCACCATGAACAGCAGCATCATGAAGGGGTGCTCGATGCTCAGATCCACGAAGAAGGACGCCGTGGCCAGAATGATGAGGCCGATGATGACACCCTTTGTTGCGGCGGCTCCCACATAGCCGATCACGATTTCCGCCATGGAAACGGGGGCCGACAAAATTTCGTAGATCGTGCCGGTGAACTTGGGGAAGTAGATGCCGATCGAGCCGTTGCTGATGCATTGACCAAGCAGCGTCAGCATGATCAAGCCGGGCGTGATGAAGGCTCCGTAAGATACGCCGTTCACCTCCCGGATCTGCGATCCGATGGCCGTGCCGAACACGATGAAATAGAGCGATGTCGTCAGGACTGGCGAGATCACGCTTTGCAGAAGCGTGCGCTGCATGCGCGCCATTTCGAACAGGTAGATGGATTTGATCGCTTCCCAGTTCATGCGCGGTCTCCCACCAGCGATACGAAAATGTCTTCCAGCGAGCTTTGATGGGTCGAGATATCGCTGATGCTTAAACCTTCCCGCTCAACGGCGGCCAGCACGGCACCGATGCGGCTTTCACCGGCACCATTGCCATATTCATGGATAAGGGCGCGTCCCTCTTCCGCCAGCGTCACGTGCAGCTCGGCAAGCGCTGGCGGCAGCGCCGTCACCGGCTCCTTCAGCTCAAGGCGCAATTGCTTGCGGCCCAGCTTGTTGAGAAGGGTCCGCTTGTCTTCCACCAGCAGGATTTCACCCTTGTTGATGACACCGATCCGGTCGGCCATTTCCTCGGCCTCTTCGATGTAGTGGGTCGTGAGGATCACCGTCACGCCGGTTTCGCGCAGACGGTTGATGGCAGACCACATGCCGCGGCGAAGCTCGACATCCACGCCCGCCGTCGGCTCATCCAGAAAAAGCACGCGCGGCTCATGCGCCAGCGCCTTGGCAATCAGCACGCGACGCTTCATGCCGCCGGAAAGTTCGCGCAGCTTGTTGTCGCGCTTTTCCCACAGGGAGAGGTCCTTGAGGATCTGCTCGATCAGCTTCGGGTTCGACTTTCCGCCATGCAGGCCGCGTGAGAAATTCACCGTGTTCCACACGGTCTCGAACTGGTCCGTGGTCAGCTCCTGCGGCACGAGGCCAATCAGCTTGCGCGTTTCGCGAAAATCGCGAACCACATCATGTCCGCCAACCATCACCTTGCCGCCACTGGGCATGGAAAGGCCGCAGATGATCGAAATCATCGTGGTCTTTCCGGCACCATTCGGCCCCAGCAGCGCAAGGATTTCCCCTTGCCTGATGTCGAGGCTGACGCCCTTCAGGGCGACAAAGCCGTTATCATAGGTCTTGGTGAGATTTTGAATGGATACAATCGCGGACATCGCGTGCTCAAAGCTTTCTACAGGCGGTACTTGTACCGCTTATATAGGCACAAGCATCCGTTTTGCAGGGGGAGCTCGCTAGAACACAGTGTCAACTTTTGCGCGGCGCGAATGTATGCTCCTGCGTGGGAAACTGACCCGCCCTTACCTCACGCGCATATTCTTCCGCCGCCTGCCGCACCTGCGGCGCGAGATCCGCATAGCGTTTCACGAAACGCGGCTTGAAGGCATCGAACAGCCCCAGCATGTCATCGCACACCAGCACCTGCCCGTCACAGGCGGCTGATGCGCCAATGCCGACCGTCGGCGCCGGAATAGAAGCAGTAATGGCCCGCGCCACCGGCTCCACAGTCCCCTCGATGACAATGGCGAATGCACCGGCTTCCGCTACGGCTTGAGCGTCGCGGGAAATCTTTTCCGCTTCCGCATCGGTATGACCAAGGGCGCGGAAGCCACCCGCCGTGTTCACCATTTGCGGCATCAGGCCCACATGCCCGAACACCGGAACGCCCCGGCTGGTGAGGAAAGCGATTGTTTCGGCCATTTCCGCCCCGCCCTCCAGCTTCACGCCGTCGCAGCCGGTTTCCTGCATAATGCGCACGGCATTGCGGAACGCCTGCTCTTTTGATTCCTGATAGCTACCGAAAGGCATGTCCACAATCACACACGCCGCCTCGGCACCGCGCATCACCGCTTTGCCATGAGCAATCATCATGTCCATCGTCACGGAAACAGTGGTCTCCATGCCATAGAGCACCATGCCGAGGGAATCGCCCACCAGAAGCAGGTCGCAATGGGCATCGAGCATGCGCGCCATCGGGGTTGTATAGGCCGTCAGGCAAACCACCTTCTCGCCACCCTTCATCGCGCGGATTGTGGTAGTCGTCTTGCGTTTCATCTTGGCAGAGGCGCTCATGGCGTTTCTCCCGTCTGAGAAATTGAAATGACCCGATTATCGAGAAGCCTCGTCGTGCCGATGCGGATGAACAACGCAATGAGAACCGGCTGATCCTGCACCGTCTCCACCCGCTCCAGCGTTTCCGGGTGCCGCACCGCCACCACCTCCGGCACCGCCAGCGGCTCTGTCCGCACAAAAGCCATCAGCTTTTCTTCCAGCTCCAACGGGTCACCCACACCAGCGTGGATCAACCGCTCAGCCTCATCCAGCGTGCGCGGCACGATTACCGCCGCCTGGCGTTCCTCGGAAGAGAGATAAACATTGCGCGATGAGCAAGCCAGACCATCCGCCTCGCGCACGGTCGGCACCGGCACTACGCGCACCGGCTGCGCCAGATCCTCCACCATGCGGCGGATGACCTGCACCTGCTGGTAATCCTTCTCGCCAAAATAGGCGGCATCCGGCTGCACGAGGTTGAACAGCTTCGTCACCACGGTCGCCACACCGGCAAAATGGCCGGGCCGAACCTCGCCTTCCAGCTGGCTGCCGATGGAAGGCACATCCACCACCGTTGCCATGGGGCGCGGGTACATTTCACTTACCTCAGGCGCGAAGAGAATATCCACGCCCTCCACTTCCAGCATGGCACTGTCGCGGACCAGATCCCGCGGATATTTTTCCAAGTCCTCGTTGCGGCCAAATTGCAGTGGGTTGACGAAGATGGATGCCACAACGGCAGAATTCTCTTCCCGCGCACGGCGCACGAGGGTCAGGTGACCAATGTGAAGATAGCCCATGGTCGGCACAAAGCCGATGGAACGTCCTGCACCGCGCAGAGCCGCAATGGCTTGCCGCAATTCGTCCCGCGTCTTGATGATCTGCACGCTCGCTCCCCAGACCGTGTTCAGTCTAAAACGGCCCTTTACAGCAGAGAGCCGCCAAGGGAAAGACGCCTGCTATCAATCGCAGTAACGGTTGCCTGAAGCCCGGCTTCTCAGATCGAAGTGGAAGTGGTTCCAGTGTTCCTTGTTGCTGCCTGGACCCAGCACCGTGTTGAAGTATTTGCAGCTATCGCTACGCACCGATTTCAACAACGCACCCTCGCGGAAGGAGAATAGCCCCTTCTTGCGCACGTCAATCTCGTGGCCGTTCTTCAGAACGAAGCGACCGACATCAATCGCATTGCCACGCGCGTGTTCAGACATGGGGTTGTAGCGCTGGCGGCTATTGTTCATGCGCCGGCAGGAATAGCCACCCATAGGCTCGATACGCCCAACGCCGGTGAGGTAGCGGATGCGGGCCGCTGGTGCCAGCTCGTTCTTTACCCATTGGGCAAAGGCAAGTGTCGTCTGGCAGTTCAGTGTCACGGCCGGGCTCACCTGGATATTGCCAGAAAGCCCGACCAGTTCCACCGGATAGTCTATCCCACAGCTTGGCCCATCGGAAATGCGCGGCTTGTCGCGAAACTGAACGCCCAGCCGCTTGAGTTGCGCACGGCAACTCGCTTCGGATGCAGGCATGGGCGAAATATCGGTGCGGGACGATTGCGGTGCTGCCGTCGGGTTGCGCGGCATCAGCATCGCCACTTCCTGCGGGCTTGCTTCCTGAACCCGGCTGGGTGCGACCACGGGGCTGCGGTCATTCCAGCGCGGAGCCGTCTCGGCCACATCCTGCCGGGCAGGCCGCGCAGTGCGTTTCTGCACCGGTGGCGGTGCAGGGGCATATTCGTCCGCAATCGGCTGTGTAGCTGCAACAGTCCGCCTCTTCACTGTGTAAGGCGCATTGGTGCCAATGCCGTCCACCACCGGCTGGCTGGAAGCACCTTCTGCAATATCATTGTTCTGCTCCTCGGCCAGTCCCACAACGCGCGGTTCGGCGGTTGGCGCCGGTGTCTGGTTCACGCCCAGCGCATCGTCGGCATTCACACCGTTGGCGCTATAGGTCAGGGTGCCAAGGCTGCGCGGGGGCGCTCCCATCTGGCGCGGTTCCGGGGAAGCAGCGGCCATTTGCTGCGGCGGCTCCATGGCGTGATAGGCGTAATCGGTCTGCGCAACCGGCTGTGGCTGCGCACCATAGCCCTGTGCCGAATATTCCTGCTGCACCGGCAGATGGGTGGGCTTGATGGCGCTCACGCGGGAACCGCGATCAATCGGCGCGGGCGGCACAAGGCCATCCGCCGTGCAGCTCATCAAACTGCTGGAAATCAGAAGGAAGGCCAATGCCCGCCGGGAGTTTGAAGCATACGCCATACCAGGCCTCATCATGCGGGAAAGCCACACATGGAAACCTTAGGCAATCACGGTAAACAAAGCCTTGCCGCATAGAGGTCATTTCAAGGCAGGAATGCGCCAAAACACCGTCTTCTGCCTCAAACATAAACGAAAAGGCCACCGGAGAAAGAAGGGATGGACTTGCTGCTTCATCATCAACCGCTCTATCCTGCATCGCAACATTTCAGGAGCAACGATGTCGAAGTCCCCATCTGATCATGCCACCGGCGAGCTTACCTTGCGCACCCTTGCCATGCCGGGCGATGCCAACCCCGCTGGAGATATCTTCGGCGGCTGGGTCATGGCCCAGATGGACCTTGCGGCAGGCATCCGCGCGGGCGAGCGCGCACGTGGACGTGTCGTCACGGCTGCCGTCAAGGAAATGGCGTTTCAGCGTCCGGTCAAGATTGGCGATACGCTGGGCATTTACACGGAAATCACCCGGATCGGGCGAAGCTCCATCACGCTGAATGTCGAAGCCTGGGCCAACCGCTCCCGTCGCGGCACGGTGGAAAAGGTCACCGAGGCCACCTTCATCATGGTCGCGGTGGATGAGGATGGCGAACCCATGCCGGTGCCGCCAGCATGAGGTGCCCTCCTAGAGATGGAGTCTGAATTATAAAGGGTCGCTTATCATAAGTTCCTGATGATAGTTCTGAAGCGTCGAGAATCTGTATTCTCTCAGCACATTCCTATCACCGGCATTTGCTGCTTTGATGTACTTTTTGATATATTTTTCAAATCGTTCGCGGATAAACAGTTCTCGATCTGCGATTTTCACAAATTCGTCTTGGGGAATATGAAAAGCCTCGTCGGAAACGTGGCTCTCATCCTTGATGAGAACTGCTTTGGAGTAGTCGAGACCCTTGGTGTCCTTCGTCAGGAATGAAGAACGATGAGTGATGTGAGAACGCAGCGGAATCCCAAACAGCATACCGTTCTCTAGTCTCACCATGACCACGCCATAGCCACGAGTCTTCTCGGCAGCAACATCGCCACCGGCACCAGTGTGCAGAGCCTCTACCAACCCGCTGTTTTCATTAAAAAAATCGTCATTAAGTTTAACAATCTTGATGATCTTCATGAAAAATTCCGGCAATAAAAAAAGGCCCGAAGGCCTTTTCTTGTCAGTCGATGGGTATTTCAGTTTTTAACGTGGGGCACACCCTACCTCCACATCAGTCAACGGGTATTTCAGTTTTTAACGTGGGGCACACCCTACCACCACATCACGCTACTGGTTATATCGCTTCATCTCAGCTTACGTCAAGAGACGGCCTGGGTTGCTGGCAAGCTGGCCACCCCTTTCCTCACGCCCATCACACCCGCAAATAGCGCGAACCGGGATCGAAGTTCAGCCCCGGAAACACCTTGCCGGAAAGGTTGGCGGGTGTCATGTCGAACTGGCGGTGCAGCAGGGCTGCGGCCAGTTCGCGCAGGTCGCTGGTTGGGGCAAGATCCCTCCCCCCCAGCAATTGGCTTTCGTCCAGCCCCGGCCAGTCCGCCATCACCTGGGCGGCCTGCAAGGCCCCGCCGGAAAGAACGGCAACACTGCCGGTGCCATGTCCGGTGCCACCCTCATCGTTCACCGTAACGGAACGGCCAAACTCGGTCATGGCGAGCACAATGGTTGTCGCCCATGCACTATCGCCCATGCCATCGCGCAGGCCGTTGATGGCGGTTGCCAGAAGGGATGCCTGAAGCGCAAACTGCTCCTTCTGGTGCGCGTGCGTGTCCCAGCCAGTCAGGGAAAAGCTGGCAATGCGGTAATCGTCCTTCAGCAACGATCCAGTCAGCCTGCCCAGTTCAGCCGCGCCGGATATACGGGTGGCGGGATCGTAGAGCGGCAGCGGCGGATTGAAATCCAGAGCCTGTGCCATGGCGGCATGAAATGGCGCATCCCCCTCATAGAGCCTGAGCAGCGCCTGCGCCTCGTCCTGTGCCAGGGCAAAATCGGCCTGCGTCGTCCAGATGTCGCTCTGGTTCGCGCCCGCCATGATCAGTTCCACGGAAGTGGTTATGTCCACGGCCTTTCGCGATGTAGAGCGCGGAATAAACGCAAGCGCGCGGTTCAGCCAGCCGCTGCGCAGGCTTCGCACATCCGTGCTTCCCGTTTCCAGCACATCCTGCGCGTCAATATGGCTCTGCCCGCCGCGATAGGAGGTGGCAACCGCATGCACGAAGGAAAGTTGCCTTGTCTGCCACAGCGGCATCAGAGCCTCGGCGGCGGGGTGCAGTCCGTAAAAGCCGTCAAGATCCAGCAATCCGGTGGCAGGCGTCAGCGCCAGTTCCGGCCGCAGGCGGGCAAAATCTGCATCGCCATAAGGCTGCACCAGATCAAGCCCGTCCATTCCGCCACGAAGCAGAATGACGATGAAACGATGATCGCCCTGCACGGCGGCAAAGCTCACGCGGGAGGCCAGCGGCAGTGCCGCCATGCCTGCAGCGGAAGCCAGAAAGCCACGGCGGCTCAAGGGAATAGGCGTGCCGTTCGTTGCCATTGAACATCAGCTCCTGTTGAACTGCGGGGAAGCAAGGGCAATGGTATAGGCATGCACCTTGTTCGGCGCATCGGCCACGCATGCACGGGTATGATCGCTGACGCCATCACCCAGCGCAGATTGAAGAAAATCCAGCGGCGAAACATCCTGTGCCAGCATACGAACAGCCATGCGCGCCCAGGATATGCGCTCTGTCAGTTGGTGTGCCGAAAGCCAGCTTCCGGCATCGTCAGGAAAACCATTCGGGCTTGGTGGTTCCCAGACCGGCTGGCCCATCCGTCGCAGACTTTGAAGCGTCAGCAATCGCGCCGCACTTGGTTGGCGCCGGGGCACCACCACCTTGCCATCGGGCGGCGCAACGGCATCTCCGCCCTGATCGTCGTCGGCTTTCACCAGCGCCTCGAACTGCCCGCCCTTCACATCGAAGGCCCGCAGCGCGGACACCACGAAACCAAAGGGGGTCACAACCTTTCTGGCCTCCGGCGCAAATGCGAGAGGGTGTTCCAGCATGGCTTTGTAAACGGCGCTCAAATTCCCGTCACTGGCCTGCCAGGCTGCAACCATGCTTTCGACCAGATCCGCAGGCACTTCGTCAGCAATGAAAGAGCTGGCCAGTTTTCCGCATACGTGCTGCGCTGTGGCCGGATGCTGCGCCAGATCCGCCAGCATCTGCATGTGATCGGAGCCGTTACGCGCCGTATCGCTATAGCTTTTACCCAGCAGCTTCTGCGCGCCGGGCTCAGCCCGTCCGGGACGGTTGGAAACTTCCAGCGTGCGGGCGTCCACCGCCAGCCCCGTCAGAATCAGTGCCGCGCCCGTCACGTCTTCCGGTGTAAAGCCCCCATGCGGTCCCAGCGTGTATGTTTCCAGCAGTTCCTGGGCAAGGCTACGGTTCAGCGTGCCGCCGCTGCGCTCTGCGGCAGGCGATTCCGGGCCGACGGAACTGGATTGGTCGAGATAGATCAGCATTGCCGGATGCAGCACGGCTGCCCGCAAGAGATCGACGAAACGGCCCCGCAAATGCGGGCGAATGGCTTCCGCCTCGAAAAGCGATGTCAGAAGACGCAGCTCATAGGTCTTGGTCGCATTGATCGAGAAATGATTGACCCAGAAACCGGCCAGGCGTTCGAAGAAGCCATTTTCCGAAGCAACCGCCTGCGCCACCCGCGCCAGGGCATCGCGCCGCAGCAGGCGCTCTGCCTCATCCTGCGTTTCCTTTCGCAGCGAAGGGTTTGGCCGTCCGTCCTGTGCCGCCCGTGCCTCCACAAGCCTGACGGATACAAGCCGCCCCACCGCCTCCCGGCGGCCCGTATTGCCTTCATGCGGAAACCGGGGCCTGGCCGCGCTGCCGCGTTCCAGCTGCAGCATCAGACCCGCAACATCTGCCGGGGGTGTTTCGCCCGGCTTCAGTCCATAGCCGAACCGTCGTGCCGCAATTGTCGCGAAGGAAATAGCCATCCAGTTACCTTGTAAACTCTGTGTTATTTAACCCGCAGGCGCGCGGCAATGCTGCCCTCTTATGGAAAGTCCGAATCCGATCGACGCAACAAGGGGCCAGCGAATGCGGCCATTTTCGGGACAATGTGATTCTTCCTCGGCAAATTAGCCAGTCTGGCCGGACCATCCAAGGTTTGTGACGAACCTGCGACAGAAAATGGGGCACCGGCTATGCTTCGCAAGGATTGAGAGTTTCAGTTTAAGACAATCTTATCGAGCCTGCATATACAACAACCGGCGTTGAAAAACTCTCTGCTCGCGGCCACCGGGAGGCAACGATCACCCAAGTGCAGTCACATGGTCTGTCAGCAGAAATATGTCAGGTCCAGGCCGAAACCGTCTGGAGCCGATGCCTTTACACAATCGCCACCAATGCAGGCATATCGGTTACGGCCTGTGCTCTCCTTGCCATTCGCGGCAATTCGGACGCCACTGCCTATTACTGGCTCGCCTCCATTGCGATCACGCTTTTCATCCGCTACCTGTTCTATGTCGCTATCCGCTGGACCGATCTCAATCGGGTAGCGCCGCATATGGCCTTGAAGCTGCTCAGCTTCGGCGCCTTCCTCACGGGTATCGCCTGGGCCTCCCTGCCCTTTGTTGTCCCACAGTTCGATCCACTGACGACGGATGCCTGGCTCTATCTGATCATGCTGGGCATATCCATCGGCGCGGGGCTGCTTGGCATTGGCTATCGGTGGCTGTCGCTCTGTTTCTCCATGCCCATCCACCTCTCCGTCGTGGTGTCCGTTCTGCTGGCCGGGGGCGCATTTTCCATCGTCATCACCATTGATGTCGTCGTGCTGACCCTCCTGCTCTATCGCGCCTGCTGCGGCAACGAGACCGCCTTTGTTGAAAGCGTTGCCCGCAAGCTGGAAGCTGCGGCCCTGTCCTCCTCGCTCACGGCTGCGCATTCGGAAATGATGCAGGCCAATGCCCGCCTTGAACTGCTGGCGAATTGCGATCCGCTGACGGGTCTTGCCAATCGCGCCGCCTTTAATGAAACCCTTGCAAGGGCTATTCGCGAGGCTTCGAAGAACCATGCGAAGCTCGGCCTGCTGGTTCTGGATCTCGACCGATTCAAACACGTCAACGATACGATGGGCCACAAGGCAGGCGACGACCTGTTGACGGAATTCGGCCAGCGCCTTCGGAACGCCCTTCCCACGGTCAATACCTTCATTGCGCGGCTTGGTGGTGATGAATTTTCGATCATCGTGACCGGCAGCGATGCCGTCTGCGAAGCAACGCGCGCCGCCGAAATCGTTCTCAGTCAGGTGCGCAAGCCGTTCAACCTGAATGGCCAGACCAGCACCATCGGCACTTCGGTGGGACTCGCGCTTTATCCTGAGCACGGAACGGACGCCGATGAGCTGTTCGTCTCGGCGGACATGGCGCTGTATCGCTCCAAGGAACAGGGCCGGGGCCGCTGGCGCAAATTCGATCCCATGCTGCGCGCGGCAGCCGAACGGCAAAGACAGATCGAGACCGATGTGCTGCGGGCCATCGAGGCCGGTGAGCTTGAAGCATGGTTCCAGCCGCAGGTCTGCCTGCACACCCATACGGTTCTCGGCTTCGAGGCGCTGGTGCGCTGGCACCATCCCACGCTCGGCTTCATTGCGCCGCCGGAAATCGTTCAGGCCGCTCATGCCATCCACTCGTCCGACCGGTTGACGGGCGCCGTCACCGATGCCGCCTGCACCCTGCTGCGTGCCCTGCCAGATATGGGGCTGCCGAATGCGACTGTCGCCATCAACGTCTCGCCGCGTGAATTCGCGCTCTATTCCGTATCGGAAATGCTGGCCGCGAAGGTTGCCCGCCATGGCATTCGCCCGAACCTGCTGGAGATCGAGATCACGGAAGAGGCGCTGCTCGATACGGTCATTGCTGGCGCACAGCTGAAACAGCTTGAGCAATCCGGTTTCACGCTGGCGGTTGATGATTTCGGCGCGGGCCACTCCTCCCTCACCCGCCTGATCGACCTGAAGGTCGATCGGCTGAAGATCGACCGCGGCATCATCAGCGGCCTGGAGCGTTCGGATCGCAACCGTGCGATCATCTCCGCGCTGATCCGGCTGGGTGAGGCGCTTTCCATGTCCATGCTTGCGGAAGGCGTGGAAACGGAAAGCGAGGCAGAAACGCTGCGCACGCTGGGCTGCTGGATGGGGCAAGGCTATCTCTTCGCCCGGCCCATGCCGATGCCGCGCATTGCCAGCTGGCTGCGAGAGCATGGGGAGAAGCAGGGCGCCGTCTCCCGCGTCGTCGCGTAACCTCAGAGCCGCTTGAGGCAGAAGGAGAAGTGGGCATCCGGCTCCACGGTCAGAAACTCGAACTGCCAGCCATAGTCGACGCAGAACTTGTTGACCGCCTGCACCACGCCATACACCACCGGCTTGATGACATTGCCGGTGCAGAAATCATGGCCGCAAATGCGCCCGTCGCGCTTCACCTTGGCATCGCAGAGAACCAGCTCGTTCCAGGTATTGGCGAAGGAATGGTCGGTGTCGATATAAACCCAATCGAACGTACCATCCGCGAAACCCGGCAGCATCTCCGTCGAGCCGCCCAGATGCAGCTGCACCTGCCCGCTTTCGATCTGATCCGCGAACATGCTCTTCACCCGCTCGTGCCCCTCGTTGTAGCGGTTGAGGTCCCACGGATCGATGAGATGCAGGGTCGCTGGCCGGTTGAATTCCATGATCTCCTGCGAATAATCGCCGAACGCCACGCCGATTTCCGCCACCACGCCGCCATGCGGCAGCCGATGCAGTAGCTCGGTGCGGTTGGGCAGCAGGCGGCAGTTTTCCGTGTGGTGCAGGGAAAGCATGGTGCGCGGCGTGCTATTCTTCAGCGCGATCCGCTTTTCGAGGGAAAGCATGGGCAGTGACTCCGTTTGCGAGTCAATTATGGAAACATGTTCTCGGATACAAGTCACAGCGCACTGTTCCCAATTTGTTTCGCGCCTACCCTTCCAATTTGGAAGGAGTCTCGCCATATTCGCGGGCATGGCCAAAGCGACGAAAAACACCCCATCCAAAAATCCCGGCACTGGTTTCGAGGAAGCGCCGCAAAGCGCGTTCGAGGGCGCGCCGCTCTCCGGTTCGGTTTCGGATTGGGTGAAGCAGCTTGAGGCGGAAGCGGAATCGTCCGCGGTGGAAACGCAGCGCGAAATCGCATCGAAAGCGGGCAAGCACCGCAAGAAGATAGAGATCGCTGCGCGTGAGGAAGCCATTCGCCAAGCGAAGGAAGAAGAAGCTGCCAGAGCGAAGCGCAGCGGCCAAGCGGCCGCCGCCGGTCGTCCGGCGCCCCGTGCGGAGGCCAGCCCGAAGGGCGGTGCGGCCGTGAGCACAAATAAAAACACCACGTCGCAGAAAACCTCCCGCGGCGTCTCCATTGGCGCCTCGTCGGATCCGCAAACCCGGGCGGCAGCGGGCCTGAACCCGGTCGCGGGCATGGATATCAGCCTGGAGGATGCGCAGTCGCTTGCCCCCGGCGCGGTCACCGCCACGGTGGATGCGCTGGCGAAGCTTATCGAAAGCGGCAATCCGCTGTTCAAGGATGGCAAGCTGTGGACACCGCACCGCCCTGCCCGTCCGGAAAAGTCGGAAGGCGGCATCTCCATCCGCATGGTGTCGGAATACCAGCCGGCGGGCGATCAGCCCACGGCGATTGCGGATCTGGTGGAAGGCATCAACGGCGGCGAGCGCAGCCAGGTTCTGCTGGGCGTCACCGGCTCGGGCAAAACGTTTACGATGGCGAAGGTCATCGAGGCCACGCAGCGGCCTGCGGTCATCCTCGCGCCGAACAAGACGCTGGCGGCGCAGCTTTATTCGGAGTTCAAGAACTTCTTTCCGGATAACGCGGTGGAATATTTCGTATCCTATTACGATTACTACCAGCCGGAAGCCTATGTGCCCCGGTCGGATACCTATATCGAGAAGGAAAGCTCCATCAACGAGCAGATCGACCGCATGCGCCACGCGGCCACGCGCGCGATTCTGGAGCGGGATGATTGCATCATCGTCGCCTCTGTCTCCTGCATTTACGGTATCGGCTCGGTGGAAACCTATACGGCCATGACCTTCCAGATGCAGGTGGGAGATCGTATCGATCAGCGGCAATTGCTGGCAGATCTCGTGGCCCAGCAATATAAGCGGCAGGATATCAACTTCGTGCGCGGCTCCTTCCGGGTGCGGGGCGATACGATTGAGCTTTTCCCCGCCCACTTGGAAGATGCCGCCTGGCGCATTTCCCTGTTTGGCGATGAGATTGACAGCATCACCGAGTTCGATCCGCTGACGGGCCAGAAAACGGGCGATCTGAAATCGGTCAAGATCTACGCCAACTCGCACTATGTCACGCCGCGCCCCACCTTGAACGGCGCGATCAAGGCCATCAAGGAAGAGCTGGCGCAGCGTCTGGCAGAGCTGGAAAGAGCGGGCCGCCTGCTGGAGGCGCAGCGTCTGGAACAGCGCACGCGCTATGATATCGAGATGATGGAGGCCACCGGCTCCTGCAACGGCATTGAGAACTATTCGCGCTATCTCACAGGCCGCCGTCCGGGCGAGCCGCCGCCCACGCTCTTCGAGTATATTCCGGATAACGCGCTGATTTTCATCGATGAAAGCCATGTCACCATTCCGCAGATCGGCGGCATGTACAGGGGTGACTTCCGGCGAAAGGCCACGCTGGCGGAATATGGCTTCCGCCTGCCCTCCTGCATGGATAACCGCCCGCTGCGCTTTGAGGAATGGGATGCCATGCGCCCGCAAACGGTCGCCGTGTCGGCCACGCCGGGCAATTGGGAAATGGAACAGGCTGGCGGCGTCTTTGCCGAACAGGTCATCCGTCCCACGGGCCTCATCGATCCGCCGGTCGAGGTGCGCAGCGCCCGCACCCAGGTGGATGATGTGCTGGGAGAGATCAAGGAAACCTCGCTCAAGGGCTATCGCACGCTGGTCACGGTGCTGACGAAGCGCATGGCGGAAGACCTCACCGAATATCTGCATGAACAGGGCGTGCGCGTGCGCTACATGCACTCGGATATCGATACGCTGGAACGCATCGAAATCATCCGCGATCTGCGCCTCGGCGCGTTTGATGTGCTGGTCGGCATCAACCTGCTGCGCGAAGGTCTGGATATTCCGGAATGCGGCTTCGTAGCCATTCTGGATGCGGATAAGGAAGGCTTCCTCCGCTCGGAAACCTCCCTTATTCAGACCATCGGTCGTGCGGCCCGTAACGTGGATGGCAAGGTCATCCTCTATGCGGATAATGTCACCGGCTCCATGAAGCGCGCGATGGAAGAAACCACCCGCCGCCGGGAGAAGCAGATGGCCTACAACACCGAACACGGCATCACGCCGGAATCGGTCAAGGCCCGCATTTCGGATATTCTGGATAGCGTGTACGAGCGAGACCACGTGCGCGCCGATATCTCCGGTGCAGCAGGCAAAGGCTTTGCCGATGGCGGCCATCTGGTCGGCAACAACCTCCAGAGCCACCTCAACGCGCTGGAAAAAAGCATGCGCGATGCCGCCGCCGATCTCGATTTCGAAAAAGCCGCTCGCCTGCGCGACGAAATCAAACGCCTCAAGGCCGTCGAACTGGCGAGCATGGATGGTGAGGATTGGTCGGCGCAGCCGACGGAACGATCCAGTGAATCGGTCCGAAAAACGAACGCCCGGAGCCATAGCGAAGGGCCAAGCGGCGGCGAGTCAATTCAGACCAACAGCGAAACCTCCTACTTCGCCAAACCCTCGCTGGATGATATGGGCCCCGGCACAGACACGGCCAAACCACTTTTCCGCAAAAGTGAGGAGAGGTCCGCGCAGCGGAGCAATCGATCCAGTGAATCGATTGCAGCAACGAACGCCCGGAGCCAAAGCGACGGGCATCACGGCTCCCTGTTTCGCAAGAATAGTTTAGATGAAATGACCGTGGGCCGAACCGAAAAGCCCCTGCCCGGCAAACTGCCGGAAAAGCCCGAAACCGCATCCACTCGAAAAGCCCCCCTCCTCGAAGGCCAACCCGAACGCATGAACTCCGACGACCCCCGCCCCCTCGTGCGCGGCAAAGTCGGCGCGGGCTCCTACGAAGATCCGATGGACCAAAAGCGCAAGGGCCGCACCAAGGGCAAGACAGGCAGACCGGGGCGGTAAATCAAGCTAGCGAAACGACCGCCCTCACGGAGAATCTCGGCACCAGCCGCAAGTCGATCTCACCCTTTAGTTGGGGTCCGAAAGACGGGCAGAGACACGCGGCTCTGCCCCACAATCCGGCAGGACAGAGGGGGGGCTTGCCCGCAATCCATCAAGACCGAGGCGACCGTTAAACCTTCCAAGCCCACCACAACCGCCCTATATCCCAGCCATCATGATCTTCGAATTGATTTATGAACTCTTCGCCTCATTGCTTTTCGATAGCCGCCCCAAATCGTGGTTTTGGCGGGCAGTCAAATGGCTGCTGATTGGCTTGTTTTTCGCATTTGTCGGGTATGTGTTGTATCGGGTTTATAATTAGATGGAGCCTTAGCTTATAAATCTGACTGAGGCTAATCGTCGCCCAACGAAGCGCTCCAATCCACCCATAGTTGGATATTGCATTTTCAAGCCCCGCGTGTATTTTTCAACGAAATTTTGGTGTTTAGGGTTGTTAGATACGCATGGATGACGACAAGACTCTCTACTGTATTAAGGGATTTCGCTCCCTGCTTGATTTTCAGATCCAACTTAATTCTGGTCTGAACGTGATTGTCGGACCAAATGGAGCAGGAAAGACAAATTTTATTGAATTTCTTGACTTTATAAATTCACTAATTCGCTTCGGCGCCGCTAATGCAGTATCGATGAGCGGAGGCGTTTCGAAGGTTTTTAGTACGGAAAATTTTAATAAAAAGACCCCTTTACTTTCCTGCGAGATAACATCTACCGCTCTAATTAACACATCCGAAGACAAGATAGAATTAAATAAGAACTTCAGGTTCAGGTATTTTATAGAAGTAAAATTTAACAAAACAGAATCACAAATATACATCTCTAAAGAAAAAATCACTGTCTACAAGTGCCACGATCCGCACGAGACGGTTGTTTCACTGCAAAAGGTTGGTTCAATACAAATTACTAGAAATGGTATAAGCGATTTTTTGGAGCCAAAACTACACATTACAGACCGCATATATGCTAAAAGTGAAAGAAATCCTTTTTCTTACACGAGACCTATCTATGGCCGAAAGGAAATAAAGGACGCTTTCGACAGGACGGACATTCAGTCTCTCGAACCAGATCAAAGTATTCTATCTGTAAGGCCCGTTTTTTCCGCGATCGACGCAATGCGAAGAGTAATCGGGAGAGGAAAATCCTTTAATATTATACCTGAAAAAGCGCGTAACGCTGATCATATAAGCAGATCACCATTTATAGAACCGGACGGCACAGGACTATCTTCGGTTCTTTATTTTTTGAAAAAGCTGAAGGATGGTAATTTTGCGAAGGCACCATATGCATTTCGTGTACTGGATCCAGATGCGTTTAGCACAGTGATGCACTGGACCAACCTAGTATTGCCGGAGCTTGAAGATATTAATATTACTCAGGACCTTCATTTAGGTCGTTACGTTGTTACGCTTTCAATCCGTAAGGAGAAGCCGCTTCGCGTTTCCATCCAAGCAGCAAGCGACGGCACAATCAAATGGCTAACTTTGATTTGCTTGATTGTTACGAACAGAGGCATGGGATGCCTCGAGGAGCCAGAAAACTTTCTACACCCTAAAATGCAATCTTACTTAGTTGAGATAATACGAGATTCGATAAACGAGCATGGAAGAGACTATTTTATAATCACTACCCATAGCGAAACACTGATTAATTCCTGCAAACCAGAAGAATTGATCATCTTCCAATTCGGCTCTTCAGGCACAAAATGTATAAGGTTATCACACCCAAGCAAAATTAAGGCGGAAATAAACGATACCGGGTTTGGCTTAGGTTACTATTATGCAGCTAATGCACTGTAAAAAATACTTAACATTTATAGAAGGCACTATGGAGAGAATGTTTGTTAACAACAACTTTCCAAATGTCCACGTGATCCCTATCCAGAACGGCGACAGCTGGACTGTTGAAAGTCTCGCAAAGCGTATCGTCAGCATGTTCAAGACGAAAAACATGGAAACGGATAAAATCGTTGTGTGGCTTGACCGCGAATCTCAAGTTAGGTCCTCCGACGAAATAAGACAGATTATTGCCTCTGCATTTCAAGGGATTGGTGTCGAAGAGCACAAACTAGCAATCTTCATACCTGACAAGATGACAGAAAACTTAATTCTTGCAGATGAGGATCTGATTAGGAGCGAGTTCGGGATCGAAGATTACAGTTATCCAGGAGACGGCACACACGGAAAGTCTGAGCTCAAGAATCTTTACGAGAACTATAAAAAGAAGAAGTACAAGGAAACAGATCACGGCGTGCAGTTGTTAAAGAAGACACACTTGTCGAGGGCATGTCAGGCAAGCCCACCTGTTCAGCAACTTCGCGATGCGTTGCCGCAAAACTGTTGGTGGAATAGATAAGAAAAGCAGATCATATGCGTTTGACGTATCTATTTTGGAGATTATTCTAGGCAGCATTTTGAAGGCGCTTTCTCCGCTGACCTTATATATGTTACACGTGTTAGCACAAATCCCACCACACCCCACAAAATCAATCACTTACCATTTTTCCATACACCACGCCAAAACCTGTGTTTCAATTTGCCCGTTCCGCAACGGTTACACCAGCAGGCGTGCTGGCGATGCGGGGCCGGCGCGGGTGTGGGGGGCAAGACGCAAAACCCTCATGTCCGGGTACGCGGAAAATGGTCTCCCTCTGGCGACAACGGGGGAAGCGGTCAGGCGTCGGACGTCAGCCTGTCCCTTCATCTCCGAAGGAGCGCGCCGGGCGTGCCTGTGCGGCACACATGGGGAGTGGTGAGGGTTAGGCTTCGCCGTCTGTAGTCCGGCCGGTTTCCGGTCAGGCGGCGGTCAAAGGGCTTCCCCCATCATTCCAGGCAGAGAGACCGGAGTCGCGTGCAAAAACCGCTGAACGGGGCGCTGAGAGGTGTCACTTTTCCCATACCATACGAGGCAGCTTTCAGCGCCCCGGCCATATCAGAGTTTCAAACCACGGGCTGAACAGGCCGCGTGACCATAAAGGCACGTCCGGCGAAGATGGCGCGCTTTTATGTCTGGCGGCGCTTGAGAAATCAGGACCAGGAGCGGGAGGCGGAATGGGCAAGTTTCGGGAAATCAGTGAAAGAGAAAACTATTTTCGCATCCTGGCAGAAGGCACGGCCATGCCCGCCTTCCGCTGTGAGGTGCGGGCCTGCCGCCGCGCTCAACGCTGCGTCGGTCCTCTTGCGGAAGGATGCCTGCCCGTCTGCTTCACTCCGGTGACCGAATTGCCGAAACCGGTCGAGGATTTCCTCATGCTCGTCGCGGACATGGCCAGTTCATTCGGGGGGAGAAAGAATGATCTGGCTTGGCTTTGTAGCGCCGATCCCGCTCAGCTCCTCATGGCTGAGAAGATCCTGTCTTGCGCCTTCGCGCCGAAGAGAGCCAAAGCCTTCCGCCACTGGCTGGCGAAAGTATCTGCCCCGCCGAAGCCGAAGCCCGCGCCTACCCTCGCGCCACCGCAGCAACAGCCTCAGCACACACAATACGAAACCCGGCGGTATGATGAGCCAGAGCGCCTTGATGACATCTGGGGATGCGCGGAACGTGGCCAGCAGATCGGCAGCGAAACTATAGTTATCCGTCATCCTGATGGCTCCCGCACGGCCTTCGCCCCATCGGTAGAAAGCCATGCAGCCAGCAACAGCCAGCACAGCCGAGTTACCGCAGGGCACAGCACACGAAACACGAACGGAGAATTTGGCACGCCAAAGGCCAGGTTGCTTGGATAAGGCCCCTGGCGGCCGGGGAGTTGGAAAGCCGAGAACAATCGACCGCCCCGACCTTTGGGTGCAAGCACCTTGGACATGCGTCAGGGCCTCCCCAGCCATAGAAGGTGGAGAGCTTATAAGCCAAGCTCAATCACTCAGCCACCAAATAGTAGCTGAGAGGACATCTCGTATCGCGGATGCCAGCCGATGTTCTTGGGGTTTCCACGCCCCAGGACAGACCCGTTCAAGCCGGTCCCACAACCACGTTATGTCACTGTGGTTGTGGCATCCACTGCAAGATGTGACAGGTTTTTTCCGTGGATGCGTATGTCTTCACGCTCTTTGCCAGCGGCCACTGCCGGAACATCCCTCCCCCTCATCTGTTTTCACTGCTCCCAACCAAGAGGAGAAACCCATGGCTGAACTGGCTCACACCTTTGTCGAGGCGTTGAAGCGTCTGGAGGCAGAGCGCGATGTGGATGGCATTTCCGGTCTGTTTGCCGCGGCGGCGGAAATTTCCAATCCGCTGGTGCAGCATCGTCACGGCGAGGCCAATGGTGCCAAGCGCTTCTGGTCACAATATCGCGATAGCTTCGACGCGATCGCGTCCGATTTCCGCACGGTCAAGGAGGCCGACGGCACCTCTTTTCTGGAATGGACCAGCACGGGCTCCATGAACGGGCAGGATTTCACCTATGGCGGCGTCAGCGTGCTGGAGCATGACGGCGAGAAGATCACCGCCTTTCGCACCTATTTCGATACGCGCCATCTGCCTGTCGCCCATGCCTCCGGCGGCGCGGGAACGGGCCGGGTGCAGATTTCCGGCAAGAGCAATGGCGGCACCTCTTCCGATACTGAGCAGCAACTGGCGGATACGCCCGCCGATAGCAACAGCGATCTCGACCGCGCCCAGCGGGAAGCGGCAGAGCAGCGCGCCAGCGGCGGTTATAACTGATCGGGCGCTAGTTGGGCGCGGGCGGGTCCGGTCCCTGTCCGCGCCATCGTCCAACGTCTGCAAAGACAAATCACACCGCGTTAAAGGGTCATAAAGTCGGATTTGCCATAAATGCCGCAAACAAGCATTGACTAAAGGAAGTAGAATGATCGGCTTCGTCAACACTCACAACCAGCCCGTGTTCATCAATCCGGCGCAGGTTTTGTATGTCACCGTTTATGAAGCCGATGTGTCGATTATTGCGCTTGCCCTGGCTGGCAATGGTGGCAAGCCGCTCTCGCTCTATGTGCGCGGCAATGTCGATTATGTGCAGCGCCGCATTTCCGGCCATATGCAGGAAGATGTCTGATTGTTTATCCGGCTAATCTTTCCGCATCCGCCTTTGGCCCGGCGCTGAGATCGACGGCGGCAAAGGCGGTGGCGATCAGCTCCGGGCTTGCGCCCGGCTTGGTCGCTTCCGATGAAAGTATCTGCCGGAAGCGCCGCGCTCCCGCGAAGCCCTGAAACAGCCCCACCATATGCCGCGTGACATGGTGCAGCCGCCCGCCCGAGGCGATCACCTCATCCGCATAGGCCATCATCGTGTCGCGCAGCGCCAGCCAGTCGAAGTCTCGCTCCGCCTCGCCATAAATCGCCGCATCCACGCCCGTCAGCAGTCCGGCATTCTGATAGGCGGCGCGGCCCAGCATCACGCCATCCACATGCTCCAGATGCGCCGTCGCCTGGGCCAGATCCTGAATACCGCCATTGATGCCGATGAAAACATTCGGGTTCGCCCGCTTCATCGCATAGACGAGATCGTAATCCAGCGGCGGGATCTCGCGGTTCTCCTTCGGGCTGAGGCCCTGCAGCCAGGCTTTGCGGGCATGAATCCACACCGCATCGCTTCCCGCTGCAATCACCTTGCCCAGAAATTCCGGCAACACCTCTTCCGGCTGCTGATCGTCCACACCGATCCGGCACTTCACCGTCACCGGCAGGCTCGTCACCTGCTTCATGGCCGCCACGCATTCCGCCACCAGATCCGGCGTCTTCATCAGGCATGCGCCAAAGGTGCCGCTCTGAACCCGATCCGATGGACAGCCGACATTCAGATTGATCTCGTCATAGGCGAAATCAGCAGCAATCTTCACCGCCTCCTGCAATTTGGCCGGATCGGACCCGCCCAGCTGCAGAGTGACCGGATGTTCCGCCGCATGGTGCGAAAGAAGCCTTTCCCGAGGCCCATGAATAATCGCATCCGCCACCACCATTTCGGTGAACAGAACCGCATTGCGCGAAAGCTGCCGGTGCAGAAACCGACAATGACGATCCGTCCAATCGATCATAGGCGCAACTGCGAAAACCGGAGCCGTGAAGTAAGCGCTGTTCTTGTCTGCGGCGGTCATTTGCAACTCGTTCTTCTTCACTCTTCGCTTCAGGCAGCGGAAATCCGTCCATTCGCGGCGTCCTTTACCACGGCTGTCATGTCAGCGGTAGGCGCTTCCTTTTCAAGGATGCTCGACTGAAAATAGAAACTCTAAAGGAGCGCAATTTTCTATTGAAGAAAGAAACTATAGATCGCCTAAAAGATGACAAATTAAATCTTGTTTATGCGGGAATTGCTGTTTATACGACCACTGTTTTTCAATGGGCTGATGGGCCATAGCAGGGGAATGAGTAACCGATGAAGCGTTTGTTGGGGCTAGCGGGATTGTGCACGGCAATGGGTTTGACAGCGAGCCCGGCGTTTTCGGCATCCACTCAATATCCGCTCAAGCTGGAAAATTGCGGCGTCAACATCACCATCAACAAAGCTCCCGAACGGGCTATTACCCTTGGCCAGAACAGCGCTGAAATCATGCTGATGCTTGGCCTTCAGGACAAGATGGTCGGCACAGCCTTCTGGCCAAACAAGGTTATGCCGGAGCTGGCGGAGGCCAATTCCAAGGTGAAGGTGCTGACGGTTGAATTCCCGACATTCGAATCCATTCTCGCCCAAAACCCGGATTTTGTGGCTGCTGCCCTGCCAAGCCTCATCGGCCCTTCGAGCAAGGTCGCAAAACGCGAAGATCTGGATAAGGTTGGTGTCACCAGCTATCTCTCGCCAAGCATGTGTGTAAAGCCCGGCGTCAAAACAGACAAATCGGGCTATGGTGATCGTTCCGCTCTTTGGAACATGGACGCGCAGTATAAAGAGATTGAAGATGTAGCCCAAATCTTCGACGTTCAGGACAAAGGCGCGGCTGTCATCGCAGATTTCAAGAAGCGTGAAGAAGCGCTGAGGGCACAAGCTCCGAAGGATGGCAAAAAGCTCTCCTATGTCTTCTGGTTCTCCAGCCCCTCGCCGTCAGCCGATGCCTATCTGGGCGGCAAGAACAGCGCCTCCGGCTTCATTGCAGATGTGCTGGGCGGCACCAATGCGATTTCGTCTGAAGCAGAATCGCCTGCTCTGAACTGGGAAACCATCATTGCTGCCGATCCTGACGTCATCGTCGTTGCGCAGGTCGATCGTAACCGCTGGGATCTTGACAAGGCGGAAGCCAAGATCAAGTTCCTGAAGTCTGACCCAGCAACGAGCCAGATGAAGGCTGTCAAAAACAATGCCATCGTGGTGATGAACGGCCAGGCAATGAACCCGAGCGTGCAAACCATTGGCGGTGCTGAAAAGATTGCTGAACAGCTGAAGGCGCTCGGACTGCGGTGAGCATCGTGGCGGAACAGAGCAGGTCGGTTACAATCGCGCAGCAGCTTCCCGTTGCTGCCGGTTTGCTCGTTGCCTGTTTTGCCGCAATCAGTCTGGTTGTCGGCATCAGTGTAGGAATTGGCGACATGCCAATTCCTCTTTCGACCACCTACGCAGCCATTACCAACAAGCTTGGCTGGACGTCGATCGAATTGAACCGCATTCATGAAACGGTGATCTGGGATTACCGGCTTAGCCGGGCTCTTGTCGCGGTTTTCTGCGGAGCAGGTCTCGCACTCTCCGGTGCGATCATGCAATCGATGCTGCGTAATCCACTAGCCGAACCTTATGTGCTTGGCATTTCCGCAGGCGCTTCGACTGGCGCTGTGGCTGTTGCCATTCTCGGCATTGGCGCTGGTGCGGTCTCCATGTCTGCAGGCGCCTTTGCCGGTGCTTTTGCTGCGTTTTTCCTTGTTGCCATTCTTTCCAACGGTGCGCGCGGCGGGGCCGATCGCACCATTCTGGCGGGCGTTGCGGCGTCGCAGCTCTTCAATGCAGCAACATCCTATATCGTCACCACCTCCGGCAACGCGCAGCAGGCGCGTGATGTGATGTTCTGGCTTCTGGGAAGCTTTGGTGGCGTTCGCTGGCCGGAATTCACCCTGGTTTCCATTGTGGTCGGTCTGGCCCTGATCGCCTGCATGCTCTACTCGCGTGTTCTCGATGCCTTTGCTTTCGGCGATGAATCGGCGGCAGCACTTGGCGTCAATGTCGGCCGTACGCGCATTATTCTTTTCGCACTGACAGCCATTATGACAGCGACAATTGTCAGCATGGTGGGTTCCATCGGTTTCGTCGGCCTCGTCGTGCCGCATGCCGCGCGCTTTGTGGTTGGCCCCCTGCACCATCGGCTATTGCCAGCCTGTGCCATAACCGGCGCAATTTTCATGGTGTTGGCAGACATCGCCTCGCGGACACTCATTCCGCAGCAAGTCCTGCCCATCGGGGTCGTAACTGCGCTTGTTGGCGTTCCCTTCTTCGCGATTATTCTTTACAGGCTTCAGCGAACCCCATGACGATCAAGGCTGATAATCTGGTCTGGAAGATCGGTTCCAAAACGGTCGTAAACGGTGTTTCTTTCACGGCAGAACCGGGAAAGATGCTTGGACTTTTGGGGCCCAATGGATCTGGCAAGACCTCACTGCTGCGCCTGATTGCTGGTTTGAAGCGCCCCAATTCCGGTCGCATCACGCTGGATCAGGCGGATCTTGGCTCCATTGGCCGCCGCACCATTGCCCAGCGCGTGGCATTTATTGAGCAACACGCGACCACCAATTCCAATCTGCGGGTTGTAGATGTTGTCAAGCTCGGCCGGTTTCCCCACCGTTCCATGTTTTCCGGCTGGACCCATGAAGATGACCGCGCTGTGACTGAAGCGCTGGAACGGACCGGCATGACAGCCAAGCGCCACGATGCATGGCAAAGCCTTTCCGGCGGTGAGAAGCAGCGCACCCATGTGGCGCGCGCGCTTGCCCAGTCTCCAAAAGAATTGATTCTGGACGAGCCGACAAACCACCTTGATGTTCAGCACCAGATCAGCCTTTTGCGCCTTGTGTCCGCCCTACCCGTAACGAGCATCATCGCTCTGCACGATCTCAATCATGCGGCCATGTTCTGCGACAATCTGATCGTGATGCAGGAAGGCAAGATTGTCGCGGCAGGTTCACCACAAGAGGTTCTGACTCGCGATTTGCTGAAGAGCGTGTTCAAGGTCGAAGCATATGTGGAAACATCGCCGCATCACGCGCGGCCCCATATCCACTTCGCACGATAAATGTGATGTGAAGAGACTTCTCATCCGCCGCATTTTTTCGGGGCCATGCTGTGAACCACGTCACTGAAAATCCGACTATCGGGATCATGCTGCGAATCCTGAGCGGCTTTCTGTTTGCCGCCATGTCCATCTGCATCAAGATGGTGGCAAATCAGGTCCCCGTGGGACAGATCGTATTCTTCCGGTCCGCTTTCGCGCTGATCCCACTTGTCGTGTTTTTGTGGGTGAGGTCTGAATTTCCCCGCGGGCTTTATACCAAGCGTCCCTTCGGTCACCTTCTGCGATCAAGCCTCGGTGCTGCTGCCATGTTCGCATCCTTTGCGTCCATTGCGCGGCTTCCATTGGCGGAGGCAACCCTGCTCAGCTATCTTTCCCCGACCTTCACCAGCATTGCCGGCGTGTTGCTGCTTTCCGAGCGGCTGACAGTGTGGCGCATCGGTGGCGTTCTGTTCGGTCTGGCTGGCGTCATTGCGCTTGTCGGGCCGGAGCTTACCCATATTGAGCTGAATGGGGAGCGCATGTGGGGCTACATCTTCGGGCTTATGATGGGGATTTTGACAGCGTTCGCTCTTATCATGGTTCGAAACCTGAGCCGCACCGAAAACCCTGGTGCCATCGCGTTTTATTTTGTCATCGCCTCAATGGTGGGCGGACTCTTCACCATCCCCTTCGGCTGGGTCGTACCGGATCTGTTCGGGTTATCCATTCTTGTTCTGGCGGGTCTGTTCGGCGGATTTGCCCATATTGCCATGACGCTGGCTTTCCGCCATGCCGAAGCTTCGCTTCTTGCACCCTTCGAATACCTCGCGATTTTGTGGCCAATCCTGGCGGATGTGATCCTGTTTCACATCCCGCTCTCTTTCGCATTCCTGATTGCTCTGCCACTGGTTTTGACCGGAGCAGGCCTTGCGGCAATGGAAGGCCGCAGAACCCGCCGCAGGGATGTGCGTGACTAAGGCACCGACGAGACGCCAGCCTCTTCCTGAACGGGTGATCCTGAGATCTACGAGATAGCATCTCGGGGCCAAGAGAAACCACCTGCAAAGCTCTCTTCTCTTTGCTTTCGCGCAGTCCGGACGCAAAACCGCTAACGCACTTTTGCTGGACCTGCGCTAGATGCCGGGATGGAGATCGATGACCCGTGTGGACACTTTGCGGGCCAGTTCGGGATCATGCGTGACCATCAGAACAGCAAGGCCGGTCTCCTCGACGATCTCCAGCAGAAAATTCATCACCTCCTGCTGGCTGACCGGATCCAGGCGTGAGGTAAATTCATCCGCGAAGAGAAAAGCTGGACGCAGCAGCAAGGCCCTCGCAAGAGCAAAGCGCTGAAGCTCGCCGCCGGATACCTGCGGCGGCAAGCGATCAAGAAGCCCTTCCTGCAGTTTCAGGCGAACGCACAATGCCTCCACCTCTTGCCAGCTTCGCCCGTGCAGGCGCACGAGATCCTTCAGCCCTGCCCGAATGGTCTGATGCGGTGCGAAAGCTGCGGGTGGATCCTGGTAAAGCTTCTGAAAGCGCAGCGGAGAAAGCTCACCATCACGGGTGACAACACCTGCGTCAGTCTTGATAAGGCCGAGGAGAATGTTGCCTATCGTTGTTTTTCCGCAACCGCTTGGCCCTACGATCGACACCACCTCACCTGCGGACACTTCGATGTTGAAGTTGGAAAACAGCAGCTTGTCGGCGAAACGTTTCTGCAAACCGCTTGCGACAACGACCGTCTTGCCCGTGGAAGCGATTGACCGATCTTCCCAGTTCTTCGGATCGGCGGCAATCAGGGCCCGCGTATAGGGATGATTGGGGTGCTTCAGGATCTGCTCTGCCGCGCCATATTCAATCAGCTTTCCATCCAGCATCACACCAATGGTTCCGCCGATCGCTTGAGCCACGGCAACATCATGGGTGATGGTGATGAGCAGGCGTCCGGCATCCGCTTCACTGCGCAGCCCTGCGGCAACCGCATCGCGCATGGCGCTATCCAGCCCCTTTGTTGGCTCATCTGCAATCAGCAACTCCGTGCCAGCCGCATGCGCAATGGCAATGGCGACGCGCTGTCCCATTCCGCCCGATATCTGGAACGGATATAATTCGCCAGCCGTTGCGAGCGAAACCTCCGAGAGGTTCTTTCCGGTATCGCGCTGGCTTTCGGCCTTGCTCTTGCCCTTCACATAGCGATGAACCTCAGCAACCTGCGCACCCACCCGCATGGTCGGATCGAGCGCCAGCCATGGCTCCTGCGGCAGCAGGCCAATACTTGCGCCCCAGCGGCGGCGGCGCTGCGCAGGCGTTTCCCGCAACAGATCGGCACCGTTGAAGATTATGCTGCCGCTTGCCGTAAGCCCTTCGGGAAGATTCCCCATCACCGCCTGCGCGACCAGGGACTTACCGGAGCCGCTTTCGCCGAGCAGGGTCAAGGGCCTGCCCTTTTCCAGCGACAGCGTTACACCGGATACGATGGCGCCCTCTGCCGTGTGGATGGAAAGATCGCGGATCTGGACGCTGTTTTTCAATTGAACATTCATGCTTTCTCTCCCTGCGCCGTCATTTGCAGGCCGAGCACCAGAAGGAAGATCAAGGCAGCCGGCAGAAGAACATGCAGCGGCGCTTCCCCGAAATAGGGCAGAAGCTCTACAATCATGCTTCCCAGTTCCGGTGTTGGCGGCTGCAGGCCCACACTGATTGCACTCAAGGTGGAGACGGCAATGATGGCCGTTGCCATGGCAAAGGTGGACAGCGTGGCGATCATGGGTGCGATGACCGGCAGAACATAATGGGTGAGTATGTAGCGCGAGCTGAAGCCAAGCATGCGCGCCGCCTCAATATGCGGCAGGGCGAGGATTGAGCGGGTGCTTGTTTTGGTGACCCGATAGAACTCGACCCAGAGCGTCAGGGCGAGCCCCAGAAAGAGCGGACCATAATTGCCGGGCGAAAAGGCGAGCAGCAAAAGCACCAGCATGAGGCCCGGCAGGGCCAGCAGCACCGTTGAGAGAAATTCAAGGCCGCGCTCCAGCCAACCGCCGCGCCAGGCGGCCAGCAGCCCGAGAAGAACACCCGGTATGGCGGCAGCCAGCATGGTGAGGAAGGCAAGACCAAAGGAAAGGCGCGCACCATGGGCCAATCGCGCCAGAAGACTGCGGCCGTAATGGTCTGCCCCGAGAAGATAGTCGCCGCCAATCGGCGCAAGGCTGGCGCCAAAATCCTGCGCTGCCGGATCGGCGGCAATAACCATTGGCCCGAGGATGGCAAAGGCGGCAAGCAGGAGCAGAAGGGCAATGCCCGCACGGCGAACGACGTTGACGCCCTCTGCCCGCGAGGAAACGGATTGGTTCAGAACAGTCATGCTTCTTTCCCCGCGCGCGGATCGAGCCAAAGAATTGCGAGATCGACGATGGTGGCAATGGCGACAAACATCAGGCCCATGGTCAACGCAGTTCCCTGCACCATCGGCACATCGCGCTCGATAATGGCGTGAACCAGCGCATGCCCGATGCCGGGATAGGCAAACAGGGATTCGACAACCACAACGCCTTCAATGAGATAAATTGCCTGCAGACCCAGATAGGAGACCACCGGGATGGAGGCATTGCGCAGCCCGTGACGGCGCACCACGACTGATTCCGGCAAGCCTTTGTAGCGTGCGAAAGCGAAATAGGGTGCCCTGGCAACGGCGGCGACGGCATTTCGCGTGACCCGGCTGGACATTGCGGCCAGACCGAGCGCGAGCGTGAGCGCTGGCAGCAGCATTTCACGCGGGGAACCGAAGCCGGCAGGCGGCAACCAGCCCAGCTGGCGTGAAAAGATCATCATGAGGATGAGACCGAGCACGAAGGGAGGAATGGCCCTGAAGGTGACGGCTGCCAGCAGGCCGCCGCGATCTGCCGCCCCACCGGGCTTGAGACCGGCGAGAAGACCGATAACAGGCCCGATCAACAGCGATAGCAGGAGCGCTGACAGGGCAAGCCAGACCGAGGCACCCAATTGTACATACAGTTCATGCGAAACGCGGCTGCCCGTGACCAGCGAATGGCCGAGATCCAGCTGTGCCAGATTTCCCAGCCAATCGAAAAACTGCACGACCAGCGGCCGATCCAGCCCGAGTTCCACGCGGACCTTCTCCGCCGCATCTGCAATACGCGCATCCGGCCCATAGCGACCTGCCGCGATACGCATGGCCGGATCCCCCGGCAGAACGCGCATCAGCACAAAACACAAGGCCCCGACCGTCATCGCGACAATGGCAGCCTGCCCCAGGCGAGGAAGAATAAACCTCTTCATCATGTTACCTTCACTTTGCCCAGTGGACAGAAGAGAGGCGGTAATTCACCTCGAACGGATCGACATCCACGCCGCTTATGCGCTTGCTGGAGGCAATGGCCAGCTCAGACCAGGTGACCGGAATGGTGGGCAATTCCTGTTGCAGGATTTCCACGGCCCGCTTCTGGAGCGGCGCACGAATGGCAGGGTCACTGGTGGAAGCCAGCTGGGACACGATCTCCTGCATGTCCTTGTTGTCCCACCCCATGGAACCCCAATCGCCACCGCCGGGGCCGTAATCCTGCAAGAGCGCGCCGACCGGATCGGGAACGATGGAGAACAATCTCGACACCAAACCCATTTCAAGCGTGCCATCCTTGTGGCGTGCCGGGATTTCGGAACTGTTGCCGACGGATACCTTGACCTCGATGCCGACCTGTCGCAATTGCGCCTGCAGCGCCGTGGCGATGGGTGGCAGCTCCGGCCAGCTGGCATAGGTGAGCATGGTGACACTGAAACGCTTGCCATCCTTTTCAAGAATGCCATCCGCACCCGGCACCCAGCCCGCCTTCTTCAACAGCTCTCTGGCATGCTCGATATTCTTCTGCTGCGGCTGGATATCCTGGAAATTCCAGCCCTGCATGGAGGGCGGGAAAAGCTGTGTCGCGGCCAGATTGCCATTGCGGAGGATGACCTTGCTGATGCCAACGCGATCTATGGCTTCGCTGATGGCCTGACGCTCTTCAACCTGATCGAAGAAAGGCGAGGCAGTATTCAGCTTCAGAAGCCGCGTGCGCGGAATGGTGGCCACCTGAACCGTGAGTTTGGGATTGGATTTCAGCCGATCAACGGAAACCGGAAGCATGGAAAACACGAGATCGGCTTCGCCGCTCTCTGCCATCAGAGCGCGCGTTTCCCCCTGCCCTACAGCCAGATAATTCACCTCGCTGATGCCCGGCTGCCCGCCCCACCACTGGCCCGACGCCTCAAGCTCCATCCGTGCAGGCGGCACCAGGCTCTTCACCTTATAGGGGCCGGTACCGATGATCTGCGTTACTTTTCCTGTCGAATCGAAGGAGGATGGAGCAAGGATGATCGTGCTGAAATGGACAAGGAATGCGGGCAAAGCCGAGAAAGGCTTGCTGAGCGTGAAGCGAAGCTCCTGCTCACCTGCCGAAATGTCCACGATGGGTGCCTGGCTGAGAAGACCAACGCCACCCAGCGAACGCTGAAGAATTGCCGCCGCCGCCTGTGCGGTAACCGGCGTGCCATCATGAAAGACCGCATGCGCACGCAGTTTGAAGGTCCAGACAAGGCCATCCCCGGAAACCGACCAGGATTGCGCCAGACCTGGCGCCAGCTTCCCCTGCCGGTCTGTCGTGACCAGGGTTTCCGCCACCTGAAGGCGGCTGAAGATATAGCCCGTCTGCGCCGGTTCGAGACCTGCAATTTCCCAAGGTCCGGCAACCTTCAAAGCCTCAGCCTGCGCATGATCCACGGGCATGGATGCGCCAAGCGCCAGCATGAGGAAGAGTGCTTTGGTGATGCGCATGATAATCTCCGTTCCGGCGAGCCTTCCAATGTTGATGGCTCCTTATGTAACGTTATTACATACGTCAACCTCGATGTGATGATATAACATGCGGAAGATGTGGATATGCAAAATCCGAGACAAGCTTTCTGTCATCGTCTACTGAGAGTGGATGGATAGAAGGATGCCTGCATGACCAACACCGTGATCCCCTTGCCCGCTCCCACACTTCTGCCCGTGACGAGAACGGATGCGCTTTTTCCTGTTCGGCGCGTTTACTGCGTTGGCCGCAATTATGCCGATCACGCTATCGAAATGGGCCACGACCCCTCGCGCGAGCCGCCCTTCTTCTTCCAGAAGAACCCGCAAAACCTGGTGACCGATGGAGTTTTTCCCTATCCGCCGCTCTCGCAGGACGTTCACTTCGAAGTCGAGCTGGTCATGGCTCTTGGCAGGGGCGGACGCGATATTCCTCTGGAGCAGGCACTGGATTGCGTCTGGGGCTATGGCGTCGGCATCGATTTTACCCGCCGCGATCTTCAGGCCGAGCTGAAGAAGGCCGGAAGGCCGTGGGAAGCGGCAAAAGCCTTCGAGGCATCGGCGCCGGTTTCCTCCCTCATTGCTGCGGCTGAGATCGGGCATCCGCAATCCGGTGCAATCTGGCTCGATGTGAACGGCGTGCGCAAGCAATCCGGCGATCTGGCGCAGATGATCTGGAAGCTGCCGGAAATCATTGTCGAACTTTCCAGGCTCTTTACGCTGGAGGCAGGCGATATCATCATGACAGGAACACCAGCCGGTGTCGGTGCCGTCTCGCGTGGCGACACGGTGACATGCGGTGTGGAAGGCGTGGCAGATCTTTCTGTCAACGTGGTGTGAAATAGGAAGGGAGGAGAAGACCGATGGCGCTTTATGGTTTGGGAGAATATGAGCCGAAGCTTCCCGCCTCGGGCAATTTCTGGATTGCCCCCACTGCTCAGGTGATGGGCAAGGTTGCGCTTGGCGACGAGGTGGGCATCTGGTTCGGCGCGGTTCTTCGCGGTGACAATGAATGGATCACCATCGGTGCACGCACCAATATTCAGGAAAACACCGTTATCCACACAGACTGGGGATTTCCCACCACCATCGGCGAAGGCTGCACCATCGGTCACAGCGCCATCATTCATGGCTGCACGATTGGCGATAACTCGCTGATCGGCATGGGTGCCACTGTTCTGAATGGCGCAAAAATCGGCAAGAACTGCCTCGTGGGTGCCAATGCGCTGGTCACGGAGGGCAAGGAATTTCCGGATAATTCGCTGATCGTCGGCTCGCCCGCCAAGGCTATCCGAACACTGGATGAAGCGGCCGCGGCGAAGCTCCGGCTTTCTGCAGAAAGCTATGTGCAGAACTGGAAGCGGTTTGCCGCGGAGCTGCGTCCGCTCTGACGGAGCTTATCAATTCGAGCAGGAGGCGCAGAGGCCACGGACTTCAATCGTGGTCTTCTGCGGCTTGAAGCCGCTCTTTTCCGCCCAGCCCGCCAGGCGACCATCGATCGTGTGATCGTGGAACTCGCTCACCTGCCCGCAGCTTTCGCAAATCGCGAAGGCCACCGTACCGTGCTGACAGCAGGCATGTTCACGATGGGCACAGGCGACAAAGGAGTTGATGCTTTCGAGGCGATGCACGAGCCCCATCTCGAGCAGCTTTTCCAGAGCGCGATAGACCTGAAGCGGCGCGCGAAACCCGTGTTCACGCAGCTTGTCCAGAATCGTATAGGCGCTCATCGGGGTCTCGGCATGCGATAGCACGTCCAGCACCAGAGACTGGTTCTTGGTCAGGTTCGCCGTGGTCATCGAGATCCTCCGGGCTCTGCCTTCGCTTCGGCCGCTGCGGAGCGGGGCCAGGGCAAAAGGCTTGCGATGAATAGGAGCAGTGCGGCCACCACGATGGATGGCCCGGACGGCGTATCCTGATAGAGCGAGCCAAACAAGCCCAGCACCACCGAGATGACACCAAAGAAGGACGCCAGGACCGCCATACGCTCCGGATTGGGCGAGAAGCGACGGGCAGTTGCGGCTGGAATGATCAGAAGTGCGGTGATCAGCAGAATACCGACGATCTTCATGGCAATGGCAATCACCAGTGCCATCAGCAGCATGAAGAAGAAGCGCGCACGCTCAGGCCGCAGCCCTTCCGCCTCTGCCAGTTCATGACTGACCGTGGAGGCAATCAAGGGACGCCACAGAAAGGCAAGCCCAGCCAGAACCATGATGCCTCCTGCCCAGATCATGACGATATCACTGACGCTGACAGCCAGAATATCCCCAAACAGGTAGCCGATCAGGTCAATGCGCACCCAGGTCATGAAAGCGACAATGACCAGCCCGATGGCAAGTGTGGAATGCGACAAAATGCCGAGCAGGGAATCTGCCGATAGCGCGTTGAATCTCTGCAGGGACAGGAGCAGCAGCGAGACGAGAACGCCGACCGCAAAGACGCTGAGCAGCAGATTGACCTCAAACAGCAGCGACAGCGCCACGCCCAGGAGGGCCGAATGCGCCATCGTATCGCCAAAATAGGCCATTCGCCGCCAGACCACGAGGCAACCGAAGGGGCCGGCTGTGATTGCAAGACCGATACCGGCAAGCAGCGCCCGAACGAAGAAATCATCCAGCATGGTGCTTCTCCGCCGAGTGTTCGTGACCGTGATCGTGTGCATGATCATGGTGGTGGTGATCATGGTGGTGATGATCGTGCGTATGATCGTGGTCGTGATGATGACCATCGCCGGGGTGGCAATGGTCCGTCACGCTACCATCGCTATGGCGCACGCGCCCATCCGGCAGATGGGTATGGTCATGATGATGATCGTAAAAGGCAATGCCCGGACGCGAGACACCGAAGAGACGCCGATAATCCTCGCTTTGGCTGACCACCGCCGGTGTGCCACGGCAGCAGACATGGCCGTTCAGACAGATCACCGTATCCGTTCCCGCCATGACCACATGCAGATCATGCGAGATCATCAGAATACCGCAGCCGCTGCGTTCGCGAATATCGCCAATCAACTGGTAAAGCGCGGTTTCACCGGCAAAATCCACACCCTGCACCGGCTCATCCAGCACAAGCAGATCAGGATCTTTGGCAATGGCACGCGCCAGAAGCGCCCTTTGGAACTCGCCACCGGAAAGGTTCTGAACTTCGGCCTTTCTGAGATGCGGGATCGATACGGCGTTCAATGCGCCCTGTATTTTGTCTTCGCTGATGCGGCCTGTGAGATGCATCAGGCGCTCAACCGTCAGCGGCATGGTGCGATCGACCGAGAGCTTTTGCGGCACATAGCCGATCTTCAGCCCTTCCGCACGTTGAACCTGCCCTTCATCCGGCTTGAGAACGCCGATAGCGAGCTTCGCAGTGGTAGACTTGCCTGCGCCATTGGGGCCAATCAGCGTTACGATTTCGCCCTGGCGAATTGTGAGATCGACACCCCGGACAAGCCAGCGTCCCTGCCGCTGGAGACCGGCGCTCGCCAGCGAAACCAGCAGTCGATCCTTTTGCGGTGGCCTATTCAGCATTCAACTTCCTGACTGAGATTGCACCCTGCTATCGCACACGCTATAGGGTAACGCAACTTATGTAATAGTGTAACGGCTGCCTGAAAAGGACCCCCGCGTGAAGATTTTGCCCGCTTCCCTCTTCGCATTCACAATGCTTTCCTGCGCGACCCCTGTGCTTGCCGCACCGGAGGTCGTGGTCTCCATCAAGCCGATCCATTCCCTGGTGGCAGGCGTGATGCAGGGTGTAGGCGAGCCCAAGCTGATCGTCCAGGGCGCGGCATCTCCTCATACCTACAGCATGAAGCCATCCAACGCCCAGACGCTTGAGAAGGCAGATATTGTGTTCTGGGTGGGCATCAACCTCGAGACCTTTCTCGACAAGCCTCTGGACGCGCTGGGCAAGAAGGCCAAAGTGGTTTCACTGGCGGATTCACCCAATGTAAGCCTGCTTCCCTTACGTCAGGGCGGAACCTTCGAGACCCATCAACATGAGGCGGAGGACGGCGACGCCCACGACCACGCAGGCGCCCACGGCCATGCGGAAGCCCACAAGGACGCCGGAGCCCACAAGCATAACCACGCTCATCAGCACGCCGAAGCGGATGGCCACAAGCATGGGGACCACGGACACGATCACGACGCCCATAACCATGACGACCACGGCGACCATGACGATCACAACCATTCGCGCTTCGACATGCATATGTGGCTCGATCCTCACAATGCAAAAGCCATGGTCAAGGAGATCGAAGCCACGCTCTCCGCATCCGATTCTGCCAATGCAGCGGCATACAAGAAGAACGCCGAGGCCCTGATCGCGCGCATCGATCAGATGGACACGGACATCGCCACGAAACTCGCGCCTGTCAAGGACAAGCCTTCCGTGGTGTTCCATGACGCCTACCAGTATTTCGAGCGCCATTACGGGCTGAACGTTGTGGGATCGATTACGGTGAGCCCGGAAACAGCTCCCGGTGCGGCACGTCTTTCTGAAATTCAGGCCAAGCTGAAAACACTGAATGCGGGCTGTGTTTTTGCCGAGCCACAGTTTCAGCCGAAGCTGATCGAGGTTGTGACCGCTGGCACCAAGGCCAAGAGCGGCACGCTGGACCCCGAAGGCGCCACACTGAAGGAAGGGCCAGACCTTTACTTCCAGCTGATGCAGGGTCTTTCCTCATCCATGGCGGATTGCCTGACCAAAGCATCCTGATCAATCGAAAAGCGGCGGGTTCAAACCGCCGCTTTCTTTCTGTTATCGACCCGCGATAATGCTGGAGATGACGCCGCTGGTGATGCCGACCAGCAGGAACTGGTTCTCCACCCGCACCCAATGATAACCACGCGGCGGTGCGGAAAGGCGGTAACGGCGGTAATCCCGGATTTCGCGCAGGCGCGCACGCTCGGCACGCGACAGTTTTTGACCGCGATGCCAGCGCGGCTTCTTCACGATGGTGCGCTTCTCGATGATCGTCCGCTCGACCGTGCGGCCACGATCATGCGCCTTCGAACGGTGGTCCTGAGCCTGCGCCATGGGCGCTGCCAGAATGGTGGCAGCAGTCAACAGGGTGATGAAGCGCTTCATGTTTCAATCCTCGTATTTCATGAACTTACAAGGACATATTAGAGTTTTCTAAATGAATGGGGCGTGAACCGAATATTAAGTTTTATTAATATTAGCTTGGACTTAAGAGGATTATTTCAAGCAAAACTGGAAGGAGCGCCACAAAAAAAGCGCGGCACTCCTTCCGAACCATATTTAGCGGGACGGACCTTCACGCTCAGCCGAAGCGGCCCAGAGGTTGATATCCGCATCCTTGGCAAAGACTTCGATTTCAGCCAGTTCCGCTTCCGTAAAGTCAGGCTTATCCAAGGCCGCGACGCAATCCACCACCTGCTCCGAACGGCTGGCACCAATCAGGGCAGAGGTAACGCGACCACCACGGAGAACCCAGGCGATTGCCATCTGGGCCAGCGTCTGGCCACGCTTCTCTGCAATGGCGTTCAGGCCACGCAGGTTCTCGATGTTGCGATCGTTGAGGAAGGCTGGACGCAGGGACTTGCCCTGTGCGGCACGGCTGTCATCCGGGATGCCACCGAGATATTTGGAGGTGAGCATGCCCTGCGCCAATGGCGAAAAGACGATGGAGCCGATGCCGAGATCATCCAGCGTATCCAGGAGGCTATCCTCCTCAACCCAGCGGTTGATGATGGAATAGCTCGGCTGATGGATCAGGCACGGCGTGCCAAGATCCTTCAGAATGGCTGCGGCTTCACGCGTGCGCCTGGAATTGTAGGACGAGATGCCGACATAGAGCGCGCGGCCGGACCGCACGATGTGATCCAGCGCGCCGCAGGTTTCTTCCAGCGGCGTATCGGGATCGAAGCGGTGCGAGTAGAAGATATCGACGTAATCGAGCCCCATGCGCTTCAAGGACTGATCGCATGAGGCGATCAGGTATTTGCGGCTTCCCCATTCGCCATAGGGACCCGGCCACATGTTATAGCCCGCCTTGGAGGAGATGATCAGCTCATCGCGGTAGCCAGCGAAATCGGTCTTCAGGATCTCCCCGAAGGCAAGCTCGGCGCTACCCGGCAGCGGGCCGTAATTATTGGCAAGATCGAAATGCGTGATACCGAGATCAAATGCCGTGCGGCAGATATCCCGCTTGCGTTCATGCGGCGTATCATCGCCGAAATTATGCCAGAGCCCGAGCGAAATCGCCGGAAGCTTCAGGCCCGAACGGCCACAGCGATTGTATTTCATGCGGGAATAGCGGTCTTCAGCCGGTTGCCAGGCCATGAGTTCTCCTCCGAAATCGGACACTGAAATGGATAAGCCGCAGCCGAATGTTGACGCGGCGAAAAACAGCCGACGAAGCAAAGGGATGCCCCGTCGGCCTTTGATGCTTGATCAGGCGTTGAGGCCGCTGCCCCAGGGACCGTGATGCTTGTCCACACCATCCACGCGGTCGAAACCATGCGCGCCGAAGAAATCACGCTGCGCCTGAATGAGGTTGGCCGTGCCACGCCCACGACGATAGGTATCGAAGTAGGAAAGCGCAGAGGCAAGCGCCGGAACGGGCAGGCCCGACATGACCGCCGTGGAAACAACGCGGCGAAGCGCGCCATCCGTTTCCTGAACCAGCTGCGCGAAAGCAGGCGTTACGATGAGGTTGGCAACATCCGGATCCTTGGTGAAGGCCGATGTGATCTCATCCAGGAACTGCGAGCGAATGATGCAGCCCGCGCGCCAGATCTTGGCAATGGTTGGCATTGGCAGGTTCCAGCCATACTCCTTGGACGCCGCTGCCATGACGGCAAAACCCTGTGCATAGGCAGCGATTTTTGCCGCCAGCAGCGCATTTTCCAGATCGTCCAGGAAGGAAAGACCGTCTGTGCCAGGCATGGCCACCGTTTGCGGCAGGCCGAAAATCTTTTCAGCAGCAACACGCTCTTCCTTCTGGGAGGAGAGAACGCGGCCAGCAACGGCAGCTTCAATGCCCGTGGCAGCGACGCCGAGGTTTTGAGCCTCGATAACGGACCATTTGCCGGTGCCCTTCTGGCCAGCGGCATCGAGAATGACATCGACCATCGGCTTGCCGCTGATGGGATCGTTCGCGGCCAGAACCTTCTCGGTGATTTCGATGAGATAGGAGTTGAGACGGCCTTCGTTCCAGCGGCCAAACACCTTGGAGATTTCCGGAGCAGACAGTTTGAGACCGTCGCGCAAAATGCCGTAAATCTCCGCAATCATCTGCATATCGGCATATTCGATGCCGTTATGGATGGTCTTGACGAAGTGGCCTGCACCGTCATTGCCAAGCCAGGCAACGCAGGGCTCGCCATTGAATTTGGCGGAAATGGAGGTGAGAACCTTTTCAACGCGCTTCCAGCTATCTTCCGTGCCGCCGACCATGATGGAGGGGCCGTGGCGCGCGCCTTCTTCACCGCCAGACACGCCCATGCCGATAAAGGTCAGCGGGCTATCCTTCAGCGTGTCGAAACGGCGGATCGTATCGCGGAAATTGGCATTGCCAGCATCGATCATAATGTCGCCGGACGACAAATATGGCTCCAGCAATTTCATCTGCTGATCGACAGGATCACCGGCCTTGATCATGATGATAATGGGGCGCGGCGGGCGAATGGCCGCGACAAACTCTTCCAGTGTTTCGCAAGGGATAATCTGCCCCGCCAACTCACCGGCTTCTGCATAGAATTTGCGCGTTGCCTCCGGAGTGCGGTTGAAAACTGCGATCTTGTTGCCCTTCTCCGCGATGTTAAGCGCGAGATTGGAGCCCATGACGCCAAGACCGATAAGGCCGATTTCTGCCTGTTCCACGGAAGTGCCTCCATTGAGATTGGACGGGTGTTTTGGCACTCAACTAGGTAAGGGGCAAGGCAAAAGCCATGACAAATCGTTTAAATTTTCAGATGCGGATGGATGCTGACCGCCGCGTGCAATGGGCCGAGCGTTACTGTTGAAGTGTGGCGGGGGTGGCATATCTCGCATGAGAGGCCCGGAGGAAAGATCATGATCACAACATTCGAAACCAGAGCTATCCATGTATCGATCGCGTGTGAGTGGACAAAGGTTTACGCCTTTGCGTCCAATCCACACAACATGGCGCTCTGGGCCTCTGGATTGGGAAGCGGGCTGAAGCCCTCAGGCGATCACTGGCTGGCCGATGGTGGCCCAATCGGTGAGGTCAAGGTGACATTCGCAGCAGAGAACGATCTGGGCGTTCTGGACCATTGGGTCGAGATGCCATCCGGCCTCATCGTCTACAACGCATTTCGCATTGTGCAGAACGGCGACGGCGCCGAGGCAATCTTTCTGGTGACGCGTCTGCCGGGCATGTCTGCTGAGCAGTTCGAAAGCGATGCCCGGCATGTGGAAAAGGATTTGAGAAGGCTGAAGCAGCTGCTGGAAGAGCAGATCACCGCTTGAGGCTGTGCTTGATGTTCCAGCGGTCATGATACCAAAGCCACTGTTCAGGGTTTTCCCTGACCCAGCTTTCCACCTTGTCGTTCAGCATCTGGCCTGTTGCCTGAACGTCCACGGCACCCGTGGCGGTGCGCGGGATCTCAATCTTCGGCTCGATTTCCAGCCGATACCGATTGCCGGGAAGCCGGATGCAGCGGGCCGGATAGACCTCGCAATCAAACTGGCGCACCAGCTTGGCAAGAAGCGGGTTGGTCTGCACTGGCAGCCCGAAGAATGACGTGCTGAGCCCCTTCTGGAACTTCTGGTCTACCAGCACGCCGATGCCCTTGCCTGCCTCCAACTGCCGCGCCAGAGCAAAGGAAGAGCCCGCGTGAGACGGCACAAGCTTGCCCATTCTGGCGGAACGGAAGGAGAAGACTTTTTCCGCGATATAGGGGTTGTTCGGCGGGCGGAACATGACCGTCACGTTCAGGCCGAAGGCAGAACCCGCGACAGGCAGAAGTTCGAAACAGCCGGTATGTGCCGTGAAGACGATGAAGGGCTTGGGATCGTCACGCAGACCGAGAAACAGCGGAATGCCACTTACCTCGATACGACCCGGCTCTTTCGCCTCCGGATCGAAATCGAACAAACGGTCGAGAAACACATATTCCGCCGCAAGCCGCCCCATATTGCCCCAGCTTGCCAGCGCGATACGCTCCCGCTCCGCTTCTGATTTCTCAGGGAAAGCGTTGGCGAGGTTGACCAGCATCAGCTTGTGACGGCTGGTCATAGGTCCGACTTTCCGCACCAGCCAATCTGCGAAGTTCAAGGCGGGATCAGCCGGAAAGATCTTCAGGAAATTCAGGAAGCCGAAAGCGATCTGCGCCAGCAGCCATTGCCGGAAATGGCGCGCTGCCAGCACAATTCTCGTGATCAGCATCTTCAATGGATCAATCCATCCGCAAGATGATTTTGCCGAAGATCTGGCGGCCTTCCATGCGCTGGAGGGCCTTGTCGATATCGTCAAAGGTCACTTCCGTATCGATGACCGGATGAACGATGCCGCGCGCCATTTTCTGCATGGCATTGGCCATGTTTTCCATGCGGCAACCGAAGGAGCCAAGCAGCTTCAACTGCTGCTGGAACAGCATCATCAGGTTCATATCTGTCGAGACACCGGAGGTGGAACCGCAGGTGACCAGACGGCCGCCGCGCTTCAGGCACAGCATCGAGCCAGCCCAGGTGTCCTTGCCGACATGTTCGAAGACGACATCGACGCCCTTCTTCTTGGTGAGCTTGCGCACGACGCCTTCGAAGCGGTCGGTCCGGTAATTGATGACGTGATCGGCACCCAGTGCCTTTGCCTTCTCGATCTTGTCATCGGAGCCAACCGTGGTGATGACGGTGCAGCCAATCTTCTTGGCAAGCTGGATGGCCGCAGTTCCAATGCCGGAGCCGCCGGCATGAACGAGAATGGTCTCACCGGGTTCGAGCTTGGCATTATCGAACAGCATGTGTTCGACCGTGCCGAAGGTAACGGGCGCAAGCGCTGCACCGACCGCATCCACACCCGGAGGTGCAGGCACCAGCTGGCGGGCCGGAATGTTGATCTTTTCCTGCGCGAAGCCATCCAGATGGAAGCCGTGAACGCCGGAAACATGTTCGCAAAGATTATCCCGGCCTTCGCGGCACGGCTTGCAGAGGCCACAGGTGCGCGCACCATAGATCGAAACCAGCTGGCCCGGCAGGACATTGGCAACGCCGGGGCCGATAGCCTCGACGACGCCGGAGGCTTCCGCACCGATGGTGAGCGGCATCTTGCGCTTGGCAAAGGCCATGCCGCGCCAGCCCCAGACATCGATGTGATTGAGAGCCACCGCCTTGACGCGCAGCGTTACCTCACCAGGTGCAGGCGCTTCCGGCTCCGGAATGTCCGTTGCTTCAAGGCGTCTATCATCGATCAGTTGCAAAGCGCGCATAGATTTTTCCTTCGCCCGAAGGCGTCAAAGACTGTGTGCTGGATAGCCAATGTGTTGGAGCCGGCTTTTAAGCTGGCTCTGCTGTCATGACAAGACTTGCATTCTGCCCGCCAAACCCGAAGGAATTGGAGAGAACCGCCTTTACCTGCTGGTCCCGTTTCACATTCGGCACAACATCCAGAATGATCGAAGGATCAGGATTCACATGATTGATGGTGGGCGGCAGCGTGCCGGTCAACATGGTCTGGATCGAGAACACGGCTTCGACAGCGCCTGCCGCCGTCAGCGTATGACCAATCATCGACTTGTTGGACGAGCATGGAATGGAATCCTTCAGGCGATCCCCGAAGACCGCCAGCATGGCACCATATTCCATCTTGTCGTTTTCCGGCGTGGAGGTTCCATGGGCGTTGATATAGCCGATGGCGCTTTCGTCCAGCCCCGCATCGGCCAAGGCCGCGCGGATGGTGGCAATGGCAGGCCCACCATCCGGCGACGAGCGCGTGCGGTGGAAATGATCCGCCTTTTCACCACAGCCTTTCAGAATGCCCAGCACTTTCGCGCCGCGAGCAACCGCCGATTCCAGCGATTCCAGCACGAGGGTTGCTGCACCTTCGGCAATGACAAAGCCGTCGCGATCCTTGCTGAAGGGCTTGGATGCCTTTTCCGGCGGGTCGTTCTGCGTGGAAAGCGCCGACAGAAGCGCAAAGCGAATGAGGGCTTCGGCGCTGACGGAACCATCGGTACCGACTGTCAATGCGCGATCCGTGCGGCCCTGACGAATGGCTTCCACGCCAAGCTGGATGGCCGTTGCACCAGACGCGCAGGCTGTGGACAGCGTGACCGGCAGACCACGCGTGCCGAACGCATCGGAAAGACGCTCCGAAATCGAGCCGAATTGCGCCGCTTCCAGAAATACCGGATCCGGGCGCTGACGCATGGCCGCCAGGAAGCGGTCATAGGCATCGTCCTCACGCTCCGGCGGCGGCGCTCTGTCTGCCAGCTCGAAACGGGCGCTCCATTCCGGCTCGACCGGCGGAGCGGCGAGGAAGAGAGGGCCGTTAAAATCGCCTGAAAGACCGGCCTGCGCGAGAGCTTCCTGTGTGGTGGCATGTGCGAAGGCATAGGAGCGCTCGACAGCGTTTTCACGCGGGAGCTTGATAAAATCCACCGTACCGCTGATGCGGGTGGAGAGCCCTTCGGTGGGGAAACGCTCAATCTTGTGAATGCCGGACGTGCCGGAGGTCAGCGCTGACCAGTTGTCAGTGAGCCCCTGCCCCAGCGATGTGATGACGCCCATGCCGGTAACCGCAACAATCGGGCGGCCCAGATGATCTCTGAATGCGTTCGTGCTCATCTTTGATCCTCAACCGTTCGCGGACAGAACTGCCAGACCTTCGCCGCGGATATAGCCGACGGAGGTGACAATGGCGCGGTGTGCCGGCTGCTGCATGCTGCCTTCATGATCCGGATCGAAGGCTGGAACCGTTGCCTTGCCATCCAGCGAAAGCGCGGCCAGCGCCAGACCCAGCGGGAACTGTGCTTCCATCCCGTGCCCGGTTACGCCGCCGAAGCCGCGAATAGGTGCGCCGGGGAAAATCTTTTCCAGAACGGACTTTTCACGCGAAGCCAGTTCGCTCATGCCGCTGCTGCCGGAGAAAACGACGGCATCCTTTGCACCGCCCTCCGCCAATTGGCCGAGACGCTCCAGGCGCTGCTCGAACTTGCCGTTGTCGCGATTGCCGCGATCAGCTTCGATACCATCAATCACAGCATAGATATGCGCGCCACGGGCCTCGGCATATTCACGCGATTCCAGCACCAGAAAGGCACCGACGGAACCCATGATCATGCCGCCGCCTTCTGAGCCATCACGCGCCCAGAGCGGTGCCCATTCACCGGTTTTATGGGCGCGGATACCTTCAACGAGCAGAATGATATCCGCACGTTCGGCAACGAATGCGCCACCGACGAGAGAATGGGTGGACTGCCCAGCCTTGATGCGATGATAAGCGGTTTCAACCGCAGAGATACCGGCGGCCTCCTCACCCATAAAAGTGCGCGAGGAGCCAGTGACCTTATGAACGATGGAAATATTGCCCGCCAGCAGGTTGGAAAGCTGGGCGAGGAAAAGCGTCGGGCGCAGTTCGGTCGTCAGCTTCTCATTGAGAAGCCGCTCCCGGTCGTTGCGCTTCAGGGCCTCGTTGACGATCAGGCTATCCACCTTGATGTCACGCTCACCGCCGCCTGCCGCAACGATCATATCCATCGTTCCGCAAGCATCCGCATTGTCCTTCAGCCCTGCATCTTCCAGAGCCAGACCTGCGGCGAACACGCCAAGACGCTGCCAGTTTTCCATCTGGCGCTGGTCACCTCGCTTGGGGATCTGCTGCGACCAGTCGATTTCCGGCATGGGATGGATCGGATACGGCTTGAACCGCTCCACATCCACATGGGGAGGAAGGATCTCGCTGCCGGTCAACAAGGCCAGATGCGGTTCCTTGCCAACGCCACGGCAGGTGACGATGCCGACACCGGTAATTACAACGTCATTGGCTGACTTGCTCATTTCAGCTTCAACCTTTCGGATGCGCGCCCTCAACGGGATGAAAGCGCGTTCATTAGTCCAACTTCGCCGGCGCGCTTGCGCACGATCTCGGCAAGGGGCACTTCATCAAACGGCATGGTGCGCAATTTCAATTGCGCATCGCAGACCTTTTTGCCCGCAGACGAAATTTTTGCCTTGGTCACCGCGTAGCCGGAACCCTCGTGCTCAAGAAACACATCGATATCCAGAACCGCATCAGGTTCCACAAAGCTTCGCATTTTCGCGCCATCAACCGACATCAGAAACGGCATGGCCGCAAAATCGGAAGCAGCGAGAACGAGAAAACCGCTCGCCTGCGCCATGGTCTCAATAAGCAAAACCCCCGGCACGAGTGGCATACCGGGGAAATGGCCTTCAAAGACCGGGCTATGGCTGGGCACCACGGATTGGGCCCGGAGAGTCTTGGCATCGAGATCGACCGCTTCGATACGGTCGATCATCTGAAAATACTCAAGAAGCATTAGGCTTTGCCGCCAGCAATGGCATTTCAGCCCTTCGCTGCCCTCAACTCATCGATCTTGGCGCAGAGGTTCTTCAGAACGAAGTACTCTTCGGTGGAAACCTTGCCTTCGTTCACTTCCTGAGTCCACTGCTCGAGCGGGATCTTGATGCCGAACTCCTTGTCGATCGCGAAAACGATATCGAGGAAATCAAGGCTGTCGATTCCCAGATCGTCAATCGTATGGCTCTCAGGCGTAATGGTCTCACGATCGATTTCGCTGGTTTCAGCAATGATGTCGGCGACTTTGTCGAATGTAGCGGTCACGCTCATATCCTCTGAATTCTGTCAGTTAGAGTTCCACATAGGGAAATCCGGCTTCAATGCCAATGGCCTGCGAAGCCCGGAGCGGAATTTTGCACTGGCACTGTTGCGTAAACAGCAATTTGTTGTTGACGAGGCGATCAGGCAGCCCGGCCAGAAACAAGCGCCGCACGGATAACCGCAAGAACTTCATCCGCCTTTACGGAAACGGCGACCTTCTGGCTTGGCAGATCATCCCATGCGCCAGGCGGGAAACCCCGGCCATCCGGCTTCTGTATGGTTTGTCCGTCCGCAATGCCGCCGCAGACGACACGGATTGAACCGCTGCGGGTTTCAAAAAGATCGGGACGAACCAGATAGACGGCCGCGCAGCTATCATGAATGACCATGCCATCGCCCACGCGCGTCTTGTAAAAGTCTATATAAAGCTGTGAAATATCCGACAGAAGCTGGATATCGGAGCCGCCTTCCGCCACCATATCCGCCAGATAGCCGCTCGTCATCACCGTCTGCATCGTGACATCGAGGCCAATCACGACGACCGGCCAAGGGGCCGTCATCACCACATCCGCCGCTTCCGGATCACCATGAATATTGGCCTCCGCCGCAGGCGAGACATTGCCGTTCACATCGAATGCACCGCCCATGATAATGACGCCGCGAACGAGCTTGGTGATTTCCGGATCCGCCTTCAGGGCAAGCGCCAGATTCGTCATGCGACCGACCGCAATCAGGGTCACTTCGCCCGGATGGGCGCGCACCGTATCGATGATGAACTGGAATGCAGGACGCGAATCGGCAACCCGGTCAATGTTCTCCGGGATCGGGACATTGCCGATTCCATTATCGCCATGGATGGCAGTCGGCCAATAGCTTCCACCCCGCGAGGGATCGAAGGTCTGCCCTGCCCCTTCAGCAACGGGCGCCGGAATTCCCCAGGCGGAGCCGAGGTAAAGCGCATTGCGCGTGGTCATCTCAATCGGCGCATTACCGAAAACGGTGGTTACGCCCACAAGATCAATCTGAGGATGCTTGTGCAGAAAAAGCAGCGCCATTGCATCGTCAATGCCGGGATCGGTGTCGAAGATGACCTTGTGCATTCGGATATCCTTACTCTCAAATTTGTCCGCACAATAACTGGCGGTGGTAAAGACGCAAGACTGCCCGGCAAGCACAATCGGACGTTTTGCACCGGAGATAGACTTGCACATGGGCAGCGACGGTGACAGAAGGCGCAAGCCTCAATTCTGACTGGTCAATCCCCGTGCACGATATCGCCTTTCACCTTCTTCTGCTGCTGTTTGCGGCTGCCGTTCTGGCTGGTTTCATCGATTCGATCGCCGGAGGCGGTGGACTGGTGACGCTGCCCTGTTTGTTGCTGGCGGGGTTTCCGCCGCTGGAAGCGCTGGCGACAAACAAACTGCAGGGAACATTTGGCTCCGGTTCCGCAACCTTTGCCTATGCGCGGCGTGGCCATGTGAAATTGAAAAAGCAGATGCCGATGGCGCTCATTGCCTATGTGGCAGCAGGCATTGGTTCGTTGATCGCCTCACATGTGCCCGGACATTATCTCGCAACAGCAATCCCCTTTCTGCTGATCGGCATTGCTCTCTTCTTCGCGCTCAAGCCGAGGCTTTCAGATGAAGACAGCACGCAACGGATCACACCGACCATCTTCGCGGTAACGGCAGTTCCGCTGGTTGCCCTTTACGATGGCATTTTCGGACCAGGTGCCGGATCGTTCTACATGCTGGGCTTTGTCATGCTGGCAGGCTTTGGCATGTTGAAGGCTACCGCGCACACGAAGCTTCTCAACCTCGGCTCCAATCTTGGATCACTGACAGTCTTTGCGTTGAACGGTGCCATCTTGTGGAAGGTGGGGCTCGTTATGGGGGCTGGGCAATTGATTGGAGCGCAACTGGGTTCCGGTCTTGCCATGCGCAGCGGCGCGAAAATCATCAAGCCGCTTCTGGTCATCACCTGTATTGCGCTGGCGACAAAGCTGCTGTCAGACCCCAACCACCCCGTTCGCATGTGGCTTGGCTTCTAGACCAAAACCGCTACTTCATTTTGAGCGGTAGCCCCGCGGCAATGAAGAAGACCTCATCGGCAACCTCCGCCAGACGCTGGTGAAGGCGCCCCGCATGGTCCCGGAACTGGCGGGCCATGCGATTCTCGGGCACGATGCCGAGGCCGACTTCATTGGAGACGAATATAACCTTGCCTTGAAAATCGCGAAGGCTGGCAATCAGCAATTCAGCCTCCGCATCGACATCCGCATCCGCCATCATCAGATTGGTGACCCAAAGGGTGAGGCAATCGACCAGAATGACGTTTTGCGGCTCGGATATTTTCGCAAGAGCTTCCGCCAGTCGAAGCGGTACTTCATGAGTCTGCCAATGCTCCCCGCGCTGCATGCGATGCAGCGTAATACGCTCCCGCATCTCGTCATCCCATGCCTGGGAGGTTGCGATATAGTGGCGCGTCAGGCCGCAATCGGTGGCAAGACGTTCTGCAAAACGGGATTTTCCCGAGCGTGCGCCGCCGAGAACAAAAGAGATGCGGGCCTGGGTTTCCAATGACATGACACCCTAGAGAAGGCAGGAGACAGGCCCTGCGTTGCAAGATGCGAAAGCGGCAAATTCGTAGCTGAAGAGGTTGCCGCCTTGCTGATCGCACGCGCTTTTCGCAGGGCCCTTGAACCCCGGAGAAGCGCACCCGGCGGCGAATGCCGCCCGTCAGCGGGCTTTGACCGTGGATCCAATTGTTTGGAACAAAAATAAACGCTGCGCATCCATTGCGCAAGAGCAAGACATTGCTCGCCACGTGTAAAGCGGCTCCGGTACGCACTACCTGCCGGAGCCTCTGCGGCGCTGCCACGGCCAACTGATAGCCCGATAAGTGTTACCGAGGCGTTAGCGCCGGATGCCTTTTTCAGCAGCGACGCAATTTTCTTCAAAATGTTCTGACGCGATGGAAAGCAGGCGGGTTCACAACACCGCGTTTACCGCCCTCAACCGAGGGAAATAACTTGATTTTTTTGGTGATTGCGACACGCTGTTTTCCATGTTCGACATAGATGCAACCAGGATGATGGGATGCGACAGAGCCTACTCTTTGCCATAGCAGGAACGGCACTCGCCCTCTTCAGTGCGCCGCAGGCTGCCTCTGCCTGCGGCGAGGTGGAGATCGCCAGCATGAACTGGGAGTCGGCCGCTATTGCAGCCGAAGTGGACAAGTTCATTCTGGAAAAGGGCTTCGGCTGTCAGATCCGGCTTGTCAAAGGAGACACCATCCCGACATTCGAAACCATGCTTGCCAATGGCAAGCCGGACATTGCGCCAGAACTCTGGGTCAACTCCATCAATGAAAGGCTCTCCGAAGCCGTGCGCTCCGGAAAGCTCGCTCAGGGGGCGGAAATCCTGGCCGATGGCGCCGTTGAAGGCTGGTGGATACCGAAGTTCATTGCCGATGCACATCCATCCATTCGCACCGTTCAGGATGCGCTGGCCAATCCGCAACTTTTTTCCAAGGAGAATGGCGAAGGGCGAGGTGTTGTTCACAGCTGCCCGCCGGACTGGGCTTGCCGTGTCACAACAGCCAATCTTTTCCGCGCTGTCGGCGCACAGGACAAGGGTTTTGATCTGCTGAATACATCGAGCGGCGAGGAACTCGAAGCATCCATCGCCAAGGCAATCGCGGCAAAGACTGGCTGGCTGGGCTATTACTGGGCGCCGACCGGAATTCTGGCGCGGCATGAAATGGTGAAGCTGTCCTTCGACGTACCCTTCGACCAGCTGGAGTGGGATAGCTGCACATCGGTAGCCGGCTGCCTCAATCCGAAGGTCAACTCCTACCCCACATCGCAGGCCTTTACCCTGATGACCGCCGCCTTTGCCCAGAGGGAACCGGAGATTTCATCCTATCTGCAACAGCGCAAATGGGGAAATGCGACGGTGAGCGCGCTGATTGCCTGGAAGGACGACAATAAAGTAAGCCAAACGGAAGCAGCCCGGCATTTTCTCAAGGAAAATCTCGGCATCTGGACCCGTTGGCTTTCGCCGGATGTGGCAGAGAAGGTAAAGTCTGCGCTTTAACCATGTTTGTATGTTCTACTATTGAGAGCGACTTGCCCGGCCTGTAACTTCCAAGCAAGGAATCAAGCTTTGCGGGGTAGAACAAACATGAATGCAGTCGCTTCTATTGGCAGCCGTGAGACTGTTGCAGATGCCTTGGCCGGGATGAGCCAGGATCACGAAAACTGGCTGAAACTGATGATGGACAATCCGGCAGGTGACGATGTGCTGCTCGACGGCATCCACCTGTATCTTGATAATGCCTCAGGCGCACGCTTCCTCAATACCTTGAAGCTGCAGCAATGTGGTCAGTGGCTGGGAAACATCACGCCCGGCCGGCTTCAGATCAGGCTCATGGAAGCGGCCAGATCCAGCCAGCACCCCGCCTATACCGCCTTTCGTGAAGGCCTTCAGAAGTCCGGCGGCGTGGACAAGGCCTATCCCAAGGCAAAGGTGTAAGCCTCCGCGCCCTCCACGTCTGTCAAACTGCGTTGAGCGGTTTTGAATGCCCGAAAACCAAGTGCGAGCATCTCAGATGATTCCGCTTTGACCGGGAAATGCTCCGGTGGACAGAAAGGCCGTCCTTACGCTTGGCGAAGGACGGCCTTTTTCATGTCTCAAGCTTCAAGCCCGGAGTTACTCAGCGCGCTGCGCGCTCGACATTTCTGCCAGCATCCTGAGTGGCATTGACCGTGTTGGCAGTATCCTTACCAATGCCGCGAATCGTATTGCCGCACGAAGCGAGCGAAGCCATAGAGGCGAGAAGAGCAGCGACGACGCAGACCGATTTGACCGTCATGGTGAATAACTCCAAGAAAAAAAATGGACGACATAGAACCGGAAATTCGATTTCCGTGACTGCTAACGTACAAAGCAGGAAAAGGTTCACATCGTTGTGAGCAAATTTGCGCCTCAAGTCAGACGCCCCCGGAGCGAAGGCAACCACATGACGAAGAATACACAGCGTCTGCTCATTCTCACCGCGGGCGGCATCAATCCGCAGGTCATGGTCAACGCGCTCAAGCAGCGCTTCCCATCTCTGGAAATCATCGAAGAGGATTACGAGAGCAAGCTTTCCGTGCTGAAGCGCCGCGCAAGGAAACTGGGCTGGGCACAGGCAATTGGCCAGTTGGGAACGATGGTGTGTTCGCGACTTGGGAAAAAGGTCGCCGCGCAAAGAAGTGCCGAGATTATCCGGCAGTTCAATCTGAACCCGGGACGGGACCATGACATTCCCACCACACGCGTGACATCCCTGAACGATGCGCAGGCCGTGGCGGCGATACAGCGCTATCGGCCCGATGTGATCTTCACGATTTCCTGCCGTTTGCTTTCCCGATCGACACTGGCGGCAATCACCTGCCCCATCGTGAATTTTCATGCCGGAATCAATCCGGCCTATCGCGGCCAGATGGGCGGCTACTGGTCTCGTGTAGAAGGCGATGAAGCCAATTTCGGCGGGACACTGCATCTCGTCGATGCGGGAACCGATACCGGAGCCACTCTTGCCGAATTTCGCGTCAAACCCGCAGAGAATGACAGCATAGCCACCTACCCGCTTTTGATAACAGCCGCCGGTACGCAAATCGCCATCGATACGCTGGAAAAGCTGTTAGCGAACGAGATCGAGCCCTATTGCGCGACAGGACCTTCACATCTGCGCTTTCCGCCGCCACTGTGGACTTACCTTTGGCTGGGTTTCACGCGCAATATCTGGTAAGCCACAGCCATCCTTTGCCGCAATATGGCCAATCCACAGATTGTGGTGTCCGTTACGACTTGATGCCGGGCCGTAACATGCATTAAACATTCGTGTCTGATTTCTGGAAAGTTTGATCCAGGTCAGCTACGCGCAGGGGCGATGGCATAAAAAGAGATCAGGCAGAAAGCCTGTCTCAAGGTCTCCACCCGGCATGAAGCTGGGCGCACAGAATGGAAAGGCCGTACAGATGCATTATGACTGGAGTGGCGCCGAGCACCGTCGGCGGACTTATCTCAGATTTAGCTGGCTGGTAATTTCAGTAGCAGTGGTCCTGACAGCAGCAATTTTACACCTGAGCTGACCTGACAGCTCTCCTTTGATGCAAAAGCTGGATCTGGCAGAAGAATCGTTTGCCGAACTGCCAGATCTTCATCCACATGCGCCAATCCTCAGGCTGCATCCTGCTCCATTTGCGCATAGGCTTCACGGATTGTCTCCGAAACAGCCTTGGCAGGAATCGAGAGATCCGCAAGCGTCAGCAATCTCACATCGAAAGACATGAGTTCCGGCATTCCCTCGCGCGGCCCCAAAACCCGCATATCATCTGTCAGATAGGAGCGCGCCAGCGGTGCGACGGCGAGATCGGAAATGACCGCAGCACGCTGCGCCATGGTGCTCGCGCTGAGATAGGCAATGCGATAGGGGCGCTTCGCCTCATCCAGCTTGCGCAACGCATCCTGCCGCCAGAGGCAACCGTCTTCCCAGATCGAAACCGGCAGCGGATCCTGCAAATGGGCAGCACCGCATTTCGCTCCGGCCCAGACCAGCTTTTCGGTGTAGACAACCTCGCCTTCGCTTTGCAACTGGCGGGAGGAGGTGTTGATAAGCGCAAGATCCAGGCGCTGTTCTTCTATGCGCTTGCGTAAGTTCGTACTGGAATCGACCGTCACATCGACCATGATGCCCGGGAACTTACTGGCGAAATCGCGCAGGATACCGGGCAGAAGGCGTTCGGCGATGTCATCCGCAGCGCCCAGGCGGACAACGCCAGACAGTTCCGGCATGACGAAGCGCGAAACGGCCTCATTGGAAAGCGCGATAAGCCGCCTTGCATAGGACAGCAGGATTTCACCCTGCGGCGTAAGACTGACGGAGCGCGCATCACGCAAAAAGAGCGTCGTGCGCAACTGATCCTCGAGCTTCTTGATCTGCATGGAAACTGCCGATGGCGTGCGCAAAACCGCTTCGGCAGCCGTAGAGAAATTTCCTGTATCCGCTATCGCAATAAATGTTCGCAGCACGTCATTATCGAGCAGCGGAAGATTGGCGCGGAAAGGAACCGTCATAATCCTATCTTTCAAAAAAACTTATATTGAAGAGGATACCAGTTTATTTCCCTTACAGTCAATTGAAAGCAATTCCGCACCAGAAGAATCACTCATTTTGATATTTCACATCAAAAACATTTTCTTTTTTGATAATTTATCTCATGCGACCTTTCGAGATATCGAAAGGAGCCGATCATGTCCTGCACAACCTGCCCTGCCCTTGAAATGTCGCCTATACCTGCCGTTTCGCCCTTGAAGGGGCTGCAAAGCCTTCCGGCACGGTTCATTGATCGGCTTGCGCGAGCCTACCGCCAGCACAGGGAACTGGCTCACCTTGAAGCCTTGCCGCTTGATCTTCGCAAGGACATTGGCTGGCCGGCGGCAGATCTGTGCCGACATCGGCAATACCATTCTGCCAAACAGCCGCTCTCTTGAAGAGAGCCACGGGGCAGGTTTTATCGCCGCAATGTGAGCAGTTCCCGGCCTGTCGCACACAGAACATCTTGCGCGCCGCCGTTCGTTGCTTCAATGTCGCTTTCAGAACACTGCAGCCCGACTGTTCACGCAAGGAATAGGGGCTTGCCACGGAGCCCTCACATGACCACAAAACCGCAGGTCAAAAAAAGAACGCTAGTCTTCTTCCTCGTCCCGGAATTCACGTTGCTGCCGTTTGCTGCCGCAGTCGAAACACTGCGGATTGCCAACCGTATGCTAGGCTATAGTGCCTACGAATGGCGGCTGACCTCGGCCGATGGCCAGAAGGTCTATTCCTCAAGCGGCATCGCGGTGGAGGTTGATTCTTCCCTCACCGATGAGCGGCGCAACCTGGGCGGTGAACACCGCCCCAACATGGTGCTGATCTGTTCCGGCATCAATGTGGAGGAATTCGCGAACCGCTCGGTCTTCGCCTTTCTCCGCGAGACCTACAATCGCGGTGTTGCGGTTGGCAGCCTCTGTACGGGCGCCCATGTGCTGGCGCAGGCCGGCCTGTTGAATGGCAAAAGATGCGCCATTCACTGGGAAAACCTGCCCGGCTTTGCAGAAGCATTTCCGCAAGCGGAGGTCTACGCCGATCTCTACGAGGTCGATGGCAATCTCTACACCTGTGCGGGTGGCACAGCCTCTCTGGACATGATGCTGAACCTCATCGGTCAGGATTTTGGCGAGACGCTGGTAAACCGCGTATGCGAACAGCAACTGACGGACCGTGTGCGCAATCCGCACGACCGTCAGCGTCTGCCATTGCGGGCGCGGCTGGGCGTGCAGAACAACAAGGTGCTGCAAATCATCGAACTGATGGAGAGCAACCTTTCCGAACCCCTCTCGCTGGTCGATATTGCTGACAGCGTTGGCCTTTCCCGTCGGCAGATCGAAAGACTGTTCGCGCAGGAGATGGGGCGCTCCCCTGCCCGCTATTACCTGGAAATCCGGCTGGATCGCGCACGCCACCTTCTGGTGCAATCATCCATGCCGATTGTCGAAGTTGCCGTTGCCTGCGGCTTTGTTTCCGCCTCGCATTTTTCGAAGTGTTATCGCGAAGTCTACAACCGCTCGCCGCAGCAGGAACGCGCAGACCGCAAGCTGGTTTCCAGCACGCCGCGCGCCCGCATTTCAGCCTGACCAAACGCAAAGAGGCGACCCTGAAGGTCGCCTCTGAGCTCGGGAGGTCTGTTTACGTCAAGCCGCAGGGCGCTGCTTGTTGGCCTGATTGCTCTTGATCTGAACCAGGGTATCGAGGTTCTGATTCACGCGGCAATAGAACTCTTCGTCAATGAAGGGGCGCAGCATGAAGTCATTGCCGCCAGCCTTCAGGAACCGTGCGGAGAGCAAGCGATCCGTTGAAGACGAAACGCCGATAATGCGTAGCTCGTGTGACCCGCGAACGGAGCGAATACGGCGAGCCAGTTCGAAGCCATCGATATCAGGCATGTTGTAGTCTGTTACAACGAGGCCGATATCCGGGTTCTTCTTGAGAATATCCATAGCCTTGGAGCCATTCTCGGCTACGCTGACGCGGAAATTGTAGCGCTTCAGACGCGTGGAGAGCAGCGCGCGGGCCGTCGGGCTATCATCGACAATCAGCACGTGATGGCGATGATTGGTGAGGAAGCGGCAAACCGACTCGACCAGCATCTCCACCGCGAAGACATTGTCCTTCAGAATGTAATCGACAATATCCTTTGCCAGCAGCTTTTCACGTGTCTGCTCGTGGAACGTGCCCGTAAACACGATGGTGGGAATGTTCAGGTCCACCAGATATTCCAACGCCTCGCCGTTTTCCGCACCGGGGAGATTGATGTTGGAGATCGCGAGCGTCACCGGCTCTTCCGACAGCTCATTGGCCATCATCAGATCTTCGTAGGTACGGCAAATCTCCGCATCGATCCCGAAGATCTCTTTGAGCCGCTGGCGGATCATGGACGTAAAGACGTTCGAATCTTCAGCAACAATAATCCGGGCTTCCGGAAACTGTTCGCCTGTATACTGCATGCCGGAAATGCCAAGATAAGTCATGATCGCCTTCTATCTCCTCAACTGCTGAGAATTTAAAGCAGATCACGTTGCCAAATATTTAAACGCAAAGGTGGCGAGAAATGGATTTCAATAGAAAAGCGGCCCAAAAGAGCCGCTTTCCAAACTATGGTCAATTAAGTCTTATTCAGGCGCGCAGGACATTGTTGTCCGGATCGAATGGGCTTTCGCCCACAACCTCTGCATCGTAAAGCGAACCCAGAATTTTGACCTTCAAGCGTGTGCCAATTGCAGAATGTTCTGGATTGAGCATGGCAAGCGCCAGAGATTTCTCAACGCGCCAACCATATCCGCCGCTCGTGACGCGACCGACCACCTGACCGGCCTCGTTGTAGATTGCCTCAGAGCCGCGTGCATCGACATCCGTCGTGCCCTTGACCTCGAGCGTGCTGAAGTTCCACTTCAGGCCCTTCTCCTTATAGGCCAGCAACCCGTCACGACCGATGAACTGCTTCTCAGGCTTGATGAAGCGCTCCAGGCCGGATTCATAGGCATTGTACTCGATCGACAGTTCGCGGCCCATGTTGCGGTAGGATTTCTCCACCGCCATGGAAACCATGGCCCGGATACCGAAAGGCTTGATACCGAATTCAGCACCAGCTTCCATCAGCTTGTCGAAGATGTAGTTCTGCATTTCGATGGGGTGATGCAGCTCCCAACCCAGTTCGCCAACGAAGTTGACGCGCAAGGCATGAGCCGTGGCCACACCGACGGAGATCTGCTTCGCCGTCAGCCATGGGAAATCCTTGTTCTCAAGGCTGGTGCGGGTCAGCTTCTTCAGAAGATCGCGTGACTTCGGACCGGCCAGCACAAGCACCCCGTATTTCTGGGTGATGGGCTGCAGCGTTACGGAACCGTCCTTCGGAGCAAGGCGCCACAGCAGATCATGGTCATGCGCTTCCAGACCACCGGCGGAAACCATGTAGAAGCGGCCAGGAGCCCATTCGTAAATGGTGAACTCTGCCTTCACGCCACCTGCAGGTGTCAGTATATGCGCCAGCGTGATGCGGCCGCGCTTCTTCGGAATGGCGTTTGCGAAGATGCTTTCCAGCCATGCACGAGCACCCGGACCGGAAACCTCGATCTTGGCAAAGGGCGACATATCCAGAACGCCGACATTCTGCGTGACGTTCTTCACTTCATTGCCGACATGCTGCCAGTAGTTCGAGCGGCGGAAGGACCACTTCTCGACATAGCGCCCGTCATCCAGTGCCGGTGCATAATTGTGGTTGGTGATGACGTCCGCGCCAACGCCCTTTTCGCTTTCCGGCAATTCATAGCCTTCCGGCGCATACCAGTTCGCACGCTCCCAGCCGTAAACGGAACCGAAGACGCCACCGAGCTTCTTGAGCTTATCGTAAATCGGCGTGGTCTTCAGCGGGCGAGCAGCGGAGCGCTCCTCATCCGGATAGTGCATTGTGAAGACGTTTGCATAGGCCTCTTCGTTCTTTGCGATGAGGTAACCCTCTGTCGCATAGGGGCCGAAGCGGCGGGGATCCACACCCATCAGATCGACGGTGGGCTCGCCATCCACGATCCATTCCGCCAGCTGCCAGCCAGCACCGCCAGCCGCGGTGATACCGAAGGAATGACCTTCGTTGAGCCAGAAGTTCTTGAGGCCCGGAGCCGGACCGACAATCGGATTACCATCCGGCGTATAGGCGATCGCGCCGTTATAAACCTTCTTGATGCCGACTTCGCCGAATGCCGGAACGCGCGCAATCGCGGTTTCGATATGCGGCATCAAGCGATCCAGCTCCTCCTGGAACAGTTCGTATTCGCTTTCCGCCGAAGGGCCATCGACATAACAGACCGGCGCGCCGACTTCGTAGGGCCCAAGGATCAGGCCGCCAGCCTCTTCGCGCATGTACCAGGCGGAATCGGATTCACGCAGGACGCCCATTTCCGGCAGCCCCTGACGACGGCGCTCCTGAATGGCCGGGTGCGGCTCTGTGACGATATACTGGTGCTCGACCGGGAGGACCGGAATGTTGATACCAACCATCTCACCCGTTTTGCGGGCGAAGGAACCCGTACAGGAGATGATGTGCTCGGCAGTGATTTCGCCCTTGTCCGTCGTGACCTTCCACAGCCCGTCCGGCTGCTGCTCGATGGCCGTGACAGTCGTGTTACGGTAGATGGTTGCGCCGCGATCACGCGCGCCCTTGGCAAGCGCCTGCGTGAGGTCGGCAGGCTGGATATAGCCATCGTCAGGATGCTGGATCGCACCGAGCAGACCATCGGTTTCGCACAGCGGCCAGATTTCCTTGACCTGCTCGGGCGTCAGAATATTGACCTTGACGCCAATCGTCTCTGCGATACCGGCATAGTACATATACTCGTCCCAGCGATCCTTCGTGCGGGCGAGACGGATGTTGGAAACCTTCGAGAAACCGACATTCATGCCAGTTTCCTGCTGAAGCTCCTCATAGAAATTTACGGAGTATTTGTGCAGCTGGCCAACCGAATAGGACAGGTTGAACAGCGGCAGCAAGCCGGCTGCGTGCCATGTGGAGCCGGAGGTCAATTCCTTCCGCTCGATGAGTACGACATCGCTCCAACCCTTCTTGGCCAGATGATAGAGCGTTGATACGCCGACAACGCCGCCGCCAACGACGACTGCCCTCGCATGTGATTTCATCGATACGACCCCTCTGATATGGCCGCGAACCCGTGGCAGGTGCGGCGGAATAATACGGGCTGACTATGCAATCACAGGGGCTTTGCCAAACGCCTGTTTACGACATGGGAACCGCTTGCCGCGACTCTGGAAAAATTCCTCCGCCTCAGACGGAAGGCTTCGGATTGGCATCCTCCGCTCCAGCCAAAGCTTCCTGCGAACGAGACGCATCGGCTTGCTTTTCTGCGACGGGTGGCCTTGCCGTATAGAGTGTTCCGCTCACCTGGATATCCTGTCTGGTAAAGGGAATCTCGATTCCTTCTTCGGCAAACCGCCGCAGGATTTCGCCGCGCATGTGGTTGCGCACGCCCATGCCATCCGTGATATCCGCCACATGGAAGCGCAGCTCGAAATCCAGCGAGGAAGCGCCGAAGCGCAGGAACTCCACATGCGGTTCCGGATTGCGAAGCACCTGCGGCACACTGGCGGCAACCTCCAGAAGCAGTTCGATGACGCGACGCGGATCTGAGCCATAGGCAACACCGACCGGAATTTCCGACCGCTGCATGCGGTTGCGATGGGTCCAGTTGCCCACCGCCGCATTGATGAGATCGGAGTTTGGCACAATGATCGACTGCTTGCGGAAGGTTTCGATTTCAGTTGCGCGAACGGAAATGCGCTTCACAATGCCTTCAGTCGTGCCGGTAATGATGTGATCGCCAACCTTGAACGGCCGCTCCACCAGCAGGATGAGGCCGGACACGAAGTTCGACACGATGTTTTGCAGGCCGAAACCGATACCGACGGAAAGCGCACTGGCGACCAGCGCAAGGCTGGAAAGATCGATGCCCGCCGCGGAAACACCCACCACGACAGCCACACCGAGGCCCAGATAGCCGATACCCGTCTTGACCGAGTTGCGCACGCCCGCATCCACCTGGCTGCGCGCCATCACATTCCGGTCGATCCAGCGCTGTGCAAAGCGGGTGAGCATATAGCCCGCGAGGAACAGCAGAACGCCGATCAGGATGCCGACCAGCGAGATATTGATGTTGCCGATGCTGATCTGCGTGAAGAGCCGGATGGCGGCCGCTTCAATGTCCTGAATCTGGAAGCCCCAGGTCAGGAGAATCATGGGCACGACAAAGATGATGGCAAAGGCATAGATGCTGAGGCCAGCCACGAGACCGATCTGATCCAGCGCGATCTCATTGAGCTTGTAGCGGGCGGCCGCATAGCGCCCCACCGAGGTTTGCGCAAAGGCCCCCTGCTTGCCGACAGCCTTGCCGGACAAAATGCCGATATAGCCAGTGACCAGCAGAGCCCCCGTCAGCACGATTTGCGTCGCCATGAAGCGAGCAAGCCCGATATAGCCCGATAGCGCCGCCAGGATGAGCGCGATGCCTATGGTGCGAAGAGCGAGCGGAAAGCCGCGTGGCCACGGCCGCCCTGGGGCATCCGGGTCCATTTCCTTGGCCAGTACGGGCTTGAGGAAAGACATCATGATGATGATGGCGCCGATCAGCAGCGAGGCGGCAAGGCTTTTCACGATAGCCAGGACCACCGGAGAGTTAAGGACCTCGCCCACCTCGGTCAGTACGAAGTCCAGCCCGTTGATCAGCGACATGGAGAGGAACAGCCAGAACAGAACCCGCGCGCCGCGATTCGTGACGCGCACCAGCCGCCAATGCGGGAAATCTGGCGCCAGCACCAGCGAGGAAAGCCGCGAAACGAAAGCGACCGCCCAGACGAAGCCCAGGGAGCTACCAATCAGGGGACGGATGTCGGGCCGCAACACACCAAAACTATGCAGGAAGAAATAGGTCGAGGTCAGAAAGGCCGACAGGCTGATGGTGGACAGCACCAGCGACCAGAAGGCAAAGGACAGGCGCGTGATATAGGGCGGGTTATCCAGGCTCAGATCACGTTTCACCATTTTGCCGAGGGCGCGGTAGCCCCCGGCCAGGAACAACAGTGCCGCACCAATCGAAAGAACGATCGCCGCCACCAGCTGCAGTTTCTTGAATTTCCAGGCAAAGGTCAGCCATCCCGCCATGGTTTCCCGGAAACCGGCCACTTCTTCGCCGAAGCTTGAAGCTGCATCGACCATGACGCCCCAGGAGAGGTCCGTATGCTTGAGCAAGGCATCGGAGAAGAGACGACGGCGCTGCTCGGTGATCCTCGCCGACAGATCGCGCGCGGTATTGGCCAATTGACCGATTTCAGTCGAGGCCGCAGTGACTTCCGCGCGCTCCGCCAGAAGGCGACTGCGCTCTTCCGTCACGACCGGGGCTTCCGGCGGCTGACCTTCCTGCGGGGGATCGCCAAGCTCCTTGACGCGCGCCTGGATCTGCTCCAGCCGCTGCTTCAAGCTTGCCGTGTGCTCGTTGAGTTTTCCGAGGGTATCGTCCGCCTGCGACTTGAGATCGGCAAGCTGCAGATCATCTACATCTTTCGCACCCGATCGCGCACCAATCGAATCCAGCACTTTCCTGGCTTCGGCAACATGCGCCTGCAGCTTGGCTTCGCCCATGCTGGCGGCCTTTGGAGGAGGCTGTGGCGCATCCTGCGCAAGAGCCGCTAACGGAGTTGCCGCCGAGAGCGAAAGGGCAACGAGAATAAACAGCATCGCCCGCAAGGCAGGAAGGGTGAAACCTGGCGCAATTTTCTGCAACGTCGTGACCTCAAACAAGCGGCACCATGATGGGACCGAACGGGTGGCAAGGGATGCTTCGAGTCTTGCCGATTCGCAATGGGCGGCTCTTGAAGATGATGCAGGCGGCGGAACTAAGGCATTCATCCAGCAAAGGAACACAATGCCGCAATTTGCGTTGTCTGGCCGTCAGAGGTTCACAATGTGAGAGGGCTCCACAATGGAAGATGCAGGTATCGGCTGGATCGCAGCAATCATCATCGGTGGCATTGCCGGTTGGCTCGCAGAGCAGTTCATGAAGAGCAACATGGGCGTTCTCATGAACATTCTGTTGGGTATTGTCGGCGCAATCGTGGCCAACGCCATTCTGGGCGTGTTTGGCGTCGCGCTGGGTGGCTGGATCGGCTACCTCATTGCAGGCTTTATCGGCGCATGCATTCTCATCGCCATCGGCAGGGCCATCAGGCGCTAGGACAACATTTTCAAGGGGCCGGCCCGCTGCGGCAGGTCGGCCCCTGCCCTCAGGCCAATGTGGGCACCACCGCCCTTACGCCCAGAAGCTCGGCCAGCCCCTCCACCGCCAGATTATGATCATCCCTTTGCGGCAGGCCGGAAACCGTGACGGCACCAATGCACCCAACGCCCTTGACGCGGATCGGGAAGCATCCGCCATGCGAGGCAAAGTCAGCGGTAGAGAGTTCCCATTTCGCTTCCAGTGTCGTTTCGAGCCGTTTCAGCTCCAAACCTATGGCGTAGCTTGGCCTTAAAAGCCGCAAGGTCAGATTGCGCTTCCTGCGGATCCAGTGCTCGAAGTCCGGCCTGCCACCCGGCAGATTCGTGAAGAACGCCTGCATGCCGTTGATGGTGACATCCACCGCCAGAACCTGTCGACGCGACACGGCAAGTTCGCGCAATGTCGCACCGAGGCTCCACGCCGTATCCAGATCGAAGCGGTCAAACTCCAGGGCCCGCTCCTGTTCGGCAATAATTTCCAGGTCTTCGACTACGCTCATCGTGTTCCTCCCGCTGCTTCGCGTTTGCGGCCTAGCTGAAACACCGAAGAGGGCCAGAGCAAGCAGTTTTTCCACAAGGTGGCAAAAAGCCCGCAAATGCCGGGCTTTCCCAGAACAGGCGAAACGCGGTGCGAAAATTTTCAAACTTTTTTCGAATGGACGCTAGACAAGGCATCAAAGCCCCTTTATACGCCCCCTCACACCACGGCGCACACAACACCAAGCGCCGACGGGATGGGTGATTAGCTCAGTTGGTAGAGCAGCTGACTCTTAATCAGCGGGTCGTAGGTTCGAGCCCTACATCACCCACCAAAACACTTCAACATCTTGGAATGATTTGTTTTCCGCTGCGTGGCCATATTTTTGGCTGAGTTTTCCGTCGTGCATCAACGCAACAAAAAGCCGCCTGGTCGTGACCGGCGGCTTCCTAGATCAAGCGAGTTTTTGGCGCTTCAGGCACGCGCATCCATGGCCTGATCGACTTCCTCAAGGAAGAGGCGCTGCAATTCACTTTGCACCGCATTCATGAAAAGTCCGGCCTGAAAAGAGACCTCTTCCTCCGAAGCCCCCTGCCGGGAGAGGTTGGCAGCAAATTGCGCCATTTCAGAGCGCCAAAAGAGATTGGCTTCTTGTCCGTGGAGGTTCAGCAGCGCTTGCGCACAACGCCGGATCTCTGCCGTACGACGGTCAGCGGGAAAATGGGCTAGCGACATGAACTCTCCTATACACACTCGCTCGAATCAAACTCACTACACGCCACAATCGCCTGAAGTGGTTCTCAAATTCTAAACGAAGCCCATTGAATGCCATCTTCGTACTCTTCTGGCGCAACAAACTGACGACAATTCCGCCTCAGCACCAAGGCTTGTTGGCATCGGCCACGCCATGCACCAGCCCCTCGTGCACCATCTGACGTCCGATGGAAGCACCATTGCGCAAAACCACGCGCAACTGCCGCCCGGCATTATCCTCGTTGCGGTTAGGCCAATCGGTCAGCTCAAACGCTCCCGCATTCAGGATATCCCTGAGCCGGACTTTGGCAGCAAAGCCTTTGGAACGCTCCTGCGGGCAGCGGGCATCTTCCGTTCTGGGTGCCGAAATATCGGCAAGACTGATCTGTTGCTTCTTGAACCAGAAGGTGGCGCCATCGACCACGCAGTTATCGAGGCCCGAGGTTCCGCAGAAATAGAATGTCCCGGTAAAGCGCTTTCCGACGAGATCCGCCGGTACGACGCGGGCAGCTTCTGCCTCTGGTTTGCGCACAGGAGCCGGGACACTGGCTGGCGGCTTGGCTTCGCTGCCGCCGAAATGGGGAAGCTGAAGCGAAGCAAGCGAGGATGGCAGATACGGTTTCAGATGCCGCGCATTATCAGCGAAGGCAATCACCCCCGCCACGCCTGCCAGCGCAAGCAGCCATGGCAGCATGCCGCCACCTGAGCTTGATCTGGAACCGGATTTGCGACGCCGCTTGCGTCCCTTGGCAGATGCCGCTTGAGCCATTTTTCGCACCTCTCTGCAGGGTTCGACTGGCGCGAACCATAACGGCTCAGGTCTCACGACTTCGTTAAGACGGCCTTTACCCTACCGAGGCTCCACGCGTTTTCCATGGTTTGGAACTTCCGCTCCCATGACCGGTTTGGCCTCTGCACCATTTCGGGAGGTCAAAAATGGAACGCACGCAGTGGAGAAGACCGGTTGAAGCCGGCGGCATGGCGATTACCGATGCGCTTGAAGCGATTCGCTTCATGGATCATCGCTGGCCCCAATTGAAGGGACAGTGCTTCTCGCGCGCCCATAGCGCCTGCCTTGCGGCGCTGGATGGCCGGGTAGATGCCGATGCCGCCCGTCTGCGCTTTGCAGAGGCTGTCGAGGAAGCAAGCTTGCAAACGCCGCATTGATGGATCATGCGCGCCTCCCCGCACGCCGGGGAGGCTTTCCCGTTGTGGATGGCCGCTGTTGGTCGCGAAGTGGCAACAGCCGACGGAACAAGCCTCGACTCCGCAACGTTAGGCCGGGGAACCATAACCGCAGGCGGCACCATGCACTCAGATCCGGCAATTCACGCGCAGTCTATGACACCCTCCCCGCTCAATCCCCGCATCTATTATGTTCATCCCCTCATGTTGCGCGGCATCGAGGCATGGCGCGACCTCTTCCGGCATGCCCGCGACCTAGGCTTCGACACGGTTCTATCGGCCCCTCTTTCCCAGAGAGTGGGCGGAGCAAGCCTCTTCGTCTCATCCGATCCAGACCGGACCGATCCGGCCCTGGAACTGCCCGAGAATCTGTTCGATGCCATCCGGTTGCTGTGTGAGGCCGCCCGTGCCGAGCGGCTGGATTTCATGCTGGACGTGGTCGTAGACCGACGCCCTCTTTCAAATGCAGCTGTGGCGCGCCCGCTTTCGGACCCTCGCATTTCTCCCCTCGCCGCAAAAAGCGAACTCCTGCAGGATGCACCGCCGCAAGACCGCGACAATCACTTTCATGATTGGGAAAATAGAATCCGCAACCTTGCGGAAGCGGGAACCGCCGGATTTCGTTGCCTCGGGCTGGATCGCGTTCCACGCGATGTCTGGCTGAGGCTGAAAGCAGCCTGCGGAGACGCGCATTTTCTCGCCTGGACGCCGGGAACGGATTTTGCACTTCGCCGCACTCTGGCAGGCGGCATATTCGAGGCATGCTTTTCCTCATTGGCCTGGTGGGACATGCAGGAACGCTGGTTCCTGGAAGAATATGAGATCCAACGCGGATACGGCACACAGATAACCTTTCCCGAGGTACCTTTCGCCAAGCGGCTCGCCCATGGCATCGACAGTGTGGAAATTCGCGAACGGCGGGCGAGGCAGCGGCTTTTTCTTGCAGACCGGCTGGGCCAAGGCTTGATGATCCCGATGGGGTTCGAATTCGGCGCTTCCTCACCGCTTGATCCCACCTACGGAAGTGGCGACGGATTGCGCGGGCTGCGTGTTCAAGGATGCTACGATCTCTGCGGCGATATCCGCGCGCTGAATGCGCAAGCGACGGCGGATCCGCCGCAGCAAGCTCCTTATTTGCGCCTTGTCTCCACCGGTCAGGGAACCGTCGTCTCTCTTCTCCAGTCGCAACAGGAAGATCTGCGCAATGCGCGGAAGGTTCGGATAATCGTGCTGAACCGGGATGAACGCCGCTCCAGCGCCGCGCCGATGAGTTCTCTTCGGGAAGCGGCATCTGCCTTTCTACCGCTCAGACAGGCGGACAACGAAAACCGCGAGGTAGCCGCATCGCTTCGGCTTCAACCGGCAGAACTGCGCATCCTTGAAGGCGAGACCTCACCCGTGATCACGGGCGCTGTCGAGGTTTCGGATGCGGCAACGGCTGCGGCCGGGGCGCGTCTTGCCATCGAAAACATCACCCCTTGCGTGGATGGCGGGCGTTTTCCGGTGAAACGAATTGTCGGCGAGACCGTGGTGGTGGAGGCCGACCTGTTTGGCGATGGGCATGACCCCATCTCCGCCGCGCTTTTCTGGCACGCTGCCGACGAAGAAGCCTGGGAGGAAGTGCCCATGCGCATGGTGGAGAACGACCGCTGGACGGCTGAGTTCACGCCGCGCCGCATGGGGCGACACGAGTTTGCAATTGAGACCTGGCGCAACCCGTTCCAGATCTTTCGCTACGAGTTCGGAAAAAAGCATGATGCCCGGCTGGATTTGAACCTGGAGATACAGGAAGGCATTTTGCTGGTCCAATCGGCGCTGGCGCTTGCCGATGAGCGCGTGAAGCCTGACCTTGAGACCCTGCGGCAAGCCCTTGAAAGCGCAAATGTGGAAGAGCGTATCGCTCTCCTTCTGAAGCCGGAGACCAGCGCGCTGATGGCACGGGCAGACCGTCGACCACACCGCGCGCGCTCCGCTCCGGTGCCTCTGGATGCCGAGCGCAAGGAAGCGGCCTTCGCCAGCTGGTATCAGATCTTCCCGCGCTCGCAGAGCGGCGATCCCAACCGCCACGGCACCTTCGACGATGTCATTCAGCGGTTGCCCGCCATTCGGGACATGGGCTTTGACGTTCTTTATTTCCCGCCAATCCATCCGATCGGCACGACCAACCGCAAGGGGCGCAACAATTCGCTGAAAGCCGGACCCAACGATCCCGGCAGCCCCTATGGGATCGGTTCCGAGGCGGGTGGACATGATGCAATCCACCCCGAGCTTGGCACCTTCGAAGACTTCCGCAGACTGGTGGCCGCTGCCCGGCAGCACGGATTGGAAATTGCACTCGATCTGGCCATTCAGGCCTCGCCCGATCACCCCTGGCTGAAGGATCACCCCGGCTGGTTCGACTGGCGGCCAGATGGCACCGTGCGCTATGCCGAGAACCCGCCAAAGAAATACGAAGACATCGTCAATGTCGATTTCTACGCCAAGGATGCTGTTCCCTCCCTCTGGATCGAACTGCGCGACATCGTGCAGAAGTGGGTGGATCAGGGCGTCAAGCTCTTCCGCGTCGATAACCCGCACACCAAGCCCTTCCCCTTCTGGGAGTGGCTGATTGCCGATATTCGCAACCGCCATCCGGAGGTTGTTTTCCTATCGGAAGCCTTTACCCGACCGAAGGTGATGTATCGGCTGGCAAAGATCGGCTTCTCGCAGTCCTACACCTACTTCACCTGGCGCAACACCAAGTGGGAGCTGGAAACCTATATGCGCGAGCTGACGCAGGACGAGCCGCGCGAATTCTTCCGTCCGCATTTCTTCGTCAATACCCACGACATCAATCCGGACTTTCTGCAGGACGCGCCGCGCCCGGCCTATCTCATCCGCGCGGCGCTGGCTTCCACACTCTCCGGCCTGTGGGGTGTCTATAACGGATTCGAGCTGTGCGAGGGACGCCCCGACGCCAAGCGAAAGGAATATGCAGATTCCGAAAAATACGAAATCCGTGCCTGGGACTACGATCGCCCCGGCAATATCAAAGCCGAAATTGCAATGCTGAACCGCATTCGCCGCGAAAACCCGGCGCTTCACTCTCACCTGGGCCTGCGGCAACTGATTGCCTGGAACGACAACATCATCTTTTTCGAGAAAGCCAGCCCCACGCGAGACAATGTTCTGCTGGTGGGTGTGAACCTCGATCCCCACGCAGCACAGGAGGCAGATGTCGAGATACCGCTATGGGCATGGAACCTACCCGACCATGGCACGCTTAACCTGGAAGATCTGATCGGCGGACAGAAATTTTCGCTGACCGGAAAGTGGCAGAGGCTGCGGCTGGAGCCGCACATGCCCTTTTCCATCTGGCGCGTGCGATAGAGTTTGGGAGGATACATATGGACATGATGCAGAACCCGCAGGGCCAGAACAGCGACCAGAACCTGCTGTGGTACAAGGACTCGATCATCTACCAGCTGCATGTGAAGTCATTCTATGACAGCAATGGCGACGGCATAGGCGACTTTGCCGGTTTGACAGAAAAAATCGACCACATCGCATCGCTTGGCGCGACGGCGATCTGGCTATTGCCGTTTTTCCCATCTCCCCGCCGCGACGATGGCTACGATATTGCCGACTACGGGGAAGTGAGCCCGGACTATGGCACGATGGATGAATTCCGTGCCTTCGTGGATGCCGCGCATCAGCGCAACATCCGCGTGATCATTGAACTCGTCATCAACCATACCAGCGATCAGCATCCCTGGTTTCAGCGGGCACGCAATGCGCCGGCGGGATCACCGGAACGGGAATTCTACGTCTGGTCGGATACGGACCAGAGATTTCCCGAAACGCGCATCATTTTTCTCGATACGGAAAAATCCAACTGGACCTGGGACCCCGTGGCTGGCGCCTATTACTGGCACCGCTTCTACTCCCACCAGCCGGACCTGAATTTCGATAATCCTCAGGTGCTGGATGAACTGCTGAACATCATGCGCTTCTGGCTGGAGACAGGCATTGATGGCTTCCGCCTGGATGCCATTCCCTACCTCGTGGAGCGCGAAGGCACGATCAACGAGAACCTGCCTGAAACCCACGACATTCTGAAAAAGATCCGTGCCGCACTGGACGCGACCCATCCCGGCAAGATGCTTCTGGCAGAGGCCAACCAGTGGCCGGAAGATACAAGCGAATATTTCGGCGATGGCGATGAGTGCCACATGGCGTTCCACTTTCCGCTGATGCCGCGCATGTACATGGCGATTGCCAAGGAAGACCGCTTCCCCATCACCGACATCATGCGCCAGACGCCGGAAATTCCGGAGAACTGCCAATGGGCGATCTTCCTGCGCAACCATGATGAACTGACGCTGGAAATGGTGACCGACGAGGAACGCGACTACCTCTGGAACACCTATGCAGCCGATCGGCGCGCCCGCATCAATCTCGGCATTCGCCGCCGTCTTGCGCCCCTGATGGAGCGCGACCGCCGCCGCGTGGAGCTGATGAACGGCTTGCTTCTTTCCATGCCCGGAACGCCGGTTCTCTACTATGGCGACGAGATCGGCATGGGCGACAATATCTATCTCGGAGACCGCGACGGGGTGCGCACGCCCATGCAATGGTCGCCGGATCGCAATGGCGGCTTTTCCCGCGCAGACCCCGCGCGGCTCGTGCTGCCGCCCGTCATGGACCCGCTTTACGGCTATGAGGCACTGAATGTTGAGGCACAAAGCGTCGATCAACACAGCCTGCTGAACTGGACGCGCCGCATGTTGGCGCTGCGTGGCCGCCACCCCGCCTTCGGGCGCGGCTCCTTGCGGTTTCTGACGCCCGGCAACCGGAAGATTCTTGCCTATCTGCGCGAATATGACGGCGAGACGATCCTGTGCGTGGCCAATCTCTCCCGCCTGCCGCAGGCGGTGGAACTCGATCTTGCGGAATTCCAGGGACGCGTGCCGATTGAGCTGACCGGCATGTCGCCCTTCCCGCCCATCGGTCAATTGACCTATCTGCTGACCTTGCCGCCTTTCGCATTCTACTGGTTTCAGCTGGTTGCGGAAGCGGACGGCCCGGCATGGAGAACGGAGCCACCAGAGCAGATGCCCGACCTACAAACGCTCGTCATCCGTCGCGACATGACGGAACTCGTGGACGAGCCCCATCTCGTTCAGACGCTTTCACGAGAAATCCTGCCATCCTATCTTCAGAAGCGCCGCTGGTTTGGCGCAAAGGGCGAGCACCTGAAACACGCGCGCTTCGTTTCAGCCATGCCAATGGGCATCACGCACAACATCCTGCTGGGCGAGTTGGAAGCGGAGCTGGAAGGTCACACGGAGACCTACCTTGTTCCCCTTACCCCCGCCTGGGATGACACACAGCCTTCTGCACTCGCTCAACAGCTTGCTCTTGCGCGCATTCGCCAGGGCAGACGCGTTGGCTTCCTGACCGATGGTTTCAGCACGGAAGCCATGGCACGCGGGGTCATTCGCGGCCTGTGCGAACGCTCTGTCATTTCAGGGCGGGCGGGGACTCTGGAATTCCTGGGCACGGACCAGCTGGATTGCATGAGCCTGGCGGATGATATGCCGGTACGCTGGCTCTCGGCCGAACAGTCGAACAGCTGCCTGATTATCGCCGACATGGCCATGATCAAGCTCATTCGCCACATATCGCCGGGCATCCATCCGGAAGTGGAGATGACGCGCTACCTGACCGAGGTGGGTTACCAGAACACCGCCCCGCTTCTGGGGGAAGTGGTTCGCACCTCTCCCGAGGGCCAGCGCTTCACCTTGATGATCGTGCAAGGCGCCATCCGCAATCAGGGCGATGCATGGAACTGGATGCTGACCAATCTGCGCCGCATTCTGGATGACATCGGCATCAGCGCGCCGGATCCCGAGGCCCAGATCGATCTGCTGAAGCCGCTGGTGGATTTCAGCGGCACGATTGGCAAGCGGCTGGGAGAGTTGCACGCGGCACTGGCGCAAGACACGGACAACCAGAACTTCGTTCCCCTGCCCGCACTTGAGGAAAATTGCGAGCTGTGGCGCGCAAGCGCGGTTGGCCAGATCGACCGGGCGCTGGACATTCTGGAAGAAGAAATCGGCCATCTCGACCCCGATGTCGCAGCCATGGTCGCGCCCTTGATCGCACAGCGCCAGCATCTGATGGAACTGGCCGCGCATCTTTCCAGAGCTGCGGAGGGAACCATGATGATCCGCAACCACGGAGATTTCCATCTCGGCCAGATACTGGTTGCCGAATCGGATGCCTACATCATCGATTTTGAAGGCGAGCCCGCGCGCGAACTTGCACAGCGCCGGGCAAAGACCATTCCGTTACGCGATGTGGCGGGGCTGCTTCGTTCGCTCAGCTATCTGGCAGCAACGGCAGAACTTGAAACAGAAGCAGTTGCGGAAACGGATACGCCGGAACGCAGCACCATCATTCGCAGTTTCGTGGAAGCGGCAGAGACAAGCTTCCTTGAGAATTACTTCCAGGCAGCGGCCACCTCCCCAAACCTTCAAGTGGATGACAACAGGCGTCGGCAGATGCTGGACCTCTATCTGCTTGAAAAGGCGGCCTATGAAATCGCCTACGAGGCGCGAAACAGGCCCAAATGGCTTCCCATTCCCTTGCGTGGCTTTGCAGCCATTGTTGAACGACTCTCGGAAAGATCGGCATGAACATGGAACGTTCCGAATTGATGGCGGGCCTTGACCGCCACGCCATCGAAGCACTTGTGGCGGGCCGTCACGGAGACCCGTTCTCCATTCTTGGGCCCCATCCCATGCAGGGCGCCTGCGTTATCCGCGCCTTTTATCCGGGGGCGGAAGGCGTTGAACTGCTTGATGCTTCGGGCATGGCCGTCATTGCCAGAATGCACCGCATACACGATGCTGGCCTGTTCGCGGTCTCGGTCGCCCCAACTGAGCAATATCGACTGCGCATTCTCTGGCCCGATGCCGAGCAGGTAACGGAAGATCCCTATTCCTTCGGCCTGCTGCTGGGCGAGCTGGATCTGCACCTGATCGCCCAGGGCACACACTATCATCTGGGCCGCACGCTGGGTGCGGTGGCCATGGAGCAGGACGGCATATCGGGTGTGCGCTTTTCCGTGTGGGCACCCAATGCGCGGCGCGTTTCCATTGTTGGCGATTTCAACTCCTGGGACGGCCGCAGAAACCCGATGCGGCTTCGACGTGAGGCAGGCATATGGGAACTCTTTGTGCCGCGTGTTGGCCCCGGAGACCGCTATAAATTCGAAATCATCGATCAGCAGGGCAATCTGCTGGCGCAAAAGGCGGACCCGGTGGCACGCGCCAGCGAGGCAGCACCGGCGACGGCATCGATCGTTGCATCCAGCCAGCCCTTTCGCTGGACGGACGGCGAGTGGATGCGGGAGGCAGCCGAACGGCGCGTCGGCGAAGGTGCAATGTCTGTCTATGAGGTCCATCTCGGCTCGTGGCTGCGGATTGCCGAGGAGGGCAACCGCTCGCTGGATTGGGTTGAACTCAGCCAGAGGCTGGTTCCCTATGCTGCGGACCTCGGCTTTACCCATATCGAGCTACTTCCGATCATGGAACATCCCTTCGGCGGCTCCTGGGGCTATCAGCCGCTCGGGCTGTTCGCGCCCACCGGCCGCTATGGCACACCGGAGGACTTTGCCTATTTTGTGGACCGCTGCCATGCCTGCGGCATTGGCGTCATCCTCGATTGGGTGCCAGCGCATTTCCCGACCGATCCCTGGGGGCTTGCCCGCTTCGATGGCAGCGCACTTTACGAGCACGAAGACCCGCGCGAGGGCTTTCACAAGGACTGGAATACGCTGATCTACAATCTGGGACGCAACGAAGTGAAGGGTTTCCTTCTTGCCAGCGCGATGGAATGGCTGGAGCACTTTCACATTGACGCCCTGCGCGTCGATGCGGTCGCTTCCATGCTCTACCGTGATTATTCCAGAAATGCTGACGAATGGATTCCGAACCAGTATGGCGGCAGGGAAAACCTGGAATCCGTCGAGTTCCTGAAGCACCTCAACAGCATCATTCACCAACGCTGCCCACACGCCTTCACGGTGGCCGAGGAATCCACCGCCTGGCCTGGCGTGACAAAGCCGGTTGAAGAAGGCGGGCTTGGCTTCGACTTCAAATGGAATATGGGCTGGATGCATGACTCGCTCCAATACATGGAGAAGGAGCCTGTCTATCGGCAATATCACCACGGAATGATGACCTTTGGCATGGTCTATGCCTATTCCGAGCGTTTCATGCTGCCGCTTTCCCATGACGAGGTGGTGCACGGAAAGGGTTCCCTGATTGGCAAGATGCCGGGTGACCCTTGGCAGAAAATGGCAAATCTTCGCGCCTATTTCGGCTTCATGTGGGCCCACCCCGGCAAGAAGCTTCTGTTTATGGGCGGAGAGATTGGACAGACAAGCGAGTGGAACCATGATGGCTCAGTCGTTTGGGATCTTCTCGATCGGCCGGACCATGCGGGCCTTCAGCGGCTGGTGGGTGACCTGAACCGCATCTACAAGGCGGAGCCAGCGCTGCAATTCGGCGACCTGCATCCCGAAGGCTTCCAATGGATTGTTGGCGATGACGCCGCAAACTCAGTCTTTGCCATGCTGCGCAAACCGCACGACGGAAAAAGCCTTGTTCTGGCCATTTCCAACATGACGCCGATCCCGCGACACGGCTATCGCATCGGCGTGCCGCAGGCAGGATCGTGGAAGGAGATCCTGAACACCGATGCTGGCGTCTACGGAGGCTCCAACCTCGGCAATATGGAAGCGCATTCCGAACCGGTTCCGGCACACGGAAATCCGCAGTCGCTACTGCTCACCCTGCCCCCACTGGCGACCATCTACCTGAAGTGGAACGGGTGATACGCAACGACCAGGCCTTGTCGCGGCGACATCACCCTCTTTCGAAGTGCACCGAAACAACACATGAAACGATTCTCTCTGGCGACTGAAAAACAAGCAAATGCAATAGTTTGTATGCAAAATGACCAACCGCATTTTGGTAGGGATTAATGCGAATAGGCGCTTGAAGTCAAAAGAGGCTGTCCATATTAGCTCTTCAGTAAGGATTAATATGAATGACTCTTGAAACTCTGCTGGACTGTCAGGAGCGTGGCTCCAATGCCCGCATTCTCGGGGCTGTTGCGCATGAGAACCCTTATCTCGATCGGACACGCCTCAACATACCCGATGACGAACGTCGGCTTCTTCGTGATGCCTGGAACTTTGGTTGGCAGGTAGAAGATGCTGCGCGTCAAATTGGGACGGGCATTTACCTTTCGTTAAGACACGAAGCAGCTTTGGCCGCAGGTCGGATGGCTGGCGCTTGAGCCGAATCGGACGCGCAGTCTATCTGACACGAGCCGGTATGATACCGGTCAGGGGCTCGCGGACCCCCTACTCATCATGAGTTGGTGAGCCCCGCCTTCGCCAGGCGTCCGCAACATGGCGAGCATGCAAGAGAGAACGACCAGCGCGCCTTCGGCGACTTAGGCGTTCCCGGCGCTTCCGGTGCCGCCGAGCCCGACAAAGGCAATCCCACAGACGCTACAGCACAGTCAGAACTCCCCCTTTCGGGGAGCAGAAGACCCGCTTGCCCTCAAGCGTGGTCAGCGAGTTTCCCGACCGCTCGAATCCGGCTGGGATGCAAAAAGAAAACCCCCGGCTTTCGCCGAGGGTTTCTCCATAACAGGACTTGAAGCTTGGCTTACTCGGCGTCGCCTTCAGCAGCCTTCTTCTTCGGAGCAGCCTTCTTCTTCGGAGCAGGTGCTTCCTCGCCTTCAGCAGCGTCCGAAGCGTCTGCCTTTGCAGCCTTTTTCTTCGGAGCGGCCTTTTTCTTTTCAGCCTTTTCAGAACCTTCAGACGCGTCTTCATCGTCTGCGAGCAGTTCTTCCTTCGAAACGGTCTTGTCCGTTACGTCAATCTCGGAGAGCAGCTTGTCGATGACCTTCTCTTCAAAGATCGGCGCACGCAGCGAAGCGGCTGCACCCGGCGTATTGCGGAAATAGTCGAGAATTTCGCGCTGCTGGCCCGGGAACTGCTGCAGCTGAGCATAAAGCGCGCGCTGCATTTCTTCTTCGGTTACTTCAACGCCAGCCTTCTCGCCGATTTCGGACAGAACGAGGCCAAGACGAACGCGACGCTCTGCAAGCTTGCGATATTCTTCGCGTGCTTCTTCTTCCGTCGTGTCTTCGTCGGCGAAAGTCTTGCCGGACTGTGCGAGGTCGGTGTTGATCTGGCGCCAGATGTTCTCGAACTCGGCGTCAACCAGCGTCTGCGGCGTTTCGAACTTGTACTGTTCGTCGAGCTGGTCGAGGATCTGACGCTTGACCTTCTGACGCGTGACATTGCCGTACTGGCCTTCGATCTGGCCACGTACGATTTCCTTCAGCTTGTCGAGCGATTCGACGCCAAGCTTGGACGCCAGTTCGTCGTTCAGCTCAACGGCTGCCGGAGCTGCAACTTCCTTGACGGTGATGTCGAAAGTAGCTTCCTTGCCGGCCAGGTTGGCAGCAGGATATTCAGACGGGAAAGTTACGGTGATGACCTTTTCATCGCCAGCCTTGACGCCGACGAGCTGGTCTTCAAAGCCCGGGATAAACCGGCCGGAACCCAGAACCAGTTCTGCATCTTCGGCAGCGCCGCCATCGAAGGCTACGCCATCGACCTTGCCGAGGTAGTTCATGGTAACGCGGTCGCCATCAGCAGCAGCGCCTTCCTTCTTTTCGAAGGTGCGCGCGCTTTCAGCAATCTTCTCGATCTGCTCGGTGACTTCCTCGTCGGAAACTTCCACCACTTCACGGGTGACCTTGATGCCGCTCGTCGGCTGCAGCTCGATGGCCGGGATCACTTCGTAGGACAGCGTGAATTCGAGGTCAGCCTCAGCGCTGAGGATCTTCTCAGCTTCCGCCTCGTCTTCCGTCATCTTGATGCTTGGCTGCGTCGCAGACTTTTCGCCACGCTCGGACAGGATCGCGCTTGGGCGGTCACGAACGATCTCGTTGACAAGCTCGGCCATGATCGACTTGCCGTAAACCTTCTTCAGGTGCGCGACGGGAACCTTGCCAGGACGGAAGCCGTTGATACGAACCTTGTCCTTGGCCTCGGCCAGGCGCTCGTTCATGCGCTGTTCCATATCGCTGGCCGGGATAACGACCTTGATTTCGCGCTTCAGCCCTTCAGCGAGCGTTTCGATAACCTGCATTGTCATACCTTCATAATCATGCGGCGGTGCTCACACAGCCGTGGTTTCCATGAGCACGACGCCGGAGCTTCGCCGGTCGTGGCTTCTATGCAATCTCGTTTGCGCTGGGGTCTCATGCGCCAACCGGCCAAAACGGCCTGCGGCGACAGACTGTCGCGACTTGGTGCGGGTAGAGAGACTTGAACTCCCACGCCTTGCGGCACCAGAACCTAAATCTGGCGTGTCTACCAATTTCACCATACCCGCGCCCCAAAACCGCGTCGAAATCCTCGCGCAGAGGCCTTCCGGAGCGCGGGTCTCTATAACAACCGTTTTTCTGCCACGCAAAGGAAAAATGACAATGCCAACAGCAAGAACTGCAAATGCCGCTTTCACCGATCCTTGCCGGCATATGGTGGGCATTGTCACCGCACCACGGACCAGCATGAGCAAGACATGTACAGAGCGCATGGCTATCATGCCAATATCGCACTGCACAAAATTGCGGTTCCGTCGTATACATTGTTCAACAAAGGGCGAAAGCCTGACGATATTCGACTGATCGCCTCTCCTCCTCCCAGCGATCGTCGATAAGACCGGTGTCTCCTCCTCCCAACGCCGGTCACCCCTAACGACGCCCACCGGATCTCCTCCCCCGGTGGGCGTTGTTCGTTTTAGCACCCCTCAAAAAGCAAACAGCCGCCCAGCCACCCCAGAGAGGGCCGAATTGTGGCATCCTGCCCACATTTGCGCCACAACCCTTAATGCTTTTGGCCAAGCATTGCACGCCTCGCATAGGTGGCATACGGGATGCGCGCTGTTCTTATTCGCAGCGTAGCATATACTGCACTTAATCGATTGAGACGCACCTGCGTTGCAGCTCAGCAAACCATGAGGACAAGACCATGAACATCGCACGCTCGCTGAACAACTGGCGCAAGTATCGCCAGACCGTAACGGAACTGGCCCGCATGTCGGACCGCGAACTGAATGACCTCGGCATTGGCCGCTCGGAAATCCGTCGCGTTGCACGCACGGCTGTCGGCATCTAATCGCCGAACATCCCCGGGCCCTGCCCACCTCAAAAGCCTCCCCTTGCGGGAGGCTTTTTTGTTGCCGCGCCCGCGCTGGAACGCTTCCAGTGAAAGCGAAATCAGTTGAAATGCCCTACCGCTTTTGTGTATTCGCAACCTGGACGCAAAACCGCTGACGCGCTTTTTGCCAGACGGCTTCTGGGCACTGCACAAATTCTGTCCTTCTGCCCTCAAACGCCGCCAATTTCAGCACCATCCTGCACAAATGCATAGCAGTCGCCTGGATTTTGCACTGCACAGTCCTGTTTTACGGATGTATAAGGAACTCATCGCTCAGCCACTAACGGACCTGAGCAGAACCGAACCTGAGGAACCTAAAATGAACCCGATTCGTCTCGCAAAGAGCTGGGTCAGCTACCGCCGCACGATGAACGAACTCCGTGGCCTTTCGAACCAGGCCCTGTCGGATATCGGTCTGACGCGCCACGACATCCGTTCGATCGCTGCACGCTCATTCCGCTAATACAGCGCCCTCCTCGGCTTAGCCGGAGGTGCAGCAGATAGTGGTGAATGCATAGCCCCCTTGCAGATGGCTCGGGGGCTTTTTGCTGTCCGGATGTCAGCGCGTGTCTATCCGCGATGGCCGATGGGGATCCTCTCGCTCTCGCTTATTATGCGTTCCATTCAGCCTGTGAACGTAAATCCCGCCTTGCGGCGTGCTTGATCTTCTTGCCTGAGGATGACCGCGCGCCGCCCTCTGTGGCACGCAACGCTATAATCCTTCGTAGATCACCGATTTGAGCCTCTGGATGGGCGTGTGCAGCAAGACCGGCGCCTAGGGGCAAGCTTAAAAACACGGCAATCGCCAAGAGCCGGATACATCCGTTCCGGCTCTTATTCGTTTCTGAGTTCCTGAACTGAAAACAGTACATCGCTGAGACCGATCAGAACCGTAGACCAGACCAAAAGCACCACTGCGCCTCCTATAAACCCTGCGCCCCCTGCCGTCTGGATGGCATCGCGCATTCGTCCGGCAACCTCGCCTGGAATCCACCACAACTCCGGTGAGGGCCCAAGATAGGCACCGATCATGACTGTTGAGAGTGACAGGACAAATACGATGAGGACCGACGCCATGGATGAGCGGAACAGAATCGTCAGCAGTGATGTCAATGCGGCCAGCACCAACAGTTCGAGGCACGCGGTCAGCAGCGAAAGCAGGAACTGCGTCAGGCTGCTTGGCGCCACCGTAAACGACAAGCCACCATCGCCTGCCATTGCCACCACGCCGGTCAGCGCCACATCCCCTGCCAGCACGAGCGCCATGCTCAGGAAGAGGCAGAGAAACGCGGCGATGAACTTCGCCAACCAAAGCTGGGCACGGCTTCTTCGCGGTATGAGGTGACGCCAGGTGGCGTAGCGGTAATCGACAACGAAGATCGACGCGACACCAAGCGCAAAGAACAAGTGTGCGAGGCTATTGCCTGAAATGCTCAATGACTTGGCGGCAGTGGCAAGCAGATCAATGCCTTCCGCACTATTCATGCTGCCCATTCGGCGAAAGACCACGGCCTGCATCAGCATCTTCGCAATCAGGGCAAAGAGCGGCACGATGAAAAAACCGGCAGCAAACAGGCTCCGCTGTCGCCCGATTTTTTGCAATTCAGCCAGAATGAGATGCATCATGAGCGAACTCCATTTCGCTCGTTCCGCGTCTGCGCAAGAAAGAGCGCCTCCAGATTGGGGCGAACCCATTTGGCCTGGTGGATATCAAAGCCCTGCAACACGAGGGACTTTAGTAGGTCCGGCACCTGCGATCGCTCGATATTTACCCCTATGCCCTCGCCTTCAACCCACGCCGTATCCCCAAGACGATCCAGCACCGCCGCATGGGGTTTTGCATCCAGCCAGAGATACTCATTACCCCCCAGAAGATCAGAGACACGCCCCTGGGAAACCACCTCGCCGTGGCTTAGGATGGCGACCTGATCAGCCACCTTTTCGACCTCGTCAAGAAGATGGCTGGAAAGCAGAACGGCAATACCCTCCTGCTTCGCCAGGTCTTGTATCAGACTTCTCATTTCAATCATGCCATCAGGGTCGAGGCCATTGGTCGGCTCGTCGAAGATGACGGCCTGGGGCCTGGCAATGAGTGCTGCGGCCACCCCCAGCCTCTGGCGCATACCGAGCGAAAACCCGGAAATCTTCTGATCTCTTGCATGTGACAGGTCAACGCGACGAAACAGGACATCCAGATCGGGACGCAGACCAGATACATTCGCGAGCACCGCAAGAAATTGCGCCGCTGTCATGTAGGGATAGAAGGTGGGAGACTCGATCAAGGTGCCAAGTTTGGCTCTTCCTTGGGCATCCGCCGGCTTCTCGAAGAGAGAAATCTGGCCGTGATCAGCTTTGATCAGACCGCAGATAATGCGCAGCAAAGTGCTTTTGCCTGCGCCGTTCGGACCAAGCAGCCCGTAGACTGCCGCCTCCGGCACGTCCAGGGATACGGCAGTCAGGGCCTGAACCTGCCTCTCTCCCCAACCAAAACGCTTAGAAACTTCGAAGAGAGAGATCGCATTCAAGGCACTTGTTCCCTATTGAAACTCGAAGATCTGGCGGAAGACGCCAGGTGCGATGATCGAAAGCGGGTTGACGATGAGTTGCGGCTTCTCAAACGGGCCGCTGACCTTGAAGGTGATGCCGAGCAACCCGCGATCACGCCCATTGCCCAGAATTGTTCCGATGATCGGCAGTTCCGCAAAAAGCCGGTTGAGACCATAAGCCGGCATGAAAGTGCCAGTCATATCCATGCGCCCCGCCGCATCGCGCAGCATTCCCTGGAATGTCGCCCCGATCTGCTCGCCCCGGACAACGCCATTCTCGACGGCCAGCGCGCCACCGCGATAAACGATCCGTGCAAAGGCACGCTGGAATTTCGCGGAACTGACGTCGATGTCCTTCTTCACGGCCGAGTTCAAGCTGCGGCCATCCTGCCCCGGTGTCGAGACCATGGACTGCAAGCGGCTCTCATTGGCCAGCGAAAAGCTCCGAATATCGATATTGCCGCTCCAATTGGGACCAGCCTCATTCTCCAGCCGTATATTGAGAAGGCCACCACGCATATTGTTGTAAAGGTTGGCAAAGCGCGCCAGAGACCCGGCATCGCTGCTGGTCAGCGTTATGACATCGCCTCTACCGCCAGTGCCGGTCTTTGCCACCACGGCCTGTCCGCTGTCTGTCACCCCGGCAAAGTCGAGCGACTGCAGATCGCCCTCTCGCACAACGATTTCGCCATTGGCATTTCCGATAACTTCGTCATTGAAGCCGATCACGCGGTCCAGCTTGAGTTTCACCCGCGCCGCCGTGCTGTCCTTGCCGTTGGAAGAGCTTGCATCGTCGCGATCTTTGAGCTTCGCCAATACAGGTCGTAAATCCGCTGTATTGCCGCTGGCGGTGATATCAAAGCCTCCCTTGTTTCTGCGGATTGCAACCGCAAAATCATCCGATGGCGAGAGCTTTACGCGGGAGAACTCTGCGGATGAGAGGCTGCCATTGCGCACAGACACATCACCGCCCACGCCGAACCCGTCACCGGACAGTTCCAGTTTGCGGATATCGACATTCCCATCCTTCGCGGAAACTTCCAGCGTTGCCTTGGCTGGCACGCCACTGCCCTTGCTCCAGCCCAGCCAGGGCACGGAAAGGCGGCTGCGGGATAGATCGACCTTCAGCGCCTGGCGGTTGGCATCCAACCGCGTCAGTTCAAGGTCAATGCTGCCGTTGATGATATCGGAAAGACCAGGGGCAAGCCTTTCCCTTTGCTCATTATTCAGCGTGCCCGTCACAACCAGCTTCTTTTCCGCCTTGGAGCGATCGTTGAGCGGCTGCACCAGTTCGATATCAGCTGGCACGCCGTCGATTTCAGCATCGGCGTCGATGCGAACGGCCTGAGAATCCACGGAGAGCAATCCGTTCGCCTTCGCGATGTTGCGCCCTTCCACGGCCTTCAGCAGCTTCACGTCTTCCAGGTCGACTTCGGCCTTGAACGTCGGCTCAGGAGGCTGGTGATCTTTGATCAAGCCGAATCTTGCGCTCACGTTTACGCTTGCTTTCCCGGAGAAATCCTGCGGCGCAAAATCCGTACCCTTGAGACCTTCGATCGGCTTGAAAGAAGCCGCTTCAGCAATCGCATCGGCATTGCCTGAAAGGTTCAGTTGCAGATCGGCCATCAATGGCTTTGCGTAGGTGGACGCCATCTTGAAGGTCCCGCCATCAATATCCACCGAGCGACCGGACGGAAAATAGGAGGATGCCTTGGAGACGTTCACGGCCAGATGCTCGCCCTTTAGATCGAAGTGGCCAGCGATGTTACGAATGGGGGGAATATCACCCGTCAGGTTCAACCTCGTATCGGCAATATCGAAACTGATGCGCAGTTCGTTGGCATCCAGTTCCATCGGGATGCCTGGCCCCTTCATGCGGCCTTCCGGAATGAACACGGCGATGGAGCCATTGGTGACCGTTCCGCCAAACATGTTGGCCACCACCCAGTCGCGCGGCTTGCGCGCCATCCAGAATGGCCACAGCTGCTTGACTGCCGCCACCTCCATCTTCGGAAGCTGGCCGCCAAAGCTTATTTCAGGCGAAACCTTTCCCGGAAAATGGATCTTGAGCGAAGCGGCCATCTGCCCCATTGGGCTGGACACCTGCATGTCATCGAATTCCAGACGCCGATCTGCGGTCAGAAAGCGGCCAGCCGCCCGAAGGTCGAAAACAACGGGAGCTTCACCACCTGCCTCGCCCTGCGCATGGCCGCCGCTGATCAGTAGATCGAGGCCAAATCCTGGCCGTTTCTCTTCCTTGTTGAGCCTGTCGAGATCGACAACCGCGCCGGTGAGGGGAAGTCTCGTGGGGCCGAAACGCAGCTCGGAGGGTAGAATCTCGATTGAATTCTTGGCGAAATCATAGGCAACGCGCATCTCTGCGCCTGAAAGATCCTGCGGATAACCATCGAAATAGATCTTTCCGGGCGCATGTGTGATTTCAGCCTTGATCGCGGGCCTTGTCTCAACTGTATCGCGCGAGGCCGTCAGGTTAACGTCCACGGACCCTTCCAGGCCCTCGCGCGGCGCGCCATCAGGCATGCGCTGTAACAGAAATGGTGTCAGATCAAGGCTGGCAATCTTGGCCGTCAATGCACGGGTGACGCCATTTTCCGCAACAGAACTCACGCTCAAATCGGCACGGCGCCCGTCCAGATGCATGATCCCCTTGAGCGCCACCTGCCCCTCATCGTTGAGGCTGAGGTTCAGCTCGTCAATCACGAGGGTGGAAACATTGCCCTCACGGTCGGGAGGGAACTGGATGTTGATCCCCGCAATGCGGACGGAATTGGTTTTTGTTCGCTCGATCAGGCCCCGTGCCTCATCAAGACGTTGAAATGCCTGCTCCAGCGTTGCCGGCAGCAAATCAACCCTCGTCGTTGATAGATCCATCGGCTCGCTTGCCGGGAGCAAGGCGGTATCGAGATTGATCGTATCCGCCTCCAGATGACGGATCGACACACGCCCGCTGGCCAGCGCCAGGGGATCAATGGCCAAGCGGATCGAGCCGGCATTGGTCAGATGCGCGCCGGTCGCAACCTCGATGATGTCAACCTTGCGGGCCTCCAGTGCCAGCCGAAAATCCGAATCGAAACGGATGGCCGTTGAACCTACGGTCGCCTGATAGCGCGGCCCAATAGCACTGTTCAGAGCGGCCTGTGCACGGCTGTTCAGCGCTCCGTCGATTGCGCCGGTTTCAATGGCAAAAAAACCGCTGGCGACAGCCGCAACGGCGAGCAGCACAAAAATGACGCAGAACTTCATGAAGCTGCGCCACCGCGATGTCGGCACAGGGCAATGCACGATCAATGGATCATGCGTCTGCGCAGACGGCATCTTGTGCAATGGAATCAGATCCTTACGGCGGAAACTGACTTTTTCCCCTCGAATTTCCGCCATGTCGCTCCGAATTTTGAAGAGGCACGAGAATCAGGTGATCTGGACCTGAGCGGCGCCAGTATATACCGATTACGGCAAGATTGACCCCACAAGCTGGCGAAAGAAAGGAAAACAATGTCCGGACCCGCAGTAGGAGATACCGCCCCCGATTTTACGCTTCCGCGCGATGGAGGCGGAACGATTTCCCTTTCCGCTTTCAAAGGAAAAGCGGTCGTCGTCTACTTCTATCCCAAGGACGATACGAGCGGCTGCACCGTTGAAGCACTCGATTTCACCGCGCTTGCCGCTGAATTCGACAAGGCAGGCGCTACCATCATTGGTATATCGCCAGATTCCGCCGCAAAGCACGACAAGTTCATCAAGAAGCACAGTCTTGGAATTGCGCTGGCCGCCGATGAAGAACAGGCTGCCGCCAACGCCTATGGCGTGTGGAAGGAAAAAAGCATGTACGGCAAGACCTATATGGGGATTGAGCGTTCCACCTTTCTCATCGACAGAGAAGGCAAGATCGCCAGAATATGGCCGAAAGTGAAAGTTGCAGGCCATGCGCAAGAGGTGCTTGAAGCCGTCCGGGCCTTGTGAGACATCACGGAGCCATGACACAGGCTCCTGACAATTATCTTCCTTCCGTGACCTCGTTGAGAGGCGGCGCCGTAGCTGCGATCGCCTCCGCCGATCTCGACATCAAGACCGCTCTGGCGCAGAACGTTGCCACACGTTGGTTCGAGCGCCGCCTTTCGCTGCGCTCGCCGCTCGATCCAACCGTGCCGGAGCGCCCCGGCAGGCCGGATAAGCCGGAGCTTGTGCCGCCGAAAGCCGTGGAGAAACGCTCGCTTCATACACTCAACGGACGGATTGCAACACTTCATGCCATCGCCCATATCGAGCTGAATGCCGTTGATCTGGCGCTGGATATCGTCGCCCGCTACGCCACGGAACCGGTTCCGTTTTCCTTCTTTGATGGCTGGATGCAGGTAGCATTCGAAGAGGCCAAGCATTTTCGAATGGTTCGCGACAGGCTGCGCGCGCTCGGTGCCGATTATGGCGACATGCCCGCTCATGATGGCCTTTGGCAGGCCGCCCACTCCACGCGCAATGACCTGACGGCGCGCCTTGCTGTGGTTCCTCTGATCCTGGAAGCACGCGGGCTGGATGTTACCCCCTCGCTCCAGGCGAAGATGCGCGAGACCGGCGATCTCGAAACAGCCTCCATTCTCGATGTCATCTACAATGACGAAAAGGGCCATGTGGCCGTGGGTGCCAAGTGGTTCCGTTTTCTCTGCGCCCGTGAACGAAAGGATCCTGCCGCCACCTTCAAGGAACTGGTCAGGCTTAACTTTCGCGGTCCGCTGAAGCCACCCTTCAACGATCTGGCGAGAGCAGAAGCAGGGCTCACACCTTCCTTCTATCGCTCTCTGAGCCCGATCAGCCACGCATAAGCTCGCCGACTTAACTACCTGTTAACCTTAACGCGATGTAGTCAAACGCGTTAACTTCAGGCGATTCAGGTGCGGGGAATTCAAGTGGCAAGAGATGGCGACCATCGCATCTTTGGCAAACGCCGCACCGAGCACATGCTGATCCTCGCCTCCGGCGAGCGCGTGCGCCACATGACGATCCGCCCCTGGATGATTGTCACAACGCTGAGCTCCTTCGCGCTTGTCACACTCTGCTACCTCGGAGCCACCGCCTATCTCGTTCTTCGGGACGATCTGATCGGTGCGTCGATGGCGCGTCAGGCCCGCATGCAGAATGATTATGAGGATCGCATTTCCGCGCTGCGCGCCCAGCTGGATCGAATCACTTCTCGCCAACTGCTCGATCAACAGGTCGTGGAGCAAAAGGTGGAGCAATTGCTGCAGCAGCAAGATGCTCTGTTCTCCAGGCACGGAAAGCTGGGCGGACTGATGCAAAGGGCGGAAGATTCCGGTCTCTCCGTGCCGGGCACCAAGGCATCCGCTTACCACCCTGAGGACCTCCAGCAGCAAGGCAGCCTGAAGGGTGGACACAAAGCTATAGAAGGCATCCTCGGAACCTCAGGCGCAGCTTCGATCAAACCCGCACAGCCTTCCGGACAGGAGAGCGTTGCCGACCAGGCCGACCGGGTATTCTCGAAAGTCACGCTGTCTCTGAAGAATGTCGAACAGGAACAACTGAAACGCATCCGCAGCCTCACCGCCAACGCCTCCCGCACAGCAGAGGCCATGGCGTCCATCATGCTGCGGACAGGCGTGCAGGTGCCCGAAGCAGGCGCTGGCGGAATAGGCGGACCTTTCGTGGAGCCCGTCAGCGCCAACTCCTTCGACACCTCGATAACCGCGCTGGATCAAGCCTTGAGCCGCCTGGAAAGCGTGCGGAAGGCAGCGGTCAGCCTGCCCTTTGCCAATCCTGCTCCCGGCCATGAAATCACCAGCGGTTTCGGCAACCGAATCGATCCCTTTCTTGGGCGGCTGGCCCTGCATGCCGGTGTCGATTTTCAGGCAGATCTGGGTACCACCGTCAAAGCAACCGGTTCAGGCAAAGTGGTCAATGCAGGCCCAAGCGGCGGTTACGGCAACATGATCGAAATCGACCACGGCCAGGGAATCACCACCCGCTATGGTCATTTATCGTCCATTCTTGTTGCTGTGGGCGATACCGTATCGGCCGGAGAGACAATCGGACGCGCCGGAAGCACCGGGCGCTCCACCGGGCCGCACGTTCATTATGAGGTGCGCCGCAATGGCGACGCCATCGACCCGATGCACTTTCTGAACGCCGGCCTTAAGCTGACCACATATCTGAAATAACGAATGACTTAATCATAATTGATCAAAATGCCGTGCCCGATTCATCAATTCGGCGCCGGACCTTACGGCTTTTCTTGACTTTCCACACCATTGCGCTTATCTCGCGGCATCATCGGACGCTATCGCGGTTCCGATCAAACCATGTTCCTCGTGAACCTGAACGGAAATAGTTTTCTCTTTGACCACATTCGCTGATCTCGGCCTGAGCCAGAAAGTCCTCTCTGCTGTCACCGACGCGGGCTACTCAACGCCCACGCCAATCCAGGCGGGTGCGATTCCGCACGCGCTCCAGCGTCGCGACATCTGCGGGATCGCGCAGACAGGGACCGGCAAGACAGCGTCCTTCGTTCTACCGATGCTAACCCTGCTGGAAAAGGGTCGTGCCCGTGCCCGCATGCCGCGCACGCTGATTCTGGAGCCAACGCGCGAACTCGCAGCGCAGGTTGCGGAAAATTTTGAAAAATACGGCAAGAACCACAAGCTGAACGTGGCTCTCCTGATTGGCGGCGTTTCCTTTGAGGAACAGGACCGCAAGCTGGAGCGTGGCGCGGATGTGCTCATTTGCACCCCCGGTCGGCTGCTCGATCATTGCGAGCGCGGCAAATTGCTGATGACCGGCGTCGAGATTCTGGTCATCGATGAAGCCGACCGTATGCTCGACATGGGTTTCATCCCGGACATCGAGCGCATCGCAAAGATGATCCCGTTTACACGTCAGACACTCTTCTTCTCGGCGACAATGCCGCCGGAAATCCAGAAGCTGGCTGACCGCTTCCTGCAAAATCCCGAGCGCATTGAAGTTGCACCGCCATCATCCACGGCAAAGACCGTGACACAGCGGCTTGTAGCCTCCCACAACAAGGATTACGAGAAGCGCGCCAAGCTGCGTGATCTGATCCGTGCGCAAGACGACTTGAAGAACGCCATCATCTTCTGCAATCGAAAGAAGGATGTTGCGGATCTTTTCCGCTCCCTTGATCGACATGGCTTCTCGGTCGGCGCTTTGCATGGCGACATGGATCAGCGTTCGCGCACGACCATGCTTGCCAACTTCAAGGATAACAATATTACCCTGCTGGTTGCCTCTGATGTCGCCGCTCGCGGTCTCGACATTCCGGATGTGAGCCATGTTTTCAACTTCGACGTTCCGATTCACGCCGAAGACTATGTCCACCGCATTGGCCGCACGGGCCGGGCTGGCCGTTCCGGCCGCGCCTACACGCTCGTGACCAAGGCGGATACGAAATATGTCGATGCCATCGAAAAGCTCATTGGTGAGACGATCGAATGGCAGGATGGCGATTTGTCAGCGCTGCCCGCGCCGATGGAGAGCCACGACAATGAGCGCTCTCGCAAGGGACGTGACAAGGACAAAGGCCGCGGCAAGCGCGGTGCCGGTGCAAAGAGCGAATCTCGTCATCAGGACGACACGCAGAAGGCCGGTTCGGACGTAACGGAAACAAGGACGGAAAGCGTGAGCGCAGAACAGCCGAAGGTAGATAATCGCAGGCATAATCAGGGTCGCAACAGCCGCCCCTATCCGGCGAATGACGACCATCGCGAGCGCCGCAGAAACCATCATCGCGATCACGACGATGGCCCGACGCCGGTTGGCTTCGGTGACGACATTCCCGCATTCATGCTGATCGTTGCCAACGCCAAGGTTTGACCTTGGCCGCCGGTCTCCCAGGCGTTGACTTTCCCGGTCTCGGCACAGGGCTTGTTATCGTTCGCGGTGACGGCAAGCTGCTGCTCTACAAGCGTGTGAAGGCACCCGAAGCCGGCCACTGGAACATCGTGGGCGGCAAGGTTGATCACATGGAGCATTCCTCCGTTGCTGCAAAGCGCGAAGCCGAAGAAGAAACCGGTCTGAAGATCGGTTCCGTTCGGTTTCTTTGCCTTTCCGAGCAATTGATCGAAGCGGATCGCCAGCATTGGATCTCTGTGATCTATCTGGCGGAAGATGTGGCTGGCGAAGCTCGGCTTGCAGAGCCGGACAAGCTATCGGAATTTGGCTGGTTTTCCCCGGATAAGCTTCCCTCTCCCTTGTCGGCATTTGCGAAAGCTGCGGTCGCAGCACTCGCTGCAAATCCGTAATCGCGTGATGCTTCAGCGCTTCCTGCTGCCCGACTTGGTGGCAGCTCTTTCGCCTGCCTCGCAGGCCAATCTTGCCCAGCGCACCATCAGGTCTGGATCGTCCAAAGCCTCGTCAGGCACGGACCAATAGGGCATGAGCACAGGCTTGCCGCGCTTTCCTTCATAAGACCATTGCCGCGCACCGGCAGCGGCAAAAAGCGGTGCGCTTTCCTCATCCGCCTTCAACAAAACCTCATCGTTCAGGTCTATGGCGAAGATCACGCCGTGGCGGTAGATGCCTTTGCCGCCGAACATGCGGCGAATGGTAATGGGCGCAACAGCTTCGAACATTTCCTCAAGCGCTTCATTGTCCATAGCTTATCCCCGCAAAACGCCGCCTGCTCTTTCAACCGCCTCCGCCGTGTCTACATCGAGATGAGCTGCCTCACCAATTTCAATATCGACAACAGGCAAGCCACAGGTCTCAATCACCTGACGCGCCCCAACATCGCCTTCCAGAAGCGCAATTTCTGAAAAGGTCACGCGCGGCAGAATGACGGGATTACCACGCTTTCCGCCCGCAGACGCACGAATGATGGCACGCCCTTGCAACCTTCGAAAGGCCGCCACCAGCGCCGCGAGATCATCCTCGGAAACGGCGGGCATATCGGCAAGAAGCACCATGACGCCAGCGACATTCTTGAAGGCTTCGGCCAACAGGCCGGATTTGATTGAACTCGCCATGCCGGAGGCAAAAGCCTCGTTGCGCACACACTCGATGGGCAAATCGGCAAGCGCGGCCTCGACATCCGCCGCGCGAAAGCCGGTAACGGCCACCAGAGGCCCAGCCTGTGTGGCAAGGGCACGTTGGGCCATCCGCCGCACCAGCGGCACACCATCGAACTCAGCCAGAAGTTTATGGCCCGCACCGCCCATGCGGCGTGCCTGCCCCGCTGCCATCAGCATCATGCCGACCGATAGCTCCTCTCCCTTCCAAGGGGAGATTTCACGCGGTTGCGGCCTGCTGGGAATTTCCATCAACAACCCTCCAACACCCCAACCCGTCAGTTCATTGCGTGAAAGTGTGAGACCGCACAACAGTCGATCCAGCACCCAGTCGAAGCCATTTTCCTTAGGTGACCGGGCACAACCTGGTGCCGCAATCAGAGGGACATCGCCTTTATGCCCCAGCACAAGGAGATTGCCCGGATCGACCGGAAGCCCCACCTGATCGACAACGCCACCCGCCATGCGCATTGCGCTCGGCAGAACATCTTCAGCATCACACACTGCGGATGCACCAAACAGCACGATCATTTTGGGACCGGAGCCATCCATGTCGGCCAGCGCATCCAGAATAGCCTGCGCAACCGCCTTTTCATCATGCGCCACACGCCGCTCCGAAACGATCACGCTGCCGGAAGCAGCCAGTCTTCGCTGCAAAAGTTGCGCCGTCTTATCGAGAACCGAACCCTTCAACACCGGCAATTGCGTCTGGATCAGCGCGACGGAATACTGCCTGTAGGCTTTGACGTGCATGAAGCTCTCTCCCGCCGCCAAAGCCGCAGCCAATTCAACCTTTGCACCGTCCACCGCCAATGGGATGATCTTGATCGTTGCGACCATATCTCCCGCCTTCACGGGTGCTGCATCTTTCAGGCAGGCAAGGGTAATGGCTGGGTCCACAGTGTTGAATGCATCCACCTGCGCTTTATCGACGGTGAACAGCCCATTGGCGCTTGCGTAGAAATTCACCCGGCCGGTTGCAGGTGCCGATGCATCAATATTCTCCGCTCTGATGGCCGAGGCAAGCGCACCAGCCGCCTCGTCCTCCGTCATGTCGCCGGGTTCCAGTTTCGCCACGACGACCTCTTCGATGCCATTGTCCCGCAGAAGCTGCACACAGGTCGAAGTCAGAATTGTCCCCTTCGGCAGGCGGCCTTGCGGATGTGCAACGCCGTGCGCGAGCAACGCACCCTCCGCCTCAGCCAGAGGCACAGGCCCGAACTTCATGCGCTTCTCCCCGGCAGCGCGCGAAGGCGAAAGGATTGTACAATCTCTGCCATAATGGCGAGGGCAATTTCCTCGGGGGTTGAAGCCCCTATATCGAGCCCGATGGGTGCCTTGATGCGGCCGATCTCTTCCTCTGCCAGCCCCATGTGTCGCAATCGCTCAACACGCTTTGCATGGGTTTTGCGGCTGCCTAATGCCCCGACATAAAAGCAATTGCGGCGCAGCGCTTGCGCCAGTGCGGCATCGTCGATCTTCGGATCGTGGGTCACAGCAGCAAGCGCGGTGTGGGCGTCCAGCGGCGTCTTTGCCAGCACATCTTCCGGCCAGTCGGCAATCAGATCCACGCCTGCAAACCGCTCGGGCGTGGCGAAGGCCGTGCGAGGATCTACGATCGTCAGATCGAAGGAAAGCATGGGCGCCAAGCGCGCCAGTACTTGTGTGATGTGAACGGCACCGATGGCAACAATACGCGGCGGCGGCAGGTGAACATTGAGAAAGACCTCGCCGGTCTCTGTCTGGCAGAGGCCGGATCTGCCGCTGCGGAAGGCAGTTTCGACGGAAGAGGCAAGTTCGCCCGCAACCGCCTCACCTTCCTCAACAATCTCGGTCAAGCCAGACGCGAGATGCGTCAGCACCACAATGGCCTGCCGCTTCTCCCGCGCCTGATTGATGCGCTTCAAGATGTCCAACTCCATCAGGAGAGCCTTTCCACGTAAACGCGAATGCGGCCACCACAGGAAAGACCAACGCGCCACGCCGTTTCATCCGCCACGCCAAATTCGAGGATCCTTGCTTGGCCGTGGTCCAACACCTCCAGAGCTTCGGTAATGACCGCGCCTTCCACGCAGCCGCCGGAGACCGAGCCTTCGAACTGACCTTCATCATCAATGACCAGATGGCTACCGACCGGACGGGGTGCGGAACCCCAGGTTTCGATTACGGTCGCCAGTGCCACGTTTCGGCCTGCCTTCTTCCAGTCTTCCGCAATCGTCAAAGGATCAAGTTCGCGCATAAAGATCTCTCCCTTCGAGATAGCGTCTGGGATCATGGTTGCGGCCAGGGCCAGCGGCCCCAAGCGCGGACGCAAGCTCTGCAAGAGAGCTTATGTTGTGCACCGCCCTCAATTCGTCCACATGGGGTATCATCGCCAGAATACCTTTTGCCTTGGCCTCGAAGGCATCGAAACGCAGCAGCGGGTTCAGCCAGATCAGGCGCCGCGCGCTTCTGTGCAAGCGGTCCATTTCCGCTTCCAGTTCTTCCGTGCCTTCACGCTCAAGGCCGTCGGTCATCAACAGCACCACGGCACCGCCGCCCAGAACGCGACGGCCCCATTCCTTGTTGAATCGACGCAGCGACAGCCCGATGCGGGTTCCGCCAGACCAGTCCTCCACGGCATTCACACAGGCAGCCAATGCCTCATCCGGGTCACGCTGGCGAAGCATCCGCGTCACGTTGGTGAGCCTTGTCCCAAAGAGAAAGACATGCATGCGCCTGCGTCGCTCCATCAGGGCATGGCAGAAGTGCAGCAGAATGCGGGAATATTGGCTCATAGAGCCGGAAATATCGATCAGGATGACGAGAGGCGGTTCACGCCGGCGCACCTCTCTGAATTTCGGCAGAAGAATATGACCGCCGCTGCGCATGGCCTGGCGAAGAGTTGCCCGCGCATCAATCCTGCCGGGGCATCTCGCCGGAGTAAACCGCCGCGTTGGTACGGTCTGTAGTGGCAGCGCGAGCGACGCGATGATTGTTCTTGCCTCAGCCAGTTCCGCTGCCGACATCTGGGCGAAATCCGCCTTCCGCAGAACTTCCGAAACGGAGGCGGTGAAGCGGGCATCCGTCTCAATTTCCTCTACCTGCTTCTCCGATTGAGCTTCGCGGTGCTTGGCAACCAGCGCATCGCTGACACGAGAGGCGGCGGGTCTCGGCTTCTCCTTCTCGTGAGTGGCCGCAGCACGCGGCGACATCATCTGGATCATTTTTTCGATCAGATCGCGCCGCCGCCAGAACAGCCGGAAGGCTTCATCGAAAACGGCAACGTCCTCACGGCGCTTGACGAATATGGATTCCAGAGCCGCTCGAAACTCCTCGCGCGAGCCGATACCGACCAGCCGCGCCGCTTCCACCGCATCGAGTGTCGATTGCGGCGACGTCTTCAAACCCGCTCGACGCAGCACGCGGGAGAAATGCAGGATGTTCTCTGCAAGCTTTCCTTCTCCCGGCGGCACCGGCGGCAAGATCGCTCCATCACGAGGTGCCAGACCGCTCATCGGCTCATCCCGCAGCCCGAAGTTCCGCCTGAACCTCTGACAGGATGCGCGCGCCCTCCCCACCCTTGATGCGTGCGATGTCATCCTGATACTTGAGCAAGGTCCCCAGCGTATCCGCAATCGTTTCGGGGTCCAGTGCCAGACGATCCAGCTCCGTCAGCGCCGTTGCCCAATCTATCGTTTCGGCGACCCCGGGATTCTTGAACAGATCGACCATACGCAGCTTTTGCACATAAGCGACAACCTCTCGCGAGAGCGCTTCCGCCGCCTGCGGCACCTTGCGTTGCAGGATTGCCATTTCCTGCGCCGCATCAGGATAGTCCACCCAATGATAGAGGCAGCGACGCTTCAGCGCGTCATGAATTTCGCGCGTGCGGTTGGTTGTGATGATGACAATTGGCGGCTCAGCCGCGCGGATAGTGCCAAGTTCAGGTATCGTGACCTGATAATCGGAAAGCACTTCCAGCAGGAAGGCTTCAAACGCCTCGTCTGTCCGATCCAGTTCATCGATCAGAAATACAGGAGCAACCTCGCCTTCCTGCGACAAGGCTTGAAGCACCGGCCTGCGGATCAGGTGACGCTGCGAATAGAGACTGGCCTCGATCCGCTCCCTGTCATCAAGGCCCGCAGCTTCGGACAGGCGAATATCCAGCATCTGCGCCGGGAAGTTCCATTCGTACACCGCCGAGGAGATATCGAGGCCCTCATAGCACTGCATACGAATGAGCGGGCGATGAAGCGCCTTGGCCAGCGCCTTGGCGATTTCCGTCTTGCCGACACCTGCCTCGCCCTCGAGAAAGAGAGGACGCTTCATCCTCAGCGCAAGAAAGACGACCGTGGCGAGGCTGCGCCCCGCCAGATAATTCTGCTGCCCCAGCAGGTCGATCGTATCATCGATCGACGCTGGCACCTGATGCACACGCTCCTCAGCCATACGTCCTCCCAACGTTAAAGAGGATGCTACATTGCGTGGAAGGAACGGTCCAGATAGATCAACGGCGAGGCTGCCGGTCCCAGATGCATGGCCACCACGGTGCCGATCATGACGAAATGCGTTGCGATTCGGCGGATTTCCAGAAGCCTGCAGTCAAAGGCGGCAACCGCATCGGTCAGGATCGGAGCGCCGGTGGAAAGCGTGGTCCACTGCCCGAGCGCGAACCGATCCTCGGTGGGGAGGTTTTCGAAACCGGCAAGGGCACGCGCAAGAGGCTGGTGATGGACGGCCAGCGCATTGAGCGCAAAGCGGCCGCTTTCCTCAAAGATCAGGTTTTTTGCGTTGTCGGCGTTAAGGCAGGCCAGCACGGTGGCAGGACTATCCGAAATGGAGCAGGCCGCCGTTGCAGTCACCCCGCGTCGCACACCATTCCATTCGGTCGTTACCGCTTGAACATGGCCTGCATAACGCGCCATTCCATCCCGGTAGATAGCTGGATCGACGGCCTCATTCGTCAGCCTCTCGGAAACTGTCACTCATATCCTCCCGGCGGTCATGCGCCATATTGGTCGATCTATCGGTTCGAATGGCGGAGCTTTTCCACGCAAGCCTGCCACTGTCTACCGAATTCCTTTGACGCCGTCATCGCAGCCGCTAAATGTTGCCCCATGCGCGCAAGACCGAACGCCTCTTTTCACATCCTGGGCATCACCGCCTTCTCGCTTCTGCTGACGGCGAAGCTTGCCGGAGCAGCGACGATTGGAATCGTCGCCCCCCAGACTGGTCCCTACGCATCGTTGGGCGAACAGATCATACGCGGCGCATCCGCCGCTCTTGGTGTTCAGGACCGGGCTGTGACCATTCACGAAACATGCGAGCCCGGTAGCGGCAAGGCAATTGCCGAACAGCTGCGCAACGAGGGCATTGAAATCGCAATCGGTTTTCTATGCGTGGAAACGCTGGCCGATGTTCTACCGGAGCTGAAGGACAGCCAGATTCCGGCCATGACTGTTGCCGTCCGCTCCCGCCTTCTTGCGGAAGACGCGCAACGCAACGGATGGCCCTTCTTTCGTCTTGCCCCGGCAGACGGGCAGGAAGCCGCGGCCATGGCGGATGCTGTTCTCACGCACTGGCAGAACCAGTCCGTCGCCTTGGTGGATGATGGAACAATCTACGCCCGCGACCTCATCTCCGCCGTTCGCCAGAAACTGGAAGCAGGTGGCATAAAGCCGGTGTTTGTCGATACCTTCCGTCCAGGTCAGGAACAGCAGCTTGCTCTGGTGCGCAGGCTGGCAAAGGCAGGCGCAACCCGTGTCGTCGTTGGCGGCGATCGCTCCGATGTCGCAATCATGGCCCGTGATGCACAGAAGGAAGGCTCCAGCCTCGTCTTTATGGGCGGCGATGTGATGAGAGCAGCGAACCGGCCCGTGCCCTTAAGCGATGGCGTGCTGGCGGTGGCCCTGCCCGATTATGCGAAGCTGCCGGATGCGGATGATGCGGTGTCGATCATGCAGATCGCCGACTTCGTGCCCGAGGGCTATGCCCTGCCCGCCTATGCTGCTGTACAGACGGTCATCGCCGCAGCGGAAAAGGCGAAAGGCGAAGATAAACGCCTGGAAAGCGCGCTGCACGGAACAAGCTTCAACACCGCCATCGGCACCATCAGCTTTCAGCAGAACGGCGAACTGGCAGACAATCCCTTCCGTCTGCAAGAGTGGCGACACGGCGGATGGCTACCCTTCGATCAGGTGACCGAGTAGGGCCTAACACGTGGATAACTCGCCCCCGCACCTGCATGCACCGTAACGCTCGTTAACAATGCCCCCATTGCGGTGATTGTACCTCGCTTGGCGCAGTGGTAGAGGGCTGCAACGAACTGCGCTGGAGGAAGATGATGCCTGCACCCGTCCTTATTGCACCTTCGGTCCTGGCTGCCGATTTCTCGAAGCTGGGTCAGGAGGTCCGAGATGTCGTTGCGGCGGGTGCCGATTGGATCCATCTCGACGTTATGGATGGGCATTTCGTACCCAATATCTCCTTCGGTCCCGATGTCATCAAATCGCTGCGCCCACACACGGATGCCTATTTCGACTGCCATCTGATGATTGCACCGGCAGATCCCTATCTGGAAGCCTTCGCCAAGGCTGGCTGCGACAGCATTACCGTTCATGCAGAAGCAAGCCCTCATCTTCACCGCTCGCTGCAGACCATCCGCGCACTTGGTAAGAAGGTGGGCGTAACCCTTAATCCTGCGACACCGCTCTCCGTTCTGGAAAACGTGCTCGACGATGTGGATCTGATCCTCATCATGAGTGTCAATCCAGGCTTTGGCGGCCAGAAATTCATTCCCGCGATGAACGAAAAGATCCGGTCGGCCCGCGCGCTCATCGGCAAGCGGCCCATTGATCTGCAGGTCGATGGCGGCATCACGGTGGATACAATTGGCGCTGCAACGGAAGCGGGCGCCAATGTCTTCGTTGCTGGGTCGGCGGTCTTCAAGGGCAATAGCGTCGAAAGCTACAAGGCCAATATTGACGCCCTGCGCAAGGCGGCGGAAGGCGGCGCGAAGTGAGAACAAGGGCGGACGCGACAAACAAGTGCCGCGTCAGCCCGCAACGACTTGTGCTTTATGCGCTCTGTTGGGGCGTCGTCTGCGCCCTGCTCGTTGTTCTGAATCTATTCTTGGCCGGTCGGCTCGCCACGCTGCACCTTCCCTCGCTGCTGGCAGTATTTTCCGCTGGCGGTGCGGCGGGCTGGCTGCTCTCCGCTCTCCTGCTCCTGGCGGGCCAATCGTTTCTACGGGGCAGGTTTCTGCGCTTTGCCCTCGCCTTCCTGCTGCTGTTCTGTACGACGCTTTTCCTGACGTCCGGATTGTTCGCCCTTCACTATCGCTCATTCTACGCGCAGTGGCACGCAGACGCGTTCAGCAGAGACTGGATTCTCCAGTTCATTTTCACCTCCGCATCAGCAACATATCAGTTCTTCGTCATAGGAACGCGCCTGTTCGGAGTGGCATCCATTCCTGCTTTCCTGGCGGGAAGCGCCATTCTTATCAGGTCCATCCGTTGAGATTGGCACCTTCCTTTGGTAAAGCGGGCCAACTTACACAGCCGCAAGGAACGAGCTTAAATGATCCCGCGCTATTCCCGGCCAGAAATGGTCGCCATCTGGTCCCCCGAAACCAAGTTCCGCATCTGGTTTGAAATCGAAGCTCATGCTTGCGATGCCCTGGCAGAGCTTGGCGTGATCCCGAAGGAATCTGCCCGGACGATTTGGGAAAAAGGTGGTGCAGCAGAGTTCAATGTTGCCCGCATTGACGAGATCGAAGCCGTTACCAAGCACGACGTTATTGCCTTCCTCACCCATTTGGCCGAGTTCATCGGGCCGGATAGCCGCTTCGTGCATCAGGGCATGACATCCTCCGACGTGCTCGATACGACGCTCAACATCCAGCTGGTTCGCGCCGCAGACCTTCTGTTGGCAGATATGGACCGCGTTCTGAATGCGTTGAAGACCCGCGCATTCGAGCACAAGGATACGATCCGCATCGGCCGCAGCCACGGCATCCATGCCGAACCAACCACCATGGGCCTTACCTTCGCGCGCTTCTATGCCGAGATGCACCGCAACCGCGAACGCCTCGTCAATGCCCGCGCCGAAATCGCAACCGGTGCCATTTCAGGCGCTGTCGGCACTTTTGCAAACATTGATCCGCGCGTCGAAGAACATGTCTGCGCAAAGCTTGGCCTGAAGCCGGAGCCGGTATCGACGCAGGTTATCCCGCGCGATCGTCACGCGATGTTCTTTGCCACGCTCGGCGTCATTGCCTCGTCGATCGAAAACGTCGCCATCGAAATTCGCCACATGCAGCGCACCGAGGTTCTGGAAGCGGAAGAATTCTTCTCGCCCGGCCAGAAGGGCTCCTCTGCAATGCCCCACAAACGCAATCCGGTGCTGACCGAAAACCTCACGGGCCTTGCACGGCTTGTGCGCATGGCAGTCACGCCTGCCATGGAAAACGTTGCCCTCTGGCACGAGCGCGACATTTCGCACTCCTCCGTGGAGCGCGGCATCGGTCCAGACACCACCATTACACTGGATTTCGCACTGAACCGTCTGGCTAACGTTATCGAGAAGCTGGTCATCTACCCGGACAATATGCTCAAGAATCTCAACAAGTTCCGTGGGCTTGTTCATTCTCAGCGTGTTCTGCTTGCGCTTACGCAAGCTGGCGTCTCTCGTGAGGATGCCTACCGCCTCGTACAGCGCAACGCGATGAAGGTCTGGGAGCAGGGCAAGGACTTCCTTGAGGAACTGCTGGCCGACCAGGAAGTGCGCGCTGCACTTTCCGAAGATGCACTGCGCGAGAAGTTCGACCTTGGCTACCATACCAAGCATGTCGACACGATCTTCAAGCGCGTCTTCGGCTGAGCATATCAGCAAGCGGCGGCCATAATCCGCCGCTTGCTTTCTATCGATATTCAAAGCAGCGCTTTACTCGCAGCGATACCGCGCATCATCCTTCGCGTCAGCGATGCCCGATGCTTTTGCGATCTGCGGATAAGGGCAATAGATTGTCTTTGTACCGACGAGTTTCCCCGCCTCCTTATTTTCGGAACTGATGCCAGCGGATACCGCTTGCGGTGCCTCGCCCTTTTCCACCCACGCCACCAGCGGCGAAAAGAAGTCGAAATCGTCGAAGGACGGTCCGCCCGCACCATGCGGCATGCCGGGGATGCGGTAAAGGCGAACGAAATCACTCGCTGTATTGGCATTATTGACGTTAAGCTTCCGGTACCAGTTAATCGTATCAACCACGGAGAACACTGGGTCGGCCTCACCGTGGAAGACGATCATCTTGTTGCCAGCATCACGAAATGCCTCAAGTTTCGGGTTGTCAGAACTTGGCGGGATCATGAACTCCGCAGCTGACTCCTTGAATTTGCCGCTGGTGGCAAAAATCTTGGGCGCATCCTTATCGAAGTCGAACTTTGCCAGAAATTCAACCAGGTCATCCGGCGTTCCGCCAACCGGAACCGGCGGTGTCGTGAAAATCTGTGCCAGTGAAGCGGCACCCATCACGCTGATGATTGGCCGCTTGCCCCAGGCTTCCACTGGACTTTCCAGCTTCCAGGTGCGCCAGTTCATTGATGCCATACCAGGATCCCAGGTCCAGCGGCTATAAAGCGCTTCACCCTTGCTATTGACCGGCCCTTGATGGCTTTTGATGACGGCTGCTACCTGCTTTTCGCTCAAGCAACCGGAAGTGCCCTCCTGTTTGCATTGAAGTGTTCTCGGATCAAATTTTGCCTCGCAAGAATCGGCATCCGAAACGAGGCCATCCTCTACTCCGTCCAAGGTGTCGCAGGTTGAAAGAATTGCACCGGCCAACAGTTCCATGTCCTGGCGGGAAAACGCCTTGGCGAGATCAGCGTTCACAGATTGCCAGGCCTGGACATCCCAAGCGTGCTGAATAGCTGCCTTAGGCAGGTTGAAGCCTGGATAGCCAACCAGCAATCCATCAAAAGCGTCCGGCATTCTGCTCGCCGCCATCAAGGCGTGACGCCCGCCGTTCGAACCACCTACGCCATAGGCATGGACAACTGCCTTGCCGTAATACTTCTCAATGAATGCCCGCGCGAGCGGTTGAAGCGTGGCAACGGCTTTGTAACCATAATCCAACCTCGCTTCAGGGTCTAAACCGAATGCCGCACCACCCGCGATACCCTTCTCAGGGTAGGCTTCGCCATCATGTCCTGCATTGCTTGAGATGACTGCAAAGCCACGGGTGAGCGCATTCTGCTTCTTGTCACCACCCATTAGCCGCCCCAAAGCGGGAACGACCACGCCATCATTGCCACCATTGAACTGGTGAACCATGCTGCCATTCCATTGATTTGGAAGCCGTATTTCGAAACGGATTGAGTATGTCTTGCCGTCCACGCCCTTTCGCTCAGGGGTCGAGCCACGTATCAGGCAATGGGCAACAGGAATGCCCTCCGTCGAGGGTGTCGCTACTGCCTCATTGATCACCAGCCCTGGAACCGCCTGGGCGTTACTGAGCGCATCCTCACACGTTTTGGCAGTGGCGGCATCAGCCATGCAGAGCAGCGTCAGAAAAGATACACCTGTACAAATTGCTTGCTTCATAATTTCCCTCCCGGTTTCACCATCGCCACCCCTGCGATGAGAAGATCATAACAAAGAATGAGAAGTAGAGTAGTATGTGTCGCATACAAATTTGGGGCAAATGGCAGGCTTGACGTGAAGGAAATGCGGCAGCACATAAGCGCCATGAAAGCATCAGAAGCAGATATTCTCATCATTCCCGGCTATACCAATTCCGGGCCGGCTCACTGGCAGACACGTTGGGAGTCCAAGCTACAGACCGCGCGCCGCGTTGAGCAGGCCGAATGGTCCAAGCCTGTGCGTGAAGATTGGGTCGCCCGTGTCGCGGAAGAAGTGAATGCCTCCACCCGGCCTGTCGTGCTTGTGGCACATTCGCTCGGCGTGCCGACAGCAATTCATGCCGTTCCCCTGTTTCGCAACAAGGTTGTCGGCGCTTTCTTCGTTGCCCCACCGGATGTGGCCAATCCGGAGATAAGGCCAAAACATCTGATGACATTTGGCCCCTACCCGCGCGATCCATTGCCTTTCCCATCGATTACCATTGCAAGCCGCAATGATCCCTTTGGCAGCTATGAGCACGCCGATGATATTGCCAATGCATGGGGCTCACTGCTGATCGATGCAGGAGAAGCTGGCCATCTGAATGCAGAATCCGGTCATGGTCCATGGCCGGAGGGCACGATGGTATTTGCCAAGTTCCTTGCAAACCTAAAACCCTGAAATCCTGAAACTGCGATTGACGGCGGCAACGAATCTGCGACTGTGTACAGTCGTCGGGCTAAGTTAGGCTGCGCTTAACCTAACCGATTATGGATTACACCTATCCGGAAACGGGGTTGGCTGAGCCGTGGAACTGGGAAATGCACTTCCTGCGACTGCCCAAGGCCGGTTGGCCGCATTTTTGGAATGCGTCGACCATATGCCGTTGGCGACAGCCGTGGTGGAGCCGGATGCCGGTCGCTTTGTGCATGCCAATCGATCCTTCAAGGAGACCTGGTTCACGCCCGGTGCTCGAACGCTGGCCTCGCTGATCGAACAGGAAAATCCGGCAAAGATTGCCAAGCTTCTGTCTCCAGCCCCCCTGGCACCGGACAAGAGCAGAAGCGAGGTTCTTCGCATCTCATTGCCAGAAGGTGGCGTGGCATGGGTGCGGATGTTTGCTCGTCCGTTTCAACTCGATATTGCAGAAAATGCCACGCTGTTGATGGTTCAACTGGTTGACCTCACCAGCGACAAGCGCATGCTGGACGATCTCGTCGCGCGTGAGACACGGTGGAACAGCGCGCTTGTCAGCTCTGCATCCGGAGTTTGGGATCATGACTACCGGGCGGGCAGAAAATATTATTCGCCGACATGGCGGCTGATCCGTGGAATGTCACTGGAAGATCCCCTGCCGCCTTCGAAAGAGGCCTGGCTGGAACTGGTACATCCGGAGGATCGCGCTCATACGCTTTATGCCATGGAACGACAGGAGGCCGGAGACCCGGATTACCTCGTTTTCGCCTATCGCGAAAAGCACAAGGATGGCCATTACGTCTGGATTGAGTGTCGTGGCGCATGCGTCGACCGCGACGAAAGCGGACGGGCGATGCGCGTGGTCGGCACGGACACCGACATTACAAGCCGCAAGGAAACCGAGCAACGCGCAGCCCGGGCCACCCGCCGTCTGGAAATGGCGCTTGCCATTTCCGGTGTTGGTGTGTTCGAAGCGGATCTGACATCCGGCGATGTGGACTGGGACGAGCGCATGTATGAGATATACGGCGTCGACCCAGCCATCAGGATTAACGTTGGCCAGACATGGGAAAGCTTCCTGCATCCTGACGATGCGGCACGCGTTCTCGCACGAGTCGAAACGCATCGCGCGTCACATGATTGCTTCTCGGATCAGTACCGCGTGAGACTGTCGGATGGAACGGAGCGCGTCATCCGCAGCTTCAGCATGATGTTCATCGATGTCGACGGTCACACCAAGCTTGTCGGTGCGAACTGGGATGTGACCCAGGATGTGCAGATGCGTGAAGAGCTTGAGCGGGCAAAGATGCTGGCCGAGGCACGTGCTACAGAACTGGAAGAGACGCGCAGCCAGATCGAGCATAACTCCCTGCACGATTATCTGACGGGCCTGCCCAATCGGCGCTTCCTGGATAGGAGGCTGAAGCAGGAGAGTGAAAGCTGCGCATCGCAGGAACGTGCGCTTGGCGTCCTTCATATTGATCTCGATGCCTTCAAGCAGATCAATGACAGCTTTGGACATAGCGCAGGCGATGCCGTTCTTTGCCATGCTGCAATGGTTCTGAGGGAGGCGGCAGAAGCCACTCGTTTCGCCGCTCGGTTAGGCGGAGACGAGTTCGTCTTGATCGCCCCCTTCACAGGCAGCAAGGCACAATTGGCAGACATTGCCGAGAGCGTCCTGCATGGCCTGCATAAGCCTTTCGTTCATGAGGGCAATCAACTTTGCCTCGGCGCAAGTATAGGAATTGCCTGGGCGGCAGGATCGCGCATCGACTGCAATCAGGTTTTACAGAATGCCGATATTGCGCTCTACCGCGCCAAGGGCAGCGGAAAAAACCGCTACGCATTTTTCTGAGTTAGCCGCTTTTCATCTCTTCGAGAATTTCTTTGAGCAAACCATGCATGCGCGTTGTCAGTTCTGCGTCATCAAGCGGTAGTTTGGCATCATCAAAATCGCGGCGCAATTTCATGAGAAGTTCCGCATCTGACGGATGCTCGATGGCCCAGTTGGCGAGGTTTTCGGCATAAAGAAGAGGATCCTGTTGCCCCAGCACCTCGCCCGCCCAAAGACCGATCATGCGGTTTCTGCGAACCTGAGCCCTGAAGCGGAAGGCTTCCTCAAAGGAGTATTTCAGCTCCTGCGCCTTGGCGCGCTCTTTCAACGAAATTGTATTCATGCTCCGCTCCGCCCGCAGCCCTTTGGTTAAGATAAGGATATCAGAAGAGAATGATGCGCCTCAATATTTGCCGAAGGGTATAGCAACACGGTGAATAAATGCCTCCATCGCGCTTTCAGGCTGCGCCGAAAGGATCAAGCTGCATTGTGAAATGAGAGGATTTCCGTTATTGGACCGCTCAACCGAATTTCCACAGCGCCGCACCGGCGCACGAACAACGAGACAAGAAGTCATGAACCGTCGCCGCCGTATCTACGAGGGCAAGGCCAAGATCCTGTATGAGGGCCCCGAACCGGGTACGCTGATTCAGTTCTTCAAGGATGATGCCACCGCTTTCAACAAGAAGAAGCACGATGTCATCGACGGCAAGGGTGTTCTCAACAACCGTATCTCCGAGTACATCTTCACCCATCTGAACAAGATCGGCATTCCCACCCACTTCATCCGCCGCCTGAACATGCGCGAGCAGTTGATCAAGGAAGTGGAAATGATTCCGCTGGAGATTGTCGTGCGCAATGTCGCCGCGGGCTCTCTCTCGGAACGCCTCGGCATTGAAGAAGGCGTCGTATTGCCGCGTTCCATCATCGAATTCTATTACAAGTCGGACCAGCTCGCGGACCCAATGGTGTCTGAAGAGCACATCACCGCTTTTGGCTGGGCCAATCCGGCCGAGCTGGATGACATCATGGCGCTTGCCATTCGCGTAAACGACTTCCTCTCCGGCCTCTTCCTCGGCGTCGGAATCCAGCTCGTCGATTTCAAGATCGAATGTGGTCGTCTCTTCGAAGGCGACATGATGCGCATTATCCTGGCGGACGAAATCTCGCCGGATAGCTGCCGTCTCTGGGATATCGAGACACGCGAAAAGATGGACAAGGACCGCTTCCGCCGCGATCTGGGCGGATTGCTGGAAGCCTATTCCGAAGTGGCTCGTCGCCTCGGCATCATCAATGAAAACGAACCGATCCGCGGTACGGGTCCGGTTCTCGTACAGTAATCTCTCAGGGAGCAAGCAGTGATCAAGGCACGCGTAACCGTTACTCTGAAGAACGGCGTTCTCGACCCGCAGGGCAAGGCAATTGAAGGCGCGCTCGGCAGTCTCGGCTTTGACGGCGTTCATCAGGTTCGCCAAGGCAAGGTCTTCGACCTCGAATTGGACACTTCCGATCGTGCCAAGGCTGAGGAAGAGCTGAAGGCCATGTGCGAGAAGCTTCTGGCAAACACTGTCATCGAAAACTATTCGATTTCGCTGGCCTGATTGCCCGCACAAGACGGCGCTTCTTCGCAAGGCGCCGCAACTCCCGATCAGGATTGGAAGGCGACTTTGTATCGCCTTCATCGAGGAATAGAGACTTAACTCCCGCTCCTTTTCTGGAGCCAAGGCAAGGTTGAACGCCCCATGAAGTCCGCCGTTGTCCAGTTGCCCGGCCTGAACCGTGACCGCGACATGATTGCTGCCCTGACCCGCATCTCGGGACAGGCGCCCGTTACTGTCTGGCAGACGGAGACCGAAATTCCCGATGTCGACCTCATCGTCATTCCCGGCGGCTTCTCTTACGGCGACTACCTGCGCTGCGGCGCGATTGCAGCGCGTATGCCGGTTATGGAGGCTATCCGTCGCAAGGCCGAAGCAGGCGTAAAGGTCATTGGTGTCTGCAACGGCTTTCAGATTCTCGTGGAAGCGGGCCTGCTGCCCGGCGCATTGATGCGTAACAGCTCACTCAAATTCGTCTGCAAGCAGATCAAGCTGGAAGTGGTGAATGCCGATACGGATTTCACCCGCGCTTACGCTCAGGGCCAGATCATTCGCTGCCCTGTGGCCCATCATGACGGCAATTACTATGTGGACGATGAAACGCTGAAGTCCATGCAGGATAACGGCCAGATCGTATTCCGCTATGCGGAGGGCACGAATCCGAACGGGTCGCTGCTCGATATCGCAGGCGTCATCAACGGCAAGGGCAATGTGCTTGGCATGATGCCCCACCCGGAAAACCTCATTGAAGCGGCACATGGCGGCACGGACGGCAAGGGCATCTTCGCCTCCGCTCTCAACGTTATTGCTGCTTGAAAAGCGCTTCATTATATCAGGATTGAACATGCGCCAGTTGACGTGCAGCCTCGCCCTCTTCGCGACCGTTCTTGCGCTGGCCGCATGTCAATCCAGCAAGCCACGGCCTCCATCAGTCGATCGCGCAGCCCTGCCGACCATGGAACGGGTTGCATTGGCCGCCAATAGCTGCTGGTTCAAATCCGGCGATAGCACCTTCAGGGACTATCGGCTGGCACCGGAGCTGAACTCCTTCTCCGGTCGCCCACGCATTCTGGCAGTCCCCAGGCACAGCCCCGAATCGCGCCCATTGCTGGTTGTACAGGCGGAAGGCAACCCTGCGCGACTCGACGCATTCGGCCCTCTGGCAGACGGCGCGGCAGGCGAGCGAATCAAACGTGATGTGGTTCGCTGGGCAAACGGTGCAAAAAACTGCTGAGTGGCGCAGTTTAGCCCCGAAGCAGCGGCCTTTATACCTTAAACACGAAGCCGGATCGCTCAAGACCGTTCTGTAGTTGCAACAGTTCCCGCTATTTTGTTCCCGAAGCGCTTCTCGATCTTTTTGCCGCTTGCCATCATTCGTTTTGGACCGTCTAACTTCCGATCACATGCGCGTGCTTCACGACGCAGACACGTCGATCCGGGGGTAAGACCGTCAATGCAATCCATTACAGGATCCAACCTGTTCCGCTCACTGGCAGCGGCAACTTTCATGCTTATCGCTCATCAAGCACAGGCGGCGGATACGGCCTCCGCTGGCGGCCCGCTGGAGAAGCCAATCTTCGACGAAGCGCGCTTCGGGGCACTTGTTGCGGCAGACAAGACCTACACCAATGACGAAAAGGGCGCATTCATTTCCGGAATGGTCTTCTTCGACCCCTGGGATCACAACAATGCCCAGGGCTTCGAGAAGTTCATTCGTCCGCGCATTCACGTCGGCGGCGACATCAGCACTGCAGGCGAAGCAAATCAGGTCTATGCCGGTTTTTCATGGACAGTTCCGCTTGGCCAGTATCTCTTTGTTGAAGCCGGCTTCGGCGGCAGCCTGAACGACGGCAAACTTGAGATGGACGGAGGGCGCGGCCCCTTCCTCGGATGCCACACGCTGTTTCATGAATATGTCGCGGCAGGCGTGAACATCACTGAGAACTGGCGCGTCGTTGGCACGCTTTCGCATTCTTCTCATGCCAATCTGTGCGGCGAGCCAAACAACGGCCTCACCCGCGGCGGTGTCATGGTCGGTTACAAGTTCTGATCCTGTCAGGTTTGACAGTCATGAATCATATGGGCGCGACAGGAAAATTCCTGTCGCGCCCAATTGTCTTCTAGGTTAAAGAGACGCCAGCCCGGACCGCCTGTAGGGAAGACGATGACTATTTCGAACCATATCGCCATCACACCTGAACTTATTGCAGCACACGGCCTCAAGCCGGATGAATATCAGCGCATACTCGACTTGATCGGGCGTGAGCCGAGCTTCACGGAGCTTGGAATTTTCTCGGCCATGTGGAACGAGCATTGCTCCTACAAGTCTTCGAAGAAGTGGCTGCGCACGCTGCCAACCAAAGGCCCGCGCGTCATTCAAGGACCGGGTGAAAACGCTGGCGTCGTCGACATAGACGATGGCGATTGCGTCGTCTTTAAAATGGAAAGCCACAACCACCCCTCCTACATCGAGCCCTACCAAGGCGCTGCCACCGGCGTTGGCGGCATTCTTCGCGATGTCTTCACCATGGGCGCGCGTCCCGTTGCAGCTATGAATGCGCTTCGCTTCGGCGCACCGGACCACCCAAAGACAAAGCATCTCGTTTCCGGCGTCGTGGCCGGAGTTGGCGGCTATGGCAACTCCTTCGGGGTGCCGACCGTCGGCGGTGAGGTTGAGTTCGATCCCCGTTACAACGGCAATATTCTCGTCAATGCTTTTGCAGCTGGCCTGGCGAAAACAGACGCCATTTTCTACTCGAAGGCCGAAGGCGTTGGTCTGCCGGTGGTGTATCTCGGCGCAAAGACCGGACGCGATGGCGTCGGCGGTGCGACGATGGCTTCGGCGGAATTTGACGAATCCATCGAGGAAAAGCGTCCAACCGTGCAGGTTGGCGATCCCTTCACCGAAAAATGCCTGCTTGAGGCATGCCTTGAACTCATGGCGACCGGCGCAGTTATCGCGATCCAGGACATGGGCGCCGCGGGCCTCACCTGCTCAGCAGTTGAAATGGGTGCAAAGGGCGACCTCGGTATCGAGCTTGATCTCGACAAGGTTCCAGTTCGCGAAGAGCGTATGACGGCCTATGAAATGATGCTTTCCGAGAGCCAGGAGCGCATGCTCATGGTTCTGCGCCCTGAAAAGGAAGAGGAAGCCAAGGCCATCTTCGTCAAGTGGGGCCTGGACTTTGCCATCGTCGGCAAGACCACCGATGACCTGCGTTTCCGCGTCATCCACCAGGGCGAAGAGGTTGCAAACCTGCCGATCAAGGAACTGGGCGATGAGGCCCCGGAATATGATCGCCCCTGGCAGCCCTGGAATGCGCGCCCGGCGCTTCCCGCCGATCAGGTTGCTGCCCCAACTGATTATAATGACGCTCTTCTCAAGCTCGTCGGCTCACCCAATCAATCCAGCCGTCGCTGGGTCTATGAGCAGTACGACACCCTGATCCAGGGCAACTCTCTGCAGTTGCCGGGCGGCGATGCAGGTGTCGTACGTGTCGAAGGCCATGCCTCCAAGGCGTTGGCCTTCTCATCGGACGTTACCCCCCGATACGTCGAGGCAGACCCGGTTGAGGGCGGCAAACAGGCGGTCGCCGAATGCTGGCGCAACATCACAGCGACTGGCGCGGAGCCTCTTGCTGCGACGGATAACCTGAATTTCGGAAATCCGGAAAAGCCCGAAATCATGGGCCAGTTCGTCGGTGCCATCCAGGGCATTGGCGAAGCCTGCCGCGCTCTCGATTTCCCGATCGTTTCGGGCAATGTCTCGCTGTACAACGAGACCAACGGCGTTGCCATTCTCCCCACACCCACCATTGCTGGCGTGGGCCTTCTGCCCGATTGGTCCAAAATGGCCCGCATCGGCACAGCCAACGACGGCGACGTGCTGATCATGATTGGTACCGACGGCTCGCATCTCGGCTCGTCCATTTACCTGAGAGACATTCTGGGCTCGACGGAAGGACCTGCCCCTGTGGTCGATCTTGCTGCAGAACGTCGTCACGGCGATTTCGTGCGCAGCATCATCCGGAATGGACAGGTCACTGCTTGCCACGATATCTCGTCAGGCGGTCTCTTGCTGGCGCTGGCGGAAATGGCCATGGCATCGCTGAAGGGTGCAAAACTTTCGCTGGAAGAATGCCGCGGCCTGCCGCATGCCCTCCTCTTCGGTGAAGATCAGGCACGCTACGTCATTGCGGTTTCGGCAGACCTTGCGAACTTCGTGCGTGCAAGCGCCGAATCTGCAGGCGTGCCGTTCCGCACACTTGGCAAGGTCGGCGGCGAAAATCTTGTAGTCGATGGGCTGGTCGATATTGCCGTGACGAAACTGGTCAATGCGCATGAGAGCTGGTTCCCCACGTTTATGGCGTGAACCATCTCAAAGCTCTTTGAGAATCCGGTAGAATTTGGCAATCTGGCGAGCAAGACATGCAGCCTTACATGGAAGGAATAAGCCAATGCCAATGCGCCCCGGAGAAATTGAAGACATGATCAAGGCTGGGATCCCGGGTGCCAAAGTCACGATCCGGGATCTCGCTGGCGATGGAGATCACTACGCCGCAGAAGTCGTTGCGGAAGCCTTTCGCGGCAAGAGCCGCGTTCAGCAGCACCAGATGGTGTATGAGGCTTTGAAGGGCAATATGGGCGGCGTTCTGCATGCCCTGGCGCTACAGACTTCTGCACCCGATTAATCGGCTTCGTACGTGATAATCTATCATGGAAATTGATAGCATCCAGTGGATTACTTGACTGGAAATCCCGGTAATCCATGTTATTTAGACCTCAATAAAGTCCGGACCTTGAACCCGGATGAGAAAGGAAATCAATCATGAGCGGAATTCATGAGCTGATCGACAGCGAAGTGAAAGGCAGCGATGTGGTGCTTTTCATGAAGGGCACCCCACAGTTCCCGCAATGTGGCTTCTCCGGCCAGGTTGTGCAGATTCTGGATTACCTGGGCGTAGACTACAAAGGCATCAATGTGCTCGCGGATCAGGAAATTCGTCAGGGCATCAAGGACTATTCCAACTGGCCGACCATTCCCCAGCTCTACATCAAGGGTGAGTTTGTTGGCGGATGCGATATTGTCCGCGAAATGTTCCAGTCGGGCGAGCTGCAGTCTCATTTCCAGGAACAAGGTATCGCTGTTCGCGGCGCTGCCTGAGGGGCCTCCTGCCGACCTGTTCGGCAATCATCTTTTCAAGATCGAGGCGTCGCACCCCTGCGGCGCCTTTGCATTTTCAGGAATACGCACGTGACACTTGCTACCACCACGGCGCCCGTCCGCTTGAAGGGCATGGGCAAACCAGAGTTCATTGCCATGATGGCGATGCTGATGGCGCTTAACGCTCTTGCCATCGATATTATGCTGCCCGCTCTTCAGGAGATCGGTGCCGCATTGAATGTCGATGACGTGAACGAACGCCAGTTCATCGTATCCTCTTATCTTTTCGGCTTTGGCTTTGCGCAGTTGCTGTATGGCCCTCTGTCCGATCGGTTTGGGCGTCGCGCCCCCATGATATTTGGCCTCTCGCTTTACATCATATGCTCATTGGCAATCGTTATGGTTCCAAGTTTTGCCGGGCTTCTTATTCTGCGCTTTATCCAGGGCGCTGGCGCGGCATCCACCCGCGTCATCACCGTATCCATTGTTCGCGATGTTTACGGCGGCAGAGCCATGGCTGAAGTCATGTCGCTGATCATGATGGTCTTCATGATTGTGCCGATCATTGCGCCTGGAACCGGACAGCTCATCATGCTGGGCGGCAATTGGCACATGATTTTTCTCTTCATTGGCATCATGGCCATGCTGGTTCTTGCCTGGATGGTGATGAGATTGCCGGAAACCCTTTCTCCGGACGATGTCCGTCCACTCACCATCAGTTCCATCCTTGGCGGCTTTCGCATCGTGCTCACCGACCGTATCGCTCTGTGCTACACGATTGCCGGTACCTTCATCTTCGGTGCGCTGTTCGGCTTCATCAATTCGGCGCAGCAAATCTATGTCGGCATCTATGGTCTGGGACCATGGTTTCCGGTGGCATTTGCTGCCGTCGCCGCCTTCATGTCGCTGTCATCTTTCGTCAATTCGCGCCTCGTCGGTCGCTTCGGTATGCGCAAGCTCTCCCATGCCTCGCTTCTCGGCTTTATCCTCGTCACCTTCGTGTGGCTGATGGTGCAGATGTTGAGCAGCGAACCCATGCCATTCCTGCTTTTCCTGGCCTTCTTTGCTCTGGCTATGTTCCAGTTCGGCTGGATTGCTGCGAACTTCAATTCGCTCGCCATGGAGCCGCTCGGGCACGTGGCAGGCACGGCATCCTCGGTACTTGGCTTTATGAGCACCGTCGGGGGCGCGGCAATCGGTGCGGTCATCGGCCAAGCCTTCAACGGCACAGCCTTGCCCATGGTGGCTGGCTTTTTCTGTGTTTCGATCATCGGATTGGTCTTCGTCCTGATCGCCGAAAAAGGGCGCCTCTTCCAGGCACATCACCCCCGTACCTGAAAAGGCGGACCATATAAAAAAGAAAAGCCTCGATATCCGCACGATATCGAGGCTTTTTGGTGGATGACTTCGGGCTTACCCCAGGATCTCGCGTTTCAGCATATCCCAAGTCTCCTTATTAGATGCCGCCAGCAGGCCGCCTTCGAATTCGTGTGGACGATAGGGGGAGCCATCCAACTTGGCCACATGCCCACCAGCCTCCTGCACGATCAGGGAGCCACCCACGTGATCCCAAGGCATCAGCTTGTTGTAGAGTACAAAATCCACATGACCGCCGGCCAATATGCGGTACTCCTGTGCGGAGCAGCGATAGCTTGCAAAGAACCTCAGCTTTGCCAGGTTAGTCAAAAGCTGAAGCCGCTGCTCCGCATAGAAATAGGCAGCAGACGCCATGCCGTACGTGGCCTCAAGCGGCTTGGCTGCGGCAGTCGCCAAACGCACAGCGTCTCCATCTGGCCTGCGTAGAAAGGCACCGCCGCCCTTCTCAGCCATCACCCAGTCATCTCCCATTGGATCGTAGATGATACCCGCAATCGCCTCGCCCTTGTAGACGACGGAAGCCATGACGCCGAAGGCTGGCACGCCAGCCGCAAAATTGAAGGTTCCATCCACCGGATCGACGATCACCGCGAGTTCCGCATCTGCAAGCCTGTTCAATAAACTCGCATCAGCGGCAACACTCTCCTCGCCAATGAACAAAGCATCCGGAGCAAACTTCGCAACTTCCGCTTTGATGTAGCGTTCAGCCTGCTCGTCAGCCTCAGTTACCAGATCCGTGGCTTCGGATTTCGCACGCACCTCATGCGCGCCGAGGCGGCGAAAGCGCGGCAGAATTTCCTGCTTCGCGGCCTGCCTCAATACATCCGCAAGCGCCATGATATCAACGGGCATGAGTGAACCTCAATCTCTGGGAGACGGTGCAAGAGCCGCAAAATCGAACAATTGCGGATCGAGCAGATGGGAAGGATTGACGTGCGAAAGAGCACGCAGCATCCGGTCTTTCCGGCCAGGCATTTGCGTTTCCATATTGGTCAGCATCTGCTTCATTGCGTTGCGCTGCAAACCGTCCTGCGATCCACAGAGATCACAGGGAATGATCGGGAACTGCATGGCAGCAGCAAATTTTGCCAGATCCTCTTCCGCGCAGTAAGCCAGCGGGCGAAGAACGAAAAGATCGCTCTCGTCGTTGAGCAATTTCGCGGGCATCGCCGCCAGTCGCCCGCCATGAAAGAGGTTCATGAAAAATGTTTCGAGAATGTCATCGCGATGATGCCCCAGAACAAGGGCATCACAGCCTTCTTCGCGAGCAACGCGATAAAGATTACCGCGTCTCAACCTCGAACAGAGCGAACAGTAGGTGGCGCCCTCAGGCACCTTCTCCTTCACGACTGAATAGGTGTCGCGATATTCTATCCGATGGCGCACACCCAGATTTTCCAAATACCCCGGAAGGATATGCTTTGGAAAATTCGGCTGGCCTTGATCCAGATTGCAGGCCACAAGCTCGACCGGCAACAGGCCGCGCCACTGCAGGTCCATTAGCAGCGCCAGCAGCGAATAGGAGTCCTTGCCGCCTGAAAGGCCAACCAGCCAGCGCTTCTGCCCCTTCAGCATATCGAAATCATCAAGCGCCTGCCTAACCTGCCGCAGCAGGCGCTTACGAAGCTTGTTGAACGCTGTTGTTTGCGGCGCCTTCTCGAACAAGCCGTTCGGAAACTCGTTGGGACCGTCTTCCGCAAGATCGATCGGCTCGTTTGCCGCTGCCAGCGTCACATCATTCTCCGAAACTTGTTGCGGGCTGCAGTACTGCTTCCAACTGCAGCCCTATTCAGGCCTTCAGCCAGCCAACGCAGCAGCCACAGCTTCAATAGCCTCAGCGGCCTTCGCGCCATCAGGGCCACCGGCCTGGGCCATGTCCGGCCGGCCACCACCACCCTTGCCGCCAAGAGCAGCCGCTGCAATCCGCACAAGGTCCACAGCACTGAACTTATCTGTCAGATCGGCCGTCACGCCTGTCACCGCGCTCGCCTTGCCATCCTCACTGACAGCAATCAACAGCACAATGCCAGACTCGAGCGATGCCTTGGCTTCATCCACAAGACCCTTGAGATCCTTGGCTTCAACACCGGACACAGCCTTGCCGAGATACTTGATACCGGCAACCTCACGCACTTCGGAGGCAGAACCGGACTGTGCACCACCCATTGCGAGCTTGCGGCGTGCTTCCGCCAATTCCTTTTCCAGCTTGCGCCGCTCTTCGACGAGCGCCTCAACGCGCGGCAGAACATCTGCCGGCTGCACCTTGAGCATACTGGCCAGCGACTTCACACGCTCATCCTGCTCCGCCAGATAGGCGCGAGCACCCTCGCCCGTCACAGCTTCAACGCGGCGAACGCCTGAACCGACAGCACTCTCGCCAATGATGCGGACGAGACCGATATCACCTGTTGCACCGACATGGGTGCCGCCGCAGAGCTCGACAGAGTAAGGCTTACCCGCCTTGCTTCCTTCCAGGCCTGTGCCCATAGAAACAACGCGGACTTCCTCACCATATTTTTCGCCAAACAGCGCCATAGCGCCTTCAGCGATTGCATCGTCAACGCTCATCAGACGGGTCGTAACCGGGGCGTTCTGGAGAATGATCGCATTGGCCATTTCCTCGACCTTCTGCAACTCCTCAACGCTCATCGGCTTGGGATGCGAAACGTCGAAGCGCAGGCGTTCAGGCGCTACCAGCGAACCCTTCTGTGCGACGTGCGTTCCAAGAACTTCCCGCAGCGCCTCATGAAGAAGATGGGTCGCGGAGTGGTTGGCGCGAAGTTTCGACCGGCGAGCATGATCAACTGTCAGAACAACAGCCTCGTCAGTTTTCAGAACACCTTCGAGCACAGTCGCGGCGTGGACAAAAAGCCCCTCGCCCTTCTTTGTCGTATCGGTGACCTGCAACTTGGCATTATCCGAGGAGATAATACCCGTGTCGCCCATCTGTCCGCCGGATTCGCCGTAGAACGGTGTCTGGCTGACAACGACAAGGACCGTATCTCCGGCCTTGGCATCGCCAACAACACCGCCATCACGAAGAATGGCCTGGACGACCCCTTCGGCTGACTCGGTGTCGTAACCAAGGAATTCGGTCGCACCGAACTTCTCCTTAAGCTCGAACCAGACGCTTTCCGTCGCCTTCTCGCCGGAGCCCGCCCAGTTGGCGCGCGCTTCTGCCTTCTGCCGCTGCATGGCATCATTGAAACCAGTCAGGTCAACGCCAATGCCGCGCGCGCGCAAGGCATCCTGCGTCAGATCGAGAGGGAAGCCATAGGTATCGTAAAGCTTGAAGGCCGTTTCACCATCCAGCGAATCGCCCTTGTCGAGCGTTTCAGTTGCCTCGGACAAAAGCGAAAGCCCCCGCGCAAGCGTGGCGCGGAATTTGGTCTCTTCCAGCTTCAAGGTTTCCGAAACAAGCGCCTCGGCGCGGGTCAACTCCGGATAGGCGCGCCCCATCTCACCGACGAGAGCGGGAAGCAACTTATACATCAAAGGCTCACGCGCGCCGAGCAACTGCATGTGGCGCATGGCGCGGCGCATGATGCGGCGAAGAACATAGCCACGCCCTTCATTTGAAGGCAGCACGCCATCGGCAATCAGGAAGGCCGATGAACGAAGATGGTCGGCGATGACGCGGAAGCTTGCAGCCTGCTCGCCTTCCGCCTTGGCACCCACAACATCTTCCGTTGCGGCAATCAATGCCTTGAACAGATCCGTTTCGAAAACACTGGACACGCCCTGCAAAATGCAAGCCATGCGTTCCAGGCCCATGCCTGTATCGATAGAGGGACGCGGCAGCGGCGTGCGCTCACCGGGTGCCGTCTGCTCGAATTGCATGAAAACGAGGTTCCAGAATTCGAGAAAACGATCACCGTCCTCCTCCGGCGAACCGGGGGGACCACCCCATACATGCTCGCCCTGATCGATGAATATTTCCGAACAGGGGCCGCAGGGACCGGTATCACCCATCTGCCAGAAGTTATCGGAGGTTGGAATGCGGATGATCTTGTTGTCAGAAAATCCGGCAATCTTCTTCCACAGGGTCGCAGCTTCCTCGTCATCGGCATAGACGGTAACAAGAAGGCGATCCTTCGGCAGGTCGAAGCCCTTGGTCACAAGGTTCCAGGCCAGTTCGATCGCACGTTCCTTGAAGTAATCTCCAAAGGAGAAGTTGCCCAGCATTTCGAAGAAGGTCAGGTGGCGCGCGGTGTAACCGACATTATCGAGGTCATTGTGCTTGCCGCCAGCGCGCACAACCTTCTGCGACGTGGATGCCGTCGAGTAGGGGCGCGTCTCAAGGCCTGTAAAAACGTTCTTGAACTGGACCATGCCCGCATTGGTGAACATCAAGGTCGGGTCGTTGCGCGGAACGAGCGGACTCGACGAGACAATCTCGTGACCGTTCTTTCGAAAATAGTCGAGGAAAGTCGACCGGATTTCATTCACGCCACTCATGCAAAACCCTTCTTCACCGCCCGAGCGGTCATCATCGTTCAAAAGCCCTTGGCTTTTATCTTTCTCCCCGACACCTGTCCAGCATCAAGCATCACAAGCAAACGGCCACACAAGTTGCCTTGCGTAGCCGCCACGTCATTATAAAATGCACGCACTGAAATTAAGAGGCCTCATTCAGCGTCGAAACCTCACTCGCCATTTTCAGGACGCCGCATCACCTGGTTCCTCGCATCATTCACCCTGAATCACGCGAAGAGAAGGCACAAGCTGTGTCAAGTGCCGCCTGGAGGCATTTGATTCAGGCGTCCGAATCGCCTGCATCGTCGCCGCTATCCGGTCCACCATTCTGGAGGAAGCGATCTGCAATCAAACCGGCGTTCTGGCGGAGCGCCATTTCGATTTCACGCGCCAGTTCCGGATTGTCCCTCAGATAGGTCTTGGCGTTTTCACGTCCCTGGCCCAGACGTTGACTATTATAGGAGAACCAGGCGCCGGATTTCTCGACAATCCCGGCCTTGACGCCCAGATCGATCAACTCGCCGGTTTTCGAGACGCCTTCACCATACATGATGTCGAACTCGACCTGCTTGAAGGGAGGCGCCATCTTGTTCTTGACGACTTTGACACGGGTCTGGTTACCCACCACTTCCTCGCGCTCCTTCACAGAGCCAATGCGGCGGATATCAAGACGCACCGATGCATAAAACTTAAGCGCATTGCCACCGGTCGTGGTTTCCGGTGAACCAAACATAACGCCAATCTTCATGCGGATCTGGTTGATGAAGATCACCATGCAGTTCGAGCGGGAAATCGATCCGGTCAGCTTACGCAACGCCTGGCTCATAAGGCGGGCCTGCAGGCCGGGCAGATTATCACCCATTTCGCCTTCGATTTCAGCACGCGGCGTCAGCGCCGCCACGGAGTCCACAACCAGAACATCGACAGCGCCAGAACGCACCAGCGTATCGGTAATTTCCAGGGCTTGTTCGCCCGTATCGGGCTGAGAGATCAGCAGATTCTGAAGATCAACGCCGAGCTTGCGCGCATAAACCGGATCGAGCGCATGTTCAGCATCCACAAAGGCGCACACGCCACCCTTCTTCTGCGCTTCAGCGATTGTCTGAAGTGCCAGCGTCGTCTTACCGGAACTTTCCGGACCATAGATTTCGACAATACGTCCTTTGGGCAGGCCGCCAATACCAAGCGCAATGTCCAGGCTGAGCGATCCGGTCGAAACCGTCTCGATCTCCACCACGCTTTCGTTGGCACCGAGCTTCATGATCGAGCCCTTGCCGAAGTTTCGTTCGATTTGCGAAAGCGCCGCTTCCAGAGCCTTGCTTTTATCCACTGATTTTTCCTCTACGAGCCGCAATGAGTTCTGAGCCATTTGAAACACCTTTAGGTTATTGCAGCCCCGCTCGCAACGAAGCAGCTGTTGATGACCAATGTACTCATTTTGTTCTAATTTTCAAGAGCAACTAAAATATTGATCCAAAAAGCATTTAGGGATTTTGTTCACTTAATGTTTTCAACGCCTTGCAAGCACCATGAACTGCATACAGCCAGCGTCTCAGATGATTGTGGCGCGAAAAATCGATTCGCGCCTCGCCCTGTTCAACGCACAACGCCGTGGCGCTCCATCAGGTCTATAGCCGTTCCCACACCATCCTCGGAGCGGATTACACGACCAAGATGACGCGCACTTGCCTGCATCTTTGAACCAGCTGCGGCGGAAAAAGCTTTCAGCAATCGCTCGAAACTGGCCTTCTTCCTGGGGAGCGCGGGCGGCGCAGCGCCGAGTCGGTTCAATCTCGACGCCCAGAAGGGCTGATCGCCAAAGACGGGCATCACAACGGAAGGTATTCCGGCGCGGGCAGCAGCATGCGTGGTCCCCGCCCCACCATGATGAACGGCCATTCCCACATGCTGGAAGAGCCAGTCATGGGGCGCGCGGTCAATAACCGCTAGCTGTGATGTTGTTGTGCCAACGACACCATCCAAACCGCCCCAGCCGGTCACGATTACAGCGCGCATTCCAGTATGCTCAAGGACTTTCTTAAACAGATCGGTCAGCTCCGCCGCGCCGGCGTGATACATGCTGCCAAAGCCGATATAGACAGGCTTTTCCCCATTCTGAAGGAATTCATCGAGATGGGCCGGTGGCTGCCAATTCTCGCTCTCTGTTAGGCCCCACTGACCGACAACCTGTATGGTGTCAGGCCAGCCAGGATACCTTGGGACAAGTGTGGGGCTGACCCCGACCAGCCGAAGATGTGAGGCATTAAGCGTTTTGTAGGGGCTTCTGCGACCAAAAGGAGCAAGACCGAGCTGCGGGCGGATGTGCTCATCATAGGCGGGCTGAATGACATAAGCCATGCTGCGTCGCACGAGCCAGCCAAGGCCGTAGTTCAGGCTGGGAGGCAGCCCATACATGGAAGGCGGCAGCGGAACCGGCGGTGGATTGCTTGAAGGGAAGCTCGGCACCAGTTGGGTTTCGATACAGGCAATTCCCAGCCGCTCGCCTAAGGCACAGCCAAGTTGACTGACCATTCCGTTGCCGATGATGAGGTCAGCGCCCCTGGCGGCAACCATTCCCTGCTCAGGCCAGTTTTTCGAAATTTCCTTGAGCTTCTGCCGGAAGGCGGTCAGCATCTCCCCAATCCTGAGGGCACGTCCCATGATCTTCTTGTCCGTGCTCATCCAGTCGCGGAAATCTCCATCCAGTTCCGCAAATTCCAGGCCATGGCGTTCGATGAGGTTTCGAAACATGGGATGCGTCGCGAGACGCACCTTGTGACCCCTCTGCTTTAAGCCCGCCCCCAGCGCAACGAGGGGGCGCACGTCGCCTTCCGTGCCAATCGTAAAAATGACAATTTGCATTGATCGCTCATTGAAAAACAAAAATCGAAGTTTTGAAAAAAAATTAAGCTGCTCAAGCTTTCACACCAGGTGAAGCACGGCAAAAAGGGACGCGCTCCCACAGATGAGGGGCAGCTTCTTGTCAGCTGGTCGTATAACCGACCAGCCTGCTGAAACAGTATGAGAAGCTACAAGCCTGAGGATAGCGCCTTGGGTGTCAGGCGTCCAGCATTTCGCGAACAGCGACGGCCAACTGCTTCAACGAGAACGGCTTGGGCAGGAAGCCGAACTTGGCATCAGCCGGAAGATTGCGAGCAAAGGCATCTTCCGCATAGCCGGAGACGAAAATGAACTTGAGGTCTGGATAGGATTTGCGCAACTCTCGCAGCAGGGTCGGCCCATCCATCTCAGGCATGACAACGTCCGAAACCACGATATCTACCTTGCCATCAAGCTCTTCCATGATTTCGAGAGCTTCGGTGCCAGAACCCGCTTCGTGAACGGTATAGCCTCTGGTTTCCAGCATTCGCTTGCCGCCACGCCGCACCGCTTCTTCATCCTCGACCAAGAGAACGACTGCTGAATTTCCGGTCAGGTCCAGGCTCTCCGATGCAGGCGCTGGCTGGGCTGCGGCCGCCGTTGTCTTTGCATCGGAGGCAGTCGAACTCTGCCCGTCTGCTGACGCGGGCGCCGCAGCGGGCTGCACTTCCTGTATGTGCCGAGGCAGGAAAACGCGGAAGGTCGTACCCTTGCCAACCTCGGACTCCGGATAGATGTAACCGCCTGACTGCTTGACGATGCCATAAACCATGGAAAGGCCGAGTCCGGTTCCCTTGCCCACTTCCTTCGTGGTGAAGAACGGCTCGAAGATCTTGTCCATAATTTCAGGTGAAATGCCGGTTCCGCTATCGGCAACCTCGACCAGTACAAAATCATCGGCAGGCAAACGTGCATTGGCAAAAGATGCCACTTCGTCTGCCGTCACATTGCGGGTGCGGATCTTGATCGAGCCGCCATTTGGCATGGCGTCACGGGCATTGACGCAAAGATTGATCAGAACCTGCTCGAATTGTGAAAGATCGGTACGCACCGGCCAAAGATCGCGCCCATATTCCACTTCCAGCTTTACATTGGTGCCAGAGATCAGACGATCCACCAGCATGCGCAGATCGCCCACCACGTCGGTGAGGTTCAGGACGGCAGGCCGCATGGTCTGCTTGCGCGAGAAGGCAAGCAACTGACGCACCAGAACTGCGGCGCGGTTGGCGTTGCGCTTGATTTCCATCAGGTCCGCAAAGCTCGCATCCGATGGGCGCGCCTGCAGCAGAAGGTGATCGGAGGAGAGAAGGATAGCGGTGAGCACATTGTTGAAGTCATGCGCGATACCGCCCGCCAGTGTGCCGACGGCATTCATCTTCTGCGTCTGCGCCATCTGGGTTTCGAGAGCTTTCTGCTCTGTCGTCTCCACCGCATAGACGATTGCTACTTCCTCTGGCGCCTCATCGCTCTCATCGATCACCGCGTTGACGTAAAAGCGCACATGGCGCCCCTCATCGCCCGGATGGCGGCAATCAATCGGAGCGATATCGCCCTGGCGGTCCTTGGCGGCAGCCAGTGCGCGCTCAAGATCCTGACGTGCAGTCTCGTGAACGATGACGTCCAAATTCACGCCGGTCTCGACATCGTCACGGGAAACCACACCCGCGAAGAGGCGAAGGAAGGGTGCGTTTATGCGAAGGATTTTCCCATCGCCTCCGATGGAGGCAATCGCCATCGGGGTATTGTTGAAGAATCGCGTGAAGCGCAGGGCAGAGGCAGACTGATCGGCCCCCTCGCCCACCGGACGGTCGAGAACAATGGTCCTGCTTTCGCCCGGCGCCCCGTCGCGCATGGACGACACGCTATGGACGATCCGAACGGGCAGGCTCTGCCCGTTGGAACGACGCAAATCGAGATCGAGCGTTTCCGTCCGCGTAAGCCCAGCACTGGGTTGAACGGACTGGATAAGCGCCATGCCCTCGCCGGCGACAATATCGGAAATGCTCATGGAGCCCGGCACGAACTTCGTCAGATCCAGGCCCAGCCATTCGGCCAAGGTGGCGTTCAGATAGAAGATCTCACCCTTGCGGCCCGCGGAGAAAAAGCCTGCCGGAGCATGATCCAGGTAGTCGATCGCATTCTGCAGCTCGCGGAAGAAGCGCTCCTGGTCCTCCCGCTCGGAGGTAATATCGGCGATCTGCCAGACATCGAGCGGCGCCTTCTGCGTTTGCGGCTGCAGAATCCGGGCCTTGAGGCGATACCAATGGGCACCTGAACCGTTGCCGGAATGACGCCCCAAGGGCTTCATCAGGCGAAATTCCTCATGCGCCTCACGGCCTTCGCGAAGAGCGGCGGTAAGGCGGTAAAGTGCCTCGGTGGCCTCCCGGTTCTTGGAGAGCAGTGCCTCAAGCGATTGCGCATTGCTGGCCTTGGTCGCGCCCGTCAGTCGACCATAGGAGGCATTTGCGTAAAGAATGCGGCCACGATCATCCGTGATGAGAATACCGTCCGGATGGCTGCCCAGATAGTTCGAGGCAAACTCGTCAGACCGCGATTGCGGCATGACCTCGACGAGGCCGATGATGGAAGAAACAATGAAAAAGATGCCGACCATGGCCAGAATGCCCAGGACGCCGAGCACCATTTCATTGTCCATAGCCTGCTTGAAGACGACGAAGGCGATGGAGACGCCGATCAGAACGAGTGCGAGCACCAGCAACCGCAAAACGGTGCCGCTCCGCTGGCCTCGGTCCACCAAGGGCGCATCATAGCTGCCAGACGGCTGCGGTTTCGTCATCACACCTCACAGATTCGGCCATACACCAAGCGAAAGCCATGGAATCGGTTCACATATCCTCCATAGCAAGTTGCACGTCCCCCAAAAAGCTTTGCGCCTAAAGAAACCCGTTGAGAACAGCGTCAAGACCATTGTCTCTGCACAGTTTCCGGCCATATCTCGCGTCAGGGTGACGCTTGTATGGCGCGTCTGGCCGTGTGATCTTCTCTGCCGCCATCCGTTGGCAGATAAAGTGCGCGGCCGCCTTGGCGAGCTTTCGCCCAAGAAAAGACGCATGACGATGTTGGTACGGCCTTGAATAGGTCATTGGGAGCTGAGCAAGATGGTCGAAGACTTCATGACTACCTATGGAAGCCGCCTCATCATCGCCGTTATCGGCGTTGGTATCGGCCTTTTGCTTCTGGTGGTGGCCCTGTATCTCATCCGTCGCCGTAATGGTCCCTCTCCCTTCCTCAAGGGTGGGAGAAACAGACAACCGCGACTTCAGGTTCTGGATGCCGCGGCCGTCGACGCGCGCAGGCGCATTGTTCTCATCCGGCGCGACAATGTCGAGCATCTGGTGATGATTGGCGGTCCAACGGATGTGGTCATCGAGAGCGGAATAGGCGCGCCGCGTGACGGAATAACCATGCCGCTCGATGAGCAGCAGCCGGAGCGACTTCCCATTCCCCCGGCAGAACCCCGGCTGTTGAGTCCGGAAAAACAGGCGCAACTGGCAGCGCCTTCTGTTGCTGCGGAGCCGGTTCTCAAGACAGCGCCTCGCCCGGTGGAACAGGTTTCCCCACGCGAACCCGCCGTGAACCAGAGCCTGCACCCCGCTTCGCAAAGCAAGCCCGCTCAGGCATTCGAGCATCTGCGCCCCGCGAAACCGGAACCTGCCGCAGCGGATCTTCCGCCTGTGAAGCCCACTCCAGAACCGGAAATAAGCCGCGCCGCGCCCATTCTGTCTCCAGCCACAGCCGCCCCACTTACGGCCTCCGCCGCGCCGGATATCGGCTCTGCATCCGATGCCCTCGACGCAGCACGCCGACGGGTTTTCCAACCGGCTCAGGATAGAAGTCCCCTTTCCCCGGCAGTTGCGGCTCAGGCACAGGCGCGCCGCGAACCCCCAGCCCCCGCTGCCACGGCTTCGGATCAGCCTGCAGATGCTGCGCGCACGAAATCCGTCGCCAGCGAGTTCGACCGAATTCTGGAAGAGGAAATGGCGAATAACCTCGCCGCACAGCGGGACGATATTGTGCCAGCTGCGCCGTCCATCCCGACACCGCGCCGCGAGTCCGCCGCACCGCGCGTAACCGGGGCAACACCGGAACCATCGCTGCAAACCGAGATCGCTCGCATTTTCGGTGAAATGTCCGTGACCAAGGATGACCGTCAGGCCTGACCGGGTAGAGGCAGGGCAATAAAAAAGGCACGCGGATCAAGCGTGCCTGGAAAGTTTTGAGATCGTTTGAGGTCGTGGGGATTATTCGTCCCGGTAGACCTTTTCACGCCGTTCGTGACGCTCTTGCGCCTCGATCGAAAGCGTAGCGATAGGCCTTGCATCCAGACGCTTCAGCCCGATCGGTTCGCCGGTTTCCTCACAATAACCGTAGGTACCGTCTTCGATGCGTTGCAGCGCGGCGTCAATTTTAGAAATCAGCTTTCTCTGACGGTCGCGAGCACGCAGCTCAATGGCTCTATCGGTTTCAGATGAGGCCCGGTCGGCGAGATCGGGATGATTGGCGCTTTCTTCTGCCAGATGGTCGAGCGTTTCGCGCGCTTCTCTCAGGATATCATTTTTCCAGGCTATGAGCTTTGCTCGGAAGTATGCCCGTTGATGGACATTCATGAACTCATCATCTTCCGAGAGGACGTAGCTGCTAAGATCGATCTTCTCACTCAACGCAATTCTCCTGGAGAACAGCTCTCACGGCGCGTCCTATACTCCAAGACGATATGGTGATTCAACCCTCAGGGCGGTTCTTAAGCAATTTTTAAATTTGTCGTATAATTCGGCTAAATGACTATTCTTTCATCGATTTCAGGTTATTTGAGACATCATCGCGTTCAACCCAGAAGAGCGAGCTGTGGATAGGTTCAAAACCCAGTGGTATTGACGCCGGACCAAGGCTGTTGCTAGCTGCCTACATTACATCCTTGTTGTGAAGGCTCGATGCAAAACTCTCAGCCACCTGCCGCCAATCGCCTTTGTCTCATGCGTCACGCCCATTCAGGCTGGCCACGCCCTGGTGAGCGGGACTTTGACCGAACTCTGGACGATAAGGGTTTCGCCGAGGCCGAACTGGTTTCCCAGCTCGCGGCAGACCGCAATTATGTGCCGGAGCTCATCCTGAGTTCGACGGCTGTACGGTGTCGCCAAACGACAGAAGCACTTCAACGGGCCTTTGGTGTCGAAACAGAAATCCGCTTTGTCGACGATCTCTACAACGCTCCCATGGAGAACTATCTTTCCCTGATGGGGGCGCAACAAAACGGCTCGATCCTGCTGGTCGGCCACAACCCGGCGATGGAGGCCCTTCTCGAAGCCTTGCTTGGCCCCGACAGAACATCGGCCGTTATTCCGACGGGGTATCCGACTGCCGGTCTTGCCGTGCTCGATAAGGGAGGCACCATCATGGGATTGGCCGGCAACTGGTTGCTGACGGACTTTCTCCAGCCCTGACGCAGGTTACTGATTCGTTCATCGGGTTCTTTTTCCAGTCCTGTCAGTCTCTATATGAGAGACAACGATGGACAGAAACGGATTGAACCTTGTCTCCTTCTCTGACGACCTTCAAAGACGACGCGCTGATTGCGCTCGACAGCCTGACTGACCGGGCTGGTAACCTGCTGAACCCAACAGTGAGGCTCGGCGTCACGGGGCTATCCAGGGCCGGCAAGACCGTTTTCATTTCATCCCTTGTGCATAATCTGCTGCACGGCGGGCGCCTGCCTCTTTTCGAAGCGGTCCGATCCGGGCGGGTTTCCAGTATCCGCCTCGAACCACAGCCAGACGATGCCATTCCGCGATTTCAATACGAGGATCATATTCAGGCCCTCGTCCGCGACCGCATCTGGCCGGATTCCACACGCGCCATTTCGGAGCTGCGCCTCACCATCGAGTATCAGAGTGCCAGCGGCTGGAACCGCTACTTTTCCGCTGGCAGGCTTTCGATTGACATCGTCGACTATCCCGGTGAATGGCTTCTCGATCTGCCACTTCTCACGCAGGATTATCGCGCCTTCAGCGAAAATACAGCCGCACTTGCAAGCCGCGGCGTGAGGCGTGAACTGGCACAGGAATGGCTTTCTCTCGCAGGCTCGATCGATGCTTCCGCCCCGGCAGAGGAAGCCACGGCGAGGCGGCTTGCAGAAGCCTTCACGCGGTATCTGCGCGCTTGCAAATCGGACGAGCGTTCCCTGTCCACCCTGCCGCCCGGGCGCTTCCTGATGCCGGGGGATCTGGATGGTTCGCCCGCCCTCACCTTTGCGCCCTTGCCAAAACTCGGCGAGGCCAGATTTCCGAAGGGAAGCCTCGGCGCCATGATGGAGCGGCGCTTCGAGGCCTACAAAAACATCGTGGTCAGGCCGTTCTTCCGCGAGCATTTTGCCCGCCTGGACCGGCAGATCGTGCTGATCGATGCCCTGCAGGCCCTTAATAGGGGGCCGGAGGCCATTCAGGATCTCGAACGGGCACTTCAGGATGTTCTTGCCTGCTTCCGTCCGGGAACGAACTCCATTTTGTCATCGCTCCTCGGCAAGCGAATCGACAAGGTGCTGGTTGCCGCCACCAAGGCGGACCATCTGCATCACGAGAGCCATGATCGGCTGGAAGCCATCACCCGCCGCATTGTCGATCGCGCAATTCACCGTATCGGCATGACCGGCGCAGGCATCGATGTGATGGCGATGGCCTCTGTTCGCGCAACGCGCGAAGCAACCGTGCGCCAGGGTTCGGAAACGCTGCCTGTGATCACCGGCACCCCCATGGAAGGGGAGGAAATCGGTGGAGAGATTTTCGATGGACGGCGCGACACAGCGATTTTTCCGGGCGATCTGCCGGCCGAGACCGAGCAGATATTCCGCCAGACAGAGGCGGGCTTGGCCCAGCAGCGCCTGCCGCACCTCAACATCGTACGTTTCCGCCCGCCAAAACTCGATGAAACTGCAAGCGGCGCAACCCTTTCGATCCCGCATATCCGGCTGGACCGGGCGCTGCAATTTCTGTTGGGAGACCGTCTCGCATGACCACCAAGGACAAGGAGCCATCACAGGAACGTCGCCCCACGGCATTTTCGCTGGAAGAACAGAAGGCAGCGCCTGTTCGTCGCCCGCAAGCCTTCACAGACAATGTGAGCGTGGTTGAGGATCAGGACGACCCATTCATCGGCGCCGCTGAACTCGAAGCTCAGGCAGCGCTTGAGGCACACCCGAAAAAGCGCGGATTTTCCTGGCGCAATCTGGCATTAGGGGCGCTTGGTGCGTTCCTGTCTCTGGCGTTCTGGCTTTGGGCCGATCAGGTCATCCGTGATCTCTTCGCGCGCTCGGACTGGTTGGGCTATCTGGCTGCCGGCCTGCTGGCGATAGCGGCACTCGCCCTGGCAGTGGTCATAGGGCGCGAAGCCGCCGGGCTTATGCGACTGGGCGCCGTGCAAGCGCTGAAAAGCGAGGCCGAGGCAATCGCGCCGAAATCCTCCCCCGCAGACGCTCGGCAGATCATTTCCCGCCTGGAAAAGATCGTCGCGCACCGCGCTGAAACCGCGCGTGGACGCGCCGCACTGGATGCGACCAAGGACGACATCATAGATGCGCCGCAACTGCTGGAGCTTGCCGAGCGGGAACTTCTCTCACCGCTGGACAGGCGTGCCCGTGCCATGATCCTCGCCTCGGCAAAAAGAACCTCGATTGTTACCGCCGTCAGCCCGAGGGCCGTGGTCGATCTCGCCTATGTACTTTACGAGGTCTCACGTCTCGTCCGCTCCATGGCCGAACTCTATGGTGGGCGCCCCGGCACACTCGGTCTGCTTCGCCTGTTGCGGGATGTCATCGCGCATCTGGCCGTTACAGGCTCCATAGCTGTTGGAGACGGTCTCGCCCAGCAGGTGCTGGGCCATGGGCTGGCTGCGAAACTCTCCACACGCCTCGGCGAAGGCGTCATCAACGGTCTGCTGACAGCGCGGATCGGCATTGCCGCCATGGATCTTTGCCGTCCGCTGCCTTTTCGCGCCCTCAAACGGCCAGGTATTGGCGACTTCATGGGAGACCTGACCTCAACATCCAAGCTGCAGCAATGAGGGCCAAAAACCCTTGACGCGAGCAAAAGAAACCGCTCATTAACCATTCCAACGGTATCTTCTGCCGGATCAAGGACGCCGCTCGCCGAAGGAAAGTTAAATGGTATCGCGCTTCTTTTCGCTGAAAGGCGGGCTTTTTGCCGCCACGTTTGCCGCTCTTGCAGCAGCCATGACGCAGGCCGATGCCGCACCGCGCGACAAGGCATTTTTCGAGAATGCCGGTGGAAGCTGGTCAGGCCCCGGTGAAATCGTCGCTGGCAAATACAAGGGAACAAAGTTCACCTGCAATCTCACTGGCCTGCCCAATGCGGACGGCGATATTGGGGTAAAACTGGATGGCACCTGCCGCGTTGGCGTTTTCAAGCAACCTATGTCTGCCGTCATTACCCAGGCAGGAAGCTCCTACAAAGGCAAATTCCTGGATGGCGCCGATGGCAAGGGGCTCGATATTGTTTCCGGTGCCGTGAATGGCGACAAGATCGTCGTGGGCATCAATCGCGCCAAGCTGAATGGTGCCATGATTGCCAGAATGCAGAACAACAACGCCATGAACATCACCATTTCGGTGAAGGTGGAAGATGAAATGGTTCCGGTGATCGGCCTTGCCTTGACCCGCGACACAGATCAGATGGCTGTCGGCTCCATCGCTGCAAACAACTGAGAAGGTTTCGGCGCTGCTTCAGCAGCGCCACCACGACCGATCTTCCGAATGAACAGAAATTCCCTCTGAATCTGCCTCTGCCGCCCAGGACGACACCTTTTTTCCGCATACGGCAAGGTTTGGTGCAATCTCATTGAGTGGCATCAAAACGAATGCACGCTCCGTCATGCGCGGATGCGGAACCTGAAGCCCATCATCGTCGATAACTTCATCGCCATAGGTCAACACGTCGATATCGATGGTCCGAGGCCCCCAGCGTTCAAGCCTGACCCTTTTCATGCTCCGCTCTATCGACAAGCACAGCGCCAGAAGTTCCGATGGCGACAGCGATGTTTCCACCAAAGCACAACTATTGACGAAATCAGCCTGATCGAGCTTTCCCCAGGGGGGAGTGCGGTAGAGCCTGGAAACGGACAGGACACGACAGTTTTCCTGCCTGTCCAGCGCCTGCAGAGCCTCAGCCATGGCCTTTACCGGATCCCCCAGATTCCCACCGAGGCCAATGGCCGCAAGCACGGGCTGCGGATCACGGACGGTGTTCAACACGCACCTCAACATAATCCAGAATGCCAGGGATCGGCACGCTCGGCTTTCGCACCGTGATCGTCGCACAACGGATCATCGGAAATTTCTCGCACAGCGCCAAGGCGATATCGTTGGCAAGCGCTTCTATCAGTGCGCGCCGTGTCTGGGTCACGACATTCTCGATCACAGAGAAGGCGTGGCCGTAATGCATCGTCGATGTCAGTTCATCCTCAGCCAATGCCGTGCCTACGGGCACTTCCAGTTCAGCATCGACAAAAAAGCGCTGACCGAGGATCGATTCCTCCTTGAGTACGCCGTGACGCGCATAGAAAGCGCAGTTCTTGAGGGTAATCCTGTAGGTGCTCACTGCACATTCTCCGCATGTTCACGTCCGGCGGCCAATATGGCGTCCGCCATACGCAAGGCGTCGCGGTTCACAGCTACATTATGAACCCGAAATATTGAAGCTCCCGCCAATCGAAGAGCCACAGTTGTCGCGGCCGTGCCAACATCACGCTCGCCTGCTGCATCACGCCCCGTCACGTGCCCGATGAACCGCTTGCGTGACGTGCCAACGAGAAGCGGCATTGCCAAATCCTTCAACTCCTCGAAACGGGCCATCAAGGCAAAATCTTCCGCCCGATCCTTCGCAAAACCGAATCCGGGGTCTAGAACGATACGATCGGGCTTGATCCCCGCCTGCTCCGCCACCGACAACTGACGTTCAAAGAACGAAAATTGATCGGCCACGGCATCCGGCAGCTTCTCCGCCTCCCTGCCCCGCCCGGTATGCATCATCACCAACCCAGCACCAGTGGCAGCCACGACCTCTGCCATAGCAGCATCGAAGCGCAAGCCATAGACGTCGTTGACGATGTGCGCGCCAGCCTCAAGCGCCAGCCTCGCCGTATTGGCCCTGTAGGTATCGATGGAAATCAGCGCCTCGGTCTTTTGCGCGAGCGCGCGAATAACCGGGAGCACACGCCCTTGCTCTTCTTCGGGAGAGACTGGAACTGCACCGGGCCGGGTTGATTCTCCGCCAATGTCCAGAATTGCCGCGCCCTGCTCCACGCACGCCAAGGCGTGCTGCACAGCCGCATCCACAGTGTCATGCACACCGCCATCCGAAAACGAGTCGGGCGTTACATTGACGATTGCCATCAGATGGCCTGTCTCGCCCAAACAAAGGTCTCTGCCGCCGCCGACCTGCCAGCGTCTGTTGCCGGGAAATATCACGTCTGTCCCAATTGCCTCGAGTAACGAAGTTTTTCGTAAACTCATTGTTGCGATGCTCACGGCTATGCCCCAAGCTTGAAGCAACTGCAATCTCCACAAGGTTCATAATGTTCCCTGTCCGCCGCACCCGTAACGTTTTCGGCGCAATCCTTCTGGCGCACCTGTTCGCGGGCCCGGCGACGGCGGAACCGCAGATTGCGAAAACCTACTCCTACTTCTCCATCGGTGGAAAAACAGCGGATGATCTCGACGCTGAACTCCAGAAACGCGGACCACTGACGCGCGCAACCGGCTTTCGTCACCCAGGCGCAACCGAGATCAGGTTCGGCGGAGAAGTGACCTACATGGAAAGCGAAGGGCGCTGCACCATCGGTGACGTCAAGGTCACTCTGCGCACCCACATCACCCTCCCCCGCTGGAAAAATCGCCGTCGCGCCGATGGCACGCTTGGCTTGATCTGGGACACTCTCGCGGCGGACATAAAGCGACACGAAGAACGCCACGCTGAAATAGCCCGCAGCTATGCCCGAGATCTTCAAAGAAAACTGAAAGCGCTTTCCGCTCGGCGGACCTGCAAGGACCTTGAGGCGGATGTCAGCCAACTGACCCGGCAGATGATAGCTGACCACGACAAGGACCAGCTTCGTTTCGACACGGTGGAATCACAGAACTTCGACGCCCGGATGATGCGCCTGCTGCGCAACCGCACGGGCATGAATGCAAAAAACTGAGACAGGCTCCCGTCCCGAATCGCAACCGAAACTTGCGTCAAGCTGACCGAACCTACTGTGTTTGAGTGGCGAAATCTCGTAATGGAACAATTGCTCGTTTTAAACTAAATTGAGAAGCACTGAAGGAGATGAACGAGGTCTCTGGAAGTTAAGGTTACGTTGCCGCATGTGAGGCGGCATATGCGGCAACGACCTTCGCATAGAACTGCAAATAGAGTGTGCTTTCAGTTTAGCGCTGGCACACCGCAGATTATGGCATGATAACGGTAAATCCGTTGGTGGCTTCGCGTAGCTCGGCGTTAGACTTCCGATCAGCATCAATTATACATGATGAGAAATCCAAGCATCGGCATTTCACTTAAAGGCTTTTAACAGCGTTGCAGCAGTGGCATGCGCAAGAAAAGCATAATGCCGGAAGAGTGGTCCGATGTCGGCTCAGGCTTGAACGACACCGAGCCATGAGTTGAAAGATTAAAGCGCACAGCATGAATGCAGGATTATCAGACTCGTGGGCGACAAGTTTCTTTGCTTCCAATACCCCGCCTCACGGTCCCGTAATTGCGTTGTTCTCCCGGCGTATCGATGCGGTCGCAGCCGTTTCCTCCCTCGTCTGCGAAGGATACGCCCGACTCAGCCTCGCCTGCGCATCTTTGACGCGGCGAGGCACCTTTTTGTCCAGACTAAGGACCTGCCAATTAACGCTATGGTGCCTCAAATAGCTATAAACGACGCCCCGCAGCCTGTAGGCATGGACTCGGCAGCCATTTAGAGCGGTTCCGGACGGGCCATACCCGCGCAAATCTCACATCCCCGCATAATAATATGCTCGAAACCATGCGAGGGGATTGAGACGTCCCTGCGGTGTCTCGCAAGCAACTGGCACTGTTGGATGGAGCCTTATGCCTCCATCCAATCGTCAAACAGCTCCAGCGAGGATGTAGGCTTTTGAAGCCTCCCTATTCACCGAAAACACATCCGCTTCCAGTGGAGGTGAGATTTTTTCAGCCCTGACGCTCCGGAACGGAGACAACCAGGCCTTCCAGTTCCGGTGTGACCTTGATTTGACAGGAAAGCCGCGAGTTGGGCCGAACGTCTGCGGCAAAGTCCAGCATATCTTCTTCCATGGCGCCCGGCCCGCCAACTGTGCTGGTCCAGGCTTCATCCACATAGACATGACAGGTGGCACAGGCGCAGGCGCCACCGCATTCGGCATCGATGCCCGGAACGGAATTGCGAACAGCGTTTTCCATGACAGTTGAACCCGGCTGGGCGTCAAGGTCGAAACGCGTGCCGTCAAAGGCAACGATGGTAATCTTGGTCATGATGTCATCCCGAGAATGCAAACTGAAAGAGCGCCGAAGTCTTCCGACAATTCACAGCGCCAGTCAACGCACAGCTGATGCCAAGATCCTGCGGCCCTTGTCGAGCCCTTATCGCATCAGTTTCAGGATGAAGTTTTCCGCTTCGATCACGGCAGCGCCGAGGCCAGCGAGAATGGCTGCATCCTCCGGATGTGCTTCCAACGCCTCAGCTTGCGCAGCAACCCTGAATGCCCCAACGGCACTGGCTGCACTTTTTAACCGGTGCGCAATGGCTCCCAGTCCAGCGCCCTCCGCACCAGCCAACTCCTGCAGGGCGCAACGGGCCTGACGCATGTAAAGCTGGAGAATTTCGGTCTCAAGCTCCTTGTCACCCATTGTCTGGGTCGCCAGATGCGTAAAATCGATTGGCCGCTCAGTGCTCATACGGTTGCATGTTTCATTGGTCGGCACCTCGAACGCAATACTCAGATTGGCCATTGCCCTGTACCTCTTCCTGCCAGTAGAACCCGAGACACTGAAGTTTGACGCGTCAAAAATGGTCATCTGGTTTAAATTCGGCACAATCGCGGCAGCTTTTCTGCTTCTATGGTTAATTTTAGCTAACTTGGTTCAAATGCAAGCGAATCCGAGCCAAATGCGGTTTAAAAATTGTTAACAACATCCCCAGTTCCATAGGCGTGGCTTTGCCAGAATTGTGTCAGGACAGGGAATGTGCCACTACAGTACGATTGAAACAGGTGTGGAAAGATTATCCTACCTGCAAAGCATAGTCGGGTAAGCCTTTTTTATGACCTGTTTGCAAGGAAGGCAGGCCCGAAGTGAGAATGGGTGGCACTTCGTTATGAGAACGTTGTGACATCAGGCAGATTGATGGTTTCGCAAGCGGCATCAGAGCGGACACCGCAATCGGCCGGACGAGTATGTAACGAGGCGTAACCGCATGGCTAAGAATCCGCACAGCGAGTCGATCGACGATACTGCATTCCAGGCATTGGAAGATGCGTTGAAGATCGATTTCAACGACGAGCCTGAGCCGGCGGCAGCGCCTCTCAAGAAAACCGTTCAGGCCCGTCAGGAGGCACAGGTGCAGGAGACTCCGCAGCAGCGTGCCCAACCACCGCAGAAACGAAGCCGCCCGAGCGAGACTCCGCGCCCTGCCCCGGCAGAGCCCGTTGCACCGAAATCCCCTTCTCTTGCACCTGCAAACGATAGCGGCCGCCGGAACGCGTCTTCCATTCTTCGCTCCCTGGAAAGTGGCTCGATGCGCGCAGCGCTGCGCAATGCGGCCATCGTATCACTTCTGTGGACTGTAGCCGGCTTTGGTCTTGCTCAGGTTCTTCTGGGCACTGCCTTCTGGAATGTCGGCTCCATCGCCGATCTCGTCTCACAGCCAGGCATTGTTGCGGTCATCATCGGCATCGTCGTGCCGATCATGCTCATTTTCGCCTTTGCGATCATGATGGCGCGCGCCCAGGATTTGAGAAATGCCGCCCGCTCCATGGCAGAAGTCGCTCTGCGACTTGCTGAGCCGGAAACCATCGCGACCGAACGCATCATGTCTGTGGGACAGGCCGTTCGTCGTGAAGTATCCGCCATGAACGAAGGCATTGAGCGCACCATTGCTCGGGCATCGGAACTTGAGACGCTTGTTCATTCGGAAGTCAGCGCGCTCGAGCGCAGCTATGCAGACAATGAACTGCGTGTGCGAAGTCTGGTGCATGAACTGGGTTCGGAACGGGATGCCATCGTCAATCACGCGGAACGTATTCGCTCGTCCATTGTCGGCGCGCATGACCAGCTGAAGGAAGATCTGTCGCTTGCGACCGAAGAGATCGCGGTGCGCCTTGCCACGTCTGGCGAGGCCTTCGCATCCATGATCGACACACGCGCCGCGACTTTGATGGAGAAGTCCAACGCTGCCGGCGAAGCATTGGGTACGCTTCTGGCCGCCAAGACAGAGAGCCTCGTTCAGGCCCTGGCAAGTACCGGCACTTCGCTGACGCAGGAATTCGATACGCGCCTGGAAGCCTTGGGAACGACCCTTTCCGAGCGTGGCAACGAAATACTCCTGAATTTCGAAACACGTGCCTCGACACTGGACGCCAGCACCGAGAAACTGAATGCAGCGCTGAATGAGCGGACCCGCCTGCTGAACGAGACCCTACTGGCCCGCACCCGCGAAATCAACGATACACTGACAGACGGAGAGCGGCAGATCACTGGCCAACTGGGCACAGTGCTGACCAAGCTCAGCACTTCGCTTGAAGACAAGAGCGCCAGCTTCCGCCAAAGTCTTCAGAGTGCAGCCGATGACGCCATCATGGATCTCGATCTGCGCACCGGTCTGTTTGAAGATCGCCTACAGGGATCGATCGGCCAGTTGAGCGCGACGTTCGACAACGGCCTTGAGCATTTCACCACCGCATTCGACCAGCGTTCCGGTACCTTGTCGTCCAAGCTGACGGAAAGCCTTTCGCGCATCAGCGAGACTGTAAACGGCGGATCGGAATCCATCGAAGGCATTTTGTCGACCAGCATCGAGCGACTGGGTTCCACTCTGACCGACCACTCGCTCACCCTTGCCACAACCCTTGGCACGAGCCAGGAGCTGCTAGCGTCAACGCTGGAAGGCGGTTCGAGCCAGTTGAGCGAAGTGCTGGACAGCCGCACGCGCAAACTCACCGAAGAACTGGCAGAACGCAATCGCGCTCTGGGTGACACGTTTGACAGCCGCACCAAGGCTTTGGTCGATGATCTGGATGCACGCAATCGCGGTCTGGCGGAACAGTTCGAGAACCGTACCCGAGAGTTTGCCGAAGGTCTCGACAGCCGTAGCGCAGCGCTGGCGCAAACCCTGGATTCTCGACGTGATGCCTTGAACGAAACGCTGGATAGCCGCAGCAACGCGTTGATCAACGATCTGGACGACCGCAGCCTGCAGATCGCTGGCGCGATTGCCGCCCACACAGCCGAGCTCAGTGACAATATTACCTCCGCGCATGAACGGATCGATTCCGTTCTTTCAGAACGCAGCCGCGCCCTCACCTCGGCCCTGGATGAAAGCCGCACACATCTGGAGGACACGATCACCAGCCGGTCGAGCGCTGTAATCGACGCAGTTACCTCAAGTCAGGAACGCTTCACCAGCGCCATTGAGAGCAGAACAGCTGCGCTCGAATCCGCCGTCGCCGGCACACCGGAGCGCATGGCCACATTGCTGGACGAGCGCATCGACGGCATGAGCCGCGTGCTGACCGAAGGACACGCCCGAATTGAAGGCGACCTCTCCCGCCGCATGAGCGACATGAGCGAACTCGTTGGTGGCGCAAGCGACCGTATCGCCGAAACCCTGAATGACCAGACGCTGGCACTTTCCACCACGTTGTCTCTTGGCGAAGACCGCTTCGGCGATGTTATCAATGCCCATGTTGATACTGCGTCCCGCACCTTGGCGGATGCACATGCCCGAATTGAAGGCGACCTTGGCCAGAGGGTAGAACAGCTCACAAACGTTGTTGGTGGCGCGAGCGACCGTATCGCTGAAACGCTTGACGACAGAACCTTGGCTCTGTCCACCACTTTGTCACTTGGAGAAGACCGCTTCGGCGACATTATCGGTGCCCATATTGATACTGCGTCCCGCACCTTGGCGGATGCACATGCCCGAATTGAAGGCGACCTTGGCCAGAGGGTAGAACAGCTCACAAACGTTGTCGGTGGCGCCAGCGACCGTATCGCCGAAACGCTTGACGACAGAACCTTGGCTCTGTCCACCTCTCTTTCACTTTCCGAAGATCGTCTCTCCACCGTGCTTGAAACGCAGGCGGAAGCTATCGCTCGCACGCTTTCGCAAGGCAATGATCGGATTGAAGCAGATCTCGGCCACCGTGCCGCGCAACTCAGCCAGATCGTGAGCGGCGCAGGCGAGAGAATTGGTGAAGCTCTGGACGACAGAGCTTTGACGCTCAGCACGACCTTTGCACTGAACGAGGATCGCCTGTCGATGCTCTTTGAGGAGAAGGCTGCTTCACTGATGAGCACTGCGGAACAGGCAGATGCCCGCATCGAGCAGAGCTTCACCGCAAGAACCGATGCAATCCGGTCCGCCTACGAAGATAACCAGCGCATTCTGGACAGAACCCTCGCCGAGAGACACGAGCAGATTGCGCTGACCCTAAGCAGCGGTTCAGACACTCTGAACCAGACAGTTGGGAACGCCGCCGACCGAATCCAGAATACGCTTGAAAACGGAACCTCTCGCTTCGAACAGAGCATCGAACTGGGCGCATCTCGTGTGGAAAGCGCTGTCACAAACGGCCAGGAGCGCATTTCCAGCGTGCTTGGCACAGCAGCAGATCAGATGGCGCAAACCGTCGATCAGGGTTACGATCGCTTGCGCGCAACGCTGGATGAGCGGAGCCAGATGATTGCCTCCACGCTGACTGAGGCACAAACAAATCTTGGCGAACTCTTCTTCGACCAGGCCACGGCGATCGGGGCAACAATTGCAACCAGCGCCAGCATGTTGGAAATGTCCATCGAAAGCCAGGGTGAAAGCCTTCGCAGCGTGATCGACACTGCCAGCACCGATCTGGAAGGCCGTCTGCGGAACACCGCAGGTGAAATTGCCGGTCGTCTTGGCGAAGCCGCTCGAGACATCAACCAATCCGCAGATGCCTTCTCTAGCCGCGTAGAGCAGACTGTCGGCGGCGTCTCGACCGTGCTGGATCAAACCGGCCAGCGGATCGAAAATACGTTCAACGGCCTGGAAGATCGCATTCGGACCCAGATCGAAACAGTCTCAGCGACCGTGGATCATGCCGGACGGGATCTGTCCGAGCGTCTTGGCGAACGGACAAACGAACTTCAGCGGGTAAGCTCGGAGAGCCTGGAACGGCTGGCGGAGACTGTCAGCAAGGGTACAAACGATTTCGAACGCATCAGCACGGAAGCGAACGAGCGGATTGTCGGTGCCTTCGACAGCGGCACAGCGCGTGTCGACGAGCGTCTCTCCACAATGGAGCGCGCCATCGGCATTGGTCTTGAGAATGTTAGCAAGACGATTGAAGGCAAGGCGTCCTCACTGGCCACATCACTCAGAGATGCAGTGGGCACTGCAGCGCGTGAGTTCGACGCCGAAGCAATGCGCTCTGCCGAGGCGCTGAGCAAGGCAGGTGCGCAGTTCTCTGAAGATCTGGGCAACCGCAACGAAGAATTTGCCCGCGCGCTGGAGGCTCGTTCCACGGAAATCGCAGGCCGTATCGGCGAAACCCAGAATCGCCTGGCCGGTCAGGCTGCAGCCGTTGCTCAAGCCTTCTCGGAGGCTGGTAATTCCATCGCCAACAAGATGGCCGAAGCCGGCGGTCTGGTGGAAAAGCAGGTTGGCACACTCGCCCAAACGCTCGACACTGCCGAACAGCGGCTGGATGCTCGTGCAGAAGCTATTCGCTCTCGCCTGACGGAAACAACCAGTGAGATTCACCAGGCTGTGGAAGCCGTCGACAAGGCACTCGAAGCGCGCGGCGAAGCCATTCGTACCAGCCTCGATAGCCGCTCGCGCGATCTGAATTCGATGCTGGCGTCTCGCTCGGCAGAGCTTTCCCGTCTCATCGAGGAGCACGCCCGTCCTCTCGTCAACCAGTATTCGGATGTCGGCCGCACTGCAGCCGAACGTCTGGCCGCAGCGGCAGAAGAAAGCGCCGGTCGCGTTTCAGCTGCGGCTGAACAGCATGCACAACGCCTGCGCACGGAAAACACGGCGATCGTTGAGGCACTGACTGCCCGCACCAATGAGACATTGGCTGCGATTACGGAGCGCACGCAGCAGGCTGCAGGTACACTGCGCACTGTTGAACAGAATCTCGTCCGCAACGCGACTGACATCATCGACCGGCTGGAAAACAGCAACTCCGGCATCACGACGCTCATCGAACATGCTGCACGCGAAATCGGCGTCACGATCGATGCAGCAACAGCGCGTCTCGCTGAGGCAGATAGCAAGCTGGATACGGCTGCGGCCCGCTTCACGGAACGCACGACGACTGCCGCCGATATGGTCGCTGGATCAAGCCGACTGCTCGACACCAATGTGGAGCGGCTCGGCAATATTTCTGGCAATACGCTGACGCAGGTTGGCACCATCGTGAACCGTTTCGACGACTATACGAAGGTGCTCGATCAGGCTGCAACCCTGCTGGGCGCAGCACAGTCCAACCTGTCGAGCACGCTGACCGAGCGCCAGGACGCCCTCCGCGCCCTCTCCGCAGGTCTCGTAAAGCGCTCGGAGGAGATCGAAGCGAATATGCGCAACATCTCCGCAGTGGTCGAAGGTGCTATCCAGCGCGTGGAAGAGCGCTCGTCCGAAGTGGGCGGCGTCATTCACAAGAACCTTCAGGGTTCATTCGCGGACCTCAATCGCTCGCTCGATGAAGCACAGAAGCAGGCAAGCCAAACGGCCGACGGCATGCGTAAGGTGCTTGGGGCGGCCAGCCATCAGGCAACGCAGGCCATCGAATCGACGCTGAGCGAAGCTGAGAAGCGCTCCAACGCCTTGGCTGAACGGATGCGTGGCAGCATTGCCGGCTCTCTCGCCGACGTCGAGCGCCAGTTGGCAGAGGCTGCGGGCAAATCCGATCAGGCGGCAGACCATCTGCGCGAAACGCTGCGCAAGGCTGTTGAGGACGCCCTGCACCGCTTCTCGGGCGCAACGGATGAGATCCGCAAGGCATCTTCAGAAATTCGTCGCGAACTGGACGATACGCGCAGCGAATTGAAGCGTGGTGCATTCGACCTGCCGGAAGAGGCTAAGGAAAGCGCTGCTGCAATGCGACGTGCCGTCTCTGAGCAGATCAAGGCTCTGCAGGACATTTCCGCGCTCGTTGGTCGTTCCAGCCAGGCGCTGGAAGTGTCACGCCCTGCCCCGGCTGCATCGGCACCTCGCGCGCCCGCACCGGAGCCGGTCTATGATGCACCTCACCCGGTTCAGGCACGCGTGCAGGCAGCAGCGCCCGTTCAGCGCCCGGCGTCAGCTTCCCTGGGCCAGCCAAACGACCGGGGAGGCAACTTCGCTGGTGGTCTGCGCGGCAGCCTGCCGCTGGAGAGAACGGTCGCAACTCAGCGTCAACCCGAGGCGCCAACCCAGCGCAGCGAGACGGGCGGCTGGATCAGTGACCTGCTGCGGGGTGCATCCCGTGACGATGGACCAAGCGAACCGGCTCCGGCACGTCAAGCCGCACCGCGCTCCTCTGAACAGCAAGTTCGCAACGGCGATAATCGCAATCCCCGTCATATGGTCGAGTCGCTCAACTCGCTCTCGGTCGATATCGCCAGAGCCATCGACCACGATGCCTCTGTTGATCTGTGGCGTCGCTACCAGCGCGGAGAGCGCGACATCTTTACCCGTCGCCTTTACACGCTGAAGGGTCAGCAGACCTTCGACGACATCCAAAGCAAGTATCACCGCGAGCCGGAGTTCCGCACTGCGGTGGACCGTTACATCGCTGACTTCGAAAAGCTTCTGGCCGACGTTGCCCGGACAGACAAAGATCGCAGCGTAACGCAGAGCTACCTCACCTCCGATACCGGTAAGGTCTATACGATGCTCGCGCACGCAGCGGGCCGGTTCAATAGCTAAGCTTGCATTTGGAACTGACGAAAAAGGAAAGCGGTCGCAACATCAGCGGCCGCTTTTTTCGTTCGACGGACGAGCTCTTTGAACACCAAACAACCTTGCCCGTTCTTGGGACCAAGGGCAGCGCCTGTGCGCTGGTCAGCGATGTTGTGTGACCTGTCGGGGCTGCACTTCACAGCAACCGTAGCGAGCTTTTATGGCAGCATGACTGATGACTTGCGAACCGGACATAGACTGAAACCCATCCTATCCCCTGCATCTGCTGAGCCGGCGGCTCGCCAAATCTGGCATCATGCCCATCAGGTCTCTATTGAGACACGTAGAGGGCGCTTCCCAAAGAAAAGGCATTGAATCCCGAATAGAAAAAAGGCCCCGGACCTGATGCCCGGAGCCTTAAATCATGTGTGAAATCAGACGGCGAAAGTGATTTGACCTGGCCCGAAGCGTTTCGCGATCGCGTTTCGCTTTTCACTCTCCAAGCCATCATTCTCACGCATATCGCATTGCAAAGCCGCTTCGCAGCTTCGCGCGAGGTACTTTAGAACTTCACTTTCAACGAGGTCGAGACCGCCGCAACCATGTCGTTGCCGAACTGGTATGATGCATCTGTACCATACTGGACGCCATTGATGGTGGTTGGGCCGGAACTGCCGGATGTCAGAATGCCAAGAACGCCCGCGAGGCGAAGCTCCACATTCTTTGTCGGCGCATAGGCAACTGCGGCACCCAGAGACCATGTATCCGTCTGCGTACCAAAACCCTGGCTCGTGCCGCGATCCCATGTCAGGCTGACCGCGCCGCTCCACTGCTCATTGAACTTGTGGCCGATACCGCCGCTGACCGTCCAGCCGTCGCGGTAACCAAGCTCTAGCGAGGTGACCTGGGTGGATCTATTGCAGACAGGCGTACCCACCACACAGAACGGAATTGTCTGCAGCTGGCTCCAGTCAACCCACTTGACCGAACCGAAAGCCAGCCAGTCAGGCGCAATACCGGTCTGGAGCTTCAGTTCCAGTGTATCCGGCAGTTTTTGGGCACCGTAGACATTGAAGACGCGACCATTGACCTGCGACAGGTTCAGCGTGCCGGTGATATCGTCGAGGTTTACCTCGCTGTTGTAGACGAGGCTCGCGCGGAATGCATATTCTGGAATTTCGTAAGCGAGACCTGCGCGCCAGCCCCACGCGCTGTCTTTCAGCTCCAGACGCCCGATACCATTACCGACAATGCCGGTGAAGCCTGCAGGAGCTACCAGACGCTCCTTGAAACCATCGACTTCCTGATAGAACGCACCGCCGATAACACGCAACTTGCCCGGACCAACGTCGAAACGGTAAGAGCATGTGACTGCGTAGTTATCACTCTCAACTTTGGTTTCGGTGTTTTCATTCGCACCGCGCCAGTTGCGACCAGGCTTTGTATGCGCACCCCAAGGCTGAGAGTAGTCGAACATGCAGTCTGCGCCATCGCCAATGGCTGCCTTGATCCCCACGCGCGGCACCCAATAGTTTTCAGAATCGTCCGCCGTCGTGGTTCCACCGTTGAGGCCGTTAGATCCAAGACCATCCGACCTATCGACATCCTGAACATTCTTCACTTTACGCTGAGGCGCAACGAATGTCGCAGTGGATTCAATTGCAACAGAAGAAGGATCGAAGAGCAGATCAATGTTGTATCCACCGCGCTCCAAGCCGCCCGCCAAAGCGGTCGTGTGCAGGGAGCCGTAGGCCGCAAGTGCCAAAACGCCCTTCATAAAATGCTTCTTCATCATAAGTCTCCCACTCCCGAATAAGTACCCTGATGCAGCCTAACCGCCGGAAATTAAAACACAACTTCGCCACTTTTTGTCGCAACGCAAAAATGGACCAGCCTGATTTACGTAACTTTCTCAACAAGGGGTTGCTAGCCCCCCTTTATTCGAATGGTTTTGCGCTGATCCGTACTTATAGCGCCAGTTTTAGCAAATGATTTTCAGTTCCGCAGAAAAGTTGCGGTTTCGCAACAGTGCGGCAAATCAAACGTTTTGTGACAATTTATTGCGAATGTAACAGGCCTGCGGCTCTCAAAAGGCAGAACGGCCATCGGTAATCGCTACCGATGGCCGCTCCGGCGTGAAATCTCTCAGACTTTTCAGCCTGCTTCACTGACTCGCTGAAGCGCCGTCTGAAGACTTGCCTGCTGAACCTCAAGCTCGGCAAGACGCTCACGTTCTGCTGCGACAACCTCAGGATCGGCATTGGCAACGAACTTCTCGTTGCCGAGCTTCTTCTGTGCCCGGTCAATATCCGCATTGACCTTGCCGAGGGCCTTTTCGATCCGCGCCTTCTCAGCCGCCAGATCAATCAGACTACCAAGAGGCAGGCATGCGGTTGCCTCACCGATGACCACCTGAGCTGCGCCACGCGGCGCAGTTTCAGCAAGCTCGATGCTTTCCACACGGGCAAGCCGCTCAATAGCCGCGCGGTGACGCTGCAACCGACCTTCCGTAAGTGCCGAGGCACCGACCATGATCAGTGGCGCTTTGGCGGAAGGCGGCACGTTCATTTCCGAACGGGCGGAACGAAGACCCGTCACGAGGTCGACCAGCCAGTTGATTTCCGCGGCGGCGCTTTCATCGACGAAAGACGGCGCTGGCCATTCCGTATGGCAAAGCAGCTCCGAGCGTTGCGCCGTATGTGCCCAAAGCTCTTCCGTCATGAACGGCATGAAGGGATGGAGCAGCTTGTAGGCTTCCTCCAGAACATAGGCCACGCAGGCCTGGGCTTCCGCCTTGGCTGCCTCATCCTCACCAGAGAAGATCGGCTTCAACAGTTCCAGATACCAATCGCACACCTGATTCCAGACGAAGCGATACAGGGTTCCCGCAGCATCGTTGAACCGCTGCGTTTCAATTGCTGTCGTCACGTCTGCGATGGTGGACGAGAGCTCCGTCAGGATCCAGCGGTTGACCGTCAATCTTGCCGCTTCCGGCTGGAAATTCGGATCACGCTTGACACCATTCATTTCGGCAAAGCGCGTGGCGTTCCAGAGCTTTGTTCCGAAATTGCGGTATCCGGCAATACGCGCTGGGTCGAGCTTCACGTCACGGCCCTGTGCGGCCATGATCGCCAGCGTGAAACGAAGCGCATCCGCGCCGTATTCGTCAATCAGTTCCAGCGGATCAATCACATTGCCCTTGGACTTGGACATCTTCTGCCCGTTCTTGTCACGAACAAGAGCATGGACATAGACCGTATGGAAAGGCTCGACCGGATTGCCGTCCTCGTCCTTCATGAAATGAAGGCCCATCATCATCATCCGGGCGACCCAGAAGAAAATGATGTCGAAACCTGTGACCAGGACGCTGGTCGGATAATAGCGCGCCAGCTCAGGGGTCTGATCCGGCCAGCCAAGAGTGGAGAAAGGCCAGAGCGCTGAGGAGAACCAGGTGTCGAGAACATCTTCATCCCGCGTCAGAATCGCGCCGGGTTCGAAATTCTCAAGCCTTTCCTGCACCCAGGCCTTCCAGGGGCCTTCATGGGCAAGATAATGCTGAACAGCCGCATCGAGCGCCTCTTCCTCGGTCTTCTCAACAAAGACCTGTCCATCCGGACCGTACCATGCAGGGATCTGATGGCCCCACCAGAGCTGGCGCGAAATGCACCAGGGCTGGATGTTTTCCATCCACTCGAAATAGGTCTTGTCCCAATTCTTCGGAACAAAATTCGTGCGCCCTTCGCGAACGGAGGCAATCGCGGGCTCCGCCAGCGTCTTGGCATCCACGAACCACTGGTCCGTCAACATGGGCTCGATCACCACGTTGGAGCGGTCACCAAAGGGCTGCATGATCTTCTTGTTTTCAACGAACGGGATCTCGTTGCCTTCTGCATCCGTGACAGTCACGGCAAGGCCTTCCGCGTTGATGGCATCCACGATGCGCTTGCGCGCTTCGTAGCGGTCAAGCCCGCGATAGTCCTCTGGAACGAGATTGATCTCGTCAACCTCCGCCTCTGACGGAAGACGGCCAGAGCGAGCAATCTCGAGCGCCAGCTCGACGCACCGCGCATAGGGTTCACCATCGTTGCGAAGACAAGCCTGCGTATCCATCAGGCGGTAGAGCGGGATATTGTTGCGCTTTGCGACCTGATAATCGTTGAAGTCGTGCGCTCCAGTAATCTTTACCGCACCGGAACCGAAAGCAGGATCTGGATACTCATCCGCAATGATCGGGATCAGGCGGCGATGCTCCTTCGGCCCAACAGGAATTTCGCAGAGCTTGCCGATAATGGGCGCATAGCGTTCATCGGCAGGGTTCACTGCAACAGCGCCATCACCCAGCATTGTCTCGGGGCGCGTCGTCGCAATGGAAATATAGTTTCGCTCTTCCTGGAAAACGACGTTACCGTCAGCATCCTTCTCGACATAGGTGTAGGTTTCACCACCTGCGAGCGGATACTTGAAGTGCCACATGTGGCCATCGACTTCGCGGTTCTCGACTTCGATATCCGAGATCGCGGTTTCGAACTTCGGATCCCAGTTGACGAGCCGTTTGCCGCGATAAATGAGGCCCTGCTTGTAGAGAGTCACGAAAACTTCCAGAACAGCCTTTGAAAGGCCCTCATCCATGGTGAAGCGCTCGCGCGACCAGTCACAGGATGCGCCAAGGCGCTTCAACTGGTTGAAGATCAATCCGCCGGATTCGGCCTTCCACTCCCAGACTTTCTCGATAAAGGCCTCGCGACCCAGCGCGCGACGGCCAGGCTGCTGCGTTTCCGCAAGCTTGCGCTCAACCACCATCTGAGTGGCGATTCCGGCATGGTCCATGCCGGGCTGCCACAAAACATCCTTGCCGCGCATTCGCTCAAAACGAACCATGATGTCCTGGAGCGTATTGTTGAGCGCATGCCCCATATGCAGGGAGCCCGTCACATTCGGTGGCGGAATAACGATGGTGAAGGTTTCCGCGCCGGGCTTGGCATTGGCACCAGCACGAAACGCATCCGCCTCATCCCAGGCAGCGGCAATCTTCGGTTCAACGGAGGCAGAATCATAGGTCTTATCGAGCATTTTCCGACCAGAATTTTCGAGTTCTCTTTGCTGGGTGTAAATAGGACTGCAAAAAGCGAGTCAATAAAAAAGGCCGCCGGGATAAGCGGCGACCTGGACTGCTGCAAGATCGTAGCGGCAGATCTTACCGTCTTGGTCCCCGCGCAACACGTTCGATTTCCTCACGCACAAGGCGTTCCACAAGCGTTGGCAGGTTGTCATCCAGCCATTCGCGAAGCATCGGCTTAAGCATTTCTTTCGCCATGTCCTCAACCGTCTGACGCTCAAGGCCATTCACGACATCGGAAAGTTCACTGAAAGACCGGGCAATCTGCGCTCCCGCTTCATCGGAAATCAGAAGGCTTGCCTGCTCAATACGCGCAGGCAGAGAATCCGACGCTGGGGCAACAGCCGGAGCCGCAACAGGCTCAATTTTCGCAGAGGCCGCCTGAACAGCCGGACGCTCCTGCGGGTACTCCTCGCGCTGAGGAACTTCGACAGGAACAACGCGGGGCACTGGCTGCGCAACGGCACGTTCCGCGACAGGCTCGGAAACCATGGGCTGCACGTTTGGCTGCACACGCTGCGTCATCGGCTCAGGCACGCGGCTGGCGGCTGCACGAACGCGTGCGGCAACATCCGCCAGAGAAAGGGTTTTCTCCTGCGGCTGAGATGGCACCGCTGCAGCACTCTTGTTTTCCATCGTCATTCTCGAATGCTCGGCACGAACGGTTTCCGCGAATGCATTGCCTGGATCGTTGGCAGGCGTCTGGGACATGTAGCCACCGACGTCATAATCCGACTCAATGTCGAACTCTTCCTCCTGATCATCATAGGAAGAAGCTTGCGCGCCCCTGACTGCTTCGCTTTCGCTCACCGGATCATTGCTTTCAATAATCCTGCGGATCGAAGCAAGAATCTCCTCCATGGAAGGTTCGCGCGCAACATTTGGCTGAGCCATCATCAATCCCGATCTCAAATCTCGCCCCTGGCTTATGGTCAGGAACCGGTTGCCGAATCAGGGGAAGTTTACGCGAAGCTGGCCTTGCGTCACAATCTGCGCTGATGGACACGGCGATGACATGCACAGCTTTATTGTCGGCCGAGGACGAATGAGACGAGCTTCAAGCCTGTTTTGAATGTAAACCAGCAGCACAAACAAAGGGGGCGGCTCTCGCCGCCCGATTGTTTAGCCTGTATCACGCATCAGAGCGCTCTTTGCACCTGATGTATCGGCTCGACCGCAGCAAAGCGGCGTAGCGCCGGATTTAGAAAACGAATTCGGACACCTTCCGGAAGCCAGGCAGGGGCTTGACGGACGTGTTGAAATAGGTGGCTTCCGATACAACGCCGTGCTCTTTCGTGTAGACGCGCGCGCTCGACGCATTTCCGTAGCCAACCACTGTGATCAGACGGCCACCATCGGTCAGCTGTGCGAACAGGGCTTCGGGAACAATTTCCACGGCACCGCTGATCAGGATCAGATCATAGGGCGCTTCGGCCGCATAACCCTGCTCCAGCTCACCCTTCACCACCTGAACATTCTCAAGACCCAGCGCCGAAAGGTTGGCGGAAGCCGCTTGCACGAGCGCCTCATCGCTTTCAACAGCAATGACAGAACCTGCCAGATGCGAGAGAAGCGCGGAGGTGTAGCCGCTGCCAGCGCCGATTTCAAGAACGAGCTGTTCCTTGTTGATCTCTGCCAGCTGCAGAATTTTTGCCAGCGGCGAGGCCTCCATCAGGAAACGGCCCGGAGCAATCTCGATATCGCTGTCGATATAGGCCAGAGGCTTCATCTTCTCCGGTACGAAAGCTTCGCGCGGAACGGTCAGGAATGCCCGCAGCACAGAATGCGACGTTACGTCGGTGGTGCGGATCTGGTTTTCCACCATCTTGATCCGTGCTGCTTCAAAATCGATCATGGTGCTCGCCTCTTAAAAGCGTGTTTCTGCGCTCGTATTACTGATGGATAGAACGCCTTTCAAGACCGCTTGCATCAAGTGCGGCTGGAATTCGCCGCAGTGCAAGGCAAAATGCACGGAACAAAGCCGCGCAGTCGGGGTTGCTCTTAGTGAGTAACAGCAAGAAGGAGGCAACCATGCCGACGACATTGCCCAAGGATAACCCGGCCGAGACGCCTCGGGGCCCCACTCCAGCCCCCGGCGTACCGGATAGAACACAGGAAAAGCCGCCCCTGACACCCGCACAGGATCCGGCGGATACAAAAAACCCCAACGATCCGACCTTGAACCCGGCTCTTCTGCCGATCGGCGACCCTGCGGGTGCCGCTTAAAGACCCTTCCGCCAGGGCACGCCACACATCCGTGCCCTGGCAAAAGCTCGCCTTATACCAAATGTCGATGATAGAAACCGATGGCGCCGGAGCGATTTTGGTTTGCGGCAAGGAGAAAACCACAGTCGGACCCGACGGTCCGGCGCGGATTTTCGACAATGTCCGTGAGGCCAAAAGCGCCCGGTCCTTCGGATGGGCCGGATTTCCTCCCCCGACTGTGTCGCAATCCTCGACCGATGCTTAAGCATCGCTCTCCGGCGTGCTCCTCGTCGGATGAAGGCCTCCGGGCCCACGCAATCGGTTCATATCATCGACATTTGGTAACCTTTCCGATCTGGAAGCATTGCCGCGTGAGGCCTGCCAAGAGCAGTTTGACGGAAAACACGTGTCAGCACGGAAACTTCACGGCCAATGGAGAGTTGGGTCTTCAGAACACACGAAGCAACTGGAGGATAGCATGCTTCTCAAACTCATTTCCGTTTCGGCCTTGACGATCGGGCTGGCAACATCCGCAATGGCACAAAGCTCGGGTGGGTCCGGTGGATCCGGCAGCGCAGGCAGTTCCGGCGCGGGCTCTTCCGGCGCAGGCACGGCCACTGGTACGACGGGATCTGGCACAACTGGATCTGGCACAACTGGATCTGGCACGACTGGATCCAGCAATGGCGCAACAGGCACGAGTGGCACCGGCACAGACTCAGGTTCATCGGGCACCGGTGGAACAACTGGCACAAGCGGCAGCAGCGGTGCGGGATCGACGACGGGTACAAGTGGCTCGCAAACCGGTTCATCGGGCACAGGGTGCTCCAATCTCAATGCCTCTGGCACGCCTGGCAATACATCCAGCACCGGCTCCGCCAGTGCGGGCACGGCTGGATCGGCTGGCGCAACGCAGCCGAATTGCTAACCATCAGCCCAATAAATATCAGCCCAAGTGGATTGGCTCAAAAGGGGGGCCCGCGCAGGCGCGGGCTTCACACAACACGGGAGCAGAAACAGTGAACAGCGAGGCATTTCAACCATGTCGTTCGAGGGAGACGGTGCTAGCCTGTGCAACCCCTGACTTTTCTTCCGCCGAAGAGATCCGTGTATAAAATTGGGCTGCGCCAACTGACCCCCCTTGCGCTGCCTCTCAAATCATTCTAAATGCCCGCCACCACTTCAAAAGACTTATCGCGATGGCCTCGTGGCGGAGTGGTGACGCAGAGGACTGCAAATCCTTGTACCCCGGTTCAATTCCGGGCGAGGCCTCCACCTTCTTCATAAAATCCGTAGGATTTAATCGCTGCTTCGGTGGCGCGCATCACCCATTCGGTTCGCGCTTTACCGGGCCTGCTGAATCTGCTGGGTCGCCGTCTCGCGGATGAGCTGGGTCGCACGCTGCCCTATTCCCTTTAGATGCATGAGCTCCTGATCGCTCAATCCTCGCAGCCTGTTCATGTCGCGCACACCATTTTTCCTCAAGGCACGCACCACCCATTTGGGCAGGTTGCTTTTCGCAAGAGACTCTCTGTCGCCCGGCATGTCCATGATCCGCTCGATTGTCCGCTGGTATCAGCCGTCAAACCGAACCGAATGACTCGGGTTGCACATCAACCGACAAAATTTGGCGAGCGTAGATGGAGAACCTTCGCGAGCCAGCTCACGGATGCCTTTTCGCCTTTGTTTTCTCCAGGAAACCGGGACTGATTGCGCTGACAGTTTCAAGAAAAGTGGCAAGGCCTCTGCAACTCTGGTATTGTTTGCCTTGTTCGTATCGTGAAGGAGCGCGGGACGAATATCGGCATCGGTTGGAGGAGACCGTCATGCAGTATTTCAGCTTTTTTACCGCCCTTAACCCCTACGTGCTCGGTGTGCTGGCATTGGTGCTCGCCTGTGGCGCAATGGACTGGTGGCGTAGCACACACTAATCCGTGAAACGCGGCACATTGCATCTGCCTTCATCATCCGGAAGCTGCTACGTCTTGGCCAGTGTCAAGAATAGCGGAGCGTAATAGTGCAAACCAGCCGTGGATTTGAAGATTCAGCCAAGCCATTGAGCGATACCCTTCGGGAACTGATCGAGGGCATACGTGGCAATACGGTAACGTTGCGGCAACTGATGGATGCAATCGGAGAGCAAGGTCTGCTGCTCGTCTGCGCCTTGGCCTCCCTGCCCTTCCTGATACCCGTCTCAATCCCCGGCGTCAGCACGGTATTTGGCGCTGCAATCATTCTCGTCAGTATCGCTGTCTTTCTCAACCGCCTGCCGTGGATGCCAAAACGCATCCTGGATCGGCAGCTGGAAACATCCAAGCTCCTGCCTGCACTGCAGCGGGGTGTCGGTATTGTTTCGCGAATCGACGGCTATCTCAAGCCGCGCCTGCTGGCGATGACCAGCACCTCCTCGGTGAACCGCCTGAATGCACTCTCCATTACACTGGGCGGAATCCTGCTGATGTTTCCGCTCGGACTCGTGCCTTTCTCCAACACGCTGCCAGCCATTGCGATTCTTCTCACAGCCGTTGGAATGATTCAGAGAGACGGGCTCGTGATCTTGGGCGGATACCTGTTTCTGTTCGCCACCATGATTTATTTCAGCGTGCTCGGCTTTTTTGCCCTGAGGGCGGGACAAGGCCTTGCGTCATTCTTCAGCTGATTGATTCGTCTTCTTGTCCTGACGTCGCCGGGCCCACCAGATGGCAACCCGTCGACGTCCCCTTCGCACATAGGCAAGGTCATGCGACAGAACGATCAGGCCAAGGGGCACCATCCAGAAGCCCAACACCGGCAGGAAACCAAGGCAACCACCAGCAACCAGACCTGCGCCGATGCTGACCCGGCCCGCCTTTGACCGGGGCAAAGGCATGCTGGCGCGACCGAGATGAAGGCGCCCGGTGCGCTGATCTATTCCAAAGCTTCGCCTATGCTCATTCCCTTGCAAAAGGCACCTCTTGCTGTTGATTGGCCTCAGCGGCAGATGGGAAAGGGATGTGGATAAAACAAGCTGACGAATTTTTTTTGAAAAAAGCTCTTGGCAAATCGAACCAGCCTGAGTATTACCCCGCTCACCGCCGCGGCGACGCGGTTTTCCCTGGTAGCTCAGCGGTAGAGCACTCGACTGTTAATCGATAGGTCGCCGGTTCGAATCCGGCCCGGGGAGCCAGTTTGAGAAGTAAGCACCTGTTTTCGTTGAGATAATCCGAGGACAGGTGCTTCTTCCCCACTTTTTCTCCCCGCTTTAAAACGCCGCAAACCGCCGATCCTGAGACCGACGGTTTGGGCTGACCTGCTGCGCTTCCTTGCGGAAGTTGGTGGGCCGCGCTGGTTCGCTCATGCCGCCCTATGGGCCGGATTGCCCCAAGGGTGGTGCCGAGGCGGCATGAAATCTGTAATTTGCTCTAGTTTTGTAGGTCGCGATAGCAACCGGGACGTAACAAGCGAACGTCCGCGACCACGAGCGCGGGCGCAAGGTCGACAAAAGAGTTTACGTCGCATCGTCGGCTAAAAAAATCCGGGTTGTCGCGTGTCATGACGATGACACCGCCCTCGCGTCGGCATCGAAATACTTCTGAGCGTGCCATCACGTAGACACCCTCACAGCAAAATGCGTCAACGGCGACGCAGCACAGAATATCGTCCAGGCGGTAAGTCGGGGCCATCGCGTCGTCAGTAACGCGATGGTGAAAATCGGCGCGAGGCGCGCTTTGAATATTGGCGAGCTGCGCCCCACGTCTTGGGACAAGCCGTCTTGGCAGGAGCAGTCTGTCGGAGGGTTGTCCAATCGGGTCGGTTCGCATCCTTGCGCCTCGCTGTTGATTTCGTATCAGTGTGTTTGTACACTGTACCGACACGATAGCTATTTTTGGTTCCGTGTCAATACATATTTGTACAAGGTACCAAAATGAAGGCTGTTCAATTAAAAATGGCGCGGGCCGCGGTGGGTCTAGGGGTTCGCGAGTTGGCCCGGCTTGCTGGCGTAACTGCGAACACAATCACACGAATCGAGAACGGAGCGGACGCGAAGCAATCGACTCTGGAAGCACTGCGCAAGGTGCTAGAAACACATGTTATCTTTCTAGCTGATGGCGAAACGACTACGGGCGGCTTGGGCGTTCGCCTTCGCAATCCTTCCGATTGAACATTGACTCGGGGCATTTCAGCGCGTTAGCTTTCAACTGCGCTTCACCAACGCCACGCGGCTCCCCCAGCCCGGCCCACCAACGAATGGGTAACTCTCCGCCTCTCGGCGGCGCCAATTGTGGAAGGTGAGCCGTGCCGCTGAAACTAATCCGACGAAAAGATACACCAAATTTTTTGGCTTCGCGGCTGCCGCGCCTGACGGAGAAGAAAGGCTAGGCGAATGGAAGCGCCGAAGAACCCGCCAATGAAGATCGAGCCCCGCCTCCTGTCCCGCCCACAAGCCGCAGCGCTTTGCGGTATTGCCCCATCCACGTTCTCAATGTGGGTGCGCACCCACATCATGCCGCCGCCTATTCCCGGCACGCGTAGATGGGACAAGGCGGCAATTGAAGACAAACTTAACGCCATCGGCGGGCTCGCCGTGAACCACAATCAAGAGGACGAATTTGACCGATGGGAACGTGAACACGGCAAGTTCGGCAGCGGCAGTTTTTCCCCACCACGCACGCCCAACCCAAATCCCAAGCGCGGCACCGTGGATAGCTGGCGAGCACGCAAGGCGGAACGCGACAAACTCAAGCCGCGGCACGGGCTGAATGCGGTGCAGCTGCGCGTCCTCGCCTTTATGATCGACCACCCCGATTGCACTACGACCGACGTGATACCCGATGCCGGCGTGAAAACGATGGAATACATAGCCAAGGTCGGCTGCGTGCGCGCTGGCGGCAAGGATGCGGACGGAAGGCAGCATTGGCACATCACCGACGAAGGCCGCACGGAAATCTACCGCGAACGGACGTGGCGCACCCGTTCCTGATGTCTGCGCATAGAAGCCTCGCCGCCTAGCCGGTCGCTTTCGGGGCAGAGTACGGTTGACTATCCCCACACTATACGCAACCCTACGTACATGGCGCTGGGGGAACGTTATGAGCCTGTGGGGTTGGCTGTTCGGATATAGCTCACCGAATGCGAACGAAACGGCGCCTTTAGGTGCGCAAGCTTCGGGGCGTTTTGGGCAGCATCGTCACATGCCCGATGGGAATTGGGTGCAGACAACGACCGTTGTGAAAGTTGCTGGTGTCCAGCACCGAAAAAGGGACGTTTCCGCTTTCATAGCTGCGGTCAGAGCAGCGGAAAGGGGCGGATTGATATACGGCGTGAGGCTCATTCCCGAGCCCAGTAATAGATATGACGCAAACGCCATCGCTGTGATGGGATTCGCTGGCCAACGTGAATGGCAAATCGGCTACCTCGAAAGGGATCTAGCCAGAGAGATAAATCGCGACCTGATCGATAAAGGTTTACCCGTGGCGGGCGAACTCTATGCAGTCTGGGTCGGAGATAACGGTTTTGTTGACATCAGCATCATCGTGCTTGCGCCACCAGGCAACGGCTTGAAGGCTCGGCTCCGTAGACGGTCTGGCTAACTCATCTAGGCGGTTTGGGCGGCTCTGGCTGTAAGAAGCCTCGCCGCCCGACGACTCCAATCAGGCGGATGTCCAAGTCCCCACAAGGCTCTCAACAATCCAGTCAGAAGTTCCTAATCCCCTGAGCTTAGCGAATGCACCGATATCAGTAGCGGCACTCGTTAACTGCGTTTTGGTTCCGCCCGACCCGATACTGAACCTGTTTGCGGAACTGGTGTTGAGTGTGAGACTGAAACCAACCGGCTTGTAGATCATAAGTTCACAGTTGTGAAATGGTGGGGGGACAGTATAATTCATGGCCCCAGACGCGTTCATAATCAGCGTTTTGCCAGTATCAAACGTTGAGTAATTTCCCGTAGTATCAGTGTACTCACGCTCGCCACTGCCAAGTATTTGCACGTTGCGTGAACCTGAAGCGATACTGAACTTTCCTGTGCTGCGATCGAGGTCTTTATCGTAGTTAACACGCATTTGCGCCAGACTGCTCGGCGGGTCAATGAGATAGGAGGTCGTCATCGTTGCGTCGAACACGTCGGGACCAATCTGACCCGTTAACTTCGCGGCAGGTGCAACACGCCAACCAATGCCCGATCCACTGAAGCGGTTTGACTTGCCGTTAATTACACCCCCAAGCAAAACAAATCCTAGGGCTTCATTGTGCAGGAAGTTACTACTGATTTCCATTTGACAGTTCAGAACATAAGCAGCTTCCGGCGCCCCAGGACCAAACTGATTATCACACAGGCTCCCTGTGCAATTTTCCAGATAAATCCAGCGATCCGACGCACCGAACCCGACAGAACCGTGCATCATAATTCCGACTAAGCTTACAGTGTTTACGTTTCTCAGATCAATTGCTGTCGTACTTGCCTTGCGTATCGGATTGATTACCCCACTGAACTGGAAGTTATAGCGAGCCTTATCGGCTCGATGCTCTACGTACTTGGCGCCGCAATCGTAAAAAACGTTGGTTGCGTCGATCTCCGTGCAACTTCCGCCGAAAGAGATATCAGTCGTCATCGCACGGGAAGACACCGACTGGCTGATGTTCACGGTATACGTGCCAACCCCTCCAGATCCAGTGCCAAGTTCGGTGATCGCGGTTCCCTCAGCAACACCTGTGCCGTATAGCCTTTGCCCTACGTCAAGATTGCCCTCGTTAAGGGCTGTCACAGTCAAGGTATTTCCGCTGATGGAACCAGTCAGTCTAGATACGACTTTCTCCCCGTTAGTAGAAGGGGAGTAGACGCTGATATTGGCACCACTGAAGGTGCAATCTTTCGGGTGGAAGAACTCTTCGTACGCGATTGACACGTTGGAGCGCGCCGTAAATAGCGCTGTCCCGCCCGTCTTGCCGAAACTGTCAAAACTTACGCGCCGCGGGGACGTGCCAACGCCACCCATGATGTCAAGCATGTCACCTGTGAACGATGCGCTTTCGTAGCAGAGGTCTAAATCTTCAAGTCCGCCGCTTCGCCCGCCGTTGCCATACCAGCGTAGACCATATCCAGAAGAAGCTCCCCGAATAAGCAGGGTGGTCAGCCCACGCATATAGTTGGTGCGACCAGAATTGCCCTGTCCTCGGATGATGAAGCCAATATCTTGATCCGTAGCGAGCATATCTGGCTTAACGCAGAAAATTCCTCTTCCGAGATTGAGAACACCGGAGGCATAGGCGGTGATCGCTTTGCCGCTGATACCATCCGTACTCAGGGCGGTTGACCTACCACGAAGGAAGGCTCGCCCATTGATGATCGCCTGCGTGGTAACCGTCCCGTCATCTGCAAGAGCCGCAGCATCCGTCTGGTGACCCACAGCACCGAACATCTCCGCATAGATCGGTTGACCGTTAGCCAACTCATACCACGCTGTCCCGCCACCGCTTAGTGTGATGGAGAACTTTCCGGCGTGGCTTGGCCCGGATGCAACCTTCTTGTAAAGAGCGCCGCCACCATCTCCAGCAGCGGAATAGCCAGCCGTGCGTATGTAGTCCGGGGCCACAGCAGGAGAGAACGCAGAGGCAGCCGCAAGCGTGGCGAACTGTGGATCGAGCACGGTGGTCATCGCGCCAGACGCAACCGTCGCCGCAGCTTCTGCACGGTCAGCCTCCGCCGCGGCTTGATTTGCAGCCGCTTCGGCGGCGGCTTGGATCGCAGAGCTAGCCTGATCGCTAACAAGCCTGAATGTAGAACCAGACACACGACCAAGCAACAACATGCCGGAGACCAAGCCGCCTGGTACGATGTCGTTGCCGCTGTTGGCCTTCACGGTCAGGGCGGAGCCACCGTTGAACGCTACTGTCACCGGACTTGCCGTGTTGTTTGCCGCAACATTCAGCAGCACAAGAGCGGATTCCGAGACTGGAATAGCCGTGGTGGCTACGATGGCGTTTGCCGTACCGGCGCCAGAATTGCTCGCCACAATCAAGCTGTAAGGCAGATCAGCAACGCGCGTCCATGAACCAGAGCCGGAAGCGCCCGACTTGCGATAGATGCCGTTGTATGCCGCCGTAGCGTCATTCACCACCCACGCCAACGTGTTGGCCGCATAGGCAAGCGACGAGTAAAGGTTTGCGCGCGTGTCAAAGATTGCCGCTGAGGTCGCAATGGAGTCAACAAGCGCCTCAATTTCCGTGCCCCAAACCTGCACTTCCTGCAAAGACGGCGAGCGCAGCTGTCCGTTTTCATTGGCAGGCGCAAAGATATCCTGTGACTGGTAGGAAAGCAGTGCCATTAGCGCGCCTCCTCCGGCCAAAACTCAGTTGAGCCGCAAGAAAAATACTTAGTTAGATTCGCCGCTTCTTCATCCACCACAGCATCTCGGCGGTTGACAACTTCGGCAAAAACTTCGCGAGCTGCCGCGGGCGTTAGCGCACCCGATTTGACGAGCGCATCAGTGAGGTTTCCAGCAAACACGCTGAGCACATATGCAGTGGAATTTGACATGGTTCTTCCCTCCAGCCGGTGCGACCGGCGGTTTGGTTGGTCTCGTGTGTGGTTGGTGTGAAAAAGCCCGCTCAGTGGCGGGCTGTGGTCTCGGCCTATTGACTTCGCCCGCACGCCATCGGAAGTTGAGTTGCGTGTGGGGGATGATCGATGAAGTCGAAGTTGCTGGTGCCATTCGTGGCTGCGCTTGCCCTTGCCGGATGCGGCACGACTGCGCAAAACTCTGATGTAAGTCTGACGCGCACTTGGGTTGAGCCCAAGAAGGACGTGCGCGATACAGTGGCCGTTGCTATCGTTGACACTGGCCCGCCACTCGGCGCCGCTACCGCTCGTGTGTCCGGCCATTCATGCAAGAACAAGCTTTGGGATCCAGACCCAAGCCCAGAAAACGCTACCGCATTGATGAAGCAGGACGCAGCGGCAAAAGGCTTTGACACCGTGCATTCCGTGCAAGTCGTGCCGGACCCGGGCGCAATAGTTAAGAATTGCTGGTCGGCTGTTATCGCAACGGGCATAGCTTTCAAGCGTGCTCCGCCTGCCACGCCCTGAGCTATGGGCGTGGCATTCCCTTAAACCGCAAACAACGACAAATCGGACAAATCCGCATCGTCGTAGCTTGAGCGGCCTGAAACGCCTTGCGCGGCGCGTCCGTTGGCGATGATGGCGGCAACTGCGGGGTCGATCTTGTCGATTGATTTCTCTTTCAGCGGGCGCCGGTTTCCGCTGCCGTCGGTGTAAAGCACGACATTGCCTACAGCCCAACGCAGCAGCGGATTTCCGCCATGAACAAGCTTTCGGTCAAACATGGCCGCTTCGAAGTCAATAACAGGGCGGGCGAAAGTGGCGATGTTCTGCGGAAACTCCGCCACCGGCAGTCCATCCGCCTCAAGCGACTTCATCACGTCTTGAGCGTGCCACCGGTCAAAAGCGATTTCTTCGACTTGGAACCGCTCACAGAGGCCGCGGATGTAGTTTTCCACCAATTCGAGGTCGATGGCGTCTCCAGGGCATTCCGTGAGGTAGCCTTGGTCGCGCCATAGCGGATAAGGAACGCCGTCAGTGCGTTTGCGAATTGTGCCAGCCGGACAGAACGATTGAACGTGCAACGCCGTCCGTCCGTCCTCCATGGGGATGGCAATGGCGACTGCGCAGAGGTCAATTCTCTTTGCCAAGTCGACACCCACCCAAGCGGGCCGCCCCTCCAATTCGGACAGATCAAGCTCGCCTGCGTTCTCGTCCCAAACGTCGAGGGACCACTCCGGGTTAGCAGCGCCGTCCAGCCACACGTTCAAGTGCAGTTGACGGATCATTTCGCGATCGGCTGGCCTGTGTTCGGCTTCCCGCACCATCTGGCGCAAGCCGACAATGTCCGGGTAGGGCGGGTTACAGGATAGGCCAGGATTCACGCGATGCCACACGGCCTCGTCGCGCCAGTCTTCCTTCGGATCCGCCTCGAATATAATGGGCAAGAAGGCATCGTCTTCAATCTGACCGGTCGCTACTGCCTTCGCATATTTGTACGTCTCATACGCGATGTTCTCGTGGCCTATGCCTGCCGTGGTCGTAACTACCAGCAAGCTGCCCGGCGTCTTCACAAGGCCTGTCTTGATAGCGTCCCAAAGGTCGCGTTTTTTCCAGGCGTGCAATTCGTCCACCAGTGCGAAAACTGGCGTGCGTCCGTGAGCGGTTGCGGCATCCGCTGACATGGCGCGGTAAAATGCCGAAGACTTTCGGTGCGTTATCCGGTTCTTGGTGTCCTGCACATGGAACGCAGCTTCGAGCCTTGGATGAGCCGCGATCACGCCCTTCATCTCTTCAAGCGCGATACGCGCCTGATCGCGGTCAACGGCTGCGCTAACCACCTGCGACCCCGGAACGCGCTCCGGCCCTAGCGCCAGCAGGCACAAAGCAGCGCCAAGTGTCGTCTTGCGATTGCCGCGAGGAATGAGGGCGAAAACCGTCTTGATGCGGCGGGTGCCGTCCGGCTTTGTGTCGCCATAGACCTTTCGCACAAGCCTTTCGACCCACGGATCTAGCTGAAATGCTCGACCAGGCGCGGTGCTCTTGGGGTGCTTCAGCGCGCGAAGAAAATCAACGGCGCGCTGCCCTTTGCCGTGCGGATCTGGAATTGGTGAATCGTCAAAGAGCCAGGACGGGTGACTAGATGGAAGATAAGGCGTCGTCTTCGTCATCGATTGCGGCGCCTCCCTTATTTCGCGCCCGCGCTGCAGGCGTAAGTCCGAGCTCGCTGGCGAGCCGGCGGCTGGCCTCGATTGCTTCTTTGATAATGGTTGTTTCTGGCCGGCGCTTGAGCTCGCCCGTGGGCGACAGGTAGGTCAGCCCCTCGGCCTGCAGGACCGCTTCAGCCTCGCGCTTGCGGGCCACGCAGAGGCAATAGTCTTCGACCGTAGAGAGCTCATGGTTCGCGATCCGGCCTCCCTGCACGAGGCGCGGCATGATGCGTCGCCATTCGGATTTGGCATGCGTAGGCAGCCACGAGGGAGCGGCTGGCGCCTTTGTGAGCGCGCCGTCTATCGTGACGAAATCGGGCTTACGTCCTCGTGTCATCGGCCTACTCCCATGCGTAGCTGCGCCGTTCGCGCACGATTTCCCAAACTCCGAACGGCGCTTCGAATAGGTTTTCGCCAGTTGCTTCCCGGTTTTCGTACCAGTGAGCAACCAGCGCGCGAACGGCCTGTTTCAGATCGTCGGGAACGGTGGTAAATTCTTCTTCGATGACATATCCCAGCAGCGTCTCAAGGTGAGCGACGGCAGCCGGAATCTGGTCCTCAATTAGTGCGTCGTCGTCGTCATGGAGCAGACGCAGATGCTCCTTTACGTCAGCCAAAGAGACGATTGCCATAGGTTGAAATTCCCATTTAGAGTGAATCGAGAGCGACGTGCCCACGCTGGTCCCAGGTGGTTTGCGGGAAATTGACGACCGACCCCCCGGTTGTGGCGTTGGTCGACCCGCCTGGGCCTGTTTGGCCTTGGATGCAAACCAGCGTCACGGCTTTCGCCCAAACGCACCTTCAGACTTGATCGCCTTCCGACGGTTGCATGTATCGCGATAAGGCTGCCAATTGGAGCGTGACCAGAACAATCGCTTGTCACCTTTCGGCGCTATGATGTGGTCCACCATATTCGCAGCCTGTCCGCATCCGCAGGCACACAGCGGGCTTCCAAGCGCAGCAAGCCACGCCTTGGACTCTTGAGCCCACTTGCCGGTGTATCCTCTAGCCGCCGCGCTACCACGGGCCGCATCAGCGGCCTTCTGTCGTGCTGTGGCGCGTCGTTGGCTGCAGTCGCAGCGCGTGCCTTTCGGTACCGCAAAGCCGCACGGACAGATGACGTTGACCATTGATTGATCCTCTAGGTGCAAGGCCGCCAGGATCACCCTGACGGCCAGCGAGGCGAAGCAGCCGCCTCGTGCGCAGGGGTCACAACTCCCCACTTCCGCGTAAACGCGCGCGATGATGTCGATGGCGGGCGCGCACGTTCTTTAGGTCGCGCGGCGCAACCTCGGATACCCCCGCCGATAGGTTATGCTACAGGCCGCGAAGCAGCATGGCCCTTAACGACCACGGCACCGACCGCAATGGACGTGCCGGAATTCTTCGTGGTCACCAGGCGGATGTAACGGCGGTTGCCGACGTATCCTTGCTTGTAGACAGACGACGCAGCCAGCGCGGTGGGCAGCGTGCCAATCAGGTCGGCAGCAGCAACGTCGCTGAAATCGCCGGAAGTCGTCGTGTCCGACTCCTGGAGCTTCGCAGTGAAATTGCCAGAGGAAACGATGGCGCCCGTACTGATGACGACGGCAGCGGAATCGAAACCGATTAGGTCGATGGCCGCGCTGGTGTCGGTAGCCGAAAGCACCTGGGGGGCGAGCGCCTGAACGACGCCTAGATTATGCGAAAGATCGCGCATGGTCATTCCTTTCCAAACGGAGGAAGGGCAGCGCTAGGCCGCCCGATGGCTGATTAGGATGCCGAAACCTTCAGCTTGCGCAGCGCTTCAGCCATCACGACGTCGGCACCGACGCGGCGCCGTGCATGGAACCGAACCTTCCCGGTGGTGGCCTGCGTGTATGGATCACGCAGCATCGACATCGCGACACGGTCATAAATTCGGTAAGCACGGTTGAAGTCGCCAAAAACGATCGGGAACGCGTCGGCGGCAATGTCCGGCATGTCGATTGCTTCTACAATGGGACGCCCGAGAAGAAGCGACGGCTGGCCTGCCTGATAGCTTGGTTGCCACAAATACTGGTTCGTGGAGTCCTTCAGTTTCATGATGGCGGCAAGAGTTGTGCCATTCATCATCCAAGCGCCGTTGTTGCGATAGAATGCCGGGAGATCATACATGAGGCTGATGAGGCTATCCGCAGTGATAGCGGTGCCGGAACCAGAGATAACCTCCGTGATGCCGGCCGCGGACATGATGCCTGTGGGCTTTTTGAAGCCGTTGCCGTTGACCAGTGCGACACCTTCAAGACGGCCGAACTCTTCTGCGAGGTCACTGGCGACTTCGGCTTCGACGTTGATGGCCGCGTCCTCAAGAAGTTGGACGGACACGTCGACATAGGCGGCCATTTCGTGAACGGGAATCTCAACCTGACCATATGTCGAGTTGGTCTCGCTGCGGGTTTCTACTTCTCCGACCCAGCTTGCCGTCGGCGTGCCGGTGCGCTTCGGCAGGATGACCGACGAGGCAGCGGTAGAACCAACGCGGGCTGCCATGCGAACCGGGCTGTATTCAACAAGGTTCTTCAGGATTTCCGTCTGAAACTCTGCAGGCGCCAAATAGCCGCCGCGGGTGTCGTCGGACACGACAAGCGCCTTGACCTCGGTTGCGTCCATACGTTCGACGCCATGACGCAGGAAGCCGGTGAAGGCCTTGCGTTCCGGAGTGGGTTCATTGTCGTTCGCAGCGCGGAGAATGTTAGGTCGTGCCAATGCGGTTTCGGCGGTTTCGAGCCGCTTGGTAACGGCCAGGATGTTGTCGTTTGCAGCCTTGAGCTCGACGGCCAGATCTTCAATGGTCTTGGTTTCGGTGGTCATGGGGAATTCCTTCACGGAAGAGATTAGCGCGCCTGGGTGCGCGGGGATTGCGACGAGGGACACTTCCATGAGGTCCAGGTCGGTGATGGTGCGGCCGCCACCTTTGCGAGGCGCCGCCTTTTTCGTCATGAAGCCGACAGACAGCCCCGTGACCGACTTCGCACGCAGAAGCGCACGAACTTCCTTGGCCCGTGCGACGTCGTCGACGAGCAGCCTGCCTTTGACCTTCAGGCCGTCCGCCTCAACGGCGACGCTTTCCCACGTGCCGACGACCTGCGCCTGGTCATGAGCGAAGAGCATGGGGAGAGACTTGCCGATGGCACTGGCGAAGGCTGCAGGCTCAATGATGTCGCCAACGCGGTCAGCGCTGGAAAAGTCCCAGGCCTTGCCTTCGACGAGGCCGGTGTCATCCGCCGTGAAGGCGGCCTTGAACTCTAGAAATTCGACGGTCACGCCGCCTCCTTTGGTTGATTGTCATTGGCTGGCGCGGTGTCGATGGCGGGATTTGCGAAAACGTCGCCACCGTCGCGAGGTGGCATGCCAAGCCATTCGCGCGCTTCGTTGGGGTTCATCACGCGTGCCGTGATAAGCGTGGAAATCGAAGTGGCGCGAGCGGTTAGATCTGCTTGGCTGGTGTCATCGATATCGAACATGAACCGATATTCGACACGCTCGGCATCGGTGAGCAGCGCGCGGTTAAATGCGCCCTCAAGGATCCGCAGCCATGGGATTAGTGTGTATGAAATGAACTCTTTGCCCTGTTGCTCGGAATTACCCCAGACATTGCGAGAGAGCTCATAAAGCATGCCTGGCGGCACACGGAAGGCGCGGGCAATTTCCAAAATCTGGAACGTGCGGCTGGCCGTGAACTCGCCGTCAACCGACGTCAGCGCCATTTGCTTGTAGGTCATTCCGTCCCAAAGCAGACCGGTCTTTCCTGCGTTGGCGGAACCACCAAAAGCGGCTTTCCAACCGGCCAAGATTTCGCGGGCCGACTTTGCACCAATGGCCTTAGGGCTTTCGATAACCCCGCCCGGACGCGCACCATTCGACCACAGGCCATTGGCGTACGCCTCCATTGCGCTTGCCGTGGCAATCGCGCTGCGGGCCATCGTAAGGGGACACTTCGTGAACGGCCCGCGAACATGCAGCACGTAGCCCGCAGCAACCGGCTGGCCGCTTATCCTGTATTTCGGCTCGCCTGTTACGTCGTCGTAATCAACGGTGAAAACGCCGTCGCGATACTGGATGATTTCGCGCGGTTCGCCGTTGACTTTCGTCACGTAGGCAACTCCGCCTTGATCCTTGGTGAGCGCGCCGGCCACCAAATCGCGGATGATCTCGAATCCGGACGTCCAGCCGTTCGCTTGCCCGGTTAGAAGCTTCATCGCCGGATGGTCTTCAACGTCCGTTTCGGAACCGCCGACTTTCCGCTTCAACTTGACGTCCAGGCTTGCCGCGGCTTCCGAGATGATGCGAACGGCAGCGGACACGGCTGGCACTGACAAGGCTTCCGCGTTGCTGATCGTCGTGCCGGCGGGGATGGCGCCGAACAATTCGAGCAGTTCGGCGGTTGGATCGCCAAGGGATTTCTCTTCGATGACTACGGCAGGCGCCGGCTTACTGAATGGCCAGGGCATCGATTGCCTCCATTATTTCGGCGGCAATGCGCCCTATGGGAACGGTGATGAAAGACGACGACGGCAGCGGGTCAGGGAGGCCCGTTAGAACGCGTCCTGACGTTGCCGACACACTGGCGACAGGAACCACCAGAAGCGCGTCCGGGGGCGGCTGCGTGCCGGTGTGTTCGAAAGCCTGCGCAATCGCCGTATTCCAGGCACGTCCGGCGCGTTCCAGTTCGTAGGCAATCCGGAGAACTGTGATATCGCGCACCGAAAACCAGCGCCGCCCTTTCCGCTTTTCGGAAAAGAGCGTGGCGAGCGGGTTGGCGCGAGAGATGATGACGTCAAGGTGCGTGCGGTGGAGGCCAACGCATTGCGCGGCCTCTGCGACACTGAAGTCGCGAGAAGTCCAGGCCATTGAGGCCTCCTATCAACGGTTAGTTTTTCGATTGGGCAAAAATAAAGCCGCCAACCCCAAAAGAGGCTGGGCGGTGATCTGGAACGGTGGCCGCAGCGGTGAAAAGGAATAACCACCGCTGCGGCTCGATCGACACCAGCAGCGCGCAGCGCGCTGGCGGATCTAATTGCCGTCCGTACATCCGGGAGCGGCAAAAGAAAAAAGACGGCTCACCCCTTGGTGACTTCAGTGCGCGTGGCGGACCCTATGCTGCGTCTATAATACTGCCCGCAAATTCAGGGTTTGGGTACGTACTCGCACCGATGCCGGTGGTCTCACCCCTAGTCAGTCGGGAGGTGTGCCAGTCCGTACTCAGGCTGCTATGGGGGATTTCTGGAAGCGTTTGCTTCCTGCCCCTAGTCACTCTGGCGACATTCGGCGCATGCGTCACGCCAACTGGCTTCGCTTTATGTTGCCCGTGGCGTCGCGGTTTGAGTGTACACTCAGGTAGCAATGGGGGTGGGATTTCTGAAAGCAATTGCTTCCCACACCTACCGCGCCGCGGGGTGTGCCAGTCCGTACTCAGGCGGCAAGGTCGCGGCGCGACACCTTCACTGTTACACCCTGCGGAAATGAAGAAAGGGACAGTCACGCCACATAATTCTTGATTGCTCGCGCGAGATTGTCGGGCCGCAATCACAGAACATCACCCCGCCGTCTGATTTCACTTTCAACGGCCAGGAAGACCGAGCCGCTTGAAGCGAATTCCACGACGAACGCGGGGTCGCCGTCATCGTCCTTGGTGATGCCGATGACACGGCAGGGCGCCCATTCTTGTTTGACCTTGCCGTTAGGTTGCTCCACCCACATGGGGCGCTCGGCGATATATGGTGTCACTGCAAACATTTGTTTTCATCCTGGTAATCTCCTCCGGTTGGTTGTTGCGGGCCGCCCGCTCTTGGCGGCGGGTCGGCTATGGGCGTGAAGGGTAAGCCCGCCCGTCAGGGGCGGGTGTGAAACCCCTTCACACCCTACAGGGGGTACAAGGGGGTGTGTGGACAGGGCAGTCTGAAGGGGTCTGAAGGGGTCTGAAGGTAGTCTGAAGGTCAGTCTGAAATCTCGCTTTCAGACACCACAAGATGCCGCGTGCGGCGCGATGCTGGACCGTCCTCGACGATTCGGATTCGTCTCGCGTCAAGTAGTCGCTGCTGTGCCGCCACCAGTTCCTTTTTCGATATTCCAGCGCCATCGGGGTGCGCGGCGATGAGCTTCGGTGCATAAGTTGCTGATGGGCTAGGGCTCAGCTTCTGGCCTTGCTGAAATAGCTTTGCGAGCGTTTCAATAAAAACGCGGTCGGCCTTTGCAGCCAATAGCATTGATCCAACGTTCGGCTTGCCATCGTCTAGGACAAAAGCACCATCCTTCCAGCGTAGTCGAAGCTCCTTGCCGGCTTCGCCATAGTTCGATTTCATAACCTTCAGAATTCGCAAGTCGGCGTCGTCCTTGTCCCGCGTCAGATACAGCCGCGAACGAACGCTATTGGACCAGCCGGTGGACCCGGAAATGCCGGTGCCGGTCTGCATTCCCTGTACCGATGGGTGTGACAGCAGAACGATGGCGCACTGCAGCTCAATGGCAAGCTTGCGAAGCATTGCGATGAATTGGCGGACCTGCGCGCGCTTGATCTCGTCGCCGCCAAACAAATCCGCGCTCGTATCCAACACGATAAGACGCGGCGTGAATTCCGCCGCAAAGGAAGCGATGCCGCGCCAAAGAGGAGTCGGCTCCATCGTGCCACTTTTGTTGGGAACGGAGAGCAGCGCGTCCCGCTCGGCAAGCGGAACCAGCCGCAGCAAAAGCAAATGGTCCAGATCCTTGCCGTGCGCCTTGGTGATGTCGGCCAGGCGCCGCAGGAACTCGTCCTGATCGTCTTCAGCGCCGACATACAAGGCGCGACCTGCCCACGGTTCAAGATTTAAGGTGTCCAGCGACATGGCCGCGGCTGCTGCAAGTTGAAGCGCCAGCAGCGACTTGCCGACACCACCGTCCCCCGAAAGTAAGGTGACCTGGCCCATCGGGATAAGATCCTCGATAAACCACTGCCGCGGCGGGATTGGCTGGCCATGCCATTGCGCCGGATTAACCAAGGGAAATGTGTCGGCGGCCCGCGTGTTGTCGTTTGCCGCCTTCAGTTTGACGACCTTCAGCCCGCTGTTGGCAACAATTTCCTTTGTGCCGCCGACCGTCACAATTAGAGAGGTGAATGAACCGGCGCGCTCGACTGTGGCGGGGCCGAATGTCTCATGGGTAACTTCGTCACCCGGCTGCAATGGTGAAGCATCAGGCTGCTTTGCAAGTGCTGACATTGTGTTCGGCTTCTCCGTAAAGTGCTGCCTGAGCGGCGCGAGCTAGGGCTGCGGCAAAATCTGGTGCAAAGGTGGCAACGTTGCTGGCGCGCGTGGATGGCGCATAAACACGCGGGCCGCGCGGTGTCTTCACCAGCTTCAGCCCGAACATTCGGATATCGTCGGACAACTGCGCATCAAACAATGCGAGTGTGTTTCCGCCCTCGTCACAAGGGCGGATTGAGAGAATTTTCATCTGGGTTTCCTTTTGGTGGTGGGGTTATTTGGGGTAGCCGTCCAGGCCATATGGAGTATCCACCATGGCCCTAAGGCGACCCATGGTGGAAGCCCATCCGTTGAACGGAGACGGCACTCCGTTTCGCAGATCCAGCGTGAACTGACTTAAGTACCTTTTCGCTTGATAAAGAACATCCAAAAGATCCTTGTCATTCGGCCATGTCATCTCAACATAGCTTTCAACGCGGGAGAAGTAGTCCCATCCGACTGCTGTATCCTCAACCGAAGCTGCTCCTCGGAACGCTCTAGTTGCAGCGTCTACCAGATCCAGAATGTCGTTAGGTTGATCCGTCTCCGAGCTCATGCCGCCACCTGCCGCGCCGAAATCTTCGCGGCAATCCAGGCGGTAACTTCCTCCCGCACGAAGGCAATGCGACGATCGCCGAGATCAACGGCAACAGGGAACCGCCCTTCCGCGCGGTAACGGTTCAGCATGGTGCGAGACATGGACGTCATGCGGCATGCGTCGTTTAGCGAAATGAGTGCGGGGGTATTATCGTTGTCTGATTTCATTTTTTCCTCCAATAGGTGTTGACAGGGGTTTGTAACCGATGCTATCCAGACGGTGAATTATTCCGCCGGTGTAGTTATTGATGGCGGTTACATTGCCCGTTGTCAACGCGGCCGCTTTGGTTGCCTTAGCCGAAACAGTATCTACCCCACTCCTCCATCAAAGTGTGGCGCCGTTGCAACGCATCTGAGCGCGCATAGCTTCTTTCCACCGCATCACCAACGGCATGAGACAAGGCCGCCTCTGCAATCTCTCGCGGCGCGTGCGCGACGTCTGTTGCCCAATCGCGGAACGTTGAGCGGAACCCGTGCGGAGTATAGGCGCCCCCGCCCGCCGTCGTGAGCGCCTTCGCCAGAGACATATCCGACAACGGCTTGCCGCTGCGGACGCTCGGGAAAACGTACTCGCTAACAGACTGCGCCTTCATGCGCTCCAAGAGCGCAATCGCGGGTTTGGATAGCGGCACGCGATGCGTCTTGCCTGTCTTCATCCTTGCGGCTGGAACGGTCCAGACTTTCGCCTTCATGTCGAATTCTGCCCAAACCGCTCCCCTCGCCTCGCCGCCGCGGGCCGCTGTGAGTATCGCGAATTCAAGGCAGCGAGCCGACACGCCTTGGACACTGGCCAGTGACTTCATGAAGTCACTGATCTGGTCGTGCGGCATAGCTGCATGGTGCCCCTCGCCCTCCACCTTGGCCGGCTTGTGCAGCACATGCTCAAGGTTGCCTTTCCATGCAGCCGGATTGTCGCCCGTCCGCAGCTTCTCCACCTTGGCCGCATCCAGCACCCGCTCGATGCACTCCCTTAGCTTTTCGGCGCTTTCCTGCTTGATGCACCAAAGCGGCTTCAGCGCAGTCTTCACGTCGTCAATGTCTATGTCCGCTATCGGTCGGTGACGGATCGGCTTCGCGTGATTTTCCAGCAGATTGCGCCATCGCGCTTCGGTCTTCGCGCCTCGCCAGCGGCCAGCCTTCACCGCTGCGTCAATGAAGCTGTCAGCGTACTCGCCGAATGTCTTTGGCTTCGGCTGCTCGGCGAGTGCCTGGCGTTTGTCACGGATCGGGTCTTTACCTTCCTTGACCATCTCCCTTGCCTTGGCGGCCCGTTCGCGCGCCTCAGCAAGGCCGACCGAATGAAGCGGGCCGATACCCATCTCGCGACGACGACCGGCGAGCGTGTATGAGAAGATCCAATACCGACCATCGCCTTTTTGAACGAGCCAGAGCCCGCCACCGTCGCGCAATTTCTTAGATTTGCTCGCCGCGATTCCCTTCACAGTCAGCACGTTCCGAGTATGGCTCCCCATTGACCTTCCCCGCTTTTTTCCCACTATTGGGTGGCGGTATGTAGATAGGCCGAATGGACGCAATGGACAAGCTACCCGTTGAAAAATATAGCGTTTTAGACTCCACTGTTGATGCAATGGTTATCTTGGTTGCTACAAAATCTCAGGCCCGGGGAGCCAGTTTCTCAGCGAAGGCTGACGGATGAAGGTCCGGTTCTTTTGAACCGGACCTTTTCTGTTTTATCCCCATCGCGATGTTACGGTTGGGTCTGACCCTGAGTAGCGGGAGCCTGGCCTGCAGTGCCCGGCGCGGGCGCTGTCTGGGTGCTGGCCGGAGCCTCCGGCCCTGGTGATGCCGGCAGCGTCTGCTGCTGCGTTGTCGACGATGTTGTGGTGGGATCCGTGCTGCGCCCCATCTGGGACCAGATGATTCCACCTATTAGCAATACGGCCACGACACCTAGCCACACGGCTGTGGAACGTGATGAGCGGCGTGTCGGTGGAATATCCGGGCCGCGATCGTTTGGGCTGTAAGCCATATTCGTTTCTCCTCACTATGGCGGTCAGTTCGACCGTGAGATCAAGAAACAACCGATGCCGGGCGAAGTTCCGCCTCTTCAGCCCGGGCACATAGACAGCCCTCCGCTCAGTCTCAAAGCCCGACTTCACAGCCCGATTTCACAGGGAGGACCGATTCGTTGACAAACGGCTGAAAATCAACTAGAACAAAGCAAGAACATTCTATCGGAGATGCTCATGACCCGTGCAGAAGAAGCCGTCAAGAATGCCCTCGCCGCCGTTGCCGCCTCGCGTGCAATGCGCCAGCGCGATGCCGAAGAGCGCCGCAAGACATTTCAGAGAATTCAGCTTGCCAGCCGCAAGCCGCTCTATGTGCCGAAGGGGGTCCAAATGCGGCTGGACCTCATCGATCCCGGCCTGGAGCCGCCAAAACCCCGCACAAATCATGGTTAACTTTTTCGGGAACAGCTCTGCGGCTCATGTGTTCTTTCCTCGGGCGACGGAAAAGCCTTCCAACAAAAAAACGAGGAGGAAGCACATGCTTTCGAAGATTCTTAGCGTATCCGTTCTTACCCTTGGTCTTGCCACCGGTGCAGTCGCGCAGACGGCGATGACACCGAATGATCGGACGATGACCAACACGGACAATATGAGCGGTACGGGCACCTATGGTGCAAACAACAATGCCGCGGGCGGTCAGGTTATCGACCCGAACATGACCTACAGCACCAACCGTGACAGTGGCACCAATCCTCCCGGCCAGTTGACGACGCAGGACAGCCCTTGTGCGGCTCCCTCCGCCACGCCGACCGAGGGTTCGTCCACAAGCCCGGTCGATCGCACCCAGTGCTAACATCTCATTTTCGCATTCCCTTGGAGGGGTGGCCGCTGGCCACCCCTTTTGCGTGAGATGCGTCTTTTCAAAACGACTATGAATTTGCGCTGGAGAGGGGTTTGGGGGGTATAGATTTGCTTGCCGAAGCGCGGATAGCATGAAAAAGCAGTGAGATTGAATTTGATACGAAGGATTTGTCGATGACCGTCCATTCATCCGTGCTCAGCGTAATTGGCAACACGCCCCTGCTCCGGCTCAAGGGGCCGTCTGAGCGGACGGGCTGCGAGATCTTGGGCAAGGCAGAATTCCTCAATCCCGGCCAGTCGGTGAAGGATCGTGCGGCGCTGTTCATCATTCGCGATGCAGAACGCAAAGGCCTCCTGAAGCCCGGCGGCGTCATTGTGGAAGGTACGGCAGGCAATACCGGGATCGGCCTGACCCTGGTTGCAAAGGCACTCGGCTATCGCACCGTCATTGTGATTCCCGAGACGCAAAGCCAGGAAAAGAAAGATGCGCTGCGCCTTCTGGGTGCAGAACTGGTTGAGGTTCCGGCTGTCCCCTACAAGAACCCGAACAACTATGTGAAGGTGTCTGGCCGTTTGGCGGAAGAGCTGGCAAAGACGGAGCCGAACGGCGCCATCTGGGCAAACCAGTTCGATAATGTTGCCAATCGTGAAGCGCATATACAGACGACGGCACCGGAAATATGGGAACAGACCGGCGGCAAAGTCGATGGCTTTATCTGCGCCGTCGGTTCAGGTGGAACGCTTGTTGGCACAGCCATGGGGCTGCGCGCAAAGAACCCCAATGTGAAGATCGGAATTGCAGATCCTGAGGGTGCCGCACTTTACGAATTCTACAAGAATGGCGAACTGAAGTCGGAAGGCTCCTCCATCACCGAGGGCATCGGGCAAGGGCGGATCACCGCTAACCTCGAAGGTTTCGCGCCGGATTTCGCCTACCGCATCCCTGATGCAGAGGCCCTGCCATTGGTGTTCGATCTCGTCGAGAAAGAGGGCCTATGCCTTGGCGGCTCTTCAGGCATCAACATCGCGGGTGCCATGCGGCTTGCGGAAGAGCTTGGCCCCGGCCACACCATCGTGACCATTCTGTGCGATTATGGCAATCGCTACCAATCAAAGCTGTTCAATGCGGATTTTCTAAAGTCCAAGGGCTTGCCGATCCCGCAATGGCTGGTGCAGAAAAGCGAGATCACTGTTCCGTTTCAGCCAGCCTGAGTGAGTTCGATTATCATGAAAACCGTTGCCCTCTACCGAGACGATTTTTATCTTTCGACGGCAGAGGGCACGGTTACCGCCATCCATGAGGGCGGCAGCATCGAGCTGGACCAGACCTGTTTCTATGCCGCATCCGGCGGTCAGCCTGGCGATACCGGCTTTCTTGAGCGCGCGGATGGCACAAGAATTGGCCTCGCCCCCACCCGGCATGGCGAGAGCAAGGACATCATCATCCACGTTCCCCTGCCGGACCAGCCTCAGCCACTGGTCGGTGAGAAACTTGTGCTGCATGTGGATTGGGCAAGACGTTACAAGCTGATGCGCATGCACACCGCCTGCCATCTGCTCTCGGTCGTATGCGAATACCCAATCACAGGCGCAGCCGTTGGCGAAGACGAGTCCCGCGTCGATTTCGACATGAGCGAGACGATAGACAAGGATGAGGTAACCGCTCAGCTCATGAAGCTGGTCACGGATAATCATCCTGTTTACACGCAATGGATCACGGACGAAGAGCTGTTGGCCAACCCGTCGATTGTGAAGTCGAAGAACGTTCGCCCGCCAATTGGCCTCGGCCGGGTCAGCCTCATCTGCATCGGACAGGACTCCAGCGTTGACAGCCAGCCCTGTGGCGGCACACATGTTTCCGAAACCCAAGAGGTTGGAGCGATTCACATCGCGAAGATCGAGAAAAAGGGTAAGGAGAATCGTCGCTTCCGCATTCGCTTCGGTACACCTGCCGAAACGGCATGATAGCGTCCTCTCCTTCCCATCAGGAGGAAGAGCATGAGCGCTGAAAAGAGCCGTTTTGTCGTATCGAGCGATTGGGTGCAAAAGCAGCTCGGAACCCCCAACTTCCGCGTCATCGATGCATCCTGGTACCTGCCCGCGCAAAAGAGGAATGGAGCTGCAGAATATGCCGAAGGTCATATTCCCGGCGCCGTGTTCTTTGATCAGGATGCCATTGCAGACCACTCCACCGGCCTGCCACACTCTCTTCCCTCGCCGGAATTCTTCGCCTCCGAGATGGGCAAGCTTGGAATTTCCGAAACGGACGTGATCGTCGTTTACGATGGACCCGGCTTCTTCTCCGCGCCACGCGTCTGGTGGATGCTGCGGGCCATGGGTGCCGAGAAGGTCTATGTGCTGGATGGCGGTCTGGACGGCTGGAAACATGAAGGGCTACCGCTCGAAACGGAGAGCCCGAGGCCGGAGGCCACCACGTTCACGCCTCGTTTCCGCGGACGCCGCGTGACCAGTCTCACCGAAATGCGCGATATCGTGGACAACGGCTCGGCGCAGATCATCGATGCCCGCGGTGCGGGTCGCTTTACCGGCGAGGAGCCGGAGCCACGCGCAGGCATGCGCTCCGGCCATATGCCGGGGGCTCGCAGTCTTCCCGCCGGATCGCTCTCCGAAAACGGCCACTTGAAGGATCTGGATTCGCTCCGTTCCATGATGGATGAGGCGGGAATAGATCTCACGCGCCCCGCGGTCACCAGCTGCGGTTCGGGCGTAACGGCTGCGGTGGTGACATTGGCGCTGGAATCTCTGGGCCACACCAACAACTCTCTTTATGACGGCTCCTGGTCGGAATGGGGCGGTCGGGATGATACCCCGATTGTGACAGGCCCTGCGGATGCGATCGAGAAGCCTGTGCACGGCCCGATCAAGACACGCATTACGCAGCTGGAAATGACGTCCCCGCCGCGGCAGAGCCTGCCGATGCCGGTGAACTTGCATACCGCCCTCATGCGGACACAGGATATCCCCCTGCACTACTACCGATACCTCTATCGCCAGATCGGTAAACGCTGGCACTGGTACAACCGGCTGCGGATGAGCGATGAAGAGCTTTCCGCGCTGCTGCACAATGACAAGATTTGCCTGACAGTCCTCTATGTGAATGGCGCACCGGCAGGCATGTTCGAACTCAACCAGATCGGAGACGACTTGGTTGAGCTGTCCTATTTTGGCCTCTTCGAACACGCGCTTGGCCTTGGCATCGGCAAATGGTTCCTGCTGCAGGCCCTCTACTCCGCATGGCAGATGAACCCGAAGAAGGTGACGGTTTCGACGAATACACTCGATCATCCGCGCGCCCTGCCTCTCTACCAGATGATGGGCTTTGCGCCTGTCAGCACCAGCGAAGCCTGGATTGAACCCATGTCTGATGCAGAACTGCTGGCCCTGGCAAAGCGAGATTGAGAATGGAAAATAAAAACCGCTGAGGCCGCAATGGCCGCAGCGGTTTTTCCAAGGCTGCAAGTCGGCATAAGCGATTGCTTGGACCGCCCCTCAATTGGCGGTTCGCTCTCGATATCAGGCGACGTTCAGCACGCTCTCCGGCGCCGTCACGTCATAACCCAGCGCTTCGGCCACGGGCTTGTTTGTCACCTTGCCGCGATGAATGTTGAGCCCGTTGCGAAGATGGCGATCTTCGGCGATGGCGCGCAAGCCGCGATCCGCTAGAGCCAGGCCGTGCACCAGCGTTGCATTGTTGAGAGCATGAGCAGAGGTAACAGGAACAGCACCGGGCATGTTCGCCACGCAGTAGTGAATGACGCCGTCCACTTCATAAGTGGGGTCAGAATGCGTGGTCGCGTGAGATGTCTCGAAGCAACCGCCCTGGTCGATTGCAACATCCACGATCACCGCGCCCTTCCTCATGCCCGTCAACATCTCCCGCGTGACGAGTTTGGGGGCAGCTGCACCGGGGATCAGAACTGCACCGATAACGAGATCCGCAAAATAGACCTCCTCCTCCAATGCGTCGATGGTGGAATAGCGGGTGTGAATACGGCCATGGAACATCTCGTCCAGCTGGCGAAGGCGCGGCAGCGAACGATCGAGAATGGTAACATCGGCACCGAGACCGACCGCCATTCGCGCTGATTGAAGCCCGACAACGCCGCCGCCGATGACAGTCACCTTGGCAGGAAGCACGCCCGGAACGCCGCCGAGAAGGATGCCTCGGCCGCCATTTGCCTTTTGCAGTGCGGTGGCACCGGCTTGAATAGCCAGCCTGCCCGCAACCTCGGACATGGGCGCCAACAGGGGTAGGCCTCCGCGCTCATCGGTCACCGTTTCGTAAGCAACGGCTGTCACACCGGAAGCGAGAAGCCCCTTCGTCTGCTCGGGATCCGGCGCAAGATGCAGGTAGGTGTAGAGAATCTGTCCGTCGCGAAGCTGCGCCCACTCGGCTGGCTGAGGTTCCTTCACCTTCACCACCATGTCGGAACGCTCGAATATCTCCTTGGCGGAACCGACAATTTTTGCGCCCGCCGCGATATAGGAGGAATCATCGGCCCCGATACCGGCGCCAGCCTGCGTTTCGATGATCACTTCATGCCCATGCGCCACATATTCGCGCACCGCGCCAGGGGTCAGGCCAACTCGATATTCATGGTTCTTGATCTCTTTGGGGCATCCCACACGCATAGACAATCCTCTCCCGTTTAACAGCAGCCTCTTCCTCCCGGCTACCCAAACAAGTGCATCAAAAAAACCAGACAATGTCCTTGCGAAGATGGCGGGTAAGAGTATCTGTTTTCGTCAGTATTTGCGTATGTCAGCCCTTTTTTCGTGGATTATTCGAATGCCCGATCTCGATACTATAGATCTTGCGATCATGAAGGCATTGCAGGCGGATGGACGGATGTCCAATGCGGAGCTGGCCCAGAAAGTTGGCCTTTCTGCTTCGGCCTGTTCACGCCGACTGGACATTCTGGAGAAGACGGGAATTATCAGCGGCTATCACGCACGCCTTTCGCACAAGGCGCTGAATTACACGCTGATGGCTGTGGTTCACATCTCTCTTTCCGGCCAAAGCGCCAAGGCTCTGGCCGAGTTCGAAGCAGCGGTGAAACTCTGTCCGAATATTCTCGTCTGCTACCTGATGTCAGGAGAATATGATTACATCCTGAGAGTGGCGGCAAAGGATCTGGCCGACTATGAGCGCATCCACCGCGACTGGCTCTCTGCCCTCCCCCATGTCGTGAAGATAAACTCGAGCTTTGCGCTGCGCGAAGTCATTGATCGGCCCAATATCGGCCTGTAAAGCAGCTGCTCCCATCCGATGAAATTGCAACCCTGCGCTGAGGAGGCTCGGCGCAGCAGCGCAATATATTCGAATACATTAATATTATTGATTCGAGAATATTTGCCATATCATGCGCAAATCATAATAAACAATAGCATTGAATGCTTCAACCTAAAGCAAAAAACCACCACAACCACAGAACAATCCAGTAGAAAACACAGCATATCTAAAGACATAGATCGAATTTTACGCTTTTAATTTACCCAGGTTTCATTCGCATTCCACAGGCTTAGGCGGAAGAGACTGATTTAAAACAGGAATTTTTCATATATGGCACATGGACAAGGCGATGGACGGCGCGCTGAGCGCATGCGTTGTAACTTCCGCAGTATTGTTTATTTCATGGATGAAATTGTTGATGCCTCGGTTTCGGATATTTCGAAAACCGGTCTCTGCCTGAACTTGAGGGGCTGGCTTTCAGCGAAACCCGGCGCCACCATACAACTGCGCTGTAATGAACTGGGGCTTATCGAAGGAACGATACGCTGGTATCGGGCGGGCAAGATGGGCATCAAGCTCGCTGAGAGCTCCAATACGCAGGCCCAGGTCGCCTCGTTTTTCAAGCATTATTACAAGCCTCAGATGCCTGTTGTTGCGGCACCGGCAAGGATGGTAGCTGGGCGAAGATAATGGCAGATCACACCAGAATGCCCCTCATCGGGCGTGATGTTTCCCGCCAGAAGAGACCTCTGAATTAGAGAGCAATAACTGTCATTTTCCTGATGCGTTGGCGTGGCAAGGACCCTAAACTTGCGCCGCAAACGACTGAGGGAGTTCTCCATGTCTTTCCTGATCAACACACCCGCCATGACCCGACGCTCGCTTCTGAGCGGCATTGCCGCCGGTTCAGCGCTCGTCATGCTCCACCCCTTCGCGGCCCGCGCTGCCGCCAATCAGGCACATCTGCGCATCATGGAGACCACTGATATTCATGTGAATATCATGCCCTACGACTACTACGCCGATAAGCCCAACGACACGATGGGACTGGCACGCACGGCGAGCTTTATCGAACAGGTTCGCGCTGAAGCGGGCAATTCCATGCTGGTCGATAATGGCGATCTGCTGCAGGGAAATCCGATGGGCGATTACATGGCCTATGAAAAGGGCATGAAAGCCGGCGATCTTCACCCGGTCATGAAGGCCATGAACGCACTGGGCTATGACTGCGGCACGCTTGGCAACCATGAATTCAACTATGGTCTTGAGTTCATGTTCAATACGCTGAACGGCGCAAAATTTCCCATTGTCTGCGCCAACTTGACCAAGGGACAGCTGGCATCGGTCCCGAAGAAGGACGAGCTGTTCTTCAAGCCCTATGTCATTCTTGAGAAGCAGATCAAGGATGGAGCCGGCACCGTATCTCCGATCAAGGTCGGCTTTATCGGCTTTGTGCCTCCGCAGATCATGGTGTGGGATGCCAAGAACCTGGAAGGCAAAGCCCAGACACGTGATATCGTACAGGCTGCGAAGGCCTGGGTTCCCGCGATGAAGGAAGAGGGGGCGGATATCGTGATCGCCCTCTCCCATTCCGGCATCGATGCGACAGGCCAGACCGAGCGCATGGAGAATGCTTCGCTCTACCTCGCGGGCGTGGATGGTATCGATGCCATTTTCACAGGCCACCAGCATCTTGTATTCCCCGGCCCCAAAGATTTCGAAGGCGTTGCCGGCGCAGACGCCAAGAAAGGCACGCTGCAGGGCAAGCCCGCTGTCATGGCAGGCTTCTGGGGCTCCCATATGGGCCTGATCGATCTGCTGCTGGAAAAGGATGGCAAGACCTGGAAGGTCGTCGATTTCACAACGGAAGCACGCCCGATCTATCATCGTGACGAGAACAAGAAGATCGTTGCCGATGCCAAGGACCGACCGGAGATCGTCGCCGCAGTCAAGCCGGAGCATGAGGCAACGCTTGCCTATGTGCGCCGCCCCGTAGGCAAGACCTCTGCACCGCTTTACTCCTATTTCGCTCTGGTGGCGGACGATCCCTCCGTGCAGATCGTGGCAAATGCCCAGATCTGGTATGTGAAGAACCTTCTGAAGGATGGTGAGTACAAGGACTATCCGGTGCTTTCCGCCGCCGCCCCCTTCAAGGCAGGCGGGCGCAACGGACCTGATTACTTCACCGATGTCCCTGCCGGTGACATTGCGATCAAGAACGTCGCTGACCTCTACCTCTATCCAAACACGGTTCAGGCTGTTCTTGTTACCGGCGAACAGGTGAAGAACTGGCTGGAAATGTCTGCGGGCATGTTCAACCAGATCCCGCTGGGCGCCAAGGATGCTCCGCTCCTCAACAATAAGTTTCCATCGTACAATTACGATGTAATCGACGGCGTGACCTACCAGATCGACCTGTCAAAGCCCGCACGCTTCGACAACGACGGCAAGCTCGCAAACCCCGATTCACACCGTATCGTCGACCTGAAATTCGAGGGCAAGCCGATCGATCCGGCCCAGAAGTTCGTCGTCGCCACCAACAATTACCGCGCCGGCGGCGGTGGCAAATTCCCGGAAATCGCAGCTGATAAAGTTATCCTGGTTGCGCCGGATACCAACAGGGATGTCATCGTGCGCTATATCATCGAACAGGGCACGATCAATCCATCCGCCGATGCAAACTGGTCATTCAAGCCGCTGGCAGACACTACGGCAATCTTCGACAGCGGACCGAAAGGACGGCAATATACTGCCGCTGTCAAAGGAGCCAAAATTGAAGATGCTGGTGAGGGCGCGGAAGGCTTTGCCAAATTCCGCCTGGTTCTTTGACACGAGCGATCATTAAACCGGCCTAACCTTTCGGCCCTTGTGGAAATATGTCGTTGTGACACGGCATTCTTGACACAACACAATTTTACCCGGAGCCGTCGGCATGCCGACGGCTTTTTTATGGCATTTTTTTCGTCTGCCACCGTACCCAAAAACCACGGCAATCAGGGGGTGCTATAGGGAATAACTATCTGAAATCAAAGAGCGCATCCGGTCAGAGCATTTGCTCGCGGCCAGCCAGCGAGAGCCATGTCCGTCATTCGTCAGTCACAAATCCCGAACAGACTCATAGAACTCTTACCGGCGTCTGAATTTGAACTGCTCGCGGCTCAGTTCGAGAAAGTGGCCCTCCCGCGCGGCTTTGTCATCGTGCGCTCCGATGCCCCTATCGATTATGTTTACTTTCCCTCTTCCGGCATCGGCTCTGTCGTCACCATTTCACCGGAAGGGCACAAGGCGGAAGCAGGCATGTTTGGCCGCGAGGGCTTTGCCCCCACATCCGCAGGTGTCGGCGGCACAATCAGCATCCATGAGGTCCTTATGCAGATGGAGGGCGAAGGAATACGCATTTCTGCTGGCACCCTCACGAAGCTACTACCGCAATGTCCCGTCTTCTCTAACCTGCTGGCCAGGTTCATTCATGTCTTTGGATCACAGATTTCCTTCACTGCGCTCTCGAACGCCGTTCACACGGTCGACCAAAGACTGGCGCGCTGGCTTCTCATGTGCCACGACAGAATGGATGGGCACGAAATCGCACTGACGCACGAATTCATATCGCTGATGCTGGCGGTTCGGCGACCGAGCGTCACCACCGCGCTGCACATTCTGGAGGGGCAGAAACTCATCCGGGCCGAGCGCGGTCGCATCTCGATCCGGGATCGAGCCGCACTGGAAACGTTCGCCGGAGATGCCTATGGCAAGCCGGAACAAGAGTACAACCGGTTGATCGGCGATTTTCTGGCCGAGCCAGAGGTGAAAGTCCCTTCTTTGCTGACCTGAGAGGATCAGTGCTTCACGAGCTCGAGGGTCTCGGTGCGCGCACCCATGCCTTCAAAGATATAGGAATGGCGTTCAGCCTCGCCGTAGGCATCGGCTGCAAAGCTTTCCATTGCGGGCCGATTGCGAATGGTAATCAAGCCACGTTCCGACCTGATGAAGCCCCGCCCCTCCAGCATGTGCAGCGCAGTTGTCACGCTTGGTCTGCGCACCGCCAGCATGATGGCAATGAACTCGTGCGTCAGTGCGATCTCGTTGGTATCCACGCGGTCGTGGCACATAAGGAGCCAGCGGGTGAGCCGCTCCTCGACAGAATGAATCGCATTTGACAAGGCAGTGGAGGTGACTTGCGTGGCGTAAGCCATGGTTGCGGTTTGAATGAGGTGTTGAAACACCGTCGATTCTGTCATCGCACGGTGGAAACGGGGAACCGGCATCACCCAGCAGCTGCTTTCGATCTGGATCGTGATTTCATTGATGTTGCGTGCAATGCCCCCCGCAATCCAGGGAGGAAAGAAACCCTCGCGACCGATCAATCCAGCCTCTGCGCGTTTGCCCTTGGGAGAGACCGCGACAACCGACCCGATGCCGGAGGTGGGGAAGTAGACGAGATCGCTTAGGGAGTTGAGTTTGCACACCATAGCCCCATGCGGAAGCTCGACCAGTTCCAGCGCGTCGGAAAGCATGTTCAATTCTGCCGCTGGCAGGGCCGATAGCAGGTAGTTCCGCGACGATTGCGGGTTCAACTGTAGCATCGTTTCACCTCCACTTGGCGGCGGAAAAGGCCGGCCCCCCTCGGAAACCGCATCCTACCGCCTCCGTACGCTACCGTACCGGAACCTCCGATTTCCGGTTCCATTAACGGAATGAACAAGGAGTGGACGATGACACGCGGCACCGCCGATCAAGACCCTCGACGATCTCAAGAACTCTTGGACCTTCTGGAAAGTTCCCTCCCAGTCGTGCAACGAATGGCATCTCGCTATTTTCAGTCTCCTTCCGATGCCACACGTCTCAGCGCAGAAACGCTGGAAGCGGCAAGAAAGTTCATTTCCACCGGGGAAAATTTTGAAAACCTGCCTGCATCGCCGGGCTTGCGATATTGGCTCTTCAGGTTGATGCACGAAGCGGCTCGTGCAAGGCTGGACCCAAAACCTAATGGAGCGCGCGATCCCGCTCCTCACCAGCACTCTCGACAATAAGAGCCGAGATGATCGCCCTGATGTCGTTTTCTTTTTCCGTCAGCAAATACGGCTGGCTTGCGCCTGTCGGAAGCCGTGAATTCATGACAAACAAAAAAGGCACATCGAACATCATCAGGCGTTCCGAAATATCGAAAAGCTCGGCCGCATCCAGGCTGACATCCATCAGCACACCGCCTGCGCGTCTCGCCATTTCATCATGAAGATCATGGCATGCAATCGGACCGACAAGCACGGCCCCGAGAGCAAGCCAGGCAGTGCGCACCTGCTCTGAGATGAAGTCGGGAGGTCCAACGACGATAATTTCGAAGCGCGGCACTTTGAATAAAGCCTCCTCGGCTTTGGACGTCATCCATAATTACGTCGAGCCTTCGATATCGGATCAGCCTTGCGTGGCACTTTTACCGCTTCCCCTAGGGGCAAAGGGACGTCAACCGGACGAAAAACCAGAGCTATCAGAAGACAATTACAGGAGCGACTTGTTTCGTCTTCCAAAGTACCGACGCTTGAAAAAATAGGAAATGCCAACGAACGACACCCGTGGCACGGCACTTTTGGCCGTGGCCGGATCACTGGGCATTCCAAGAACAATGTCCGTTAATCCGAGTTGCCAAAAGCCGTTACCTCAAATCACACATTAGAAATATTGTTCCAGAGACAGGTCTATTCCGCCGCGGCTTTTGCCTGCGGCGCACGCGATTGATGCAAAAGGGAAGTCATTTCCCGTTTGTCGGGGCACTGCCTCAACCGGGTGGCCAGCGCCTGGATCAGCCAGGCCGTAGCAGGGCCGGGAGGGCTTGCGATCTTATGGATTGCATAAAGCGGATATTCGCCGGTTTCGTAAGCATCGATATCCAGGGCCACGAGACGGCCGCTGGCGAGATCTTCACGGATAAGGGCCGCGGGTAGACCGCCCCAGCCAAGCCCGCCCCTGATCAGTTGATGCTTTGTCGCAATGTCTCCGACGCGCCATACTTTGTAGGAAAGAACATTGAAATCCTTGCCCTGCGTCAAACCCGACGCATCGGTCACGACAAGCTGAACCTCCTCCCGCACCTCACGCAATTCGATCTGCCGCCCGATCTGCGCCAGTGGGTGCTGTGCAGCTGCGACAGGTATCATGAAGGAGTGGCCGAGCTTTTCGACCGCCAGCCGGTCGTCGGCTTTCGGCAGCGAACCACCCACGCCGACCGAGGCGCGACCGGTGGACACCATGTCCATCACCATGCCCAGTTCACCGGAGCCGAGACTGAGTGATACGGATGGGAACCGCTTTCCGAACTCCGACAACGTTTCGATGACGGCCTCGATGGGCACCATGTTGCTGATGGCAAGAGATACCTCCGCTTCCAGCCCTTGCTTCAGCGATTTCGCCCGTGCCCGCATCACCTGCAAATCAGAAACCAGTCGACGGGCATCGGCCAGAATAGCCCTGCCAGCTTCTGTCAACTGGGCACGCCGCGAGCCATTTCGCTCGAACAACACCACCTCAAGCTGGCTCTCCAGATTGGCGATCGTATAGCTCACAACAGATTGCGCCCGGTTGAGCTGGCGAGACGCCGCTGAGAAACTGCCGGTTTCAGCCACAGCAAGAAAAACCTGCAACTGATCGAGGGTGGGATTGGCGTCCATAATAACCATCCATAGTTTCGATGGATAACTTCGATATTATCTCGATTTTCTTGATGACTGTCTATCCCTATGTTGCACCGCAAAGGCCGGACCTCCGGCACTTCGTCAGGCAATCCAACTTCTCAATGAAGGCGGAATATTTAAGGAATTCAGGATGTCCAAGCTTCTTCTCATCACGTCCAGCCCGCGCGGCGAAGAATCCATCTCCAACAAGGTTTCTGCTGATCTGGCTGCAGCGCTGGCTGCAAAGAGCGGCGCGGAAATCATTCGCCGCGACCTCGCCAGCAACCCAATTGCTCACCTGGACACAGTCACCACCAACGCTATCCGCAAGTCTCCCGCTGAGCGCAACGCGGAAGAAGCTGCCGCTGCCGAGGTTTCCGACAAGCTGGTGGCCGAGCTTTTCGCGGCCGACCAGATCGTCATTGGCACGGGCCTGATCAACTTCAACATCTATTCCGGCCTGAAGAGCTGGATCGATAACGTTGCGCGTGCTGGCGTGACCTTCCGCTACACGGAAGCAGGCCCGGAAGGCCTGGTCAAGGGCAAGAAGGTTTACATCGTTCTGGCCGCAGCCGGCGTTTACTCCGATGGCCCGGCAGCGTCGCTGAACCACGCAGTACCCTACCTGAAGACGGTTCTCGGCTTCCTCGGCATGACCGATGTTGAAGTGGTCTATGTTGAAGGTCTCGCCTTCGGGCCGGAAGCTGTCGAAAAGGCAATGGCAGCAGCAGAAAGCCGCACCAAGGAACTGGCGCAAGCCGCCTGAGAAACGCTTCCCCTAAAGCGTAAAAAGGAAAGGGCCGCAGTGCATGTTGCGGCCCTTTCCTCGTTTTGGGCAATTCCATTCAGGTCGTGCGCTGTTCCGCCCCGTCCGCGAAAAGCGACGATCCGTTCTGATCGATGATCTGTCTTGCCTTACGGAAGGTGCATTCCAGGGCGTCTTCCTGTGACGTGAACATATCGGCACGGATAAAGGTGCGAACCAGTGTCTTTCCCTCCACATCCTTCTCAATTCGTCCGGCAAGGCGCAATTGCGAGCCCTCGCGAAGAGGCTCCGCATATATTCTGCAACCTGCATGTTCCTGTGGCTCTGCCTGTGCCACAGGCTTGGCCCCTGCATTTTCCCCACCGGAAAACATGGAGGCAATCTTCGAAAAAATGGATGGCATGCTGCGCCTCGCTCAAGCTTGGTTAGATGATTAGGTTCGCCAGGATTTCATTGTCGGTAATGTCTTCGAAGCCAAGACCCGCGGCATCGAACCGTTCAATCAGTCCCGCAAAATTGGCAGAGTCCGTTGTCTCGATACCGATGAGAATGGAGCCGAAGTTACGTGCCGATTTCTTCAGGTATTCGAACCGTGCGATGTCATCCTGCGGGCCAAGAAGGTTCAGGAAATCTCGCAAGGCACCGGGGCGCTGCGGAAGGCGCAGGATGAAGTACTTCTTCAGGCCTGCATAACGCATGGCCCGCTCTTTCACATCCGGCAGTCGCTCGAAGTCGAAGTTGCCGCCCGATACGACAGCCACGACATTGCGACCTCTGATGCTCTCGGAAGGCATGGTCGCCAGGGCAGCCAGCGAAAGGGCGCCGGCAGGTTCCAGAACGACCCCCTCGATATTCAGCATCTCCGTGATCGTTACGCAGATGGCGTTTTCAGCAATCGTCATAACCTGATCGGCCGGGAAGCGCTTCAGGACTTCAAAATTCAGATCGCCAATCCGCGCCACAGCGGCACCATCGACAAAATTATCTACCTTGGACAGCGTGACCGGGTGCCCGGCAAGCAAGCTCTGTTTCAGGCTCGGCGCACCAGAGGGCTCAACAAACCTGAAGCCATCATCGACAATGCGATTCTGGAAATAGCTGCTGATGCCCGAAGACAGGCCTCCTCCGCCGACCGGCATGACAATCAGGTCAGGAAGCACGCCCTCCGGCATCTGCTGCTCGATTTCGGCAGCAACCGTTGCCTGACCTTCGATGATATCCGGGTGATCGAAGGGGGGAACCATGGCTCCACCAATCTCTTCGACAAATGCACGAGCCTCGGCATAGCACTGATCGAATATATCGCCCACCAAGCGGATGGAAATGAACTCACCACCAAACATGCGGGTCTTTTCAATCTTCTGCTGCGGCGTGGTGACGGGCATGAAGACAACGCCTTTGACCTGGAAGTGGCGGCAGACAAAGGCAAAACCCTGCGCGTGATTGCCCGCCGATGCGCAAACAAATGTTTTTTCACTATCGCCCGCGGCAATAGCCTTACGAAAAAAATTGAACGCACCGCGAATTTTATAGGATCTGACGGGAGAGAGATCCTCCCGCTTGAGGAAAATGTTTGCCCCAAACTTCCGGCTGAGGTGCTCGTTAAGCTGGAGAGGCGTCTCAGGAAAAATCTGGCGCAGTGCCTCCATAGCCTCAATCACTGCCTGCGCTGCCATCGCTATCTACCCATAAATGTTCAACTTAAACCCGCTATGCCACAGGTGGCGCGGAGAGAGAACCCCCAGACCATTACAGCTTGGATGACGTTGCGGCAAACAAGCGTCATCCTCGGCAGAGAACAATCTGATCAAGCTTTACTTAAAAATGGATAGCTTTTGATACCCCCCTCAGTTGAGGGGGGCTTGTTGCTACACCTCGGTTTTATGAGACATAATCACTAACCGTTTTAATGGAACAATACGCATGGAAGACGCAAAATCTGCCCTTAGATTATTCAATCAAGCTAACATAGCGATAGCACGAGCCAAGGATGTAGAGGGAGCAGTTGCGGAGCTTTCGCGCATTTACCAGATTTCACATATTAGTTACTTGCTGGCACATAGCCTTATTGACCAGGTGGACGCTCCGTTTTTGCGCTCAACCTACCCGGCAACATGGATTGCTCGCTACATCACGCGCAATTATGCCAAGATTGATCCCGTGATTGTGCAAGGCTTCCGGCGAACAGAGGCGTTCCACTGGGATGAACTGGCCTTCACACCAGCAAGCATGGAATTCATGGCAGATGCCTATGCCCACGGCGTGGGGCTTTCTGGTTATTCTATTCCCGTTCATGATCGCGCCGGTCGCCGCGCCATGCTGGTCTTTAACAGCTTCGAGACCGAAACATGGCGAGCGACCGTGGCAGCGCACAGCCAGTATTGGGCAGAACTGGCAGCGGCGCTGCATCGAAAAGCGCTGGTGGAAATGTATGGCGAATCTGATCCGGTCCCGGCTCTCACCCCCAGGGAGATCGAAACCCTGCACTGGGCTGCACTCGGCAAGGATCACAAGGCCATTGCTCAGGAGCTGGCAATTTCAGAACATACGGTGCGGGACTATATGAAGTCAGCGCGGCAGAAACTCGGTTGCGCGAATATTCCTGAGGCAATTGCGAAGAGCATACAGTTGCGGGTGATTGCGCCGCATCGCGGCTTCGGTCGCGGCGAGGCGCCGATGCCGCTTGGCACGGTGAAATCTGCGCCGGTACGCGAGTTCGACGACTGCACGCGCCTCATGGCAAAATGCCTGGAGCTTCGGCACGACGCCAAGAAAACCCGCGACGAGCGCATCTGCTTCCTCCTTGACAGCCTGGTCGAAGCACTGGCGGAACGCGCAAACATAAAGGCGATTGAGGATCTCGCAGCGGTCTTTTCGACATCCGAGCGACGTGTTCGGTGAGCTCTGGGTGAGGTCATATGCGGTTTGGTGCGGACGGCGGGGATCGAACCCGCACAGATTGCTCCGAGAGATTTTAAGTCTCTTGCGTCTACCAGTTTCGCCACGTCCGCATTCTGTGCTTTAATCAGCGGGTTCCGTCAAAAATGCAAGACCGGCGGGAGCAAATTCGGTTCCGTAGATACGGTCTTTGGACATTTTCCCACTCTTCCCATAAGAGGATCTGCGTCCCATATCCGTCTCAGAGCGCCCATTTACAGCGTCAAGAGAGGATCTCATCATGAAGATAGCAAGCCTATTGCTGCTTTCGGCAGCCTTGATCACCGGCTGCACAACCACGGAACTGGAACCGATCCCCGGCAGCATCACCTATCAGGGTCAACCTCGGACAAAGCTCACCAAAGCGCCCGTTGGCAGTACCTTCTCCCATGATTTTTATCAGGGATCGCGGGTGGTGGAAGAGACCTATCAGATCCAGCCAGACCGCAGCCTGAAAATCGTTCGCCGCGAATATCGCACCATTTTTCCAGATTAAATGATCCGATAGCCGCAGAGCCTGCTGCTCTCCCTTGCCGGATGCCGCCGCAACGCTATGTCGTGGACACCACAGAGGTTTCCTGCATTGAAGTACCGATTTCTCATCGTTGAAGACAGTCTTCTCATCGCCATGGATCTGGAGGAAGCAATCGCCCGATCCGGCCATGAGGTCATCGGGATTGCGCCAGACGTGAAGGTTGCGCTGAACTATGCCAAGGAGGCGGATATCGCCTTCGTCGATGTTCGGCTGGCCGATGGCGAGACCGGACCGGAACTGGCCCGGCATCTGGTGGAACGCGGCCTGCTCGTCATCTTCGTCACCGGCAATCCTATGCTGGTCGAAGGACGCGATGCGGGCGCACTTGGGGTGATTGCAAAACCGCTGACCCATCAAGCGGCGGCAGATGTCATTCAATTCGCAGTGGATTGGCGAAACGGTCGTCAGCGAAACCCGCCTGCCCGGCTGAAGCTTTTCCGCCCGCCTTCACCGGTTGCCTGAGAGGGGCGCGATTTTCGCGCGCCCCGGACCTGGCTGGTGTCAACCCGCCAGCTTGGCAGCAATTTTTGCAACATGCGCGCCCTGGTAACGTGCGCCTTCCAGTTCTACCTGCGAAGGCTGACGCGAGCCGTCGCCATCGGTAATGGTGGACGCGCCGTAAGGTGAGCCACCCTTGACTTCCTCAACGCCCATCTGACCCGCGAATGCATAGGGAAGGCCTGCAACGACCATGCCATGGTGCAGGAAGGTCGGAATGAACGAGAGAATGGTCGATTCCTGCCCGCCGTGTTGTGTCGCCGTGGATGTGAACACCGAGCCAACCTTGCCCACCAGCTTGCCCTGGAACCAAAGCCCGCCTGTCTGATCCCAGAAATTGCGCATCTGCGAAGCAACGGTTCCAAAACGCGTGCCCGCACCAACGATGATCGCATCGTATTCAACGAGATCGTCAACCTTTGCCACGGCAGCCGGCTGATCCAGCTTGTAATGCGAAGCCTTTGCCACCTCTTCCGGCACCAGCTCTGGCACGCGCATCACCGTTACATCGGCGCCTGCGGACTTCGCGCCCTCTGCCACTGCATAAGCCATGGTTTCAATATGTCCGTAGGTCGAGTGATAGAGAACGAGAACCTTTGTCATGCAATTCCTCCTTGAGGGGTTAGCGTCGTGGTCTGAAACGTAGAATGAGCCGTATACTTATGCAGCTATATACAACCTTCCAGTGCCTTTATGTGTCACGCAGTGTTCAACGTTATGATAAAAAAATATATTGCCTGCATCCCAAAGCCATCTTTGCCATGACGGCCCTTCTGAAGCTGAACGAGTCAGCTTAAACCAAGTGAGCATTCCCACCTGACGAGGTATCCATGACATCGAAGATCGTAACGGCCGCCATGCTGGCGATTGGTGACGAGCTGCTCTCGGGTCGCACCAAGGACAAGAATATCGGCCATCTGGCCGACGTGCTGCTTTTGTCAGGTATCGATCTGAAAGAAGTTCGCATCGTCTCGGATGAGGAAGACGCCATCGTCGAGGCGCTGAACGCTTTGCGCAGCCGCTACACCTACGTCTTCACCTCTGGCGGCATTGGGCCGACGCATGACGACATTACGGCAGATGCCGTCTCCAAGGCCTTCGGTCTCCCCTGCGAGCACGATGCGGAGGCCATGCGCATTCTGGGCGAAATGTACAAGCGCCGTGAGATGGAGTTTACCGAAGCGCGCCAGCGCATGGCGCGCATGCCACGCGGGGCGCGACATATTGCCAATCCGGTTTCTACTGCGCCGGGCTTCATTGTCGAGAATGTTTTTGTCATGGCGGGCGTGCCACAGGTCTTCCAGGCGATGGTGGATAACATTCTACCCGAACTTCAAACCGGCGCACGAATGCTGACACGTTCGCTCCCCTGCGGTTATGGCGAAGGAGATATCGGAACCCTGCTGGCAGCCATCCAGAAAACGCATCCCGAAACGAGCATAGGCTCCTACCCCAAATATGACGGCAAGCGCTTCTCCACGGAGCTGGTTGTGCGCGCACGCGAACAGGATAAGCTCGATGCGGCAGCAGACGCCATTCTCGACATGATCCGTCAGCTTGATTATGCACGCGCGCAGGGCAATTCCGGGCCGGAAGCCTGAGATATCGACACTGCTTGACCCAGCTCAAGGTGCGGCCCATGTCTTATAGGAAGGTGGAGCGTAATACTTCACCATGCTAAAGAAGGAGATGCCTCCATGGGTTACCGCACGATTTTGGCCGTATTGGATACGGAGCGCAATGTAGGTCCCGTTGCAGATCTTGCCATCGGACTTGCGCAACAGTTCTCCAGCCACATCATTGGCATTCGGGCAGAAACCCTGGCAACGGTTCCGCTGATTGCCCCCATGGAAATTCCGGATCCGGCCGCTATCGAAGCTTTGCAGAAGGTGGCGCAGGAAGAAACCCGCGCGATCGAGACCGCTTTTCGCCAGAAGCTGGACGCCTCGGGTATTGCCTACGAATGGCGTGCATTCGTCTCGCCTGCCGGAACCAGCGCAGAAAGCGTGCTGGAGACGGCAAGAACCTGCGATTTGATTGTGGCACGGCAAAACGACGCGAAGCACGAGGCAGATAACAGCGCTGATATAGAGACTTTTATTCTCGAAAGCGGAAGGCCGGTTCTCCTCCTTCCCTTCGCCCTCTCCCGCATCGCACCCGTTCGACGCGCGCTCATTGCCTGGAATGGCTCGCGGGAAGCTGCCCGCGCAGCCTTCGATGCACTGCCGTTTTTGAAGCATGCGGAGAGCGTCGAGATCTTTTCGGTCGATCCGCCGGACATGCCCCGCCAAAATCCGGAATTTGCAGGCGCCGATCTGGCAGCAGCGCTATCGCGCCACGGCGTCAAGGTCAGCCTTCACACCGAATCCAACTGCCCGACACCAATCGCAGAAGCCATCGAGAACCGCTTGAGCAACGAAAGTGTCGATCTGCTGGTCATGGGCGGATATGGCCACTCCCGCTGGTGGGAAATGCTGTTTGGTGGCGTAACACGCTCGCTTCTGGAATCGATGACAGCCATGACCTTGATGTCGCGATAATCCACGCTCCATCCGTCTTGCCTAATTGTAGGATTTGCCGCTAATAGCAACGGCCAACGGTGCAGCATCTATTGCGCACCGCGGGCTGCCCGGCTGAACGACGGTGCGCCTTTTGTAACAACGCGCCTTCGGAGCACTTTCATTCATGTCTCTTCCAGAAAAAGCCTTTCCCGTTTCATGGGACCAGTTCCATCGTGATGCCCGCGCCCTCGCCTGGCGGCTCGCCGGGATGAACCAGGAATTTCGCGCTATCGTCTGCATCACGCGCGGCGGGCTCGTTCCGGCTGCCATCATCTCGCGTGAACTGAATATCCGCCTGATCGATACCGTCTGCGTCGCCTCCTATCATGACTATGTCAACCAGGGGGAAATGAACCTGCTGAAAGGCATCGATCAGAGCCTGATGGTGGATGGCGGCAAGGGTGTTCTGGTGGTGGACGACCTCACGGATACCGGCAAGACCGCTTCTGAAGTGCGCAGCATGATGCCGAATGCCCATTTCGCCTGCGTTTATGCAAAGCCCAAGGGCGTGCCGACCGTCGATACCTTTGTCACCGAAGTCAGCCAGGACACCTGGATCTACTTCCCCTGGGATATGGGCTTCACCTATCAGGAGCCAATCGCCAAGGGCCACAAGGGCTAAACTTAGCTATATCGAAACAGAACATCAGGATAGAGTTTCAGAACCGCCTGATGTTCTATGGCTCTCAAGCATTTAAACACTACCGATAAATGCAACCCCATACCGAAGAATGCGGTTTCGCAATTTGAAGTCGACGTTTTATTTTTCCTTAGTAATCCCAGGAACGCGTGGCTCAGGGCGACCTGAGCGCCGAACTGCAAGACCTGCGTCCAGGCTTCGAGAAATTGCGCACTGACTTCAATCGCATGCTTCAGGCTGTCGCTGCCACCATTACCAAGATCAAGGAAGCCGGCGGAAACGTGGAAGGCGGTGCCGGAGACCTTTCCAATAAAGCGGAGCAGTTGGCCGGCGCACGACTACTGGCAGGCAAAGACGCAGTTTCGTAGATGCCGTTGAGAAGGACGAATCGACTCAGTCGCTCCAGGCTCAGGTCTCCCTGCCTGTCATAGATGAAACTGGAGCCGCAATTGGCGAAATCACCATCGGCATCAACGCCCAGGCGCTGTAAACTCACATATCTTCCCAGTAAAAGCATTGAGACACAGGTCCCGGGGAGCCGCTGTCACACGCAACCCCGGGACCGCTGTTTCCGGCTCTGCCGCGAAATGGCTGAGACCGCATCATTTGGACGTCGTCACTGCTGTTAGACGACGAGCTCAACATCGATAACGCCGGGGGCCGACTTCAGTGCCGCGGCCACTTCGGGCGATATGCGATACCTTTCCGTCAATTCCACTTCGATCTCACGCTTGCCGTCATCCTTCACGACGATAAAGGAGACAAGACCGTCACCCCGTGCATTCAGATGCTTCACCACCGTCTTCAGCGGCCCGGAATCGCGGACATAGACACGGAGCGCCTTCTGCATCTGGACTGACATCTCTTCGAGCGATTGCACAGTCTGAATCCGAAGCCCGATACCTTCCGGTCTCTCATCCGCCTGAACCGTGATCACGAGCGATTTTCCTGGCTCCAGAAGGTCTCGATACTGGTTGAGCGCTTCCGAAAAGAGCACCGCTTCAAACTGGCCCGTTGCATCCGAAAAAGTGACAATGCCCATCTTGTTGCCAGTGCGGGTTTTCCGCTCCTGGCGCGAGGTCACGGTTCCGGCCAGGCGGCCCGCACTCGCTCCGGCTTTCACCGCTGCGGAGAATTCGGCGAAATTCTGCACCCGCATTTTGGCCAGCACCTGCGCATAGGTATCGAGTGGATGGGCTGACAGATAGAAGCCCAACACCTGATATTCGCGCATCAGCTTTTCAGAAGCCGTCCAGGGGTCGAAATTCGGCAGAACGAGCTTTTCCGGACCCGCCGCCGAGGAGGAGCCAAACATGTCGCTCTGGCCGCTGGTCTTGCCTTCTGCGGCACGCTGCGCATAGCCGATAATGCGGTCTAGCCCTGCTACCAACTCCGCCCGGTCCTTGCCAAAGCAATCGAAGGCTCCGGCGAAGATCAGGCTTTCCAGCACGCGCCGGTTCACCTGCTTCGGATCGATGCGGAGGCAAAAATCCTCCAGGCTGGCGAATGGCTTATCTCCCCGCACAGCGACAATGTGCTCCACAGCCGCTTCGCCGACGCCTTTGATGGCAGCAAGCGAATAGAAGATGCAGTTTTCTCCCGTTTCGAACATACGAAACGAGGTCTGGATCGAGGGCGGTACGACCTTGATGCCCAGGCGAGACGCATCCTGTCGGAAATCGTTCAGCTTTTCCGTATTGGCCATATCGTAGGTCATGGAGGCGGCCAGAAACTCGACCGGATAATGCGCCTTCATATAGGCCGTCTGATAGGAGACGATGGCATAGGCAGCGGCGTGCGACTTGTTGAAGCCGTAATTGGCGAACTTTGCCAGAAGATCGAAAATCAGGTCGGCCTGCGGCTTGGACACTTCGTTCTTAACGGCGCCATCCACAAAACGGGCACGCTGTTTATCCATCTCCTCCTTGATCTTCTTACCCATGGCGCGGCGCAGAAGGTCGGCTTCACCGAGCGAATAGCCGGAGAGCACCTGAGCAATCTGCATGACCTGCTCCTGGTAAACGATAACGCCCTGCGTCTCCTTCAGCAGATAATCGATTTTAGGATGAATGGATTCGATCTCTTCTTCGCCGTGCTTTCGGGCGTTGTAGACCGGAATGTTTTCCATCGGGCCCGGACGATAAAGAGCCACGAGCGCGATAATGTCCTCGATGCAGTCCGGTCGCATGCCAAGAAGCGCCTTGCGCATGCCAACACTTTCCACCTGGAACACCCCGATGGTTTCCCCGCGTGACAGCATCTCATAGGTCTTCTTGTCATCCAGCGGGATCTTGGCCAGATCCACATGGATGTTGCGCTTGGCCACAAAATCCACCGCCGTCTTCAGCACGGTCAGCGTCTTCAGGCCCAGGAAGTCGAACTTCACGAGCCCAGCCTGTTCAACCCACTTCATGTTGAACTGCGTAACCGGCATATCGGAACGCGGGTCTCGATACATGGGAACGAGCTTGGACAGCGGACGGTCGCCGATCACAATACCGGCGGCATGGGTTGAGGCGTGGCGGTAAAGCCCTTCGATTTTCTGCGCGATATCGAGAAGGCGCGCCACAACGGGCTCCTTCTCCGCCTCTTCCTGCAAGCGCGGTTCTTCTTCAATTGCCTTGGAAAGCGGGGTGGGATTGGCCGGATTGTTCGGCACAAGCTTACAGATCTTATCCACCTGCCCATAGGGCATTTCCAGCACGCGCCCCACGTCACGAAGCGCGGCGCGCGCCTGCAGCGAACCGAAGGTAATGATCTGCGCCACCTGCTCGCGACCATATTTCTGCTGCACGTAGCGGATTACCTCTTCGCGGCGATCCTGGCAAAAGTCGATATCAAAGTCGGGCATCGAGACGCGCTCAGGATTGAGGAAGCGCTCGAACAGCAGAGAGAAGCGAAGCGGATCGACATCCGTAATCGTAAGTGCATAGGCAACGAGCGAGCCAGCACCGGAACCTCGCCCCGGCCCGACTGGAATGTCCTGGTTCTTTGCCCATTTGATGAAGTCCGAAACGATCAGGAAGTATCCCGGAAACTTCATTCTCTCGATAACTGACAGCTCAAAATCGAGCCGCTCGCGATAATCCTGCTCCGTATAGCCAGCCGCCATGCCCAATTCTGCCAGCCGGCTCTCCAGCCCCTCGACAGACTGGCGGCGCAGCTCGGCCGCCTCAGCCCGCTCCGCCTCTTCCGCATCGTCGGTTGCACCTGTGAAGCGAGGAAGGATGGGTTTGCGCGTCTTCAGGATGAAGGAGCACCGATGCGCAATCTCAACGGTGTTCTCCAGAGCTTCCGGCAAGTCGGCAAAGAGGGCTGCCATCTCGGCACGGCTTTTCAGGCAATGATCCGGAGTGAGGCGAAAGCGCGTATCGTCTGACACGATAGCGTTATGCGCGACGGCCATCAGCGCATCATGAGCGTCATATTCGTTCTTGGATGGAAAAAAGGCCTCGTTGGTGGCGACCAGCGGAATATCGTTGTCATAGGCCAGTTCAACCAGCTTGCGTTCATGCCGCTTGTCGTAATTGGTATGGCGCTGCAGCTCAATGTAAAGCCGATCACCAAAGACTGCCTTCAAACGTAGCAGGCGCGCCTGTGCCTGACTGGCATGCCCATCCTTCAACAAGGGATCGATCGGCCCGGAGCTGAAGCCTGTCAGGGCGATGATACCCTCGGCTCCCTCTTCCTCCAGCCAGGACATCCGGATGTGGGTGGCCTGACTGCCCTCGCCGCCCAGATAGGCGCGACTGACGAGATCGACAAGGCGTTCATAGCCCGTCGCATTGGCGGCCAGCAGCACCAGCGATGGCAATTTGGCGAGGCCGTTGCGCTTCTCGTCTCCCTGATCTTCCATATCTATGGAAACCTGGCAGCCGATGATGGGCTGAATGCCCTCATCCATGGCCTTCTGCGAGAACTCAAGCGCAACGAAGAGATTGTTCGTATCGGTAATGGCGATGGCCGGCTGGCCATCGGCGGAGGCCTTGCTCAAGATCTTCTTGAGAGGCAAAGCCCCCTCCAGCAGGGAATAGGCCGAGTGAACCCGAAGATGAACAAATTTCGGCGTTCCTTCTGCCGAAACTTCCGCACCTGCAGTCAATGCAATTGTATCCGCCATTCCACTCGCCGTTTCATGTTCCTGAATCGGCTGATTGTCGGCTCTCTATCCGCCAGAGTCCAGAAGGAGCTTGGAGCATCAACCGAAAAGGATGGCTTCCTCACATGGAGAGCACAATGACGCAGAGGCTTGCGAGAAATGTCATGATGGATGCAAAAGCTGCAACATCCCGGATCAAGTCAGTCATAACGCTCTCCTTTTCCGTTATGTTTCCACTATGTTCCGCTAACGTTCTCATGTCAACACAAAGAACGAAAGAGGAACACATGAGATTAATGGAATATGAAAAAGCCAGTTGTGAGCACCCTTCCGGACTCTGTATGCTGATCGGCAATGGGGGTGCGAAACATGAAGCAGAGCATGGAGAGCCTGGTCTCAGAACATTGGGATCGCAATGCAGAACAATGGGCGCGGGATGTTCGTGCTGGCTTTGACACCTACCGCGATCACTTCACACTGCCCGCATTTCTCGCCATCTTGCCCGACCTGACTGGGCTCACTGTCATCGATTTTGGCTGTGGCGAAGGTACGAATACCAGGTTGCTCGCGCGGCAAGGCGCTCTGATGACGGGTATAGATCTATCCGAGCGGATGCTTGCTTTGGCCACTGCACAGGAAGAGGCGCAACCTCTCGGCATCACCTATCGACGAACATCCTTTAGCCATTGCCCGGATATTGCCACTGGAAATTTCGATGCTGTGATCTCCACCATGGCACTGATGGATGGACCGGATTTCGCGGGGGCGATGCGCGAGGCTCACCGGATCCTGAAGCCCGGCGGCTTTCTCGCCTTCAGCATTCTTCATCCCTGTTTCATCAGCGCGGGACTGCGCTGGATCACGAATCCGTCCGGAGAGACGGTTGGGCTTGGGGTTGCCCATTACTTCCGAAGGGAAAGTTTTGTCGAGGAATGGAAGTTTGGCGATAATCCTGACAAGGCCAATGCAGAGCCTTTCGCCGTGCCGCGCTTTCCACGCACACTCAGCGACATTCTCAATGCCGTCAGCGATGCGGGCTTCATCATCAAAAAGATCGACGAACCAATGCCCACCGAAGACGCCTGTAAGCACTTTCCGCGCTTCCGACGCTGGCGAGACCTGGCTGCATTTTTGTTGATTGTGCGGGCGGAAAAGCCCGCCTGATCCCCGAGGGTCACAATCCAATCAAACGGGCCTTGCAGCCCAACCCATCGGGCAACAACCCAGCCTGATCGCGTTTGCTCCTAAAACGTATCGCATCTAGCAGAAACACGACAACGTTCTTACTCTCTGTTTTTACGCATTTTCGGACGAAACAACCGCTACGCACTTGTCCCGGAAAGGCTCCACAGCTAGCGCACGCACAGTAAGAGTGCGCGAGCGGCCTTGCGCCACATGCCTCAGAATTCCTTTATCTTTCCACCTTCGATCGTCACGCGGCGGTCCATTCTCCCGGCCAGTTCGTGATTATGCGTGGCGATCAGCGCTGCAAGCCCGGACTGACGCACCAAGGCTTCCAGAGCATCGAAAACATAGGATGCCGTTTCCGGATCAAGGTTTCCCGTCGGTTCATCCGCAAGCAAAACCAGCGGAGCGTTTGCCACAGCACGGGCAATTGCCACGCGCTGCTGCTCGCCGCCAGACAGTTCCGCCGGACGATGATCTGCACGGTGACCGATACGCATGTAGTCGAGAAGTTGGGCGGCGCGCTCGCGTGCCTCCTTCTTTGGCAGGCCCGCAATCAACTGCGGCATCATGATGTTTTCCAGCGCCGTGAATTCCGGCAGCAGATGGTGGAACTGATAAACAAAGCCGATATCGCCGCGGCGTATTGCGGTGCGGCGGTCATCCGGCAAGCCACCGCAGGCTTCGCCGTTAATATAGATCTCGCCGCCATCTGGATGTTCCAGCAGCCCTGCCAGATGCAGAAGGGTGGATTTGCCCGTGCCGGACGGAGCCACCAGAGCGACAATTTCGCCCGCGCGCAATTCGAAATCGGCTGCCTTGAGAATGGAAAGGACGGTTTCCGCCTGCCCGTAATGCCGATCGACGCCTGCGAGCTTCAATACTGTTTTGCGTGCCATGACCCGATGCCGATCCTATTCGTAACGAAGTGCCTGAACCGGGTCGAGCCGTGAAGCTCTCCAGGCGGGAAAGATGGTCGCAAGGAAGGAGAGAACAAGCGCCATGATGACCACAGAGGTGGTTTCGCTGAGGCTCATTTCCGCCGGTAGCTGGCTGAGGAAATAGAGTTCGGGATCGAAGAGAACCGTTCCGGAGACCCAGGAGAAGAACTGCCGGATGGACTCGATATTCAAACATACGACCACGCCCAGCAACACGCCCGCAAACGTGCCGACGATACCAATCGCCGCCCCTGTCATGAAGAAGATGCGCATAATCGCACCCGAGCTTGCCCCCATGGTCCGCAGGATTGCGATGTCGCTTCCCTTGTCCTTCACAAGCATGATCAAGCCGGAAATGATGTTCAGCGCCGCCACCAGAACGATCAGCGTCAGGATCATGAACATCACGTTGCGCTCCACCTGCAGCGCGGAAAAGAAGGTCTGGTTGCGCTGCCGCCAATCGGTCAGGAAGATCTGACGGCCTGCCGCCTCTTCGATGAGCGGCCGCATTTCATCCACCTTGTCAGCATCCTTGAGGTAGATTTCAATGGATTGCACCAGGCCATCCGCGTTGAAATAGGCCTGGGCTTCCGCCAGCGGCATGTAGATCATGGATGCATCATATTCCGACATGCCGATCTCGAACACGCCGGAGACGCGGTAGGACTTCACCCTTGGGGTGACACCCATCGGGGTCACGTCGCCTTCGGGCGAAACGAGCGTGATTTGATCGCCCGCGCCAATCCCGAGTGAAGCGGCCAGGCGAGAACCCACCAGCACACCGTCACCGGTTGCAAACCCAGTCAAATCGCCGGAACGGATGTTCGAGGAAACCTCCTGCAGCTTCTCCAGATCCTCGGTACGAATACCCCGCACCAGCGCACCAGAACCTGCGCCCTGCTTGCCGGAGGCCAGTGTCTGACCCTCTACAAGCGGCAGGGCCATGGTGACACCTGGAACAGCGGAGAACCTCTTTGCAAGCTGGGCATAATCCGTCAGCGGCTGATCGACCGGCTGAACGATGACATGGCCGTTAATGCCAAGAATGCGAGAGATTAGCTCGGTACGGAACCCGTTCATCACCGCCATGACGATGATGAGAGTTGCCACACCGAGCATGATACCGACAAAGGAAAAGCCGGCGATCACAGAGATGAACGTTTCCTTGCGGCGCGAACGCAGGTAGCGCCAGGCTACCATGCGCTCGAAGGAAGAAAAGGCTCCGGCGGAAGGAATGACTTCCTGCTTTTGAACCGCCGTTTCCGATGCGCCCTTGCCCATATCTTCTCCTGTGACTGCCCAAATGCGGCGCGGACCGACTGTGGCTTCAGGCGGTCAAACGATTAAGTGCGGCTTCAACCGTCATGGTTTCACGCGCACCGGTCTTGCGATCCTTCACCTCAACCTCGCCGGTTGCGGCAGAACGCGGGCCGACAATCAGCTGTACGGGAACGCCGATCAGATCGGCTGTCGCAAACTTCGTACCGGCACGATCATCCGTATCGTCGTAAAGAACATCCTGACCTGCATTGGTGAGGCCGGTATAGAGGCTCTCGCAAACGCGGTCGCACGCATCATCGCCTGCCTTCATGGTGATGATCATTGAATCGAATGGCGCAACCGAGGCTGGCCAGATGATTCCATTCTCGTCATGCGAGGCTTCGATGATGGCGGGAACAAGGCGAGTCGGACCGATACCGTAGGAACCCATGTGGACAAGATGTTCCTTTCCATCCGGTCCCTGCACTTTCGCGCCCATTGGCTCTGCGTATTTCGTGCCGAAATAGAAAATATGCCCGACCTCGATGCCGCGCGCGGAAAGACGCTCGCCCTCAGGGATGGCGTTGAAAGCAGCCTCGTCATGCATTTCAGAGGTTGCCGCGTAAGCGGAGGTCCACTTGTCGAACACGGCCTGCAATCCGGCAACATCGTCGAAATCGGTATTTTCGCCCGGGATCTCGAACTCGATGAAGCTCTTATGCGAATAAACTTCCGATTCGCCCGTATCGGCCAGAATGATGAACTCGTGGCTGTGATTGCCACCAATCGGGCCGGTATCCGCACGCATCGGTATCGCGCGCACACCAAGCCGCGAGAAGGTGCGAAGGTATGCCACGAACATCTTGTTGTAAGAATGGATCGCATCTTCGCGCGTCAGGTCGAAGGAATAGGCATCCTTCATCAGGAACTCGCGCGAGCGCATCGTGCCGAAGCGAGGACGGATCTCGTCACGGAACTTCAGCTGGATGTGATAAAGATTGAGCGGCAGGTTCTTGTAGGACTTCACGTAGGAACGGAAAATATCCGTGATCATTTCCTCGTTGGTCGGCCCGTACAGCATGGGGCGGTCCTGACGGTCCTTGATGCGCAGCATTTCCTTGCCATAGGCATCGTAGCGCCCGCTTTCCTGCCAAAGCTCCGCGGATTGCAGCGTCGGCATCAGCAGCTCGATGGCACCAGCCCGGTTCTGCTCTTCCCGAATAATCGCATTCACCTTGTCCAGAACACGCTTGCCGAGCGGCAGCCATGAATAGATGCCCTGGCTCTGCTGGCGGATCATGCCCGCACGCAGCATCAGGCGGTGAGAAACGATCTCCGCTTCCTTGGGGTTTTCCTTCAGAATTGGCATGAAGTAGCGGGACAGACGCATTGCGTTTTCCGTGTTTTCGGCTGCTCGCCCTCGGGCAAGAATCAGCATCTTGATGAGCGTAATTTGGTGATGGCTACATAGCCTTTAAGACAGGATATGGGAACCCGGCAGCTTTGGGAAACAAGCCGTCCATCACAGAAGTTGGCGTTGATTTGCGGTCAGTGACAGTGGCAATTGTGCCAATAGTATGACAATTAAACAGTCCTTCCGATTTCCTCAAAAAAATCGATCGAGTGTGTCAAAACTGCCAAAATGGCTAGTGACAAAGGCTAAAGGTTGAGCTAGGTTCGGCTCATAAAAGAGGCAGGGAGTTCAAATTTCTGCCAATCGCGGTCAAGTCTTGGGAGGATCAGATCTTAGGCGCGCTCGTTCGCAGCCCCGGTAACGGTTGAAGATCACGCGATACTTTAAACAAGGCTTCACAGCCTTGTTTTTTTTTGGCTTTCACACCGCCCGCAAGCTTTGAAGCATTTATCTGAGAAAAGTGCGTAGCGGTTTTCTCAGATAAACGCGCAAAAACAAAGGGGTCAGAGCGTTGTTCCGTTTCCGTTAGATACGAAAACGCTCTAAGCCGGATGTTCGGCAGCACTTCCCGCCTCTAAATCCACTTCGCCTGCACGGTTGACAAGAGCTCTTTGCCCCACCTTCATGAGCAAAAAATGGCAAGCGTTTCAGGTTCTTCCAAAATCCGGCACGATGCGCGGCAGCGAATTCATACTAAACCCGAAATAGGTCGAGGACACATACCACGCCGCATAAATCAGCGCGGAAAAAATGCTCGTCAGAAGTACGACCCTGCCGCCCCGGAACTTTGCTGGAGCACTTTCTACAGTACCCAGAACGACATCTTTTTCATCTGCCTGCGTGCGCAGCCCTATGGGCAGGACGATGAATAGAACCGTCCACCAGATGATGAAATAGACAGCAAAAGCTGACAAGATCTGGGTCATATAGCTCTTCTACCCCTTCCATGTGCTGGGATTATAACGCAGCGAAACACATCAGAATACGCCTCAGGGTGCGGCATATCGGCATCGCCGATTGTGCGATCCTCAAACCTGCTCAAGCTCGATCAGCGTTCCCTGAAAATCCTTGGGGTGCAGAAAGAGAACCGGCTTGCCATGCGCACCGATCTTCGGCTGCCCGTCCCCCAGCACACGCGCTCCGTCTTGCCGAAGCTGATCCCGCGCCTTCAGAATATCTTCCACCTCGTAGCAAATATGATGCATGCCGCCGGAAGGATTCTTTGCCAGAAAGGAAGCAATTGGAGAGTCGGCCCCAAGCGGTTCCAGAAGCTCCACCTTGGTATTCTCCAGCTCGACGAAAACAACCGTGACGCCGTGCTCCGGCAGGGCTTGCGCCTGGGAAACCCGCGCACCGAGCGTATCGCGGTAAATGGCTGCCGCAGCTGCCAGATCGGGAACCGCAATGGCAATATGATTGACACGTCCCAGCATAAGCCCTCCCCGGCCTTCAGCCATCCAATCCGACTCAGGCGAACCTGTTTACGAAGACCGTGACGACAGGTTTCTTGCCCCAGGCATTGTTCGCAGCGGCACGAACCGCACGGCGAACCGCCTCACGCAGCATATCAAGATCCTTGCGGCGCGCCCTTGGTATGCTTTCGATCGCGCTTAACACGGCGTCATAGAGGGTGTCTTCCATGTCCTCGCCCTCATCGTCATATTCCGGCAGGCCAAAGGGCACGATCTCGGGATCATCCTGAAAATCATAGCGAGCATCCAGAACGACACTCACCGCGACGTGACCGACATAGGCAAGCTTCCGGCGATCGGAAATGCCCATCTCCTCCTGATCGCCAATCAGCTTGCCATCCTTGAAGATGCGGCCATGCGGCGCATCGTCCACGACTTCGGCTGGCCCCGGCGCCAAACGCAGCACATTCCCGTTGCGGACACGCGGCACATTCGTGATGCCAGCGCTCAGCGCCAATTCGCGTTGCGCCGTCAAATGAGCCGCCTCACCGTGCACGGGCACAAGCACCTGTGGCCGGATCCATTCATACATCTTGAGCAGCTCATTGCGCCGAGGATGACCGGATACATGCACCAAAGCCTGACCGTCGGTGACAATCTTGACGCCCTGCTCGATCAGGCCATTCATGATTTCCAGAATGGCCTTCTCATTGCCCGGAATGGTACGGGACGAAAAGACGACGGTATCGCCAGAAGTGAGCGCTACATTACGCATCTCGTCACGCGCAAGCTTGGCAAGCGCGGCACGTGGCTCTCCCTGACTACCGGTCAGGATAATGACGACCTTGTCACGCGGGATGTAGCCATATTCCTCTTCGGCGATGAAGGGCTTGATGTCATCCATGATCCCAATATCACGGGCAACATTGACAACGCGCTTGAGAGAGGAACCCAGCAGCAGCACATCCCGACCCGCAGCCTCGGCGGCGAGCGCGATGGAGCGAATGCGGCCCACATTTGACGAGAAGGTCGTGATCGCAACGCGTCCCTCAGCCTCCTCGATGACCTTTCTCAGCCCCTCGGAAACCTCTTCTTCCGAGGGAGAGACGCCTTCACGCATGGCATTGGTCGAGTCGCACATCAAGGCCAGAACGCCTTCATCGCCAATGGCGCGGAAGCGGTTCTCGTCCGTTAACGGACCAAGCGAGGGCTCTGCATCGATCTTCCAATCGCCGGTATGCACCACATTTCCGAGCGGTGTGCGGATCACCAGCGACATCGGTTCCGGAATGGAGTGGTTGACGGCTACCGCCTCAATTTCGAACGGCCCGACGGTGATACGGTCTCCCGCCTTGAAAATCGTGACAGGGATCTCGGCCCGCGTCCCCTCGTAATCACGCTTGGCCTCCAACATCCCAGCCGTGAAGGGCGAGGCATAGACCGGCACGTTCAGGCCAGGCCACAGGTCGTTCAGTGCACCGTAATGATCTTCATGGGCATGGGTAATGATAATACCCTTGAGACGATCGCGCTGTTTGGCGAGGAAGCTGATATCCGGCAGGATGAGATCGACGCCGGGAAGCTCCGGCCCGGCAAAGGTCACGCCGCAATCCACCATGATCCATTGACGCTTTTCCGCCGGGCCATAGCCGTAGAGAGCGAGATTCATACCGATCTCGCCCACGCCGCCCAACGGCAAGAACACCAATTCGTCCTGCTTCACCATTACTCGCTCAATCCGATTAAAGTAAAAAAACGTCGCCCGCAGCGATCAGCTGCTGACGGCCTTCTGCTTCCAGTATCAGAAGTCCCTGATCATCGATACCGACAAACCGCCCATCCAGCGAACGATCCGGGAGATTTACCCGGATCAATCCACCAATACCGCATGCCGCCTCCCGCCAAAGACGCGTCACCTCGGCAACACCGCGTCCGTGATCCCACAGCTTGAGCGCCCAGGCCATCTCCCGATAGAGACAGGCAAACAGCTCATCCGCTCCCTGCGATACACCCTGTTCGGAGAGTGACGTTACGCCGTAAGGCGCATCTTCAGGACGATAACGGATATTGATGCCGATCCCGGCCACGACGGCACGCTGGCCGCTGGCCAGCATTTCCGCCTCCAGCAAAATGCCACAGGCCTTTTTGCGACCAATGAGCACATCATTGGGCCACTTGATCTCGAGGGCTTCGGCAGTTGACGGAAGCACAGACTTGAGTGTCGCATGAACGGCAACGGAGACTGCCAGAGGCAAGGAGGAGAGCAAGGCTGCGTCAGAAGGGTCGAGCAACAAGAGGCTCGCATAAAGATTACCACCTTCGGAGGCCCAATGACGGCCACGACGCCCACGACCGGCGGTTTGCCGTTCAGCGGTGATCCAGAGCATTCCCGGATCGCCTTCTCGTGCTGCCCGCAAGCATTCGCTATTGGTGGATGTCACCTCGCCCAAAGCGAGGTGACGAAACGCGTCGAGGGAGTATTCGCCCCCTCCATTGGTCCCCATCAAAAGAAGGACCTTGCGGCGGCCGTGGCAGCATTTCCAACCGGACCGCCAAACAGCACATAGGCCGTGACGAAGAGGCCGGACAGACCGAAGACAAGCCGAAGCTGGCCAGTGCTGCGGGCAAACTCACTCACCGGCGCATCGAACCACATAACCTTCACCAGACGAAGGTAGTAATATGCGCCGACGACAGACGAAAGAACGCCAATCACAGCCAATGCATAGAGCTGGGCTTCAATTGCCGCGACGAATACGAAGTACTTGGCGAAGAAGCCAGCCAAGGGCGGAATACCTGCCAGAGAGAACATCAGAGCCGTGAGCACGACAGCCATGAACGGATTGGTCGAGGAAAGCCCGGCCAGATCGTCAATGTTCTCAAGCACTGTATCGTCCTTGCTGCGCATCGACATGATGCAGGCGAAGGTTCCAAGCGTCATCACCATGTAGATCAGCATATAGAGTGCAACGCCCGAAACACCCGTTTCAGAGCCAGAGGCAAGACCGACCAGCGCATAACCCATGTGACCGATGGAGGAATAGGCCATCAGGCGCTTGATATTCTTCTGGCCGATAGCCGCGAAAGAGCCGAGCAGCATCGACGCAATGGAAATGAAGACGACCACCTGCTGCCAATCGGAGAAGACCGGCATGAATGCCTCGGAGACGACGCGCACGAAGACGGCCATGGCGGCAACCTTCGGGCCTGCTGCAAAAAAGGCCGTGACGGGTGTGGGGGCGCCTTCGTACACATCCGGCGTCCACATGTGGAACGGAACCGCGGAGATCTTGAACGCCAGGCCGGCGAGGATAAAGACAAGGCCAAAGACAACGCCGAGCGAACGCGTTTCCGCAGTCAGCACAGCAGCAATGTTATCGAGGCCCGTATTGCCGGTGAAGCCGTAAACCAGCGACATGCCGTACAACAACATGCCGGAGGAAAGCGCACCGAGAACGAAATATTTCAGGCCCGCCTCAGTGGAACGGAGGCTGTCGCGGTTGAATGCTGCGACAACATAGAGCGCCAGCGACATCAGTTCGAGGCCCAGATACACCGCCAACAGGTCGTTAGCGGAAATCAGCAGCATCATGCCGAGCGTCGCCAGTGTCACCAGCACAGGAAATTCGAACTGGTCGAGCTTGTTGCTCTTGGCATGGCTCATCGACATGATCAACGCCGTCAGCGACCCGATCAGGGCAATCACCTTCATGAAGCGAGCAAAGGAGTCGAGCACGAAGGCCCCCCCCCAGGCTTCGCCCTCAACCGGGCTAAACACGAGCCAGAGAGTCGCTGCTGCCATCAAGACAACGGCAAGACCCGTAACGAGCGACGACGCACCCGACCGCGAGTAGACACCAATCATCAGCAACACCAAGGCACCGATCGCAAGGATCAGTTCCGGCGTCGAGATCTGCAGGCTCGCAAGGAGAAGTTCAGCAGTCATGTCTAATCGTGTCCCGTATCAATGCACGACGAGTGCAAGTTTCTGCGCAGCCTGCAGGGCAGCGGAGTAGTTATTAAGCAGAACGTCTACGGAAGCTGCTGTCGCATCGAAGACAGGAGCAGGATAGACGCCGAAGAAGATCGTCAGCACCACCAGCGGGTAAAGAATGATCTTCTCGCGAGTGGAAAGATCCAGCATTCCCTTGAGGCTTTCCTTGTCGAGCGCACCGAAAATAACCCGACGATAAAGCCAGAGAGCGTAGGAGGCCGACAGGATAACGCCTGTCGCTGCAAAGAGAGCCACCCAGGTATTCGCCCGGAACACACCGATAATCGTCAGGAACTCACCAACGAAGCCGGAAGTGCCCGGCAGGCCAACATTGGCCATGGTGAACACCATGAAGGCAACAGCATATTTCGGCATGTTGTTGACGAGGCCACCATAGGCCGAAATCTCGCGGGTATGCAGGCGGTCATAGACCACACCGACGCAGAGGAAGAGAGCACCCGAAACAATGCCGTGCGATAGCATCTGGAAGATTGCACCCTGAACACCCTGCGCATTGGCTGCGAAGATGCCCATGGTCACATAGCCCATATGCGCAACCGAGGAATAGGCGATCAGCTTCTTGATGTCGTCCTGCATCATCGCCACCAGCGATGTGTAGATGATGGCAAGAACAGACAATGTGAAGACGAAGGGCGCGAAATAATCCGAAGCCAGCGGGAACATGGCCAGCGAGACACGGATGAAACCGTAACCGCCAAGCTTCAGCATCACGCCAGCCAGAATGACAGAGCCAGCCGTTGGCGCTTGCACGTGCGCATCCGGCAACCAGGTGTGAACAGGCCACATCGGCATCTTCACCGCGAAGGAAGCGAAGAAGGCAAGCCATAGCCACGTCTGCATACCAGCAGGGAAGCCGAACTTCAGAAGCTCGGTAATATCGGTCGTACCAGCCTGCCAGTACATTGCCATGATAGCCAGCATCATCAGCACCGAGCCGAGAAGCGTGTAAAGGAAGAACTTGTAAGACGCGTAAACGCGATCCTTGCCGCCCCACACACCGATGATGATGAACATCGGAACCAGCGTCGCTTCAAAGAATACGTAGAAGAGCACGATATCCAGAGAGACGAACACGCCGACCATTACGACTTCCAAGAGAAGGAAGGCGATCATGTATTCCTTGATGCGCTTTTCAACGGACTCCCAGCTGGCGAGCACGCAGAAAGGCATGAGGAAGGTCGTCAGGATGACAAACAGCATGGAAATGCCATCCACGCCGAGATGGTAGGCAATACCTGTGTTTAGCCACTGATGCTTCTCAACCATCTGGAAGCCCGGATTGGCGTTATCAAAGCCAATCCAGATGAAGAGTGAGAGTACAAACGTCGCGACAGTCGTCAGCAGCGAAATGTTGAGGACATTCCGGCGGGCACTGGGGCCCTCCCCTCGCATGAACAGCAAGAGAAGAACACCAACGAGCGGCAGGAAGGTGACCGTTGAGAGAATCGGCCAATCGGTCATCAGAAGGAACTCCTCAGCATCATCCACGTGACGAGAGCGGCAATGCCAATCAACATCGCGAACGCATAGTGATAAAGGTAACCGGACTGCAGGCGAACAATACCGCGCGTAATGTCAACGACACGCGCCGCAATCCCGTTCGGACCATAGGCGTCGATGACAGCGACGTCACCCTTCTTCCAGAGGAAGCGACCAAGCGCCTTGGCGGACCGGACGAAGAGGAAGTCATAGAGCTCGTCGAAATACCACTTGTTCAACAGGAATTCGTAGAGCACGCGATGTTGAGCAGCCAGACGCTTCGGCGTCTCCGGCGACTTGATGTACATGAACCAGGCGGTGATGAAGCCGGTCAGCATGGCGACAAACGGGCTCCACTTCACCCACAGCGGTACGTGATGGAACTCTTCGAGGATCTCATTGCTCGGAAGCGTGAACAATGCGCCTTTCCAGAATTCATTGTACTCGTGGCCGAAGAAATGCCCTTCGAAGACAACGCCAGCGAAAATCGCGCCAACGGTCAGGAACGCCAAAGGCAGCAGCATGACCAGCGGAGATTCATGCACATGGTGCATGACCTCATGCGAGGCGCGCGGCTTGCCGAAGAACGTCAGGAACGCCAGACGCCAGGAATAGAAGCTGGTGAACAGTGCTGCAATCACGAGAAGCGTGAAGGCAAAACCGGACACTGCCGAGTGAGAGGCGTAGGCAGACTCGATGATGACATCCTTCGAGAAGAAGCCGGCAAGCCCGATCATCGTACCGGGAATACCAACGCCAGTAAGCGCGAGCGTTCCGATGGTCATGGCCCAGAAGGTATAGGGAATGTGCTTTCTGAGACCGCCCATGTAGCGCATGTCCTGCTCGCCATCGACAGCGTGAATGACAGAACCAGCACCCAGGAACAGCAAAGCCTTGAAGAAAGCGTGCGTGAACAGATGGAAGACCGCAGCACCATAGGCACCAACGCCAAGCGCGACGAACATGTAGCCGAGCTGCGAGCAGGTCGAATAGGCAATGACGCGTTTGATATCGTTTTGAACCAGGCCCACGGTTGCCGCGAAGAAGGCAGTGATCGCGCCAATGATAGTGACGACCGTCAGAGCATCCGGTGAGAGTTCAAAGATTGGGGACATGCGCGCGACGAGGAAAACACCCGCCGTCACCATGGTCGCGGCATGGATAAGCGCAGACACGGGCGTCGGGCCTTCCATGGCATCGGGCAGCCAGGTGTGCAGCAGAAACTGAGCGGACTTACCCATCGCGCCCATGAACAACAGCAGGCATACAGCGGTCAGCGCATCAGCCTTGTCCAGCTGCATCCCGAAAAGATTGATAACCGCCTGCCCTGCATCGGCAGCGCCTTCCGCAGGTAGATAGGTCTGTGCCGTCGCAAAGATCGTCTCGAAGTTGATCGACCCGAACAGGACGAACACGCCGGAAATGCCAAGGACGAAGCCAAAGTCACCAACGCGGTTAACGATGAACGCCTTCATGGCCGCAGCGGATGCAGATGGCTTTTTGAACCAGAAACCAATCAGCAGATAGGATGCGAGACCAACACCTTCCCAGCCAAAGAACATCTGCGCCAGGTTATCGGAGGTTACCAGCATAAGCATGGCAAAGGTAAACAGCGACAGGTAGGCAAAGAACCGCGGACGATGCGGATCGTGGTGCATGTATCCGATCGAATAGATGTGCACCAGAGTCGAGACCGAGTTCACGACGACAAACATGATTGCTGTCAGCGTGTCGATGCGGAACGACCACTCAAAATCCAGCCCGCCGGACTGAATCCAGCGCAGCACCGAGACCTTGATAACTTCATGCCCCTCTCCGTGCGCCATGGCGACGTCGAAGAAAACAATCCAGGACAGTACGGCGGCGATTATCATCAAACCGCTCGTTACGAATTCCGATGCCTTGGCTCCGATCGAGCGGCCGAAAAGGCCGGCGATCAGAAAGCCGATCAGGGGAAGAAAGACGATAGCCTTGTAGATCATGACCTGATCAGCCCTTCATCATATTGACGTCTTCAACCGCGATCGAGCCACGGTTACGGTAGAAGACCACGAGTATTGCAAGTCCGATCGCCGCTTCTGCAGCGGCAACCGTGAGAATGAACAGCGCGAACACCTGCCCGACGATATCGTTCAGGAAAGAGGAGAACGCGACCATGTTCAGGTTCACGGAAAGAAGAATAAGTTCGACCGACATCAGAATGATGATGACATTCTTCCTGTTGAGGAAGATGCCGAACACGCCAAGCGTAAACAGGATGGCGCTAACGGTCAGGTAATGAGAAAGTCCGATTTCCATATCGCTGTTCCTTGATCGCGCTTAGAGACCGCGGCCTGATTCAACCTTGGCCACTTCGATGGCCGTCGCGGGGGTACGCGCAACCTGCTTCGAAATATCCTGGCGCTTGATATTCTGCCTGTGACGCAGCGTGAGCACGATCGCGCCGATCATTGCGACCAACAGGACCAGACCGGCCACCTGGAAGAAGTAAACATAGTTCGTGTAAAGCACGTCACCGAGCGCAGCCGTGTTGGTGCGCGCTGCCGGAGAGGGAATAGGCATCGTGATCGACTTTGCCGCCTCAGGCGAAAGCACGGAACCACCGACCACCAAAATGAGTTCGGCTGCAACAATCAGACCGACAAGCGCACCGACCGGTGCATATTGCAGAATGCCGGAGCGCAGCTGAGCGAAATCGATATCCAGCATCATCACGACGAAGAGGAATAGAACGGCAACCGCGCCGATGTAGACCACAAGCAGGATCATCGCGAGGAATTCAGCTCCCGTCAGCAGGAACAAGCCAGCTGCGTTGAAGAAAACCAGGATCAGGAAAAGCACGGAGTGAACCGGGTTCCTGGCCGAAATGACCATGAACGCCGACGCCACCGCGACGAAGGCGAACAGATAAAAGAAAACAGCCTGCAAACCCATGGTGGTGCCTTTTCGTCTTCTCTGGTGAGACGTGCTCACCGTCAAAACCTGGCGGTCGACCCGGCCAGGCATATCATCCAGAACATGTGCCACGCGCCCCGCAAGGCGCTTGCATTATCATTCGATCAGCGGTACGGCGCATCCATTGCGATGTTACGCGCAATCTCACGCTCCCAGCGGTCGCCGTTATCCAGCAGACGCTGCTTATCGAAATAAAGCTCTTCGCGCGTCTCGGTGGAGAACTCGAAATTCGGCCCTTCGACGATGGCATCAACCGGACATGCTTCCTGGCAGAAGCCACAGTAAATGCACTTCACCATGTCGATGTCGTAGCGGACCGTCCGGCGCGTACCATCGTTACGGCGAGGACCTGCTTCGATCGTGATTGCCTGGGCGGGACAGATCGCTTCGCAGAGCTTGCAGGCAATGCAACGTTCCTCACCATTGGGGTAACGGCGCAGAGCATGTTCGCCACGAAAACGCGGGCTGACCGGACCCTTTTCAAACGGGTAATTGATCGTCGCCTTCTGCTTGAAGAAATACCGCATCGACAGGAAAAACGTCGAAACGAACTCCTTCAGGAAGAGCGAGCTGATCGATTGAGCCAGACTTGCCATTGTATTCTCCAGTGAGCCAGCCAGTCGGCGCCTTGTCAGGCGCCAGCCGCCAGCTTGAGCACGAATGCAGTAATGATGACCATAGCGAGCGACAGAGGAAGGAATACCTTCCAGCCGAGACGCATGAGCTGGTCATAGCGGTAACGCGGTACGAAGGCCTTTACCATAGCGAACATGAAAAACACCATGCTCGCCTTGAGGATGAACCAGATAATTCCAGGGACCCAGTTGAGGAACCAGACATCGACCGGAGGAAGCCAGCCACCGAGGAAAAGGATCGTGGTCAGGGAGCAGATCAGCAGGATTGCTGCGTACTCGCCCAGCATCAACATCATGTATGGCGCGGATGAATATTCGACCATGTAACCGGCAACGAGTTCCGACTCAGCTTCCGGAAGATCGAAGGGCGGACGGTTGGTTTCTGCCAGGCCCGAGATGAAAAAGATGACAAACATCGGGAAGAGCACCAACCAGTGCCAATCCAGGAAAGACGCCGGCAGACCAGCCATCGTTCCGATGCCCGTCTTCTGTGCCAGCACGATGTCGGTCAGGTTCAGCGAACCCACGCACAACAGAACGGTCACAATCACGAAGCCAATCGAGACTTCGTAGGAAACCATCTGCGCAGCAGAGCGAAGCGCGCCCAGGAACGGGTATTTCGAATTGGATGCCCAGCCCGACATGATGACGCCATAGACTTCAAGCGAGGAAATCGCGAAGACATAGAGGATGCCAACATTGATATTGGCGATCACCCAGTTCTCATTGAACGGGATGACGGCCCAGGTTGCCAGCGCCAGTGTCACCGAGACCAGCGGAGCCAGAAGGAAGACACCCTTGTTGGCGCCTGCCGGGATAATCGGCTCCTTGAATACGAATTTCAGCAAATCCGCAAAGGACTGGAAAAGGCCGAATGGACCAACCACGTTTGGTCCGCGGCGAAGCTGCACCGCGGCCCAGATCTTGCGGTCTGCCAACAGAATGTAGGCAATGAAGAGCAAGAGACAGACGAGCAGCAACAGCGACTGCCCGATCATGACCAGCGCCGGCCAGAGATAGCTTGCGAAGAAAGAGTCCATGTTTTTCAGCCTTTACTCTGCCGCAGCCTTGAAGTTGTTGCGGGCCAGCGCCGAACACTCAGCCATCACGGCCGAAGCACGTGTGATTGGGTTCGTGAGATAGAAGTCTTTGACCGCAGACGCAAACCCAGACTTGCTGAAGCTCACCGGTTTTTTGGCGAGTTCCGCAACATCATTGGCAGAACCGGCTGCAATCTCATCCAGCGCGTTGAAATGCGGATAGGATTCGTAGAGCTTGCGACGCAGTGCCGAGAGAGAATCGAACGGCAGTTTCTTGCCAAGAACATCGGAAAGCGCACGCAGGATCGCCCAGTCTTCACGCGCATCTCCCGGCGGGAAGCCAGCGCGATTGCCCATCTGGACGCGGCCTTCGAGGTTCACCCATGTACCGGATTTCTCGGTATAGGCCGCACCTGGAAGAATCACGTCTGCATGATGCGCACCCGCATCACCGTGGCTGCCGATATAGACCGTGAACTTGGCGTGCTTGGTCGCGAACTCCATCTCGTCTGCACCGAGCAGGAACAATACGTCCATCGAGCGCAGCATGGTCGCGGCATTCGCACCATTGGCACCCGGCACGAAGCCGAGATCAAGACCGCCCACGCGGGAGGCTGCCGTGTGAAGAACGCCAAAACCATTCCACTCTTCGGTCACGGCGCCAACGGAAACAGCGAGCGAGGCCGCGGCAGCAAGAACTGCCGCACCGTCATCGCGCGCAGCCGCCGCGGGGCCGACAATGATCATCGGATTCTTAGCATTGCGCAGCTTCTCAACGAATGCATGCGCACCATTCACCACATCGTTCAGCGTTTCCGGACCGGCACCCAGATATTCATAAGAGTAGCGCAGCTCACCCGCTTCACCGATAACGCCGATCGGGAAGTTACCGCGCCGCCAACGTTTACGAATGCGAGCATTCAGAACAGCTGCCTCGAAGCGAGGATTGGAACCGATCAGCAGAAGGGCATCAGCCTGCTCAATTCCTTGGATCGTCGGGTTGAAAAGATAGCTGGAGCGACCGAGAGCGGGTTCGAACTTGGCGCCGTCCTGACGGCAATCCATGTTCTGTGAACCGAGCGCGACGAGAAGCTCCTTGAGCGCGTACATCTCCTCGACGGAAGCCATGTCTCCGGCAATTGCACCAATGCGCTGGCCGGTTGTTGCTGCCACCGCAGTCTTGATCGCGGCAAAGGCTTCCGGCCAGGTTGCCGGCTGCAAACGCCCATCACGGCGCACATAAGGCCGGTCGAGACGCTGCGTCTTCAGACCATCCCAGATGAAACGGGTCTTGTCGGAAATCCACTCTTCATTCACCGCCTCGTTCACACGCGGCATGATGCGCATGACTTCACGACCACGCGTATCCACACGGATTGCAGAGCCGACGGCATCCATTACATCGATAGACTCAGTCTTGCCGAGCTCCCAGGGACGCGCCGTGAAAGCAAAGGGGCGCGAGGTGAGAGCGCCGACCGGGCAAAGATCGATAACATTGCCCTGCAATTCCGAGGTCATGGCCTCTTCGAGATAGGTCGTGATTTCTGCGTCTTCGCCGCGACCGATCAGGCCGAGTTCAGAAATGCCGCCAACTTCCGTCGTAAAGCGAACGCATCGCGTGCAGTGAATGCAGCGGTTCATCACCGTCTTCACAAGCGGACCGATATACTTGTCCTCGACTGCACGCTTGTTCTCGGTGTAGCGCGACGCGTCCATGCCGAAGGCCATGGCCTGATCTTGAAGATCGCACTCACCGCCCTGGTCGCAGATCGGGCAGTCCAGCGGATGGTTGATCAGCAGGAATTCCATAACGCCTTCGCGGGCCTTCTTGACCATCGGCGTGTTTGTGTAGACTTCCGGCAGTTCGCCATTCGGGCCACCACGGATATCACGCACGCCCATGGCGCAGGATGCAGCAGGCTTCGGCGGGCCGCCCTTTACCTCGATCAGACACATGCGGCAGTTTCCAGCCACGGAAAGCCGCTCGTGGAAACAGAAGCGCGGCACTTCGGCACCAGCTTCCTCACACGCTTGCAACAGCGTGAAGTGATCCGGAACCTCGATCTCTTTACCGTCAACCTTGAGCTTTGCCATCGTCACTTACGTCCTGTTTCCAGTCCCCTGCCCTTTCAAGGGCGGCGACACATTCCGTCACCGCAGCAGCGACTTCGCCTGCGCGATCCAACCATCTTTTGCAATCCGACCATCCAGCCCAAGCTCACGGTCGAAATGCTCTACATTTTCTTCGCTCCACCCGGCAATCTGCTCAATACGCAGCACACCCATGCTGTTGAGCAGACCTTCGAGTTTAGGGCCTATGCCCGAAATCCTCTTCAGGTCATCCTTTGCGGGCACCGAACCCTTGCGAGCTTTGACCGCGGATTTTGACCCGGCCGCCGAGGAGGCACCTCCCCTGCCAGCTACAGCCTTTTTCGCCGCGACCGGCCTTGCCCGTTTAACCTTCGCCTCTGCCAGCTCAACAGGTCTTTCAACCTTAGCAGCCGGGGCAGTCATCACAGGCTCCGGCGCTACACCGTCTGGCTGCGCCTCCCCCGTCGAGGCAGCATGACCCTGCTGCTTTGGCGTATTTTCGAGAGCAACCTGCATCATGCCGAAGAAGGCATTTGCGACCTGCGCCCCGATTGCCATGCTTGCCATTGTCATGGCCGTCATGAACTCGGCAGGATTAGCGGGAGCCTTGTCCACGAAGGGAAGCGTGAAACCGAGCGTGGATTTGCCCGTAGCATTCTCACCAGTCTCGCTGTGACCCCTCGCTTCCATGATCGCTTACTCCGCCGCCTCCATAACCGCGCCGTGGCTCGTGGCATTTGCCGTATATTGGTCGATCCGCTTTTCAATGTCCGGGCGGAAGTTACGGATCAAGCCCTGGATTGGCCAGGCAGCCGCATCGCCAAGAGCACAGATCGTATGTCCTTCGATCTGCTTGGAGACCTGGAACAGCATGTCGATTTCGCGCTTCTGCGCGTTACCCTTCACCATGCGCTCAAGAACGCGCATCATCCAGCCGGTGCCTTCGCGGCACGGTGTGCACTGGCCGCAGCTCTCATGCTTGAAGAAAGCGGCGATGCGCCAGATAGCCTTGATGATGTCGGTCGACTTGTCCATGACGATCATGCCGCCGGTGCCGAAGGACGACTTCACTTCGCGCATGCCGTCAAAGTCCATGATGGCGTCCGCCATGTCTTCGCCCCGAACAACAGGACAGGAAGCGCCGCCAGGAATGACAGCCAGAAGATTGTCCCAGCCGCCCCGAATGCCGCCACAGTGACGCTCGATGATTTCGCGGAAGGAAAGACCCATCGCCTCTTCAAAGGTGCATGGCTTGTTCACATGGCCTGAAACCATGAAAAGCTTGGTGCCAACATTGTTCGGACGACCAATCGACGAGAACCAGGAAGCCCCGCGGCGCAAAATTGTCGGAGCCACCGCAATCGACTCGACGTTGTTGACCGTCGTCGGGCAGCCATACAGACCCATATTGGCCGGGAATGGCGGCTTCAGGCGCGGCTGCCCCTTCTTGCCTTCCAGGCTTTCCAACAGCGCTGTTTCTTCACCGCAGATATAGGCACCGGCGCCGTGATGGACGAATACGTCGAAATCCCAGCCACACTTGTTGTTCTTACCGAGAAGACCGGCATCGTAGCACTCGTCAATCGCCTTCTGCAGCTCTTCGCGTTCCCGCATATATTCGCCGCGGACATAGATATAGGCCGTATGTGCACCCATGGCAAAACCGGCAATCACGCAGCCTTCGATCAGCGTATGCGGATCGTGGCGCATGATGTCGCGGTCCTTGCAGGTGCCCGGCTCGGATTCGTCGGCATTCACCACGAGGTAATGCGGACGGCCATCGGATTCCTTCGGCATGAAGGACCACTTCAGACCTGTCGGGAAGCCGGCACCACCACGGCCACGCAGACCCGAAGCCTTCATCTCTTCGATGATCCAGTCACGGCCTTTTTCGATGATCTGTTTCGTGCCATCCCAGTGGCCACGACTCATGGCGCCCTTCAGGGACTTGTCCTTGAGCCCGTAGATGTTGGTAAAGATGCGATCCTGATCTTTCAACATGATCTATTCCACCAGTCCGCCGCCTCTATGGTCGGCAATTCGAATGCAATATGCGCGGGTTTCGCCCAGCGCGGCCCGAATGGCAAGAACTTATTCTTCGCCTTCGGTTGTCTTCTTCCGAGCGCGCTTCGGCTTGGCCGTTCCGGCAACTTCGCTGCCCTCTGCCGGTGCGCCTTCTGCGGCGCTGCCCACGGCTTTGGTGTCAGGCTCGTTTGCGTTGGTGCCAGAAAGTGGCTCACTCTCCACCTTGCGCGCATTGGCTTCAGCCCCAGCGGGGGCCGTTACCGGCGTCTTGATGGAGGCGTTGGTTTCTGCCGCAGTATCCTTCGGACGGGCAGCATCTGCCGGAGGAACCGATGCGGCGGCTTCCGCTGGCTTGGGTTCCAGATTGGTCCGAACAGGCTTTATCTCGTCGACCAGGGTGACGGGACCGCCTTGCGGTGCAGACGTATGGCGATCGATCTGCGGGCCGGTTTTCACCTCGGCTCCCTTGCCAGCATCGAAAGCGTCAATAATCTCTTCGAGACGCTCCGGCGTAAGATCCTCGTAGGCATCCTTGAAGATCATCACCATAGGCGCGTTAACGCAGGCGCCCTGACATTCAACTTCTTCCCACGAAAGTGTGCCGCTTTCGTTACGCACGAAGGGCTCCGGGTTGATCTTGCGCTTGCACACATCCATCAACGCCTCGGAACCTCTGAGCATGCAGGGCGTTGTACCGCAAACCTGCACGTGGGCGCGCGTGCCGATCGGCTTCAGCTGGAACTGCGTGTAGAAAGTGGCGACTTCCAGCACGCGGATATAGGGCATTGAGAGCTTCTGCGCGACGAATTCAATCGCCGCACGGGTTACCCAACCGTCCTGCTCCTGCGCGCGCATCAGAAGTGGAATGACTGCGGATTGCTGGCGGCCCTCCGGATATTTCCGGATCGTCGCCTCAGCCCACGCTGAATTTTCAGCGTTGAAGGCAAAGGCTGCCGGCTGGAACTGATCTTCGGCTAGTCGACGAACGGACATTCTTTCTCACGCCTTATCAATTGATGGATGCGCAGCGCGTTCTCGTCACATTGACGAATTCGCAAGCGTAGCCAGATTTTCCCTTTTGCATGAATACGATCAGTTTCGATCCATTCGGGACAGCTGACTTGATTTCATACTCTCTGGACAGAAGTTCCGCCATGGTGGCGTCGGCATCGCGGGTTGTATTGATCGCGCCATCCAATGCTTGCGCTTGGGCTGACACCGAGGCAACAACGATCAAACAGAATGCGAGCGCGCAACGCACCATTAGCGATCCACCTCTCCAAACACGATGTCGAGCGAACCGAGCACGGCCGAAACGTCGGCCAACTGGTGTCCGCGGCACAGGAAGTCCATGGCCTGCAGATGGGCATAGCCAGGAGCGCGGATCTTGCAGCGGTATGGCTTATTGGTGCCGTCCGCAACCAGATACACACCAAACTCACCCTTCGGCGCTTCGACCGCGGCATACACCTCGCCTTCCGGCACGTGGAAGCCCTCAGTATAAAGCTTGAAGTGGTGGATCAGGGCTTCCATCGAGCGCTTCATCTCGCCACGCTTCGGCGGAACGACCTTACCATCCACAGAGGATACCGGTCCTGTCTTCGCATCACCGAGCAGGCGCTCAACGCACTGCTTCATGATCTTGCAGGACTGCTCCATCTCGAACATGCGGATCAGATAACGGTCATAACAGTCGCCGTTCTTGCCAATGGCGATGTCGAAGTCGAGGTCGGCATAGCACTCGTAAGGCTGCGACTTGCGCAAATCCCACTTGGCGCCAGAACCACGCACCATCACGCCCGAGAAACCCCAGGCCCAGGCATCTGCCAGCGACACGACGCCGATATCGACGTTACGCTGCTTGAAGATGCGGTTATCGGTGATCAGACCGTGAATGTCCTGCAATGCGCGAGGAAACTCGTCACACCACTTTCCGATGTCTTCCACCAGTTCAACCGGCAGATCCTGGTGGACGCCACCCGGACGGAAATAGGCCGCGTGCATACGTGCGCCAGAGGCGCGCTCGTAGAACACCATGAGCTTCTCGCGCTCTTCGAACCCCCAGAGCGGAGGTGTAAGCGCGCCAACATCCATGGCCTGCGTGGTCACGTTCAACAGGTGAGACAGGATGCGACCGATCTCAGAAAAGAGCACCCGGATCAACTGTCCACGGATAGGAACTTCTATGCCCAGCAGCTTCTCGACCGCGAGACAGTAGGCGTGCTCCTGGTTCATCGGAGCAACATAGTCCAAGCGATCGAAATAGGGCAGCGCCTGAAGATAGGTCTTTGCCTCGATCAGCTTTTCCGTTCCACGGTGCAGAAGGCCGATATGCGGATCCACGCGCTCGACGATTTCGCCGTCGAGCTCGAGAACAAGTCGCAAAACGCCGTGCGCCGCCGGATGCTGCGGTCCGAAATTGATGTTGAAATTGCGGACATTATGTTCAGTCATTGCTGCCTGCTCCATGCTGCGCTGCCATCACGGCGCCAGCGGGAAAAACTCGATTCGTCACGCGGCGCCCGCAGCGCCGCCTGCCTTCACGCCTTGGCCTTCTCGTCGCCCGGCAGCACGTAATCCGTGCCCTCCCAGGGGCTGAGAAAATCGAAACTACGGAATTCCTGACGCAGCTGCACCGGCTCGTAGACCACGCGCTTGGCACTGTCGTCGTAACGCACTTCCACGAAGCCCGTCAGCGGAAAATCCTTGCGTAGCGGGTGCCCTTCGAAACCATAGTCCGTGAGGATACGGCGCAGATCTGGATGCCCGGTAAACAGAATGCCATAAAGATCCCAGGCCTCACGCTCAAACCAGTCAGCGCCAGGATAAACGGAACAGGCCGATGGCACCGCCTCATCTTCAGCCGTCTGGACCTTCACGCGGATCCGCATGTTTTTCGTCGGCGAAAGCAGATGATACACAACGTCGAAACGACGCTCCCGCTGTGGCCAATCCACGCCGCAGATATCGATCATGTTGACAAAGCCCGACTGGGGATCGTCCCGCAGGAAAGTCAACAAGGCGATAACAGTCTCCGCAGTCGCATTCAGCGTCAGCTCGCCATAGGCGATGGCAGCCGACTGAAACAGGCCGGACTGCTTTTCGCCAAGATAGGCAACATATTCATTCAGGGCTTCACTCATAGCCAGTCCTCGCCCTTAGCGTTCGATCGTTCCGGTCCGGCGGATCTTTTTCTGCAGCAAAAGCACACCGTAAAGAAGTGCTTCCGCCGTGGGGGGACAGCCCGGAACATAGATATCGACTGGTACGACGCGATCGCAACCACGGACCACCGAATAGGAATAATGATAGTAGCCACCACCATTGGCACAGGAGCCCATGGAGATGACATAACGCGGCTCAGGCATCTGGTCATAGACCTTACGCAGAGCAGGCGCCATCTTGTTGGTCAGCGTGCCGGCAACGATCATCACATCAGACTGACGCGGGCTTGCGCGCGGCGCGAAACCAAAGCGCTCAACGTCATAACGCGGCATGGAAAGCTGCATCATTTCAACGGCGCAACAAGCCAGACCGAAGGTCATCCACATCAAGGATCCAGTACGGGCCCAGTTGATCAACTCATCGGTCGAGGTGACGAGAAAACCCTTATCGGCGAGCTCATTATTGATCTCGCCGAAGAATGCGTCATCACTGCCAACCGGCTTGCCGGTGCGCGGATCAATGATCCCCTTTGGCTGCGGCGCGATGAGGGTGCCGCTATTGTCGACTACTCCCATTCCAGCGCTCCTTTCTTCCACTCATAGATAAAGCCGATGGTCAGGACGCCGAGGAAGACCATCATCGACCAGAACCCGAACCAGCCGATCTCGCCGAACGAAACAGCCCAAGGGAACAGGAAGGCAACTTCCAGATCGAAGATGATAAAAAGGATCGACACGAGATAGAAGCGGATGTCGAACTTCATGCGAGCGTCATCGAAGGCATTAAATCCGCACTCATAGGCGGACAACTTCTCCGAGTCAGGCGCCTTATAGGCAACGGCGAACGGCGCAATAAGAAGCGCCAAGCCGATCACGAGGGCAATACCTATAAAGATCGCGATCGGGACATAGGAACTGAGAAGTTCAGTCATTGTATTCCATCCCTGCTTGCCAAGCAGTACCGGGCGGCACAAAAGCGAATGCGCGGCAAGCGAACGTGCATTGCAACAAGCCGTGACTAGCGCAGCCGGAACGCGGGCGCAAGACTTTTGAATGATCGATCCCGCACCAAAATATCTTTATGCCCAAAGCATACACAATCCGTGTAGTCCCTGGCTAGCTGGCGGGCATCCAATTGATGGCTTCTAGGTTAAGCCGTTAGCGTCAAGATGGGTGCAGATTGCAAGCAAAACAAGCCGCAACGGAAACAAGGCGAACAAAACTTGCAACTTCGTCTGCCCGCTGACAAAGCGGCGAAACAGATGAGGCGCCCTGAACGCGACTGCGACCAGATGTCGCAATCCTGCTCTATACTTAACCACATAGGAAGAGAGATAAATGGCGCGAGTGACGGGGCTCGAACCCGCGACCTCCGGCGTGACAGGCCGGCACTCTAACCGACTGAGCTACACCCGCGCATTGTTTCATTGGCCTGGAATGGCGCGAGTGACGGGGCTCGAACCCGCGACCTCCGGCGTGACAGGCCGGCACTCTAACCGACTGAGCTACACCCGCATTCTTCCAAACAGGGAGAAACTTCCCCTCACCGACCGGCAGCGCCATGTCGATGTGCGGCTCTCTAAGGGGTTCGTTTGGAGGTGTCAAGCAGCTTTCAAGACAAAAGCGTGACGAAGAAATCTTTCTTTTCCACAACCTCCCCAAAGCCGGGACCAGCCTGTGGATGGATAAAAAAATCTCAGCGCAAGAACCCCCGGTTTTGCGGGGGTTTCGAAGTTCCGACCACGCCCGGTGGAAAAAAATCGAAAAAAACTGCAAATTCGCTCTTGCGGATTTCGATCGATCCGAATAGATCACGGCCATCGACGCGGCGGCAACGAACCGCCAGCAAGTCGGGCGATTAGCTCAGTTGGTAGAGCGCCTCGTTTACACCGAGGATGTCGGGAGTTCGAGTCTCTCATCGCCCACCATTTCCCCCTTTCTCTTATGCTCTTACTTCGGCAGCTTGTTTCTGCTTCTATCTGTGCGCTTGTGCCCGATACTGGGCATGCTTTGTCGGCCCCACATATGAGGCCGATCGAAGCAGATTACGTCTGATCAAAGTGCCTCTCAGAGCTGAAGTTCGTCGCGGAACTCGAGATACCAATCAACAAAAGCTCTCACGCCCGTCTCCAGGTCGATTTCCGGCTTCTCGCCTGTCAACGCTTGCAGCAGGAGAGGACTTGCAAAAGTGCGTGGAACATCGCCTTGCTGCATCGGCAGCATTGCGCGCTTGGCTTGGCGCCCCATAACCGTCTCAATGGCTGCAATGAAGTCGAGAACCGTTACGGGTTGCCCCCCACCGATATTCACCACCCTGTAGGGTCCCTGGTGAGAAAGCGTGTCGCTCACACCAGGCGCGGTCACGCGATTCGATTCATTTGGTGCGATTCGAGAGAGATTGATGATGCAGCTGATAAGATCGTCTACATAGGTAAAATCTCGGCTCATGCGGCCTTCGCCATACACTTCGATCTCGCGATCTTCGAGAATCGCCTTCACAAATTTGAACAGCGCCATATCGGGCCGGCCCCAAGGGCCATAGACGGTGAAGAAGCGAAAAGCGGTTATCGGCAACTTGTGAAGATGCGCATAAGTATGCGCCATCAACTCCATACCCTTCTTCGTGGCAGCGTAGAAGCTGAGTGGCTCATCCGTCTTGTCGGCTTCCTTGAAGGGGGTAGAATCGTTGGCACCGTAAACCGACGATGTGGAGGCAAGCATCAAATGCTGAACGCCAGCTTGCCGGGCGAGCTCCAGCACGTTCCAGGATCCGACGAGATTCGAATCAAGATAGGCTTTCGGATTTTCCAGGCTGTAACGCACGCCAGCCTGCGCTGCGAGGTGCACGACAATATCCGGATTGCCGTGCTCGAGGGTGGTTTCCAGAGCACGCCGATCTTCAAGCATGCCGATAACGGGACGAAATCCTTGAAACTGTGAGAGCGCGGCGTGCCGTGCTTCCTTCAGGCGGAGATTATAATAAGGGGTCAGGCCATCAAAACCCGTGACCTGATGCCCCTCCTCCAGGAGCCGGCGGGCCAGATGAAAGCCGATAAAGCCTGCTGTGCCGGTGAGAAGGTAATGCATGCCGAACGCTCCTTGTGAATGCGCGCGGATAAAAGACCAAACAACACCGTCACGCAACCACACAGGCTTGATGGCGCATGATTTCGCTGATTCTCTTGCTATGCTCGCAGTTCGCGCCTTGCAGCTGAGCGAGCCTCACGCAGAAGAAGTGAGAGCGAAGCGGCGAGAATCAGCAATGCGCCAAGCAGCAGGGAGCCGCTGGGCGCAAAACCGAACACAACCCAACCCGCAAGCACATTCAGCGGCAATTTCAGATCGTCGAAGGGTTGGACATAGGCCGCATCCGCGGCTCTGTATGCAAGGCTGAGAAAATGCTGTCCGATGGCAGTCAGCAGGCCGGCCGCCAGTAGAAGCCATAGCTCCTGCCCTGCGGGCAATGCCAATCCGGCGCCAAGAGCAAGTGCTGCGTTGATGGGTGTGAGCAGTACCAGCAGCCAGACCGTGATGGCTTCAGGCGGCTCATGGTGTGCCAGGTTCTTCATAATGAGAGATGAGCCGCCCCACAGAAGGGCCGCGAGGACTGGCAATAATGCGGAGAGCGAGAACGCATCGTTCCAGGGCTGCAGGATGACCATCGCGCCAATGAAACCCGCCAGCGTTGCGAGCCATCGATGCATCCCCACTCGCTCACCCAGAAACAGTCTCGCACCAATGATGACAAAGAAGGGCGAGGTCATGACCAGGGCTATCGCTTGCCAGATCGGCACCGTCACCAGGCCATAGGCCCAGGCCTGCACGCCGAGCGCCGCCAGCGCAACCCGGATGACATGCCGCATCGGGTAGCGACTGCGCATCGCCTTGAAGCCCAGTCGGGCGAGCAGTGGCAGCGAGAAGATCGTTGCGAAGGCATATTGCCAGAAAGCCATGGAAGAGGCCGGGAAATGCATCACCATGGCCAACCATTGGGTTGCCACGTTGATTGCCGCGAAAACAACGCCAGCAAGCACCATGAACAGTGCGCCACGCACCGCCGGCGACCACATCACGCTCTGCCTGTCTGCCATCCTCTTCCCCGCCCTCTTGATGTCACTCTTGCGGAAGGAGAAGCCACGCCCAACTCCGCTTTCACCTTATGAAAAAAGCCCGACTGACGCCGGGCTTCGCAGCATTGGTATGTATTCACGCTTGTCAGCGTGCCAGACCTTAGCTGTTTACAGCGTCCTTCAGGCCCTTGCCGGCCGAGAACTTTGGAACGTTGCGAGCCGGAATATCGACTTCAGCGCCCGTGGAGGGGTTACGACCCTTCGAAGCTTCACGGCGGGAGACGGAGAAGCTGCCGAAGCCAGCGAGACGAACATCGCCACCGTTTTTCAATTCAGCCTGCACAGCTTCCAGAACTGCGTCGACAGCAGAAGCGGCGTCGGCCTTGGAAAGACCGGCCTTCTCAGCAACGGCGGATACCAATTCGTTCTTGTTCATGTTTCCACCCCTTTCAATGGTTTCACACAAATGGACCTGTCGGGGCGATCGATTCATGATGCCCTTCGCCCACCCAAAAGCTCCGGGATTGCCTGAAAAACAAGGGCCTCCAAGACATTTTCACAAAAAAGGCCGGCATATAGCCGGCCTTTTTCCACAGAGAGTGCGATTTTCGCACACAGGTTTGGCTTAGTGCGCCAAAGACGGGTTGGAATCCTCGCTTCCCTCAGCAGTCGCGATGACAGGTGTTTCCACCGTTCCGTCCCATTCGATCGGCTCCGGCTTGCGCAGCAGGGCGTGGTCAAGCACCTCACCCATGCGGGAAACCGGAATGATCTCCATGTTATTCTTCACGTTATCCGGAATATCAGCCAGATCCTTGGCGTTTTCTTCCGGAATGAGGACCTTCTTGATGCCGCCGCGAAGCGCCGCAAGAAGCTTTTCCTTCAGGCCACCAATCGGCAAGACACGTCCACGCAAGGTCACCTCGCCGGTCATGGCCACGTCCTTGGAGACCGGGATACCAGTCATGATCGACACAATGGCCGTTGCCATGGCGATACCTGCAGAGGGGCCATCCTTCGGAGTGGCGCCTTCCGGCACGTGGACGTGAATGTCCGACTTGTCGAAGCGCGGCGGTTCAATGCCGAAGTCAACGGCACGCGAACGAACGTAGGATGCGGCGGCCGAAATCGACTCCTTCATCACGTCCTTCAGGTTACCCGTAACGGTCATGCGGCCCTTGCCCGGCATCATGACACCTTCGATGGTCAGCAGTTCACCACCCACCTCAGTCCAGGCCAAGCCGGTAACAACACCGACCTGATCTTCGCGCTCTGCCTCACCATGACGGAAGCGCGGAACGCCCAGATAGTCCTGAACATTAGCGGCGGTCACTTCAACCGTCTTCGTCTTGCCCTTGATGATCTCCGTCACGGCCTTACGTGCCAGCTTCATCAGTTCGCGCTCGAAGTTACGAACACCAGCCTCACGCGTGTATTGCTGAATGATCGCCATCAGCGCATCGTCGCTGACGGAGAACTCCTCCGGCTTCAACGCATGTTCCTTGATGGCTTTCGGCAGCAGGTGCCGCTTGGCGATCTCGCGCTTCTCATCTTCGGTGTAGCCAGCGATCCGGATGATCTCCATGCGGTCCATCAAAGGCGCAGGGATGTTCAGCGTGTTCGCCGTCGTGATGAACATCACGTCAGACAGATCGTATTCCACCTCAAGATAGTGATCCATGAAGGTCGAATTCTGTGCCGGATCGAGAACTTCGAGCAGCGCAGAAGACGGATCGCCACGAAAATCCATGCCCATCTTGTCGATTTCATCGAGAAGGAAGAGCGGGTTGGACCGCTTCGCCTTCTTCATCGACTGAACGACCTTGCCCGGCATGGAGCCGATATAGGTGCGGCGGTGACCGCGAATTTCGGCCTCATCGCGCACGCCGCCAAGAGCCATGCGCACATATTCACGACCGGTTGCCTTCGCAATCGACTGAGCAAGCGAAGTCTTGCCGACGCCCGGAGGGCCAACGAGGCAAAGGATAGGACCCTTCATCTTCGTCGCACGCGCCTGCACGGCCAGATATTCGACAATACGCTCCTTGACCTTATCAAGGCCGAAGTGATCCTGATCCAGGATCTTCTCGGCATTGTTCAGATCGATCTTCACCTTGGACTTCTTGTTCCACGGAATGGACAGCAGCCAGTCCAGATAGTTGCGCACCACTGTCGCTTCCGCAGACATCGGGCTCATCTGGCGCAGCTTCTTCAGCTCCGCCTCGGCCTTTTCGCGCGCTTCCTTGGTCAGCTTGGTCTTGTTGATGCGATCCTCGATTTCGGCCATTTCGTCACGGCCGTCCTCACCATCGCCAAGCTCCTTCTGAATGGCCTTCATCTGCTCATTCAGATAGTATTCGCGCTGGGTCTTCTCCATCTGGCGCTTGACGCGCGAGCGGATGCGCTTCTCGACCTGGAGAACCGAAATCTCACCTTCCATGAAGCCAAGAGCCTTCTCCAGACGCAGCTTCACGCTCACCGTTTCCAGCATTTCCTGCTTTTCGGTGATCTTGATGGAGAGATGCGAAGCCACGGTATCGGCCAGCTTCGAGTAATCCTCGATCTGGCTTGCCGCGCCAACCACTTCCGGCGAGATCTTCTTGTTCAGCTTCACGTAGTTTTCGAACTCGGAAACAACGGAGCGGGCCAGCGCCTCAACCTCAACCGGATCTTCCTCCGGCTCGGAAAGCACGTTGGCATGGGCTTCGTAGAAGTCTTCGCGGTCAGTATATTCATCGATCTTCGCACGGGAGCGGCCTTCGACAAGAACCTTCACGGTCCCATCGGGCAGCTTCAGCAATTGAAGAACATTGGCAACCGTACCAACCTTGTGGATGGCGGAAGGCGCCGGATCGTCATCCCCGGCATTGATCTGGGTGACCAGCATGATCTGCTTGTCGGATCCCATGACCTCTTCCAGCGCGCGGATTGATTTCTCGCGCCCGACGAACAGAGGTACGATCATGTGGGGGAAAACCACGATGTCGCGCAAAGGCAGGACCGGATAGGTATTTCCGTCCTGTGTCGCAGACGCTGTATTCGTCATAATGATTCCTTTCACTCGCCCGTTTCCGGGGATCGTCCAGTTAAAGGCTGGACGCTTTCTTCCTCCCCAAAGTGGAGGTTCTGAACGCAGATTTCAAGCCTTGCACGGCTGTTCACCGGGCATATGCGGAGGTCATGCAAGGTTATGACGGGATACTTACGCGGAACTGATTTCCGTCAACCGAAAAGGGGACGAACAGAGCGCCTGCAACAATAGCGGCAGGCCGTTTCCGTCCCGAATCACGCGGCACAATGCCGGTGAGCCTGTCAGTCGCAAGCGAATCGCCTGCGCCTGAGGTGGAAAAGGGGCCGAACGGCCCCTCCCCTGAACGCTTCATCAGGCGGATACATTCGCCTTTTCATCCTGACGATCGGCATAGATGTAAAGCGGGCGGGCCGTACCGCGCACAACCTCTTCCGAGATGACAACTTCACGCACACCTTCAAGCGCCGGAAGTTCGAACATCGTGTCCAGAAGGATCTTTTCCATGATCGAGCGCAAGCCACGAGCGCCTGTCTTGCGAACGATTGCCTTACGAGCAATCTCACGCAGGGCATCTTCGTGGAAGGTCAGCTCCACATCTTCCATTTCGAACAAGCGCTGGTACTGCTTGACCAGAGCATTCTTCGGCTCGGACAGGATCTGGATCAAAGCGTCTTCGTCCAGGTCTTCCAGCGTTGCCAAAACAGGCAAACGACCGATGAATTCCGGGATCAGGCCGAACTTGACCAGATCTTCCGGCTCCAGTTCGCGAAGAACTTCACCGACGCGACGATCATCCGGTGCCTTGACGGTGGCGCTGAAGCCGATGGAGGTCTTCTCGCCACGGGCGGAGATGATCTTGTCGAGGCCAGCAAACGCACCACCGCAGATGAACAGGATGTTGGTGGTATCGACCTGCAGGAATTCCTGCTGTGGATGCTTGCGGCCACCCTGCGGCGGAACCGAAGCAACGGTACCTTCCATGATCTTCAGCAGGGCCTGCTGCACGCCTTCGCCAGAAACGTCGCGGGTGATCGACGGATTGTCAGACTTGCGGGAAATCTTGTCCACTTCGTCGATGTAGACGATGCCGCGCTGCGCACGCTCGACATTGTAATCGGCGGCCTGAAGCAGCTTGAGAATGATGTTCTCGACATCCTCACCCACATAGCCGGCTTCCGTCAAAGTGGTCGCATCGGCCATTGTGAAGGGTACGTCGATGATGCGGGCGAGCGTCTGCGCAAGATAGGTCTTGCCGCAACCGGTCGGGCCAACAAGCATGATGTTCGACTTGGCCAGCTCCACATCGCCGTTCTTGGAGGCATGGGCGAGGCGCTTGTAGTGGTTGTGCACCGCCACAGACAGGATCTTTTTCGCCTGCTGCTGACCGATGACATATTCATCCAGAACCTTGATGATATCCTGCGGCGTGGGAACGCCGTCACGGGACTTCACCATGGAACTCTTGTTCTCTTCGCGGATGATATCCATGCACAGTTCGACGCATTCATCGCAGATGAACACGGTGGGCCCCGCAATCAGTTTGCGGACCTCGTGCTGGCTCTTGCCGCAGAAGGAACAATACAACGTATTCTTGGAGTCGCCGCCGTTGCTGCCGCTGACTTTGCTCATATCACTTCCCTTCCAGCACACCGATCGCCTGTCATCCAGGCCCGGAGAGTTCCTATGCCGGTGGGGCAGCTTTCCTTCAGAATGCTGCACCCGACCCGTTCGCGGGGCACTCTACCGAACTGGGAACCGGGGTTCCCGGTCCGGTGGCAACGCAACCCCTTCCAGACCGCATGCTATGTCATAAAAAATCAACACAGCATTAATAAGCATTATTAGCGCGTTCCTCGGCAGTGGAAACCCCGTATTCGGTCATTTCGGGGCAATACTTACCGAAGCATTTCCTCAGCCTCAATCGGCTGAGCCGCCTTCCAGTTCCTGGCGCGAGGTCAGGATCTTGTCGACGACACCCCAGGCAAGCGCTTCCTCACCATCCATGAAATGGTCACGATCGAGAGTTTTTTCAACTTCCTCGTAGGTGCGGCCCGTATGCTTCACATAGACATCGTTCAGACGCTTTTTCATCTTCAATATGTCACGAGCATGGCGTTCGATATCGGAAGCCTGGCCCTGGAAGCCGCCGGAAGGCTGGTGAACCATGATGCGCGAGTTCGGCATGGCAAAGCGCATGCCCTTCTCACCGGCCGCCAGAAGCAGCGAACCCATGGATGCCGCCTGCCCGATGCAGAGCGTGGAAACCGCAGGCTTGATGAACTGCATGGTATCGTAGATCGACATGCCCGCGGTCACGACGCCACCCGGCGAATTGATGTAGAGCGCGATTTCCTTCTTCGGATTTTCCGCTTCCAGGAAGAGCAGCTGCGCGCAGACCAGGGAGGCCATGTGGTCCTCTACCGGACCCGTCAAAAAGATGATCCGCTCCTTCAGCAGCCGCGAGTAGATGTCGTAGGAGCGCTCCCCGCGGTTGGTCTGCTCGACAACCATCGGCACCAGGGCCATAGCGGTATCAACGGGATTTCTCATGGTGTTCCTTTGTCTCATCGGGCGCCCGATGGCGTTTCCGCCCCAGGAATCGTCTTGATTTTGTCTCATCCCTACATAGAGGGTGGATGCCGGGTACTTCAAGACGCCGCACCCGATATCCTTAACCGCATGTAGTTTTCATCATCTCAAACGTTAAATCGTTAGCAAATACCTTCCGTCGGCAACAACCTTTTAAACTCTCCGCCCCATAAACTGCCGTTCACAATCTCGGGCGGGACGTCGATCGTGGACACAAAAACGGCGCTGGTACTTTGGGCTACGGAAGCCATGACACTTGCGGCGCTCCTGGTGGCGTCCTGGCTTCATGATAGAAAACAGGTAGTTACAGGCCTATGGGGCTTGGGCTTTGCCTGCCATGGCGCGGGAATCGTTCTGGTAGGGCTGCGTAACACCATTCCGGATTTCGTCTCGATCGTGTTGAGCAATCTCATCATCCTGCTGGGGATTGGCCTGTGGGGCGCCGGAGTACTGCGCCATGACGGCAGGCGCGTGACGCCCGTGCTGCTGCTACCAAGTCTTCTCTGGATAACGCTGCTTTTGATTCCCTCAGTGTATGAGCAGTTCTGGGCGCGCGTGGTCCTCGTGCAAACCTGCTCCTCGCTGGCCTATCTCCTGCTCGCCTACTGCCTGATTACGGGCCAGAAACCCGCTTCGCGATCCCGGCGGCTGTTCGCGCTGGTCAGCGTTATCCAGGCCGGCTTCATGCTCAATATGGCAGTCCAGTCCGCCGTCCTTCGTCCAACCACCTTCATGGAAATGCCGAACGTGCTGATCTATTCGGTTGGCAATATCTTCTGCCTGGTCGCCGCCATAATGCTTGGCGCACGCATGCTGATGGCGCGTTCAGAGGAGCGGTTGCGCCACATTGCCCTGACCGACCCTCTGACTGGCGTATTGAACCGCCGCGGACTTCTCGATCAGTTCGACCGGGTGCGCCGGGAATCGAGCGGTCAACGCGGTCTTCTGGCCATCATCATCTTCGACCTCGACCACTTCAAGCAGATCAATGATCAATATGGGCATAGAGGCGGAGACGATGTCCTGACCCATTTCTGCCGCGTGGCCCAGTCATGCCTGATGCAGCGCGGCGTCTTCGGCAGGCTTGGCGGCGAGGAATTTGCCTGCCTTCTGGCTGTCAGCAGTGATGCAGAAGCGATCGGGACGACCGAAGCCATCCGCCTGACCCTCTTTTCCCAGCCCATAACGTCAGAGGATAACCGGCTCATCCGGGCATCGGTCAGCGCAGGTATCGCGGTTGCGCCGCGGCTTGAGGCAGATCTCGATTCCATGCTCTCACGGGCAGATCGCGCACTGTATGCGGCAAAGGCAGCAGGACGCAATCGCAGTGCCATCAACGATTCGAATTCCATTGTCATTGTGCCGGGCAGCGAGAAGTTCGAGACATCGACCGCACAGGTTCCACCGCCAGCGACCCTCAGATACTCTGCCTGAGCAGCGGCGGGCTTCCTTTTTCAGCCGAGATAATTTTGCACAGTTCCTGCAAAGCTGCGTCAGCGGCATTGTGTCCGGACTTCGTCAAAACAAGGAGATAGAGCATATCAGGTGTTTCCGTTTTAACCGGGAATGCTCTAGTCAGAAGTCATGACTGACTTTCTCCGCATTGACCCCTCGCATCGCCGTGTTTCCCTTGATGGACGCGACCCGGCTTTTTACAGTGACCCCAACCGTGCCTATGCTGCCCTGCATGCCACCTGTCCGACCTTCTATTGGGAAGAGCAGAAGCAATGGTTCTTCACAGGCTATGACCATGTGAACAGCCTGCTGCGCGATCGGCGCTTCGGGCGCCAGATCCTTCATATCGCAAGCCGTGAGGAGCTTGGCCTGCCGGAACCGGCAGCCCACACTGCCCATTTCGATCTCGCAGAGCGCTATTCGCTGCTGGAGATCGAGCCGCCACAACACACGCGCCTGCGCACTTTGGTGAACCGGGCCTTCGTTTCCCGTCACGTGGAAAAGATGAGCGGCGAGATTGAAGCCCTCGCGAACGCACTCATCGACCGTTTCGAGAAAGACGGCCAGACAGAACTTCTCTCCACATTTGCCGATATCATTCCCGTAACCATGATTGCGCGGATGATCGGCATTCCCGAAGAGATGGGCCCGCAGCTTCTCAAGTGGAGCCATGACTATGTCGGTATGTACATGTTCAAACGCTCCCGGGCGGATGAAGATGCGGCGGACCGTTCAGCACGGGAGTTCGCCGATTATGTACGAACAGTCATTGCAGAGCGGCGCGCCAATCCACGTGACGATCTTCTCAGCCACATGATCCATACCGAACACAAGGGACAGTTCCTGACCGAGGACGAACTGATCTCCACCACTATTGTGCTCCTGAATGCGGGGCATGAAGCAACCGTGCATCAGATCGGCAATTCGGTGCGGGTGATTCTGGAAAGCGGCCTCGATCCGAGTGTGATGTTCCGGGACGACACAGCGACAGAGCGAACAGTGGAGGAAACGCTGCGCATCTGTGCGCCGGTGCATATCTTCCAGCGTTGGGCGCTGGAGGAGGTTGAGATTGATGGCGTGCAGTTGAAGCGAGGCGACAAAGTGAGCCTCATCCTTGCGGCGGCCAATCTCGACCCGAAAAAATTCTCGGATCCGCTGGCGTTCAAGCCGGACCGGAACGAAGGTGCCAACCTCTCCTTCGGGGCCGGCATCCATTTCTGCATTGGCGCACCGCTGGCACGGCTGGAACTGAACATCGTCTTGCCGCTGCTTTTCAAGCGGCTACCGGGCCTAAAGATTGCCGAGACGCCGCGCGTGAAGGATGTCTACCACTTCCACGGTCTCGAACGTCTCGATCTCGCGTGGTGAGTGAGTGATCCGGAAAATCAAAGCCGGATCACATAGTCCTTGCGAGTCGTTTCAATCACTTCCCAGGTTCCCTTAAAGCCGGGTGTCAGGATCAACCTGTCGCCCGGTTTCAGATGAATGGCCGCACCACCCTCTTCAGTGACGATGGAGTATCCCTCCAGGATGGAAAAATACTCCCACTCGTCATAGACAATCTGCCACTTGCCGGGCGTTGCCTCCCAGATGCCCGCATAGAGGCCGCCCTCCCTTTCATCCAGATTCCATGTCCGAAATCTCGGATTTCCCGAGATAATCCGGTCGGGCGCGGGCGCGCCCTCCTCCGCTTCAATGGTGGTCAGATCGAAAGGGATGGCGAAGCTCATCAATGCACCTCAGATTCGAGCGAGTGACTGTTCGAGATCGGCGATGATGTCTTTTGCGTCCTCAATGCCAACGGAGAGGCGCACCACATCCGGGCCTGCGCCGGCGGCAGTCTGCTGCTCGGGCGTCAGCTGGCGGTGGGTGGTCGACGCCGGGTGGATGACCAGTGATCGCGTATCACCGATATTGGCGAGATGTGAGAAGAGCTTCAGTCCTTCCACGAAACCCTTGCCTGCCTCGTATCCTCCCTTCAGGCCGAAGGTGAAAACGGCACCCGCTCCATTGGGCGAATATTGCTGCTGAAGGGCATGGTTGGGGTCATCCTCAAGTCCGGCATAGGAAACCCATGACACCTTGTCATGAGACTTCAGCCATCGCGCCACTTCCAGAGCGTTATCGCAATGGCGCTGCATGCGCAGCGGCAGTGTCTCGATGCCGGTCAGAATCATGAAGGCATTGAATGGAGAAATCGCGGGGCCGAGGTCTCGAAGACCCAGAACGCGGGCTGCAATGGCGAAGGCAAAGTTGCCGAAAGTCTGGTGCAGCACGAGGCCGGCATATTCCGGGCGAGGTTCAGACAGCATGGGATAACGGCCGGATGCGGACCAATCGAAGGTTCCGCCATCCACCAGAATGCCGCCCATGGAGTTGCCATGGCCGCCAAGGAACTTGGTCAGGGAATGGATGACGATATCGGCGCCGTGTTCGAGCGGGCGAACGAGGTAAGGGCTGGCCATCGTGTTATCGACGATGAGCGGCAGACCGTGGCGCTGTGCCACTTCGGAAATGGCAGCGATATCGACAAAGGTTCCGCCTGGATTGGCAAGGCTTTCAATGAAGATTGCCTGCGTATTGTCATCGACCTGCGCGGAGAAGCTTTCCGGATCGGCGGGATCTGCCCAACGCACTTCCCAGCCAAAATTCTTGAAGGCATGGCCGAACTGGTTGATCGACCCGCCATAGAGGCGCTTTGCCGCCACGAAGTTTGCGCCCGGCTTCATGATGGTATGGAAAACCAGCATCTGCGCTGCGTGGCCTGAGGCAACGGCGAGAGCTGCCGTGCCGCCCTCCAATGCTGCCACTTTCTCTTCCAGAACCGCCTGGGTGGGGTTCATGATGCGGGTGTAGATATTCCCGAACTGCTGAAGACCGAAAAGCGCCGCCGCGTGGTCAGCATCGTTAAAGACGAAGGACGTCGTTTGGTAGATGGGTGTGGCACGCGCACCCGTGGCGGGATCGGGTTTCGACCCGGCATGGATGGCAAGTGTCGAGAAACCCGGATTATCGGCGGTCATGAAGTCCTCCCCTACGATTCACTGATGTCCACATGGATTACCATTGCGGAACTGGCGAGACTATATCGCCATGCACGCCGATCAAACAAACCGAGAATTTGGGCAATCCGCTTGCGGCAAAGGAATAGTTTTGCCGTGAAAGGACGCGATCTGAAAAGTGCGACCTCTGCGGGCAAAGTTGATCCTGATCAACGTCTTCCTGCCGCAGCGACCCTAATTTCCTATTGCCCGATATCAGGAGATAGGAACATGGCATCACAGGTATCGCATGGCAGCCTCGCTGCACGTCTCTCACATCTCTACGGCAACATTCGCAATTGCTTCAGCCAGCAGGACGAGCTGAGGCAACTCGACCCCGAAATGCAGGCGCGTATTGCCTCCGATCTCGCGCTGTCTCCATCCCGCCTCCTGCATCTCAGCGACACGGCGGCAGACGCCGCTACGGAAATGGAAGCGCTGATGCGGGCACTTCGCATCGATCCGCCGGAGGTAAGGCTTGCCTCACCCGGCCAGTTTCGCGACATGCAGGTGAATTGCGCCCTGTGCGAAAACAAGGATGCCTGTCGTCGGGACCTCGCCAGCGGGGCGATTACCGAGCACTACGTCGACTATTGCTCCAATAGCGAAGAACTCAGCGCATTGCGCGCGCAGCCACGTTTTCTTGCGGACTAGTGGAATGAATGTGACATTTGATACCCATTTGCGGCGATCATCGATGATCAAATGTCACAATCAAACCGCTTGGGCGGCGACCAAGCGTCAATGATGCCCGAGAAGCCGCGGGTATTCGATGGCAGGACAGCGGTCCTGAACAACCTTGATACCCGCCTCCTCTGCCCTGGCAGCAGCGGCATCGTCGCGCACGCCGAGCTGTGTCCAGATCACGTCTGGCCGTTGAGCCATACGCAAAGCCTCCTCCACAACCTCGCCCAGAAATTCCGAGGCGCGGAAAACATCGACCATGTCGACCTTTTCCTCGATGTCGGTGAGGTGACCATAGACTTTTTGCCCATGAATCGACTTGCCAGCCTGCCCCGGATTGACCGGTATGACGTGATAGCCTTTCGACAGGAGAAAGCCCATGACGCCATTGCTGGGCCGGACGGGATTGGGAGAGGCACCCACCAGGGCAATTGTTTTGACACCTTTGAGAATGTCCGCAACATAAGCGTCAGGATAATGCGAGTGATCCATGACGTCGTACTCCTTCAAACTTTAGGTGCAGCCGAAGAACCTCTTGGACTGAAAACAGTTTACGCTATCTAGGTTCCTGTAGCTTTAAAGGAAATCCTCAAATGCGTATTCAACCTGGATTGCTTGCCGCAGCTGCCCTGTTCTCACTGGCTATAACCGGCCCGGCAATGGCCATTTCACGCTACAATTCCACCGCCATGACCTGCGAGGCTGTGCAAAGAACCATTGCTCGCGAGGGCGCTGTCATCTTTCGCTACAAGGGTCGTACCGGAGCAACCCTCTATGACCGCTACGTGGCAGATGAACGCTTCTGCGCGGGCGGCGAGTTTGCCAAATCTGGCACGATACCCACACGCGACATCGGCAATTGCCCGGTTCGTCATTGTGAGATGCGCCCTTCGCCGGAAGATTGCAGCGGCATCACAGACGAAGGCTGTTTCGGCTGGCGGTAAGCTTTCACAATACCACCTGTCCATCAAAGATGATATTTTTTGTGTGGTATCAGAAAACCACATAATTAGGATATTGATTTCATTTGCGTATTTTTCCAGAGGTTAAATCCGAGCAGCTTGACCCATTTACCCTCCCCACGTATAAGCCGCCGCAAGATACACGCACACTTCGTGCGCGTTTCTTTTTGGTTCGAAAACGGGCCAAACCAAGCAACAAGAAACGCCCGAGATGAGGCTTGCCTCGCTACGGGATCACCAAGAAGAGAGCACATATGTCTACCTTCGTACAGAAGCCCGCTGAGGTGGAGAAGAAGTGGGTGCTGATCGACGCCGAAGGTCTCGTCGTCGGCCGTCTCGCTACCATCATCGCAACCCGCCTTCGCGGCAAGCATAAGGCAACCTACACGCCTCACGTTGACGACGGCGACAACGTCATCGTTATCAACGCTGACAAGGTTGTTTTCACCGGCAAGAAGTACACCGACAAGAAGTACTACTGGCACACCGGCTACCCAGGTGGCATCAAGGAGCGTACCGCACGCGCCATCATCGAAGGCCGCTTCCCGGAGCGCGTTCTCGAGAAGGCTGTCGAGCGCATGATCCCGCGCGGCCCGCTTGGCCGTCGCCAGATGAAGAACCTGCGCGTATACGCTGGCTCCAACCATCCGCACGAAGCACAGCAGCCCGTCACTCTCGACGTGGCCGCGCTTAGCAACAAGAACACAAGGAGCGCCTAAGTATGGCTGACCTTTCTTCCCTGAAGGACCTCGGCACCGCTGCTCAGGCTTCCGCTCCTGTTCACGAGCGCAAGGTTGATGCCCAAGGCCGTTCCTACGCAACCGGCAAGCGCAAGAACGCGGTCGCCCGCGTTTGGGTCAAGGCTGGTTCCGGCAAGATCATCGTCAATGGCAAGGACTATTCGGCATACTTCGCCCGTCCGGTCCTCCAGATGATCCTGCAGCAGCCGATCGTCGCAGCTGCCCGTAACGGCCAGTTCGACATCGTTGCAACTGTTGCTGGCGGTGGTCTTTCCGGTCAGGCCGGTGCCGTTCGTCACGGCATCTCCAAGGCCCTCACCTACTTCGAACCGGGCCTGCGCTCCGTTCTGAAGAAGGGCGGCTTCCTGACTCGCGATAGCCGCGTTGTCGAGCGTAAGAAGTACGGCAAGGCCAAGGCCCGCCGTTCGTTCCAGTTCTCCAAGCGTTAATCGCTGGATACCGGAAACGGAATTGGAAAAGGCGGTACTTCGGTGCCGCCTTTTTTCTTGTCCACGCTTTGGATTTTCTGTCATGGTCGGCTCAATGAGCACCTTACCAGCACCGCCCTATTACGTTGTTTGCTTCTCATCCCGGCGCAAATCCGGAGATGATGGTTATAGTGCGATGGCTAATGCGATGGTCGAGCTGGCACAAAAGCAACCTGGCTTTCTAGGCATTGAAAGCGTGCGGGGCGATGACGGCTTTGGTATCACCAACTCTTTCTGGACAGATGAAGCGAGCATCAAGGCGTGGAAAGCGGTCGTTTCGCATCAAGCGGCACAGCGACTTGGCCGTGAGCGGTGGTACGAAGATTATCGCGTGATCGTCGCAAAAGTGGAACGCGCCTATGGCATTGACAGGGCAGATTGAGGGAAAGCGACATGGCCTCCAAATCTATTGATAACGCCTTCACCGCAAGCTCCAACCGGGGCGCAGCAACCGACCCGACCTATGCTGGCGCGCTTTCCTTCATGCGCCGCAGATACTCCAAGACCCTCAAGGGTGCGGATGCCGTGGTGCTGGGCATTCCCTTCGATGCAGCCGTCTCCAACAGGCCAGGCGCCCGGTTTGGGCCGCAAGCCATTCGGCGCGCCTCGGCTATTTTCGATAACGATCCGCAATATCCTTTCGCCCGCGATCTGTTCGAGCAAATGGCAGTGATCGATTATGGCGACGTGCTGCTCGACTACGGAAACCACCAGAAGACGCCTGCCCTGATCGAGAAGGAAGCCTCGAAAATCATCGCTTCCGGCGCTTATCTTATGGGTCTGGGCGGCGATCACTTCATCACCTGGCCGCTTCTCAAAGCCCACGCTGCCAAGCATGGGCCACTTGCGCTCGTCCACTTCGATGCGCATCAGGACACATGGGATGACGATGGCAAGCGGATCGATCACGGTTCATTCGTATGTCGCGCGGTCCGCGAGGGCATTATAGATGCCTCAAGCTCGATTCAGATCGGCATTCGCACGCAGGCACCACAGGATTTCGGCATCCGCATCCTTCACGGCTATGAGGTGGAGGACATGAATGCGCAATCCATCGCCGATACGATCCTCTCCCATGTCGGCAGCAAGGCCTGCTACCTCACCTTCGACATTGATTGCCTCGACCCGGCATTTGCACCAGGCACGGGTACGCCGGTTGCGGGCGGCCCCTCCTCCGCCAAGATGCTTTCCGTCCTGCGCAAACTCGGCAAGCTGGATATACGCGGCTCGGATGTGGTCGAGGTAGCGCCCGCCTATGACCATGCCGATATCACCGCCATTGCCGGTGCGACAGTCGCCATGTATATGCTGGGACTGCGGGCAGAGCGACTGGCAAACGCCCGTTAAGAAATTGAATCAGGAAGCGGGTAAACTGATTCCGCTTTCTCTCCTAAACCCCTGAATTCGGGAATAAAGATATGAGCGCGAAAATCTTCATCGATGGCGAACACGGAACCACGGGCCTGCAAATCCGCACCCGAATGGCCGGCCGCCGCGATGTGGAGCTTCTGTCTATTCCCGAAGCGGAACGCCGTAATGCAGCGATGCGCGAAGACCTGCTGAATAGCGCGGATATCGCCATCCTTTGCCTGCCGGATGATGCCTCGCGTGAGGCTGTCTCCATGGTCTCCGGCAACAACAAGGTACGCATTATCGACACCTCCACGGCCTTCCGTGTTGCGGATGATTGGGCCTACGGATTTGCCGAGATGGACAAGGCGCAGTCGGACAAGATCCGCTCTGCACGCATGGTCGCCAATCCGGGCTGCTATCCGACCGGTGCCATTGCTCTTATTCGTCCCTTGCGCGCGGCGGGTCTCCTGCCGAATGGCTATCCCGTGAGTGTCAACGCGGTGTCCGGTTATACGGGTGGCGGCAAGCAGATGATCGCCCAAATGGAAGACCAGTCACGCGAAGACGCCATTAGCGCCAATAACTTTCTCTATGGGCTCACGCTTAAGCACAAGCATGTGCCGGAGATGAAGGCACACGGCCTGCTGGATCGCTCACCGCTGTTCTCCCCCTCCGTCGGTCGCTTCCCGCAGGGCATGATCGTTCAGGTGCCCCTCTTCCTTGAGGACATGGCATCCGGCACGACGCTGGAAAGCATTCATGCCGCCCTCGTCTCGCACTATGCCGGTCAGGAAATCGTAACGGTGGTGCCGCTGGAAGAAAGCAGCAAGCTCGGTCGCATCGATGCCGAAGAGCTTACGGGCAAGGATACGATGAAGCTTTTCGTGTTCGGAACACCGGGCGGTGCTCACGTCAATCTGGTGGCCTTGCTCGACAATCTCGGCAAGGGCGCATCAGGTGCCGCCGTCCAGAACATGGATTTGATGCTGTCAGCATAAGGATAGGCGGGAATGCTCGATCACATTGGATTGTCTGTTGCAGACCTGAAGCGTTCCCGCCACTTCTACGATTCTGTCATGCCCGCCATCGGCGCATCCTGCGTGATGGTCGTCACGCTGGAAGAGAGTAACGGCACCTATGAGGGTGCCGGCTATGGCCGCAACGGCAAGCCTTCATTCTGGATTGGTTCCGGCGGGCAAACCAAGGGTTCGCTGCACATCGCCTTCGCCGTCCACTCGCGTGCCGAAGTGGATGCATTTTACGCTGCGGCGCTTGCCGCTGGCGGTCGGGACAATGGCGCGCCGGGGCTGCGTCCACATTACCATCCCGACTATTACGCCGCCTTCATTCTCGATCCAGACGGCCACAATATTGAAGCCGTCTGCCACGAAGCGGAATGATCAAGCCGCTTCTGCGGCCTGATCTCGTTTGAATTCCCCGTAAAATCCGCGCCAGTGTGCGATGGCGTAAGCCAGCACCACCAGACCGCCTGCCTGATGCAAAAGCCCCATTTCGATAGGCACATGCAGCAAAAGGGTGACGATTCCGATTGCAGCCTGCAGGCACACGACACCAAACAGGATCATCGCCCCCTTTGCGTGCGTTGTGCCAGGCGCCAGCCGCACGGATTTCACCATATGGATCAGGGTGAGCAGCAACAAAAGATAGGCACCGCAGCGATGAACGAACTGCACTGTCTTCGGATTCTCGAAGAGGTTTATCCACCAAGGCTGCTGAATGAAGAGATCGCCGGGGATGAGGGCTCCATCCATCAAGGGCCAGGTATTGTAGGTAAAACCTGCATCGAGGCCCGCCACCAGAGCGCCAAGATAGATCTGGAACAAAGCCAGGAATGCCAGCCCCGCAGACGCAAGGTGAGAATGCGCCGTCGGTGGACTGTCGACCCTTTGCGGTGTCAGCCCGCGCATGATCCACACGCAGGCGGCAAAGATCATACAGGCAATCGTCAGATGTGTTGCGAGGCGATATTGCGACACATCCACACGCACAGAGAGGCCGGATGACACCATCCACCAGCCGACAAAGCCCTGCAAACCGCCAAGCGCCAGCAGGCCGACCAAAGGCAGGCGCAGGCGCTTCTCCACCCGGCCGCTCAACCAGAAGAACAGCAGCGGCAGACCGAAGACGAGACCAATGGCACGGGCAAGCAGCCGATGCGCCCACTCCCACCAAAAGATCGTCTTGAACTCATCCAGCGTCATGCCATGATTGAGCTGCGTATATTGCGGTATGCGCTGGTAGAGCTGAAATTCCTCTTCCCATTCCGCAACCGAAAGCGGGGGTATGACGCCATGAATTGGCTTCCACTCCGTAATGGAAAGCCCGGAATTGGTCAGCCTCGTGGCTCCTCCGACAAGCACGAGACAGAAAAGAACGCCAATCACGATCTTCAACCACCAGCGCAAGGCGGTGCGGTTGGTTTCCAGTCGGCGTGTCGTATCCGTGGATGCCAAGGGGATTGCCGGTGACGTCGCCATATCTTCTCCTGACATTCGTCAACATTGCCTTTTGTCGTTGATTTGCCCCACTCGCCGGTGCAAAACAAGTCCTACACCTTTGCGGCATGCCGTCGCGCCTGAAGCGCATCAACAAAGCGAGATTGGAATACGATGCCTGTTCGATTGAAGAAGTTCATCGGCACGATCCTGATCATCATCCTCGTTTCCGTCTATGCGGTCTTGGCCACCACGATTGCAACGCTGACGCTTTCGCAATCTGCCTGGTATGTGCATCTGCTCTATTTCCTGCTGACCGGCGTCCTCTGGGTTCTTCCGGCCATGCTCATCATCCGCTGGATGGCCGGGCCCAAAAAGATCTCTTAACCATGCTTTTCGAAGCTTTGGCGTGTTTTGCTTCGGCTAACTGCTTCTTTGCAATGTGAGTCCAAACTTGGCACACCATGAAGCAAACAGTGGCAGCCATGAACCAGCAACCGTCACAAGCGGCTCGCGGAAGCGAGCATACCCTTTTGCAAATCGAAATCCATGAGGATCCATCCAGCCTTCTGCAGCGCTGGAATGAGCTTGCGCAGCTTCCCGGAAACTCGTTGCATCAAAGCTCGGCCTGGTGTTTGGCCTGGTACCGGAGCCTCGGTGAAAAGCCGCTGATCGTGCATGGCCGGGATAGTAATCGCACCTGCTTTATCCTACCTCTCATCGTTTCGCACCTCGGACCGGTTCGCATTGCCCGTTTTCCTGCAGGCCACTTCAACAATTTCAATAGCGGAATGATGGCCGAGGGCTTCCAGCCGAGTTCAGAAGAAACCGCGGCGCTGCTGGAAAGCCTTAAAAAGGCAATGGGCAGCCATGCCGATGTGTTGATCCTCGATGCCGTATCGCTGGAATGGCAGCACAAGCGCCATCCCTTCCACGCCTTCCCATCCATCGTCCATACGAACACCTCCTTCCAGCTGCCGCTTTTCAGGAGTTTCGAGCAGACGCTGGCGCAGGTGAATGCCAAGCGCAGACGCAAAAAATTCCGCGTTCAGGTTCGCCGGATTGAGGAAGCGGGTGGATACGAGGTTCATACACCCTCGTCGATTACCGAGCAGCACGCCTTGCTCGATCTGTTTTTCAAGCAGAAACACGAGCGCTTTCAGGCCGCAGGACTTCCCGATGTCTTCCAGTCGTCCGCCGTGCGCAACTTCTTTCACGCCTTGATCGATTCACCCCAAACCGAGACTGAATACGCGCTCAGGCTCAGTGCGCTCAAGCTGAAGGCCGGGGGCGATGGCGAGGTTGCCGCCATTTGCGGGCTATCACGCGCTCAAGGCCATGTGATCTGCCAGTTCGGTTCGATCGATGAGCGACGGGTGCCGGATGCAAGCCCCGGAGAACTGCTATTCTGGCATATGATTGAAGATGCATGTGCCAGCGGCGCCGAGATTTTCGATTTCGGCATGGGCGATCAGGCCTATAAGCGCAGCTGGTGTCCTGTCGAAACCACGCATCACGATCTTATCGTGCCGCTCACTGCCAAGGGCCGACTGGCATCCCTGGCGCATCGCGGTTTCATTCGGCTAAAAACCGGCATCAAGCAAAACAAGGGCCTGTACAGGCTGGTGCAGAAGCTTCGCGCCAAAAGCACCACACCCGATCAGGCGGCGTGACGGCCGGTATCTCGCGGTTTGCCGGATAGATCCGTCGTCATGGCGATAACATTCGGGTATCCCGCTGCCCGGTAGATCGCCAGCTGTTCGGCAACCGTCTCTTCCTGCGCATCGCCGAGCGAGATCAGGATCTGCGCATCATTTTGCTGGCTAAGACGTGCAAGGCTGCGAGGATCGGCCTGTCCGCATTCGACCAGTACGATATCATAGGCACTTGCAAGAGCATCGAAGATCATCGTCAGGCGGTCAGCGCTGCGCATGGCCTTCACAGCATCTGCTGCACCTTGGGGAATGATATGGGCATCAGACAGGCGATCCGGATGAATCGATTCGCCGAAAGCCGTTGTTCCACATAGAAGATCCGTGATGCCCGGCAGCTGCGCATTGCCGCACATAAGGCGCGACGGACAAGCAGAACCTGTCATGTCGATGACCGCCACGCTTCGTCCAAGCTCAGCCATTTCGCGGGCAAGCAGCACGGTAGCCGTGGACCCTTCATCGCCCGTAGGCGACACCGTGATCGCGAGGGGAACGCCGCTGCGCGCGAAGAGATCACGAACCATCTCCAGGCTAAGCCCACCAAGCTGCTCCGGCTCAACGTGGACATCGGAGGAAGACGCCTCCTCATTCGCGGAAGCACTCGCCAAGGCCTGTTCAGCCTTGGCCGCCTTCTCGGCTACATCGCTCTCCTGGCTCTCAGCGGGCCGAACAGTCTCCGGCTCGTCTGCCTCGGCATTCACCGCCTCAGGCGCTGATGTAGCGGCATCGACAGGCTTTGCATGGGCCATGCCGAAAGGTCCTCGCTGACTGACCAGCGGAAGATCGTCCTGCTCTGCCGTCTCAGAGGTGAGAGGTTTGACCGGTGTGTTTTCCTCGCTCTTCGGCAATCTCAGCTTTGCCAGGCGATCTCGAATATCGGCGCCCGTGATGGCGATGCGAGAGCCGCCCTCGTCGTCCCGCTTGTCCTTCAGAAGAGACAAGCGTGTTCTGTTCTTTGACTGCACGAGCGGTTGCGTACCCGCCTCCTCCTGATCGGCTAGCACCGACCGGGATTCGGGCATGGTTGAAGCAGCGGACGATCTGACCGGAATCGTCTGCGGCTGCTCGTAGCCAAGAACGCCGGACGGCCGTAGACCACGACCGCTAAACAAGGCAACAATGATGATGCCAAGCGTTTGCAGAACGAGTACGGCCAGCGACACCACGATGGTGATTGGCAAAACCTTGGGGAAATAGGGCTCAGAGGGCTCCATCGCGGTTGAGACGATGCGGGCATCTGCAGGAGTTGAAACGCGATCCGCACGCGATGCCGCCTCGCGGTAACGCGCGAGATAGCTTTCCAGCAATTGGCGCTGTGCCGCCGCCTCTCTCTCCAGCGCCCGAAGGCCGACTTCCTCTTCGCCGGCCCGGGCAGAGTCGGCTTTCATCTTGTTCATTTGCGCATTCAACTGATCTTCGCGAAGGCGGGCGACCTGCGCTTCGCTTTCGGCTGCAGCCAGGATCTTGCGCGTCTCCGTCTGGATCTGTTGACGAATTCCGGCCAGTTGCGCGCGGAGCCCCTTCAGGCGCGGATGCGCCTCCATAAGGGAAATCTGAAGGTCGGCAATCTGCGCCTGCAGGTTGGCTTCCGTCTCCTTCAATCGCTGGATCATGGGCGAAGCCATGACATCCGCCAGCGTATCGTAGCCGGATCCGGCGTTCAGGGCGCGGCGGACATTTTCCGCGCGCGCTTCCGCCGTGGCACGTTCCGTGCGCACGCGGGCAAGTTCGGTCGATACATCGTTCAGCTGACGTTCGGAAAAGCTTGTATTGTCCGAGGAACGAAAGAGACCGGCAGAACTGCGATAGTCGGCAACTTTCTTTTCTGCTTCCTGCACCTTCACGCGCAGGCTCTCGATTTCAGGTTCCAGCCACCGCGTCGTTTCGGTGTGGTTATCCAGCTTGGCACCGCTCTGCATGGTCAGATAGACATCAGCCATCTTGTTTGGCACAGCTGCCGCAAGGGCCGGGTCGTGCGACGAGAACTCAATCGCGATGACGCGAGACCCCTCAACCGGATAGACCTGCAATTTTTCCTTGAAGGATTTCAGAACCCGCTCTTCCGAAGCCAGATCCATGGGGTTGGACTTCATGCCCAGTGCGACAAGCGGGTTCGGCAGAAGGGAATGCGCGTCAGGATCGAACTCCTTCAGTTCATTCAGCTTCATATCCTGAATGACCTGCTTGATAAGGTCGGCTGACTGAATGATCTGCGCCTGGCTGACGATATTGTATTGATCGAGAAGCGGATCGGCACCATTCTGGGTTTCGCGCCCCGCCACAGAGTTTTCGCGCGTTTCAATCAGGAGCCTGGTTTCCGCCTTGTAATCCGGCTTCATCGAACCGGCGATCACGAAGGCAATACCTCCGGCGAGAATGGTTGTTGCCAAAATCCGCAGACGGCGCTCCCAAACGGCGCTCATCAACTGGCCAAGATCAATATCCGCATCCTGATTACCGGTGACGCCAGACATACGCGTACTCCAAACATACTGTGCGCGGGAGCGTAAAGGATCATAGTAAGCGGGCCGTTAACGCAAAACAGCGCAATTGCGCTTTTGTCCCGCAATGAAAATGAGACAGCGCGACGCTTTCTTTACCCGCCATTAACCCTACCGCACGATAAAGAAACAATCACATTCAAAGGCGGAGTTCGGCGCGGATGTCGCTCGCACGATACAAACCTGTCACGGCTTTGGCGCTGGCCCTCTCGGCGCTTGTCGGCCTGTCCGGGTGTACATCCTATGCGCCTGCGCCCAAGGCATTCCATGAGGCAACCATCCAGCCCTATCGTCTGGATAGCGGTGATCGCCTGCGCGTCACCGTTTTCGAGCAGCCCAGCCTTTCGAACACCTATACCGTCGATCAGGCCGGTTACATCTCCTTCCCGCTGATCGGTCAGGTTACGGCACGCGGGCAGACATTGACTGGTCTGTCCGGAGCCATCGCCAGCGAGCTGCGGCAGGGCTATCTGCGCGATCCTGACGTATCCATCGAGATCGATCGCTATCGTCCCGTCTTTGTCATGGGTGAAGTCGGTCGTCCGGGCCAATATTCCTATGTGCCCGGCATGACGGCACAGAACGCAATTGCAATTGCCGGCGGCTTTACGGCCCGAGGCAATCAGCAGAATGTAGATGTGACACGCAAGATCAATGGGCAGGTGTTTACGGGCAGAACCACGATTTCCGCGCCGGTTCTGGCGGGCGATACGATCTATGTCCGCGAACGGCTGTTCTGACCGTCCATGGCACCAGCGCGCCCGCTCCGCATCATTCACTGCTTTCGCTCGCCTGTTGGCGGAATATTCCGCCATGTGCGCGACCTCGTCGAGGAGCATTCGGCCCAGGGCCATGAGGTGGGAATTCTTTGCGACAGCTCGACCGGCGGGGCCTATGAGGACGCTCTTTTCGAGGCGCTGCGCCCCAATCTAGCTCTCGGCCTCATGCGTTTGCCCATTCGCAGAGCCATAACGCCTGGAGATTTCATCGCTCTCTATCAGAGCTACAAACATATCAAAAGTTTGCAACCGGATGTCCTGCACGGTCACGGCGCGAAAGGCGGCGTGATGGCAAGATTCATCGGTTCAACCTTGCGGGTGAACAGGTATTGCGTAGCCCGCCTCTATTCGCCGCATGGCGGCAGCCTGCATTACAATCGCTCCAGCCTCACAGGCCAGGCAGTATTAAGACTGGAGCGATTCCTGGAGCGGTTCTGCGATCAGCTGGTCTTCGTGTGCGACTATGAACGCCGGACCTACGAAGATCGCGTCGGCCTTCCGCAGGTTGCCAGCCGTGTGATCTACAACGGCATTCGCGATAGCGAGTTCGAAGCGATCCAATCGGTGCAGAACGCTGCCGACTTTCTCTACATCGGCATGATGCGGGACTTGAAGGGTCCGGATGTCTTCATCGATGCCTTTGAGAAGGCGGAGCAGCTTGCTGGCAGACCTTTGAGCGCCCTGATGGTTGGCGACGGCCCGGACAAGGAGCGCTATCGCACGATGCTGAAATCCCGGCGTCTCAGCGACCGGATTACCATGCACGACGCAATGCCTGCCCCCCGCGCCTTCGCACTTGCCGACATCGTCGTCGTGCCGTCACGCGCGGAAGCAATGCCCTATATCGTGCTGGAAGCCCTGGCAGCGGAAAAGCCGCTGATTGCCACCAAAGTGGGCGGCATTCCCGAGGTGCTGGGGCCAGAAAATGCCGCTCTCGCGAGGCCCGGAGATGCAGAAGACCTCGCACGCCTGATGGCCGATGCACGCACACAGGCGGACTGGAGCGAGCGTCATATGCCGAGGCCCGCATCATTTCAGCGGCGATTCTCCGCATCCAGCATGGCAACAGCCATGATCGAACTTTACGATGAGCTTACATGCTCCGGGAACTCAAAACTTTCTTAGCAACTTCCTGCTAAAGCTTCGCGATACGCAGAATGAGACAGCGCGACGCCCGCGCGTCTGCGATCAATGGGGTCCGTGTGCGATGAGCGAGCCGGCACATAGCCAAGAACTGGATATTGAAGCCCTTCGTCGCAAAGTCTCGGAAATCGAGAACAGGAAACCTGCGCCTTCGGAAGAGCCACAGGTTGGCCTGAACCCCTTCGCCCGGCAGATTGCAGAGCAATTCCGGGAAACCAGCACCACGCCCGCGCTGCTGATTGGCCAATACCGGTTGATGGAGGGGGTGCTTTTCCTGCTCGCCGCCTTCTGTGCGTCTCTCGTCGGTGAATGGGATCCTTCGTTTTCATTTGTGCATTACGGTCTCATCTGCCTCTCTGCAGCACTGCTGACCATTCTTTTTCTCCAGATCGCAGATACCTACCAGATCCCGTCTCTGCGCTCTCCCCGCCGCATGATCTGGCGCGTGCTCATCTGCTGGGGCATCGGCACCCTTTTTCTGACGGCCCTCTCGTGGATCGAAGGTTTCAGCATGCCGCTGGACGCTCTGCTGACGGATCTTGTCGGCGGAACATCTGCCCTGCTTGCCCTGCGCTATCTGATGTCGGTCGCCATCCGTCACTGGGCGCGCAACGGCATCATGGAACGACGCGCCGTCATTGTTGGCGGCGGACAGCCAGCCAAAGATCTTGTTCGCGCTCTGGAAGCGCAACCGGAAAACGACATTCGCATCTGCGGGATTTTCGATGATCGCGGCGGCGCTCGCTCTCCCGATGTCGTCGCCGGCTATCCCAAGCTTGGCACCTTTGCGGAACTGGTGGAGTTTGCCCGCCTGGCTCGTATCGACATGCTGATCATCGCGCTGCCTGCTTCGGCTGAACAGCGCATTCTCCAGCTGCTGCGCAAACTCTGGGTCTTGCCAGTCGATATCCGGCTGGCCGCCCATGCTCAGCAATTGCGTTTCCGCCCGCGTGCCTACAGTCACGTCGGCACCGTTCCCATGCTCGATATATTCGACAAGCCGCTGCGCGACTGGGATTCCGTTTCGAAACGCGCCTTCGATATCTTCTTCTCGCTGGTCGCTCTTGCACTGGCCTGGCCCATCATGATCGCCTGCGCCATTGCGGTGAAGGCAACCTCAAAAGGCCCGGTCCTCTTTGTGCAGAAGCGCCACGGGTTCAACAACGAAGTCATTAATGTCCTGAAGTTTCGCTCCATGTATACGGAACTCAGCGACCCGACCGCAAAGAAGGCCGTCACCAAGAACGATCCGCGCGTCACGCCGGTGGGACGGTTTCTGCGCAAATCCTCGCTCGACGAATTGCCGCAGCTCTTCAATGTGCTGCGCGGCGAACTCTCTCTGGTCGGCCCACGCCCCCACGCGGTTCATGCGCAAACGGGCGACCGAAAATATGTGGATGTGGTGGAAAGCTATTTTGCACGTCATCGCGTCAAACCCGGTGTTACCGGCTGGGCACAGATAAACGGATTGCGTGGGGAGCTGGATAGCGACGAGAAGATCAGGGCGCGCACGGCCCATGACCTTCACTACATCGAGAACTGGTCTCTGCTGCTGGATCTGAAAATCCTGTTCCTCACGCCAATACGCCTTCTCAACACGGAGAACGCCTATTGAGCGCGGTTACCCCCGATAGCGCGTCACGCCCCTTCAACGCGCAAGCGGCGGCGTTGCGCCTCTTTGGCTCGGCCATGGTCGCTTTCGGCGTCTTCCTCTCCGGCTTCGTGATGAGAGAACCTGCGCCTTACGAGGTGTTCATGGCAGGACAGATTGCCATCTGGTTCCTGCTTGGGCTAAAAATATCTCGCTCGGTTGCCCCGCTGCTCATTCTCTTTCTGCTCTACAACATTGGCGGCATCCTCTCGATCACCGTGATGAAGGACACGACCGGCGCACCTCTTTACATTGCCGTCTCTACCTTTCTTGCGCTGAGTTCCGTCTTTTATGCAGCTATCATTGAAGACGGGCATCAGCGATTGAAGTTAATTTTCCGCGCCTGGGTCGGCGCGGCGGTCCTGACCTCAATGCTCGGCATCCTTGGATATTTTCACGCCTTTCCCGGCTCGGAAATCTTCACACGCTATGACCGCGCCATGGGAGCGTTTCAGGATCCCAACGTCTTTGGACCTTATCTCGTCGCCCCGACACTTTATCTGATCTACAGGCTGTTGAGCACGCGCCTCTCCCGCGCCGTATTGTACGTGCCCGGAATCCTGATACTCGCGCTTGGGATTTTCCTGTCCTTTTCCCGCGCCGCCTGGGGATTATTTGCCTTCGCCACCCTGTCTCTCATCGTGGTCATGCTGTTGAAGGAGCGCACGACCGCGTTCCGCATGAAAATCTTCACGCTGGGCATCGCCGCCATTCTTCTTTTGATGGTCGCTGTGGCAGGCGCGATGCAATCGAAGAAAGTGTCCGATCTCTTCATGAACCGCGCCAAGCTGGTGCAGGATTATGATGGCGCGCGGCTCGGTCGCTTCGAACGGCACAAAATCGGTTTCCTCTTGTCGATGGAGCATCCGCTCGGCCTTGGCCCCATGGTTCTTGGAAAGATGTTTGGCGAGGATGAGCACAATATCTGGCTGAAGTCCCTGACGACCTATGGCTGGCTCGGTTTCGCCAGCTACCTCATACTCATGTGGTCCACGCTTTTGATCGGATTTCGTTACGTATTGCGAGAGCGACCATGGCAACCGTTTCTGATGATAGCCTGGCTGACGCTGGCAGGCCACGCGCTGATCGGCAATGTCATCGATCTGGACCACTGGCGCCACGTTTACATGCTGTTCGGTATCATCTGGGGATGCTTTGCGCTCGAACAGCGGTGGATACGCGAAACGCGAAGCGCCACGAACTGAGGCTCTTGATTTCAGCGCCACCAGCGCCAGTTCATGTCCATGTTGACCGCAGAACACATCCGCGCGGCCCGGGCCGCTTTGAACCTTTCCGTCCAACAGCTCGCAGATGCCTCAGGACTGACGCCCGAGGAGATAGATGCCGCTGAAACAGGCGCCTTGAACGGTGATCTGGCTGTTATGGAACGACTGAGGGCCGCCTTCGCCGGTTTGGGCATTGTTCTGCTCAAACACGGGGAAGATGATCCTGGTGCGGGGCCGGGTTTGAGATGGCGCGATCGCCGCCATGACGAAGGAATACGACCGGAAAATCTGAGCTCCGCGAACGACGGCTGATTCGCAGAGAATTTTTGATCTGACTCTGGAACATGTTGCAAAGTTCGGCGTTTTCCGCCGCCTTACAACAGAACGGAGTTCTCATGGCTCGATCAAATAGCCTCTATTTCATCATTGGTGCGCTTGTCGTCGTCGTCGCAGGCCTGGGTGCCTACGTGATCCACGAGCAGACGAAGCCAAAAGGCGTGGAGATGAGCATCACCAGCGATGGCCTGAAAGTTGAGGAAAACTAAATCGTGCCCCACGCACATTCCGCCGAGATAACCGCGGAACAAAACTGACTGGTTGTCGTTTACGATGGAAATTCCGGGGAAAGCGATGACCACCCATTTCGACCAGAACGCCGCACCATCCAAGCCCTTGAAGAAAGTGTGGAATGTCAGCGAGTTTGCGAGGCGCTATCGCCTCGATCCGCGTGAGGAAAACCGCCTCATCAAACTGCTCGGACCTTTTGCATCGGAGCAGGAATTGCTGATGAACGCGACACGCCAGCCTCTCTTCCGGTGAAGAGATATAAAAAACTCCATCAAGCACTTGCGCCCGCTGCGGCAAGTCAGTATGGAGGTCTTGGCTTCGAAAGAAGCAGGTCGGGGCGTAGCGCAGCCCGGTAGCGCACTTGACTGGGGGTCAAGGGGTCGCTGGTTCAAGTCCAGTCGCCCCGACCATTTATCCCCTTGAAATCTCAGTCAGATCCAGTTTCAGCAGCTTTGCTCTCACCGTGCTACGCACGGCACTCAGCTTCGAGCCGAAGTGCTCAGGCACCTCCAGCAAACCCATCCCGACACCGCACCACCAACAGCGCAGGCAGCCAGAAACAAGGCAACCTCTGAAATTCTGGCGTTGGGTGCCAGATTGACTTGAATTAGCACACAAGAGATGAGGCAAAGGCCTGCCCCTACCCCCATGCTCGGCAGTCGGGACAGCGCGCGTCGCTGGAACAGGAAAATCAAGGTCGTCGCGGTGCAAAATAGAATTTGAGGCGGCACCAAAAATACAGCCAAGGCCACCAGATAGATGTCCAGCTCGGAAAGCCGCAACAAAGCAAACCACCGCCCCGCACTGTTCAAGGCCAGCCCCGCAGTCACGACAGCGCCCGCTGCAAAAAGTCCCAGAATCGGCGTCGCCAGGAAGGCAACCAAGGCTGATCTGAATGCGGCTGTTCCGAGAGGTGGGCTAAAAACAATCATTGCCAACTTTTAAAAATTTAGAGCTTCGTTTTCTGAAAAGATGGGATAAACTTTAACCTCACAGGGGGGGCTGTCGTTTTATGGCGATACCGGGACAGATATTCGTTTTCGGCCTTGTTATTTTCACCATCTGCGTGCCGCTAGCGGCCAAGAAGGCTGAGGCATTGACCCGCCATCAACAGATGCAGACCCTCAACAAAATCCGGGCATAACAACCACTTTATTGTGCAAACAGCAAAGTGAGGGACGTGTCAGCGCACCTGATCCAGCAGGCGCTTGCACTCCAGGAGGTCAAACAGCGCCTCCTGCAACAAGGCGCGGTCTTCCTTTCCAATGGAACTCTTGCCAATTGAGACTTCCAGATCGTCATCGCTGGAACTGCCAAAGCCAAAGAACCTCCCGCTTGGCTTTGTTTTTGGCCGACCGAGTACCTGATCCTCTTCGGCTACGCTACCAACCTTCGGCTCCGCGCCGCGATCGCTATTGGCGGCCATAATGGCTTCCATCGTTGCCATATCTCCGGCGGCAATGGCTGTGACGAATTTATTGCCGTTGGATTTGAGCAGCTTCTGCACGCCCTTGATCGTATAGCCATGATCGTAGAGCAGGTGACGAATGCCCTTCAGCAGATCGACATCTTCCGGGCGATAGTAGCGTCGCCCGCCGCCACGCTTCATCGGCTTGATTTGAGGAAAGCGTGTCTCCCAGAATCGGAGAACGTGCTGCGGCAGGTCCAGATCATCGGCGACCTCACTGATGGTGCGGAATGCATCAGGGCTCTTATCCACGTCGCCAACTCCCTTGTCCATTAAGACACAATCGACCTTGCCTATTGGCAAGGCAAAAGCGATCCAGCTTCACCCGGCCCCCACGGGCCACGGCTGAATCAGTGCTTCTGCTCACATGATACACATGTATTCAACGCCTTGTGACGGAGAATTCAAGCTGCAAGTCTGCACATGAACAGACTTTGACGGAAAGCCCGCTTTCCGACCGGCCCATAGGCCTAGAGCAAAACGGCCCGCTTCCGGGCCGCTCTTGCACGGCTTTGAAAAACCGATGCTGAAATATCAACTCGCCGGATTTGCGGGCTTTTGCTTCGCTTTTCGCGCGAGATGAGACTTCAAAATGCGCTGCTTCAGCACATTCGAAGCCTTGAAAGTCATGACACGTCGAGGTGAAATGGGCACCTCTTCACCGGTCTTGGGATTACGACCTATACGCTCATTTTTCGAGCGAACCTGAAACGTTGCGAAGGAGGACAGCTTGACCGTTTCGCCGCGGACAATCGCGTTGCAGATCTCATCGATAACCGTTTCCACCAATTCAGCAGATTCAGTTCTCGAAAGACCGACCTTGCGAAACACCGACTCTGCCAAATCTGCCCGTGTTACTGTTTTACCGGCCATGACCCTCGCCCATTTCGGTGATGTATTGATCAATTTTTTCAAACACTATGTTTGTTAAAGCGCAGGGTCAAGCGCTTGTAAACATGAGATTACCAGCGGAGCATGACAGCGCCCCAGGTGAAGCCTCCACCCATCGCTTCCAACATCACCAGATCACCGTTTTTGATGCGTCCATCGCCAGCCGCGACAGCAAGCGCGAGCGGGATCGAAGCCGCTGATGTATTGCCATGCAGATCGACCGTCACCACAACCTTTTCGAGTGGAATTCCAAGCTTCTTTGCAGAACCATCGATAATGCGTCGATTCGCCTGGTGCGGCACCAGCCAGTTCAGATCGTCCGCCGTGGTGCCGGTTGCCTCGAATGCAGCCTCGATCACATCCGTGATCATGCCCACTGCGTGTTTGAAGACCTCCCGGCCTTCCATGCGAAGATGACCCACCGTCCCGGTGCTGGAGGGGCCGCCATCGACGTAGAGCTTGTCCTTGTGGGAGCCGTCCGAACGCAGGTGCGCTGTCAGTACACCTCTGTCCGAGATGGTACCTTCACCTTCCTGCGCTTCCAACACCAATGCACCAGCGCCGTCGCCGAAAAGCACGCAGGTGGTCCGGTCGTTCCAGTCCAGAATGCGGGAAAAGGTTTCAGCCCCGATGACGAGAGCCCGTTTTGCCAGGCCGGCGCGCAAGTGGGCATCAGCCGTGGCCATGGCATAAACAAAGCCGGTGCAAACGGCCTGCACATCGAAGGCATAACCCTTGGTCATGCCGAGGCGGTTCTGGATATTGACCGCAGTGGCCGGAAAGGTGTTATCCGGCGTCGAGGTTGCCACGATTACCAGATCGATATCGTCGGGCGTCAGCCCGGCGCGGTCCAGCGCGGCGCGCGCCGCAGCTTCACCCAGAGAGGCCGTGGTTTCTCCCTCTCCCGCAATATAGCGTTGACGTATGCCGGTGCGCTGGACGATCCATTCGTCCGAAGTTTCAACCAGGCTCTCAAGTTCCTTGTTCGGCACAACGCGCTTTGGCAGCGCCGACCCGAAACCGCGTACGACAGAACGAATCATGCGAATCGATATCCTTTGTTCACGCCGCTTCTTCCGGTCCTGCGGGCGGCAGGCGGCGGGCGTGATATGTTTTCAAATCCTGCGCAATCTTCTCGTTGAGAGCGTTGCGTACCATGTCATAGCCAACGTCGATCGCCGCAGCGTAACCTTCGGCATCTGTCCCGCCATGGCTCTTGATAACAATGCCATTCAACCCGAGGAAGACGCCGCCGTTCACTTTACGCGGATCCATCTTGTCCCGCAGCATATCAAAGGCACCCTTTGCCAGCAGATAGCCAAGTTTCGAAAGCAGCGTGCGTGACATTGCAGAGCGCAGCAGTTGGGCCATCTGTTTGGCCGTGCCTTCCGCCGTTTTCAAGGCAATATTGCCGGTAAAACCTTCGGTGACCACAACATCGACCACGCCGCGGCCAATATCGTCACCTTCCACATAGCCATGATAGGAGACGGTGGAAAGATTGGCCTCCCGCAGCATGCGCCCGGCTTCCCTCACCTCTTCCTGCCCCTTCACCTCTTCCACGCCCACATTCAGCAGGCCGACGGTGGGACGCTCGATTTCAAAAAGCGAACGCGCCATGGCACCGCCCATAAGGGCGAAATCCAGAAGTTGCTGTGCATCCGCGCCAATCGTTGCGCCAACATCGAGCACAATGCTTTCGCCGCGCAGGGTCGGCCATATACCGGCAATGGCAGGACGCTCGATGTTTTCCATCGTGCGCAGACAGAATTTTGCCATGGCCATCAATGCCCCTGTGTTCCCGGCAGAAACGGCGGCATCCGCCTCGCCCGTCTTGACGGCTTCGATAGCGCGCCACATGCTGGAGACATAACGGCCACGCCGCAATGCGGCGCTGGGCTTTTCATCCATTGTCACGGCCACCTCGCAGTGGTGGAAAACGGACTTTTCCTTGAGCTTCGGATGCTTCGCCAAAATCGGCGCGCATTCCTGCTCCTGCCCGAAGATCACGAAGGTGATATCCGGGTGACGCTCGAGAGCCTTGGCCGCGCCTGGAATGACGACGGCGGGACCGAAATCGCCGCCCATGGCATCGAGAGAAATTCTGATCACGCGTTTCTGGTCCTTCTATCGCCAGCCGGGCGTTGTCGCGGCCAAAAAATCCGCTTCCTTCGCCCCATACAACTCATTAGCAAGCGAATGCAAACCCTATTCCTTGTTTTTCCAGTCCTTCAGCACCGCGAAGGGATTGGGTTTGCCGTCCCCGGCGGAGGCATCGGACTCAATATGATCCTGAAACTCCACATCGCTTTTGCGTGGATAAGGATCGATTGCGAGAGCCACCATTTCCGCAACCGTCGCGCCGGCATCGATGGTATCGCCTTCGAATGTCTCGGGAATATCCGGACCGTCGGGATCCAGAACCAGCTCCGCATTTTCGCCGGTCATGAAGCGCGCGAGCTTGGATCCCTCGGGCACAAAGATTTGCTCGAAATCCTCGGAGATCACGCTGGCAACAGGCTCAAGCGTAACCACACAGGCCTGCTGCAGCCGTGCCGTGACATGGCCTTTCAGGCGCACGCCATCCTTTTTCCAGCGCGCAATCTGAAGTTCTGCGGAAAGCTCATCAACGGCAAGCACCTGCCAAAGTTCGGCCAGAGCCTCACGCTCCCGCTCATCTGCCGATAGGCGCACGGTGACTGCATTGGCCGAGATATGGCCGACCTTCACCGGATAGGAGAACGGAGCTTTCGTTTCTGCTTCACCTCTGGTTTTCACTGTAGATCCTCATTGGTCGGCGCCGGCAGCATCAGCGTGCCATGCGCAATTTCATCTTCCGTCACGGCGGACAAGTCGCCTTCAGTCCGCAAGGCCCACCGGGCCAGGCCCAGCATGGCTGGCGCCGCTTCCTCGCCGGGATGGATGTTGCGGCGAAGCGCCTCTGCCAGTGCGACGAGATCGGCGCTGCCGAGTGCGTCGCCATAGGACTGCACGCGACCGTAGAACATGCCCGCGAGCTTTTTCATGCGCTTGGGAACCGACTGGTCGCCAATACCGAGTTCACGAATGGAGTGATCGATATCCTGAAAGAAAGCGTCGATGATCTCCTGCGCCAGCTCCTGTCCGCTAACCCCGGATTTTCCGGTGCGGCGAAAGAACAGAATCATGACGAGGCACAGCATCTCGAACCGGCCCATCACCGTGTCCGGCACGTCCATATCCGAATAAAAGAAAGGAATGCGCGCCGTCGATGTCAAGGTCTCGTACTGACGATCGACAATGGCGCGATTGCTCTTATTCTTCCGAAAGAAGTTGAAGATCATCAGATGAAACACTCGCTCATGTTGGGCGCGATCATGCGGTCTTTACTGTCCAAAGGCGCGACTGAATGCGCCAGCCTTGTTGCAAGCAAACAAAAGGTGGTTTACCGAAGCAGGCACGAATTGCAATGCCGATCCGCCTTGCCCTGAATTTGCGTTAATAAATGCAGGAAGTCGTCGATTGCCGTTGCAGGCTTCGCGGAATAGCCACAATGCTATCGCAGCAGGGATGCTGTCGCTCGACCGGCAAGAAGACATGAGGACAAGGTGTTGAAGAAGCGCGTATTTGGGTCAAACCTGAATTTGAAAAGCACAGTGGCCGTGGTGACCGTCGCAGTCGCGCTTGGCGTTTCCGGCTGCACCAGCATGGATATCGGTCAAACGATCTATAATGGCTATGTTCTGGACAAGGACTCCCTGGATCTGATCCCGGAAGGCTCGAGCCGTGAGCAGGTTCTGCTCAGCATGGGCACGCCTTCCACCACAGCCACGTTCGACGGCGAAGTCTTTTACTATATTTCTCAGAAGCGTCACCGCGCAGCAGCCTTCATGAAGCCCAAGCTCGTGGAGCAGACGGTGGTTGCCATTTACTTCAACAAGGAAGGCACTGTGGCCCGCCGTGCGATCTACACGCTGAAGGATGGCAAGGTGTTTGACAATATCAGCCGTACCACCCCCACAGGCGGCCGCGACCTCACCTTCCTGCAGCAGCTTCTCAGCGGCGGCGCAGGCGCAGCCAGCAGCGGAGCCAACACCTTCAAGAACATGCTGAGCCGCTAACCGCTCGTATCAGTCATTTGAAAAACCCGCGAAGCCTCAAGGCTCGCGGGTTTTTTCGTGTCGTTTTGTCCGTCTATCAGGCAGCCAGAATGGCCAGCAGCAGGAGAGCCACGATATTGGTGATCTTGATCGCCGGGTTTACGGCAGGGCCAGCTGTATCCTTATAGGGATCTCCCACGGTATCGCCCGTAACGGATGCCTTGTGCGCATCCGAGCCCTTCATGTGGCGTGTACCGTCCTTGTCCACGAAGCCGTCTTCAAAGCTCTTCTTGGCATTGTCCCAGGCGCCGCCGCCGGATGTCATGGAAATGGCAACGAAGAGGCCATTGATGATGACGCCGAGGAGAGAAGCACCCAGTGCCGCAAATGCGGATGCCTTGGACCCGGAAATCAGAAGGACACCGAAATAGACGACCACCGGCGCAAGCACCGGCAGAAGCGATGGCAGGATCATTTCGCGAATTGCCGCCCGCGTCAGCATGTCAACTGCGCGCCCGTAATCCGGCTTATCAAGCCCCTGCATGATGCCCGGCTTCTCACGGAACTGCCGACGGACCTCCTCGACAACCGCACTGCCTGCCTTGCCAACGGCGGTCATGGCCATCCCCCCGAACAGGTAAGGAATGAGACCGCCAAAAATCAATCCCGCCACAACGTAAGGGTTGGCAAGACTGAAGGATATTTCGCCCACATCGGCAAAGTAAGGATATTGCTGCCCGTTGGCGGCAAAGTAGCTCAGGTCATTGGCATAGGCTGCAAAGAGAACCAGCGCGCCGAGACCTGCCGAACCGATTGCATAGCCCTTGGTGATAGCCTTGGTGGTGTTTCCAACGGCGTCCAGCGCGTCTGTGGATTTGCGCACCTCCGGCGGCAGCCCCGCCATTTCAGCAATGCCGCCAGCATTATCCGTTACGGGACCGAAGGCATCGAGCGCGACGATCATGCCTGCAAGGCCGAGCATGGCGGTGACAGCGATACCCGTGCCGAACAGGCCGGCCAACTGATAGGTGGTGATGATGCCGCCGACGATGACAATGGCCGGAAGCGCCGTCGATTCCAGTGAGACTGCCAGCCCCTGGATGACGTTGGTGCCATGCCCGGTCACCGAGGCCTGAGCAATGGAGTTGACCGGACGCTTGTTGGTGCCGGTGTAGTATTCCGTAATCACCACGATCAGCGCCGTGACGACCAGACCGAGAATGCCGCAAAAGAAGAGGTTTGCGCCGGTGATCTCCTGGCCCGCCACGGTGCCGATCGTTCCCCAGCCGACGGTCATCATGGTGGCAATGGCAAGCCCGACGATGGAGAGCGCGCCCGTTGCGATCAGCCCCTTGTAAAGCGCGCCCATGATGGACCCGTTCGCGCCGAGCTTGACGAAGAATGTGCCGATGATCGAGGTGATGATGCAGACCGCGCAGATGGCAAGGGGATAGGTCATGACGGAGCCAAGCACTGGCGCGCCGGCAAAGAAGATGGCACCGAGAACCATGGTGGCCACAACCGAAACCGCGTAGGTCTCAAACAGGTCTGCGGCCATACCTGCGCAATCGCCGACATTGTCGCCCACATTGTCAGCAATAGTGGCCGGGTTGCGCGGATCGTCTTCCGGAATACCCGCCTCAACCTTGCCGACGAGATCGCCGCCGACATCTGCGCCTTTTGTAAAGATGCCGCCGCCAAGACGGGCGAAAATGGAAATAAGAGAGGCACCGAAGCCAAGCGCCACGAGAGCATCGATCACTTCGCGAGAGCCAACCGCATGGCCCAGAACGGAAACCAGCAGCCAGAAGTAGATCGAGACACCGAGCAAAGCCAGGCCAGCCACCAGCATGCCGGTGATTGCGCCGGACTTGAAGGCAATATCGAGACCCGCTGCCAGGCTATGGGACGAGGCTTGCGCTGTGCGGACATTGGCGCGCACCGAAACATGCATGCCGATAAAGCCCGCCGCGCCGGACAGAACCGCACCGATAATGAAGCCGATTGCCGCGAGCCCGGACAGGAGCGCCCATGTTCCGACGGCGACAACAGCGCCAACAATGGCAATGGTCATATATTGGCGCGTCAGATAGGCTTGCGCACCTTCACGAATATAGCCTGCGATTTCCTGCATGCGGGCATTGCCCTGATCTGCTGCCAGAACCGATCTGGTTGCCCAAATGGCGTAGGCTACCGATAAGAACCCGCAGACGATCACTCCCAGTATCACTGTCATACGAATTTCCTCTCCCAAAACGCCGGCTGCAACATCGCACCGGCTGGATCGGCAGACCGTCCCCTCTCCCCAAGAACAGTACAGGCCGATCGCTTGCGAGATTGCGGGCGTTAACGAATGTCGTCAAGGAAATATGCGCACACGGCAAAGAACCGGGGCATCCGCTCCATTTTCATACAGCGGCGTCTGTTTTCCGGCGCAGCATGAGCATGATGATGAGCACGAGGCAAAGGATCGCAACCGGCCAGATGAACAGGTTCATGAAGCTCCAGCCGTAGGAGGTGAAGACCTTGCCGGAAGAGAAGGAGGAAAGCGCGACAATGCCGAACAGGAAAATGTCGTGGAAGCCCTGCACCTTGTCTGCCTCCTGCGGGCGATAGGTGGAAGCCACAATGGCCGTTGAGCCAATGAAGCCGAAGTTCCAGCCAATACCCAGCAGAACCAGAGCTCCCCAGAAGTTCCACAGCTCAATACCCATATGCGCTACGACGGCGCAGGCCATCAAGGTGACAAGCCCGAGCGCCACCACGCGCTCTGCCCCGATTCGGCTGATGATCATCCCCGTGAAGAAGCTGGGGCCGAACATGGCAATGACGTGCCATTGTATGCCAAGCGTCGCAAGTTCGGTGGGAAAGCCGCAGCCGATCACCATGGCGAGGGGCGCACCTGTCATGACGAAGGTCATCAGGGCATAGCTGCCGATACCGCAGATCATGCCGGTTGCGAAGCGCTGATTGGCAATGATTTCGCGTAGCGGGCGTGCAGGCGCATTTGTCTCGTTCGCCTTCACCGGCTCCGGCAACTTGAGGAAAAAGAGAATGCCCAGCGCCAGGATGCTGAGCGGCAAGAGCGCGAGGAACGTGCCCGCAAACGTGATGGGTGAGAAGACATCCTTCGCCCAGATCGCCAATTGCGGACCGATAATGGCCGAAACAATGCCTGCGCCCAGAATCCAGGAGATCGCCTTGGGCTTGAAATGGGAGGGCGAGGCATCGGCTGCAGCAAAGCGTATCTTCTGGGTGAAGCCGCCGCTCATGCCAATCAGCAAAAGCGCAACCGCAAAGAGCCAGAAATTGCCCTGGAACAGCGCAACTGTCGCAAGTCCGCCACCGGCGGCGCCAAGAAGCGCGCCCACCATGAACGCCGATTGCCGGCCCAGAAAGCGAGACAGAATGGCAATGCCGACTGCCCCGAGAGCCGTGCCGACATTGAAGCCCGTTACCGGTGCAGTCGCCAGCGATTTATCCGCGCCGAGCAACTGGTAACCCGCAAGCGAGCCGACGGAAATGGCAAGCGGCGCGGCAGAACCCATGACTGCCTGTGCACAGGCAAGGAGAAACACATTCCGCTTCGCGGCACTCATCTGCCTATCCAGTGCCGTGCCGCCAGCGTTATCCATGTGTCCCTGCCGTTACTTCTTTTCTGCTCTGATCTGCTTGGCGATCCGGTCGAGCACCGCATTGACGATCTTCGGCTCTTCGCCATCGAAGAACGCCTGTGCGATCTCCACATATTCGGTCACGATCACCGGGATCGGCACATCCTTGCGCTCCAGAACCTCAAAGGTTCCTGCGCGCAGGATCGCACGAAGCGTTGAATCCAGGCGCGATAGCGGCCAGCCCTCCTGCAGGGACGCACGCACCAGCGGGTCGATTTTCTGCTGATCGCGGACCACGCCGGAAACGATGGAACGAAACCAGGACGGGTCAGCCTTCAAATAGGTATCGCCATCCAGTTCCTGACCAAGCCGATGCTGCTCATATTCAGCAACAACTTCCAGAACGCCCGTTCCGCCAATATCCATCTGATAAAGGGCCTGAACAGCAGCCAAACGCGCAGCCCCGCGCTGGTTCGCGGGTTTCACCGGATGCAAGGGATCTTTGGACATGGATCAGGCGCCCAGTTTTTCGCGCAGCTCGATCATGGTCAGCGCCGCGCGGGCAGCAAAACCGCCCTTGTCCTTGTCGGTCTTGCGCGCGCGCGCCCAGGCCTGCTCGTCGTTCTCGACGGTCAGTATGCCGTTACCAATTGCCAGAGATTCCGACACGGCAAGATCCATCAGCGCGCGTGAGGATTCGTTTGCAACGATATCGAAGTGATAGGTTTCGCCACGGATCACCATGCCGAGCGCAATGAAGCCATCATAATTGACGCCACCCTGCTCTGCCGCATCCAGTGCCATTGCGATGGCGGGCGGAATTTCCAGTGCACCCGGAACAGTCACAACGTCATAGGTTGCGCCTGCTGCATCCAGGGCGGATTTCGCGCCATCCAGAAGTGCATCGGCAAAGTCGTCATAAAATCGTGCTTCCACGATCAACAGGTGAGGCTTCAAAGAATCGGTCATGGGTCGTCCTGGTCGCAATGCTGCGATTTAAGATGTTGGGAGTTGGGGCGGTCAAACCATGCCGCGCGCAGAATGGCAAGCGATTTTCGTGGATACAGCCATGCAAGACGGTAGCGGCTCGCGCCATTCACGCCGGACAATTGGCGGTTATGGCGATAAGCCGAAGGCTATTTCGTCTCATACGCCGCTGGGAACTCCGCGAGGCGAGCAGCATAACGCGCCATTGTATCGACCTCGAAATTGACGAAGTCTCCCGCCTTTCGCTCACCCCAGGTGGTTACCTCAAGTGTATGGCGGATCAAGAGAATATCGAAATCCGTTCCATCCACGGCATTGACCGTAAGAGATGTGCCATCCAGCGCCACAGAACCCTTCGGCGCAACAAAGCGGGCAAACTGTCGAGGTGCGCGCAGGCGAATACGCACCGCCTCCCCCTCTGCAGTAACAGACAAAATTTCCGCTTTCCCATCGACATGGCCGGAGACGATATGGCCACCCAGTTCATCGCCGATTTTCAGCGCACGCTCGAGATTAACCCGCGTTCCGACCGTCCAGGAGGAAATTGTGGTGAGCCGCAGCGCCTCTTCCCAGGCTTCAACCTCATACCAGCGCTCATTGCTGCCGCTTTCCGGCAACTTGGTAACCGTCAGGCAGACGCCTGCATGGGCAATGGAGGCTCCGATATCGATGGTTGCCGGATCATAGCCGGTTGCCACGCGAATGCGCACCCCTTCGGCCAGCGGCGTCAAAGCTGCGACATTGCCAACATCCGTCACGATACCGGTGAACATTCGAACTTCCTCTCATATTCGCAACAGCGATCTGCACCAAAGCTTAACCGCCGAACCAGATTGAACTCGGCAGGAATATCGTCTTGCGCGACAGGCGTTTCAATGCCGCCCTCACCGATCGCATCCGGCCCTTCGAACAGAACGATGCGATCGACCAGACCGGCACCCAGAAACGCTTTGGCCACTTCCGCCCCTCCCTCAACCAGAAGAGAGGAAAGACCGCGGCGCGCGAGCTCCGACAGAAGTGACGCCAGATCAGGTAGATCGACAATCTCCACGCCAGCGGCCTTGAGCGCTTCCGCACCTTCGGCAAAGCGATCTCCAACCACCATGACAGGCACCTGACGCGCCGTGCGCACCAGCTTGCTATCCAGTGGAAGCCGCAATTTCCGATCCAGAATAATGCGAAGAGGCGAGCGATGCTCAAGGCCCGGCAAACGCACCGTCAGTTCAGGATCATCCGCAAGCGCCGTGCCAATGCCCACAAGAATGGCATCCATCTCCACCCGCATGGCATGAACCTGCGCGCGCGAAAGCGGTCCGGTGATCGCCACCTGCCCCGCTCCGGTTTTGCCGATCATGCCATCAGCCGAAACAGCAAGCTTAAGAGTCACATAGGGCCGGGCCTTGACCTGACGCATGAGGTAAGCGCGCAGGGCATCTCGCGCCTCATCTTCCAAAACACCCGTGACAACTTCAATGCCAGCCTCTTCAAGGATGGCGAGCCCACGACCGGAGACGCGAGGGTCCGGGTCCTTGAGGCTCACAACAACACGAGAGATACCGGCGGCAACCAAGGCGTTGGCGCAAGGCGGCGTGCGCCCATAATGCGAGCAGGGTTCGAGCGTGACATAGGCGGTTGCGCCACGCGCCCCATCGCCAGCCATGGCAAGCGCCTGAGTTTCCGCATGCGGCCTTCCGCCAACAGCAGTGACGGCCTTGCCGAGAACCTGGCCGTTCCTGACGATCAGGCAGCCAACGGAAGGGTTTGTTTCAGTGAGGCCAGTATTTTGACGGGAAAGCTCAATCGCCTCAGCCATGAAGCGCTGATCGTCCGTGGGCGAAACCACGGCTCAGGACTCCACAGTGGAATCGCGCCCGATTTTGGCGGTGATTTCCGAAATGACCTTTTCGAAGTCTTCGGCATGGGAGAAATCACGATAAACCGATGCGTAGCGCACGAAGGCCACATCATCCAGGCTCTTCAACGCTTCAAGAACCTGCAGACCGATCTGCTCGGAATTGATTTCGCTCTCGCCTGAACTTTCCAGACGGCGCACAATGCCAGAGACCGCACGTTCGATCCTGTCATTATCGACAGGCCGCTTTCTCAGGGCAATCTGGAAGGAACGCACAAGCTTGTTGCGATCGAAAGGAACTTTGCGGCCTGTCTTCTTCACCACCATCAGCTCGCGCAATTGCACACGCTCGAAAGTGGTGAAGCGACCGCCGCAATCCGGGCAGATGCGCCGCCGACGTATGGAGGTGAAATCCTCCGCCGGGCGCGAGTCCTTGACCTGTGTGTCTTCGGAACCGCAATAGGGGCAGCGCATCTGATCCTTAGCCTCTTACATGTAGGGATACATGGGGAAGCGGTTTGTGAGCGAAACAACCTTTTCGCGCACGGCAGCTTCCACCACTGCATTGCCCTCGTCGGAATTAGCAACCTTCAGACCATCGAGCACTTCGACAATCAGATTACCGATTTCCGTGAATTCCGCTTCCTTGAAGCCGCGTGTCGTGCCAGCCGGGGTGCCGAGGCGGACGCCGGAGGTAACGAAAGGCTTCTCAGGGTCGAACGGAATTCCGTTCTTGTTGCAGGTGATGTATGCACGACCGAGAGCGGCTTCCGCACGCTTGCCGGTCGCGTTCTTCTTACGAAGATCCACGAGCATCAAATGGTTATCGGTGCCGCCGGATACAATATCCAGATTATGGTTGATCAGGGTCTGTGCGAGCGCTTTCGCGTTCTTCACGACCTGCGCCGCATAGTCCTTGAATTCCGGCTGCAACGCTTCACCGAAGGCAACCGCCTTCGCCGCGATAACGTGCATCAGCGGGCCACCCTGCAAGCCGGGGAAGACAGCCGAATTGAACTTCTTCGCCAGATCCTCGTCATTGGTCAGGATCATGCCACCGCGCGGACCGCGGAGCGACTTGTGCGTTGTCGTCGTGGCCACATGGCAGTGCGGGAACGGAGACGGATGAACGCCACCAGCCACGAGGCCGGCAATGTGGGCCATGTCCACCATCAGGTAGGCACCGACGGAATCGGCAATCTCGCGGAAGCGCTTCCAGTCCCAGATGCGGGAATAGGCCGTGCCACCAGCGATGATGAGCTTTGGCTTGAACTCTTCCGCCTTGCGGGCGACTTCGTCCATGTCGAGCTGATGATCTTCCTCGCGAACACCGTAGGATACGACATTGAACCACTTGCCGGACATGTTGACCGGCGAACCGTGCGTCAGGTGACCGCCCGAGTTCAGATCGAGACCCATGAAGGTATCACCCGGCTGCAGCAGAGCCAGGAAAACCGCCTGGTTCATCTGCGAACCGGAATTCGGCTGAACGTTGGCGAAGTTCACGCCAAACAGCTTCTTCGCGCGCTCGATCGCCAGTTCCTCAGCGATATCGACAAACTGGCAGCCGCCGTAATAGCGCTTGCCCGGATAGCCTTCCGCATACTTGTTGGTCATGATGGAACCCTGCGCTTCCAGAACAGCGCGAGAGACGATGTTTTCCGATGCGATCAGCTCGATCTCGTGACGTTGGCGACCCAGCTCCTTCTCGATCGCGCCATAGATTTCCGGATCGGATTCGGCCAGCGAACGGGAGAAGAATGCATCTCTATGCGACATGACGGGGCTCCTGCAAAAATTGATGCGATGGGGTCTTAGCGATACTGCCGCACAAGGGCAATATGTCTTGCGCATTTGGCATCAGAACAAGATGTGACTAAAGCGCGAGGCGCGACGTGAAACATGTCATTTGCGAACATCGCCAACGCAAAAGCGGGCCAATTGGCCCGCTTTATGGTTTCCTTGTTCAGCCGCTCCTTATTGCTGCGGCAACATGTCCTCATCAATTGCACCGGCAGATTGCTCCATGCCCGTCTTGGTGCCCAGTGCCACTTCCGTCGCGCCATCGCGCTGGTAGATGTCATCGCGGAACTGCACCACGCCATCTTTGGCAGACCAGGCCGTGATGTAGACGAAGTAGACCGGCACTTCCTGCGCAAGCTTGATCGGCGTGTTTTCACCCGTTGCGATCACGCGCTCGATTTCCTGGCGGCTCCACGGCGGCGTGTCGCGCAGAAGCCAGCTAACGAGATCGCGCACGTTCTGAACGCGCACGCAGCCAGAGGATTCAAACCGCATAAGCTTGTTGAACAGGCCCTGCTGCGGCGTGTCGTGCATATACTCGCCGTGCTTGTTGTGGAAGTTGATCTTGGTGGACGCCATGGCGTTGATCTTGCCGGGGTCCTGACGGAACATCAGGTTCGGCGCCTTTGGCGCGTTCCAGTCAACCGTTTCCGGCGCAACTTCCTGGCCCCTGCCATCGAAGAGACGGATATTGTTGCGCTTCAGATAGGTTGGGTCCTTACGCATCAGCGGCACGATGTCCTTCTCGACGATCGAGCGCGGCGCAGTCCAGTAAGGGTTCAGAATGACTTCGTAGATCTTGGAGTTGACCAGATGTGTCGGGCGATCGATACGACCGACAATGGCGGTGTTGCGCAGAACAACGCGATCTGCCTCGACCGCCTCGATATAGGCAGCCGGGATATTGACCATGACATGCCGCAGCCCGAGGTCGCCGGACATGGACTGAACGCGCACAAGGTTCGTCTGCAACTGCATCAGGCGCGTATCGGCCGGAACATTCATCGCCTTCAGCGTGAACTCTCCCAGAACGCCATCCGCCGGCAGGCCATGCCGAACCTGGAAGCGCTTCACGGCACCTTCAACATAGGAATCGAAGGAGGTCGACATGCCCGCAGACTGCGGCAGATCACCCGCAATCATCAGGCGCTGGCGCAGCTGCTGAACCGCAGGATCGGCATTGCCGATGCGCAAGCCCGCCTGCCCCGGCGTGACCTGCGGCCAGCCGCCATTGGCAACGATGGACTGGTACTGCCCGATGGCCTGCTGGATATAGGCAGGCGACTGGGAACCGAGAACCGGGTTGTTGGACACCACGTTGACCGTCGCACGCGAAGCGGCATTGGAATCGAACTGGTCGTCCCATGTGCCGCGCCGAGGCGAGGAAATGATATCCTGAAGCGCGTCCTGCGCCAGAACCGGAGCCGCAATCGAAGCGGCACCCAAGGAAACGGCTGATCGCAACAGCGATCTGCGGGACATAAATTCGAATTCGCTCTTCTTCGACATCATCCGATCCATCTGATCCGAGGCACTATCCAGCATGCCATACGCGGATATGGTTAACAAAGCGTCGTGGAGGCTGTCCTCCAGGGCCGCTCCGCCTTCGCGAGTAACGCACACCGCAAGCAGAATTCGTGCCACAACCTGTATTGGCGGTCACATAGCAATATGGCCAATTCTTGTCAGGAGAAATTTGGTCACAGCTGCGTGTGAAAACGTGACCGAATGCAAAAAGATCCAGATGCGAAAATAGCGAAAACCGGATGGCAGGGAAGGCATCCGGCTTCGCTATATCTGGAGGTGTTAATCGGGTCTTGTCTCGCGCCGGCTGAACGCTTGTGGATCGGGTTCACTGGCCAGCAAGGAGAGAATTACATGCGGTAGGCGATGGTGTCGTTCCAGAAGCGATCAAGGCGCTGGAGCAGCTTGTTCATCTGCTGGAATTCCGATTCGCCGATGCCACCAACTTTTTCGATCGAGGCAATGTGGCGCTCGTAAAGCTTGCCCACAACTTCCGCGATTTCCTGTCCGGCCTTGGTCAGGCTGATGCGGACAGAGCGACGGTCGATACGCGAGCGCTGGTGGTTGATAAAACCGAGGTCCACCAGTTTTTTGACATTGTAAGAAACATTCGATCCGAGGTAATAGCCACGCGAACGCAGCTCACCAGCGGTCAGTTCAGAATTACCGATGTTGAAAAGCAGGAGCGCCTGAACGGCGTTGACATCGTCACGGCCCTGACGGTCGAACTCGTCCTTGATAACATCGAGAAGGCGGCGATGGAGACGTTCCACCAGATGAAGCGACTCCATGTAGAGGTCGCGGATGGCTTCTTCATGCGTATCGACTGAAGTGGCCGGAGCCTTGAGCTTGGTGTTCAACATGTCTGCCTCACTGTTTTGTTTGGCGGTGTCTGTTTTATTCCCGCCTTGTGAATGAGACTATCAAAGGCCCATAAAATTCGACTTAAAACATACGGCTAACACTTGGTTAACGGCAGTTCCCGAGTGGCCCGGAGGTCTGACATACCCTCGCCTTCTTGAGGGCGCACTCATAGAAATCAATGGGTTAAAGATATAATTTTAGAAAAAATCCGGCGAATTCTCTCAATATTCAGAGTTAACCAATCCTTACCCTCTCCTCGATTTTGCGCTTTTCCTCCAGCCAGAGGGCAATGCGAAAGAGGATATAGACAGCGGCAACGAGCCCATGCAGCAGGAGCATGATGAGGTTGCTGCCGAAGATTTCCGGCCACACCTGATACATCAGGAACTGGCTTCCCGCACCGATAGCCCACAGCACCGGCCCCCAGGAGGTCGCCATCCACAAGCCGATGGATGCCACCGGAAAAACCACCGCCAGGACGGAGCCCGCGACCCGCCACGGCAGGCTGAGAAGATCGAAGCGTGCGCGTCCGTCCAGGGAATAGCCCACCAGCATGGCCCAGTATTGCAATCCGAACCAGAGGCAAGCGAGGGCGATAATGCGCAGGAAGATCACGAAAAGGATCTCGGTAAGGCTGCGCTGAGGCGTATGCGGTGAATCATGTTCCATGCAGACAGGATAAACAGCTTGTGGGCTTGCCGCCAGACCGCGACCGCGTTGCCTCTCGCGTTCGACGGGCACGCATGGTAACCGGAACCATCAATGACAGATAAGAGGAGGTCTCCCATGTCCGACAAGACCCATCTCGTGGATGAAATCACCGGCCATCGTCGTATGCGGCGAAACCGCAAGGCAGACTGGACGCGTCGTCTGGTTCAGGAAAACCGGCTGACGGTGGATGATCTTATCTGGCCCATTTTCATCGTGCCGGGCACCAATATCGTCGATCCGATCAAGGCCATGCCCGGCGTCAACCGCATGAGCGTGGACAAGGCAGTGGAGGCCATCAAGGAAGCGGCCGATCTCGGCATTCCGGCCATCGCGCCATTCCCGGATGTGGAAATGGAAAAGCGCGATCCGACCGGCTCGGAGATCCTCCAGCGGGACAACCTCATCAATCTCTTCACAAGCGCGGCCAAGAAGGCCGTGCCCAACATTGGCATCATCACGGATGTCGCGCTCGATCCCTTCACCAGCCACGGTCACGACGGCATCATGCGCGATGGCATCATCGTCAATGACGAGACGGTCGATCAGGTGGCGAGAGCCGCCGTGCTTCAGGCGGATGCCGGAGCAGACATTATCGCTCCCTCAGAGATGATGGATGGGCGAATCGGTGCCATTCGCCGCGCACTGGATTCGGCGGGCCATCAGGATGTTGGCATCATGTCCTATGCCACGAAATTTTCATCCGGCTTCTACGGGCCCTACCGGGAAGCCATCAACACGGGCGGCCTGTTGAAGGGTGACAAGAACAGCTATTACATCAGCCCGGCCAATGCCACGGAAGCGCTTCGCGATGCGGCGCTCGACGTGGACGAAGGCGCAGACATGCTGATGGTCAAGCCCGGTCTCGCCTATCTGGACATCTGCTGGCGCATGAAGGAGGCTTTTGGCCTGCCCACTTTTGCCTATCAGGTTTCCGGTGAATATACCCAGATCAAGGCGGCGGCCATGAATGGCTGGATCGACGGGGACAGGATCATGATGGAGACCCTGCTTTGCTTCAAGCGCGCGGGCTGCGATGGAATCCTGACCTATTTCGCGATCGAGGTCGCCAGGAAGTTGGGGCGAAGCTAAATCCGGGTGGCTCCGGGGCCGCTGATATTGCAGCCACCTCTGAGGCTTCCCATATCTATCGCACCTAACTGAGGGAGACCCTTGATGTCCATGGATAACAGCCCCGTCGTTGCCGCACCGGAAGATTGGCGCGCCTATAGCGGCGTGCTGTCCCGCCGCGTGTTTGCCTTCATCATTGACTATATGCTCGTGCTGCTTCTGTGCATTCCCGCGGCTATTGTCGTGTTTTTCCTGGGCATCATCACGCTTGGCCTTGGTTTTGCGCTTTACCCCGCCCTGTTTGTGCTGACCGCGCTCGTTTATTTCGGATTGACGCTCGGCGGACGAAGCCAGGCAAGTCCGGGCATGCGGGCTGCGGGCATTGCCATGGTGCGCCTCGACGGACGCCGGATCGATTTCATGACCGCCGTGGTCCATATGGTCCTGTTCTGGATCCTCAACTCCATCCTCACGCCGCTGATCTTGCTGGCCGGCCTGTTTGTCGAACGCTCGCGCCTCGTGCACGATCTCCTGCTCGGCACGGTGGTTGTTCGGACAAATTAACATCAAATAAGGGAAACGTTTCACCGCCTCGGTTGACGTTTCCCCAACTTGCGCCATGCTATTGATTCATCGCATCCGGAAGGCACATCCGCCTGACGAGAGAGAGCAAAGGGCAAACTGCGCTGATGAATACACAGGCAACGCCATCTCCGCAGTTTTATCTGACGGCACCGGCGGCTTGCCCATATCTGCCGGGTGAGCTGGAGCGTAAGGTCTTCACCCATCTGGTTGGTCCGCGGGCCGCGGAAATGAATGATCTGCTGACCCAGGGCGGTTTCCGCCGCTCTCAGAACATCGCGTACAGACCGGCCTGCGAGGGATGCCGCGCCTGTGTCTCCGTACGTATTCTGGCCAATGCATTCGAGCCGAACCGCACCATGCGGAAGGTACTGGCCGCCAATAATGATCTCGTCGGCACCATGGCTTCACCGCAGCCATCCAGCGAACAATTCACACTGTTTCGACGCTATCTGGATGATCGTCACCAGAGCGGCGGCATGTCGGATATGTCGGCGCTCGACTATGCGATCATGGTGGAAGACACCCACGTCAACACCCGGCTGATCGAATACCGGAAACGTGTTCCCGGTCAGGGCATAGGCGACCAGCCGAAAGGCGAGTTGATTGCAGTGGCCCTGACCGATCTGATGAGCGACGGGCTGTCCATGGTCTATTCGTTCTTCAACCCGGACATGGAAAAACGCTCACTCGGCACCTTCATGATCCTCGACCACATTGCCCGCACGCGTCAGCTCGGTCTGCCGCATGTCTATCTCGGCTACTGGGTAAAGGGATCTGCCAAGATGCACTACAAGACGCGCTTTCAGCCGCAGGAACACCTGACGCCACGCGGCTGGGAACTGTTCACGCCCGAGCAGAATTCAGGTTCCGCTCCAGAGGCGTGACCCGCATCACAGGTACTGGCTCTAAAGGCGCATGCGTAAAGCATCACGGAAACCGGGTGAGGATCACCCGGCCCCCTACCCGCCAAATTTGCCGCTTCTCGGGAATCCCTTGGGAACGCTGCGACCCGCGCTGGCGCGGTCGCCCATCCATTCCAGAAGCTCGTCCTTGTTCTTGGAGAAGACGCGGCCTGCGCTGTCTTCCCAAGTGAGGCCATCGGCTAGCGCAAAGAACTTAACATCCGAAATGCCACCGTCCTTGTAGCGTTGCAGGCGCACACCCTTGCCTCTGCTCATTTCCGGGATCTGTGCCAGCGGGAACACCAGAAGCTTCCGGTTTTCTCCGACCACAGCCACGTGATCGCCAGACACAGGAACCACCAGCTTCGCCTCATCCGGCATGGCGACATTCATAACCTGCTTGCCCTTGCGGGTATTGGCCACAAGATCGGTTTCCGCCACGATGAAGCCATTGCCAACGGTGGACGACAGGAGCAGCTTGCGGGATGCATCATGCACGAAGGCGGTCAGCACGTCCTGATCGTTCTCCATATCCACCATGATGCGGATCGGCTCGCCATGTCCGCGGCCGCCGGGCAGCTTGTCGGCCCCCAGCGTATAGGCCTTGCCGCCCGTGGTCAGCAGCAGCAATTTGTCTGTTGTCTGCGCCGGGAACGCCAGTTTCAGTGCATCGCCTTCCTTGAAGGTCAGACCGGACGTATCCGAGATGTGCCCCTTGAGCGCACGAATCCAACCCTTCTGGGAGATGACCACCGTGATCGGTTCTTTCTCGATCATCGCCTGCTGAATGGCCTCGATATCGGCCGCCGGAGCATCGGCGAACTGCGTCAGGCGTGCGAAGGGCTTGCCCTTACCCTTGGCAAAGTTCTTCCGAACATCCTGAATTTCATGCTCGATAACCTTCCACTGCTTGGCATCCGAGGCCAGAAGTGAATCGATTTCAGCCTTTTCCTGCGTCAGCTCATCGAATTCCTTGCGAATTTCGAATTCCTCGAGCTTGCGCAAATTGCGCAAACGCATGTTCAGAATGGCTTCCGCCTGAATATCGGTCAGCGCCCACTTCGCGATCATCACCGGCTTCGGCTCATCCTCCTCGCGGATGATGCGGATAACTTCGTCCAGGTTCAGATAGGCGATCAAGAGGCCGCCCAGGATTTCCAGACGCCGCTCGATGGCCGCCAGACGGAACTGCGAACGACGGATCAACACCTCCTTGCGGTGTTGCAGCCACTCCAGCAGCACATCATTGAGCGCCATGACCTGCGGCACGCGGCCCATGGACAGAACGTTCATGTTCAGCGGGAAACGGCTTTCCAGCTCGGTCAGGCGGAACAGCGATTCCATCAGCAGCGTGGCATCGACCGTGCGGTTCTTGGGAACCAGCACCACGCGAATATCCTCTGCGGATTCATCGCGCACATCTTCCAGAAGCGGCAGCTTGCGGGCAATCAGCAGTTCGGCGATCTTTTCGATCAGGCGCGACTTCTGAACCTGAAACGGTATCTCGGTTACGACGATCTGATAGCCGCCACGGCCAAGATCTTCCGTTTCCCATTTGGCGCGAACGCGGAAGCCGCCTCGACCGGTCTTGTAGGCATCGATGATGGACTCGCGACCGTCAATGATAATGCCGCCGGTTGGGAAATCCGGGCCGGGGATGAACTCCACCAGCTTCTCGACCGTTGCGTCCGGGTGCTTGATCAGGTGAAGCGCTGCATCGCACAACTCATGCGCATTGTGCGGCGGGATCGAGGTTGCCATGCCGACAGCGATACCGGATGCGCCATTGGCCAGCAGGTTCGGAAAGGCGCCGGGCAGGACGACCGGCTCTTCATCTTCCTCGTTGTAGGTGGGGCGAAAATCCACGGCATCCTGATCGATACCTTCCAGCAGCAGCGCCGCGACATCCGTCATGCGTGCTTCGGTGTAACGATAGGCGGCGGCACTATCGCCGTCGATATTGCCGAAATTGCCCTGTCCGTCGACCACGGGATAGCGCTGGGAGAAATCCTGCGCCAGACGCACCAATGCGTCATAAACCGACTGGTCGCCATGCGGGTGGAACTTACCGATCACATCACCGACGATACGCGCGCATTTCTTGAACGCGGAATTTGGCCGGATACCCATTTCGCTCATGGCGTGGATAATGCGGCGGTGAACCGGCTTCAAACCATCGCGAACATCCGGCAGAGCGCGATGCATGATGGTGGAAAGCGCATAGGCGAGGTAACGCTCTTCGAGCGCCGCCTTAAGGTCCACCGGCAGGATGTTGTCGCCGCCTTCATCACCGGGCGGAGGTGTCAGATTTTTTCCCATGCCTCTTGACTACCGGAAAGCCTGATTCCCGGCAAGAAAAGCCCGGAAGCAGCCTGTGGATGACGCAAGATGCACACCACGCCTGCATAGGAGTGTGGCATCCAATCGGGTCGCGTCTCTGCCTAAATCTGAACTTATACGCGCAAGGCCCCATGGACCTTTTCGTGGCACTGCATATAACTTCACCCGGAAACAGTTTAGCAGGCCCAGCGGGCCGCTGGAGGATACTTTAGATGATGCACATTCGATCCACCCGGTTCCTTTTTGCTGGCACAGCCCTCTGGCTTGCGGCCTCTCCTGCCTTCGCCCTCGACGGCAATGATCTCGTGAAAAAGTTGACGGCCGGCTTCAATCTCCAGGAAGGCGACATTGCCGTTGGCTCCATTGATGTGAATGGCTCCACGGTTACCCTGAAGGGAATGAGTGTCGGAAAGGCAGGGGCAACGCCCGATGCACGCGTGAAGCTTGGCGATGTAACGCTCAACGGCGTCGAGGAAGACGATGCTGGCGGATACACCATCGAGAAGGCTTCGTTTCAGGACATCAATCTGACGGAAGATAAAACCACACTCACCGCAAAAGACATGTACCTGACGGGGCTTTATATCCCCGGCGATGTGAACGGCGACACGATCGATTCGCTTTTGACCTATGAAGAAGGTCACTCCGGGCCAATGACCGTTTCCGTGGAGGGTAAACAGGTCCTCGGCATTCGCGAAACGTCGTTTTCGATGGAGCGGACAGAAGACGATTCGACACTCAGCTTCGACGGAACAATCGATGGCGTTTCAGTCGATCTTACGACCATTGACGATCCGAAGTCCAAGGAAACCATTGAAAGCCTCGGGCTCACCAAGATCGATGGCAATATCAGCATGGTCGGCTCCTGGGAGATCGACTCCGGCACGATCAGCATGACGGAATATGCATTCGACTTTGCCAATATCGGGCGTCTGAACATCGAAGCCAGCGTGTCCGGCTATACGATGCAGTTTCTGAAATCTCTGCGTGAAACGACAAAGGCGATGGAGCAGACAGAAAACAAGGAAGCGGCACAGCAGGCGGCTGGCCTTGCCATGCTTGGCCTGCTTCAGCAGCTCAGCTTCAACAGTGCCAAGATCAGCTTCGATGATGATGGCATCACCAAGCGCTCCCTCAATTATGCTGGAAAGACACAGGGCGTGTCAGGCGAGCAGATGGCCATGATGCTCAAGGGCATGGCGCCCCTCATGATGGCTCAGTTGAACATGCCTGCTCTGCAGAACAGCGTATCGGCAGCAATCAACACCTTCCTCAATAATCCGCGCAACTTTACCATTGCCGCAGAACCGAAGGCACCCGTTCCGCTGCCAATGATCATTGGTGCAGCGCAGGCGGCTCCGAACACCCTGCCGGATATGTTGGGCGTTTCCGTTGCGGCCAACCGCTAGAGTATCCGTTTTGATCAAGCCATCTTTGGGACCCATTTTCGGTTGTTTTTCAGTAGAGCGTTTG